>JADLAV010000062.1 GCA_020848075.1 Burkholderiales bacterium
CGCCTACCGCTTCAACCGGCGATTCGATCTCGCCGGCATGGTTGCTCGCCTCGGCGCCGCAGCAGCGCTCACGCCGCCCATGCCCTATCGGTTCGTAAAGCTGGCTGAGGCTCATTGGTAATCAGGTATATTCTTATATTGTTTACGCAGAAGACTACATGCACGTCTCTTCTGCAAAGCTTCACCAATTGTCTGACTGATCGAGTTTCCGCGTATACGATGTCGACGCCCGCTTTGGCCAGCTCTCTCCGAAGGCGATTTGTGAATTGTCCGATTCCTCCTCCGGAAATGAAGTTGATCAGGATTACTTTTCTTCTGGCCATTCTTGTTCGCTGAGATGCTTGTGGAGAGTACCGAACGAGGCTCGCCTCAGGGGAACCATGAACCCTTTACGGCGCCGACGGAGAGACGGATCTCGACTGCGTCTGAAGAGGGATGGCTGGCTCTTGGGAGAGACTGAGTTCCCGAGAGAGAATCGCCGTCATGGCAATAAAGATGAAGTAGAGGTCGAAGTAGGCGACGTTGATGAATGCGCCGCTGATCGCGAAGGCGACGATGCCGATCCGCAGGCCATCGGAGTAGGTTGCAATCCAGCCGGCGTCGGGAAGGGCGCGGGCCTCTCTCCGTATCTGAGTCAATCTCAGGATCGCGGAGGCCATCAGGGCGAGATACAAGCCCAGCCCGACGAACCCGTGCTGACCCAGCACCTGGAAGTAGACGCTGTGCGCGGCTTGCGTCCCGCCGGACATTCCTCGGTATTTTTCGTCGGCGTAGCTGAACCAGCGGGCCCGGTCCGGGGAGTACTCGTACTGAAAGCCTGCGCCAGTCAGCGGACGCGCCTTCGCGATGTTCCACGCCACGCTCCATGCGCGCAGCCGCATCATCGCGGACATGTCCTGCTCGTACGTCTGGATCGTTTCTGCGCGCTGCCAGAGTTGTTGCGGGGCGAATGAGATCACCAGGGACCCCGCAAGCAGGAGGAATATCACCCCGCCCCAGGCCTTGCGCGGATCCCTGAGAATCAGGAGCGGAAGGACCACGGCCAGGCCGACCAGCGCGCCCCGCGAATAGGTGAATACGCTGGAGACCGCGCAGCACGCGGCGGCGAAGTTCAGAAAGATTCTCAGTTTCCTGTTTGGCTCCTCGCGCGCGAGGACGACGAGAATGGGGATGACCATGTTGAGCGCAAGGCCGAGGAACGTGTTCCCGCCGATGAACACGCCATCGGGCCCCTGCACGTTGTAGACGCCGCCCGTCGTGACAGTGAAGAACGCACCCTTGATGCCATAGAAGCCCAGGCTGAGGCCGATCACGAGCATGAGGGCGCGAACGCGCGACTTTCCGTAGATGAACATCGTCGCGACGAAAGTCATCAGAAGGATCTTGGCGAACTGCTCCCAGTACTGCCACGCCTCGGGGGGTTCCCAGGCGAACAGGGTCGTGAACGTGAAGTACGCGAACAGCATTGCGACCAGCACGAGCTCGCGATTCCAAGGGACCGCTTTCCGATCGCGCGAGATGAGTGTTCCCGCGAGCGTCGCCAGCGCGATCATCATCGCGAACGGCTGTCCGCGGGCGAAGCCCCACGTGAACATGTGCGGGTTCATGAGCCCGAACCAGTACCAAACCAGGATCCCGATCCACGGGCGAGCGAAGCAGACGGGCAGCAGCCCTACGATGAGCGCCGTGAGCGCGAGGTCTCGCATCGGATCGCGGAAAGGGTCACGCGGGCAGCGCCGCGGGGCTGCTACCATTCGACAGGACGGATCTTACTATCTGATCGTGGCCGCAAATCGAGACTTATTGCCACTGTGGAGTTCGAATGGCCCCGGGGGCCTGTCACCGCGGCCCGCGGCCGAGAATGAGTAATGCCCGACATCGCAGTCGATTGGATTACCGACGAGCCAGGGTTTCTCGGGCTCCGCGAGCCCTGGAACCGCCTCGCGGTAGGGGCTCAGGGGGCAAGCGTGTTCCTCCGGCACGAGTGGTTCGACGCCGCCTGGCAGTGGCGCAAGAACGATCGATGTGCGCTCCGCATCGCGACGGTGTCCCGGGTCGGCGAGCTCGTCGGTGTCTGTCCCCTGGTCGTGCATGAGACGGTGCAGAGCGGCCTGCCCGTTCGCAAGTTGGAATTCCTGTCCGTCCCGGACACCCAGTTCTGCGACATTGTGTGCAGCGCGGCCGACGCCGTCGTCGTGGGCGACGCGGTCGCTGCCGCGCTGAGGACCCGCGCCGGTGAGTGGTCGATGCTCGACCTCAGGCACCTGCGCAACGCCGGTGCCGCAGCCGGTCTCGCAGGCAAGGTGGATCTGCGCGCCCGCAAGGAAGACGAATGGACGCCATGGGACGCGAATGCGTACATCGAACTCGCCGAAACGTGGGACACGTACTACAGCCGGCGCACCCGCAGCCTGAAGAAGGCGAACAAGCTCGCGGCCAACCGGCTCAGCAAGGCCGGCGAGTTGGAGATCGAGTGGCTTCGCGGTGGGGGGCACGATCCCGAACTCGCCGGCGCGTTGCTCGAAGAGTTCGTCGGCGTCTCCGCGCGGAGCTGGAAGGCCCGGTCCGGGCTCACCCTCGACAATGCGGAGCCCGGGGCATTCATCCGGCGCCTGACGCGCCACGCGCTGGAGCAGGGCTGGCTGTCCATGTGGGGCCTTCGGATCGATCGTAAGCTAGTGGCCATGGAGTACCAGCTGATCTACGGCGGCGACGTCTTCGCGCTCCGTGCCGACTTCGACCAGTCGCTCGAGACGATCTCTCCGGGCTCGTACCTCAATCTCCAGCTGCTGCAACGGCTGTTCGCAAGCGGCCTGCGGCGCTATTGGCTGGGCCCGGGACCGAATCCGTACAAGGCGCGCTGGACGGACCAAAGCGAGACTCTGTACCGCATCGCCGCCTACAGCCCGACCGCCCGCGGACGGTTGCACCGACTGAACGAGCGGCTTGTCCGTCCGGTGGCGAAGAGGATGCTCGCGGCATTGCGCGGTGCGAAGGCTGAAGCCTCTGAATCGGCGGATATCGACGGATGAGCGGACTCTGCGGCTGGCACGATCGCGCTGTCGGGTCGCGGGACGGGGCGCGCATCGTGTCCGCCATGGCGAGCGCGCTCGTGGTCGGACCGGGCGAGCATCGGCACGTGCTGACCACCCACGCGGGCGCGATTGCAGCGTCCGCGCGCGATGTCGCGGTAAGCATGGGGGAGGCGCCCGCCGTGCACATGTTCTGCGGGGTTGTCGGCAGACCCAGATGGGCCGATGCGGCGCTCGCTGAAGAGGCGGGCCGGGTGGGCCTTGCGGGCAGCGTCCTTACCGCCTACGAAGCACACGGCGTCGGTGCTCTCTCGAAGCTGGAGGGCGCCTTCGCGCTGGCGCTGATCGACGAAGCGCACGGCGAGATCCTGCTGGCGGTCGACCGGATGGGAATCTGCTCGCTGGCCTACGCAGCCAAGCCCGGCGGCGCCGTCGTATTCGGCTCCAGCGTGGCGGCCATCGCCTCGCATCCGGATGTCTCAGTGGAGCTCGACCGTCAGGCGCTGTTCGATTACGTCTACTTTCACATGATCCCCGGGCCGCGCTCGGTCGTTCGCGGCGTGACCCGATTGCTCCCCGGCACCTATACCCTGTTTCGGCGCGGCGCGACGACGGTGGAGCCCTACTGGGAAATGCGCTACTTCGAGAACGAGCGAGCGCCATTCCCCGAGCTGAAGGAGCGCTTCGTCCACGACTTGCGGGCCAGCGTGGCCGACGCTGCCGCGGTAGGCGAGGTCGGCGCATTCCTGAGCGGCGGGACCGACAGCTCCACGATTGCAGGTCTGCTGACCGAGGCGTGCCGCAAGCCGGCAAAGACCTTTTCCATCGGCTTCGACGCCGAGGGCTATGACGAGATGGCCTACGCGAGGATCGCGGCCAGGCACTTCGGCACGCGGCAGTTCGAGTATTACGTCACCCCGGACGACGTCGTGTCCGCGATTCCCCTCGTCGCGCAAGCGTACGACCAGCCGTTCGGGAATGCGTCGGCCGTCCCGGCGTATTACTGTGCGCGCCTCGCCGCCTCGGAGGGCATCACCCATATGCTCGGCGGCGACGGCGGTGACGAGCTCTTCGGGGGAAACGTGCGTTATGCGACGCAGTACCTGCTCTCGCTCTACTCGCGCCTGCCGCGCTGGCTTCGTGCAGGGCTGGTCGAACCCGTCGCATCGCGGCTGCCCGCGGCAGGCATCACCCCGGGAGTCCGCCAGGTGCGCGGCTACGTCAGGCTCGCCTCTACGCCCATGCCCGCCAGATTCGATAGCTACAACCTGGTCGAGCGGGTCGGGCCCACGCAGATCTTCGGCGAGGAGTTTCTCGCCGCGGTGGATGTCGGCGCGCCTGCCGAGCAATTCGCGGACACCTACCACCGGGCGCATGCGGATGCGCTCATCAATCGCATGCTGGCGCTCGATCTCAAGTACACGGTCGCGGACAACGATCTCCCGAAAGTGACGCGGATGTGCGACCTCGCGGGCATCGAGTGTTCGTTTCCCATGCTCGACGAGCGGGTCGTGGCGTTCTCCGCCCATCTCGCCCCGGAATTGAAGCTCAAGGGAACGAAGCTGCGCTACTTCTTCAAGCTGGCGCTGAGAGGATTTCTACCGGAAGAGATCATCGCCAAGAGCAAGCACGGCTTCGGGCTGCCGTTCGGGGTGTGGCTCGAGAAGCATCGGGCGCTTCGCGAGCTCGCTCTGGACAGCCTGGGGAAGTTGAAGCGACGCGGCGTCGTGCGCGCAGAGTTTATCGACGAGCTCACATCCCGGCACCTGGCGAGCCACGCGACGTACTACGGCGTCATGGTGTGGGTGCTCATGATGCTGGAGCAGTGGTTCGAGCACCACGTCGATGCGCGCGGCCGAACCGAGCGTTCCGCCGAAGTGTCCCCGAAGCCCGCCGGCGCCTCGCCGCGGGCGGGCTAAGGAGGCTTCGCAGAAACTCGTCATTCCCGCGAAAGCGGGAATCCAGCTCGAGCGCGATCAACGGCTCTGGATTCCCGCCTGCGCGGGAATGACGGCCTCCTGCGGAGCTTCCCTACGCGCAGGGCAGTTCCTGTCCAGCGCGGCGCGCATTCATCAGCAGTCTCAGCGCGAACCGGGAAGGCTCCCGATCCCAGGGTGTGAAGCGGGGGAGCTGAAAGACGTCGGAGGACGAGCGGGCCGCGCCCCGCGACGTCGTCACGGCCGCCCGGAAGCCCGCCTTTCTCGCCATGGCAACGTGCTCCGGCGCGAAGTCCTCGGCGGGCTTGCCGTTCGGGTAGGCGAAGAGCGCGACCTCTCCGCCGATGATGTCCTCCAGAGCGGCCTTGCCCTCTACGATTTCCCGCTCGGCCGCCGGCGGCGCGAGTCGCGTCAGGATCGGGTGCGTCACCGTGTGGCCGCCGATCTCCATCCCCGCGCTGTGGAGGGCACGAACCTGGCCGCGCGTCATCATCAGATCGTCCGGAAGGGGATCCTCGACGGCGGAGGCGACGTGCCGTGCGAGCGCGTCTCGCTCGGCAAGCGGCCGGTACTTGAGCGAGGCCAGGAGCCGATGCATCGCCGCGCGCCGATCTGCGATCGTGGCGACGAGATGCACGCCGAGGCCGACGTCCGAGAGGTCGAGGCCGGGTCCTTGCACCCGTCGCACGGCCTCGATCACGGTGTCGTTCCACATCCGTCCCGCGTCCAGGTGGCCGGACGCGATGAAGAACGTTGCCGGAACCCCCGCTCGGCGCAGAATCGGGAGCGCGATGTCGTGATTATCGGCGTAGCCGTCGTCAAAGGTCACGCACGCAGCGCGCGCCGGAAGTTTTCCCGTAGCCAAGTGCGCGGCGGCCTCGCTCAGCGGCAAGACGTTGAACTCCGAGGCGAGGAGTTCCATTTGCTCGGAGAATTGCCGCGCGTCGACCTCGCCCGCGAGCAGCGGATCGGGGGCCGAAAGAACCCGGTGGTAGATGAGAATGGACAGGCGCCCGCGCGCTCCACCGGGCGAGAGCGCGAACCCCAGGCTCCGGATGAGGGCGGATCTGAACGAGTTGACCACGGGTGCCGATTTGGGCGGGCGATGCTCAGCCGCCGCGGGACGCGGGCAAGCCTCCTTCGACCACGGCGTCGAAGATCGCGGCGAGCTCGCCGGTCAGGGTCCGGCGGTCGAACTGCCGGAGCACGTCCGGATCCGCATGGCGGCTCGCGAGCGCGCCGCTCCGCCAGCTTTCGAAGATTTCGACCATCGTTCGCTCCAGCGCCTTCGCGTCGCGCGGGTTCGCAACCCAGCCGCCGCCGGTTCGGGCCAGGACCTCCGCCGTTGCGCCGCGGAGCACCAGCGCGAGGACCGGTCGCAGCGTTCTCAGGTACTCGTACAGTTTAGCGGGCACTAGGGAGGTGGTGTCCTCGGAGGCTTGAAGCAGGAGCAGCAAGTCGGCTCTTGCCAGCTCCGCAAGCGCATCGCTGTACGGCACGCGCGGCAGGAACTCGACCGATCCGGAGAGTCCGGTATCTTCGACGCACTTCTTGAGGCGGTCCGAGTCCGCATAGGCGCCGCCGCCGATGAATCGAAACACGATGCCGGCCGGGTCGAGATTCCCGCGCTTGCCCTCGCGCGCGATCGACTCGAAGAGCGGACAGGGATCCCGGAAGTCGGCGTTGATGTTGCCCGCATGCACGACGAGCATTCGCCGCGAGGGCGCAACCGGTCGACTGGGCAGCGCCGCGAAGTCGCTCTCGTCGTACCCGTTGAGAATCGCAGTGAACTTGTCGGCGCGTTCGCCCGAATAACGCGCGCGGAGCATGTCCCGTAGCTGGGTCGTGCTGGTGACGACGTGCGTGGCGGCTTCCACGACTCTTCGCTCGAGCCTGGGGGCGAACCACCGGACGACGCCGGGCGTCCCCCGCTCGGCCGGCTCCTCGTGCCACGGATCCCGGAAATCGATGACGAGCGGCACGTGCGCGTGCTGCGCGAGTCTGCGGGCGATCAGGTGCGCCGTCGCGTGCGGGCTGGTCGAAAACACGAGGTCCACGGGATCCTCGGCGAGGATCCTGCGCCCCGCCGCCACGGCCCAGGGAAGCCACCAGATCCAGGTGTCCGGCACGGCGAGAATCGCGGGATAGAGGCCACGAATCGAGAGATGCTTGCGGGTGTTCAGGAAGCCCGTGCGGACCACTCGGACCGATTCCGGGATCTGCTTCTCGAGCTGCTCGTCGGCGACGGCGTATGCGCCGCGGCGGAGCGTGAGTACGGTGACCCGCCAGCCGAATTCGCTCAGGTAGCGGGAGAACTTCAGGGTCCTCAGCACGCCGCTGCTGCTTGCTTCGGGCGGGTAGTGAAAAACGACGAAAAGTGCGTGTTTCAACCGTGCGCGCTTCCGTATGATGTCGGGGCCGTCCGGGTCCAGGTCACCGAGGCCCCGCGGGCCTCCCGGGTACGCGCGCGCAAGGATGCCAAAGATCGGCCGCGGTTGAAACCGTTGGCGCCCTGAAACCGCGAAGAATTCTCTTGCGCCGAGGCGCCGGCGCGAAACGCTGCCCAGGTCATGTGCCGAACACCAGAATGTTGAGCCGGCTTCGCGACGCAGCCCGAACCGGGCGTGCGATGGTCAGGCGGTTCGTCCGCCCGCCGGCCAAGGTCCGGGTTCGATTCCCCTCCGACGCCGACGTGATCGGCGCATTGCGCGACGACGTTCCGGCCCTCGCCGAGCTAAGAGCAGCTGCACAATCGGGCGATCGCCAGCGAGTCCGCCGGCTTCTCGTGCGTCATTTTCGCGAGCGGACCGAGCCGCGCTTCTTCGTGGTGCGTGCCGACGTGCGCCTGCTCGCCGAACGGCTGGCCAGCGAGCACCCCGAATGGCGCGATGAATTGCTCCGGTCCGCCTCCGATTGGCAAAGCTACATCTATGCGGCTGGCGAGGTGCCGGCAGGGGGCGCGAACCTCCCTGACTGGAATGCGCTTCCGCTCGGCCCTGGCAAGGACACCGTCTATCTGCACAAGGCCCACCATTTCCTGTTCGCCGTGCAGCTCGCTCGCGCGCAAGCGTACGGGGCGGACACGAGAGCGATCCTGAAGAAGCTCATCGACTCGTGGGTCGTGGCGACCGACGGCCATACGGATCCGCCGGCCTACATGAGCCCGCTCGTCGCGGTGCACCGATCCGTGGCGCTGACCTGGGCGTGGGCGTTTCTCGCCGGTTGCGATGAGCCCGATCCCGATCTCGAACTCGCGATCCTCGGGATCATTCTCGCGGATGCGCGCTTCGTTCACGGAAGGCTCGGCACGTCGGTCCCCAACAATCACTTGCTGGCCGATGGCTTCCTGATGTTCTACCTCGGAATGCTCTATCCGGAGTTTCGGGAGGCCGCTCGGTGGCGGCGGGAGGGCGAAGCGCTTTTCCTCGAGGAGCTCCGGCGGCAGATCTACGAGGACGGCACGAGCTTCGAGCATTCGGTGCACTACCACGAGTTCGTCTGCGAGATGACCACCGCGCTCGTTCTCCTTGCAAGAAAGAACGGCGTCACGCTCGAACCCTGGGTCGAGCAGCGGCATCGCAAGATGCTCGCGTTCCAGGCAGCGCTCGGAGGACGCGAAGCGCAGAGCATTGCGATCGGCGACTCGGTGGAGGCCCACCTCTTCGCGTTGGACGGGTTCGACGGCGCCGGTGCAGCCTCGCATCGAGTGATCCTGCGCGAGCTCTACGACCGCGGCGTCGCCCCACCCGCCAACGCCGCGCCGGGGCAGGAGCGTGCCGCATGGCTGCTGGGCGGATATCCCGCCGATGCGGGACCACCATGGCACGACTCGGGACCATGCGAGTTTCCGGACGGTGGCTATGTCGTCCTGCCCGACAGCGCCCTCGAGGGTTGTCTCCTCCTTCGCTCCGGCCCCGCTCCCGGTCGAGAGAGCAATCCCGGGCACATGCACGCCGACCTTCTCTCGGTCTACCTGCGCTTGGGTGGTGTGCCGGTCATCGTCGATGGCGGCACCTACACTTATCGATCGAGCAAGGAGCGCTGGCCGCCCGGCGAGCCCGAGTGGCGTGCCCACTTCCTCGGGCCCGCTGCGCACAACGCGCTCTGCATCGACGGGCGCGATCCGCTCGATCGTGGGGGCGGGGACTTCCCTTCGGGCCGGTTGAAGGCGGAAGTCCAGATGCGACCGCTCGTCACGGGCGGCAGTATCTCGTGGACCGAAGCGGCCGTCGTGGGCAATTCGCCTTATGCGGGGCACGTGCGCGGTGTGGTACACGTCGAGGGCGAATACTGGCTCGTTTACGATCTTGTCCCGCCGGCGGCGCTCACCGAGAATGCGTGGCTTTCCTTGAATTTCTCTCACGAGGCGTCTGTGCGCATGCGGGGCGAGCAGAGTCTCGTCGCGGAAGCCGAAGGCGCGCAGCTTCTCGTCGCAACGAGCCAGCCCCATCGGGCGATGGATCTGATCAAAGCTTCCCGCACGCCATTGGGAGGATGGGTGTCGCCGCGGTACGGTGAGCTTGCCCCTGCCGCCGTCTGCCGGATACGCACGACGGCGGGGTCGAGGTTTGACGCCACTTTGTTGCAGCCGAACTCGGCCGTCGGCGCGAGCCCGTTGCTGGAGGTGGAGGAGGCAGATTCGGGCGCAGTCGGAGTTCGAATCACGCGCGCGAGTCAGGTCGACTGCGTGCTCCTCTCGAGACACGCTCCAGGCCGGCGCGCTCGGCTTTTCGACGTCGAGTTCGAAGGCACCGCGCTCTGGCTGCGACAGGAGGGCGAGCGGCCAGTCGAGGTTCGGGCCCTCTCGGGCCGCAAGGTGAACTCGCGACTGCTGGGATTCTCGGTAGAAAGCCGCCGAGGGTTGCAGGACTTCCACGTCGCGTTCGACGAACTGAAGTGCTCAGCGCCCGAGCGGGACGAAACGGACTTGGAGATCGTGCTGCGTTAGCGCGCGCCCCACGTATTGTCGATGTCGGAGAGTTCGGATAGCGGCCTGCGCGGCGCGGTGCTCAAAGGGGCGGCGTGGTCCGTCGGCCTTCGTTGGGGGACGCGCCTGATCGGACTGGCGAGCACCGTGATCCTCGCGCGCCTCCTCACGCCCGCCGACTTCGGCCTCGTCGCGATGGCGATGCTGGTCGTGGGCTTCGTGGACGCCTGGCTCTCGTTCGGCCTGGACACCGCGCTGATCCAGAACCAGAGCGCAACCCGGCAGCACTACGACACCGCATGGACGATCCGGATCATCCAGAGCCTGGTCGTGGCCGGGGCGATCGCGGCGATCGCGCCGCTGGCGGCGGCCTATTTCCGGGAACCGCGCGTGATGCCAGTTCTGTGGGTGCTCTGTCCGGTGCTGGTCTTGGGTGCGTTATCCAATATCGGGGTCGTCGGATTTCGAAAGGAGCTCGCGTTCCACAAGGAATTCCGGCTTCAAATCGCCGCGCGGCTGCTGGGTTTTTTCATCACCGTGGGCGCGGCGTTGTGGTTACGGAACTATTGGGCCCTGGTCATCGGCCTCATCGGAAGCTACTCCGTGACGTGCGCCCTCAGCTACGCCATGCACCCATTCCGGCCGCGTCTCTCGTTGGCGCGCGTCCGAGACCTCTGGTCGTACTCTCAGTGGATGCTGGTGCGCAGCATCGGCCACTTTGCCGAGATGAGGGCGGACGAGGTCATCGTCGGTGGCCTGGGCTCGGCTCGTCAGATGGGGCTGTACAGCATTGCTTCAGAGCTCGGCCGACTGCCGGGGAGCGAGATCGGGGCGCCGCTCAACCAGGTGCTGGTGCCGGGCTTCGCGAAACTCCAGCACCACGCCGACCGACTCGCCGCGGCATACCTCAACGTGCTCGGGACCGTGAGCGCCGTGACCCTTCCCGCCTCGATCGGCCTCGCCTTGGTGGCCAGGGAAGCCGTGCAGGTGTTGATGGGCCGGCAATGGCTCGATGCGGTCCCGCTGCTCGTGCTCTTGGCGATCTCAAACGCCGTTCGCGTCGGCCAGTCGCTTTCCGTGAGCCTGTTCTTGAGCACCGGGCGCCCGCGAATGGCGGCCGTATTCTCGTGGCTGAGCGCGGCCTTGTTCGTTGGCATCACGCTCCCGATCGTCGGCGAGCACGGCGTCCGGGGCGTTGCCGCGGCCCACGCGATTAGCGGGGCGATCTTGATGGCTTTCGTTTACGCAGGTGTTTCGCGCGTCTCTGGCCTGACTGCCCGCGGCATCTTGGGGCAGCTTTGGCGACCGATAGTCGCCTGCGCTGTGATGGCGCTCGCAGTGGCTTCGGTCCCCGGCGCGAACGCAGGAGTGCTCGTCGATCTGATCCTCAAGGTCGCGGCGGGAGCGCTCAGCTATTCCGGGACGCTGCTCCTTCTCTGGCGCCTGGCTGGATCGCCCGACGGCGCAGAGCGCTTCTTCATCGGGCGACTTCACGGGCTCCTGAAGCGCTGAGGAGCCGAGCCGAGGACCGAATGCTCGCGCCCGCGCAGCCGGCTCTCGGTCAGGTGGTCGGGCATTTGAGCAGCGTAGCGTTCTTTAGCGCGCTCGACAGCCCAGGGAAAGAGTCCGCAGCGCAGGTTCCAGGGGCGATCGATCGGGTCCGCGAGGCGCCAGATCGCCGGCTGGCGCTTGAGCCATTTCACGAGGCCGTTCACGAAGTGATAGATCCGCCGATCCGCATCCACGTTCACAATCGGCGGCATGCGACCGTGCCGCATATAGTCCCAGCGGTGCGCTCGTGTCCAGGCCAGATAGTCGTCCATGGAAAGCGGCGTCAGGAACTCGTCGTACTCTTGCAGCATGGTCGAGGCAGCGAGCTTTCGCTGTCCGAAGGCGGTTCTGGGAATTCCAGCACTTTCGGCGATGCGGCGGCAGATGGGCCGGTTATAGTCACCGCCTACGTCCCACGGGGTCATCTCGGGCGACGTGCTGATTGCGTGAACGTCGCGGATCTGGCGCACGCCCCAGAAAGGGACCGGGCAGTGCAGGAAACCGACCCACAAGCGATATTCCATCAACCCTGAGCCTGAAGGATCGCCGCGGCGAATGTGACTCCCGAGATCCTTGGTGTGCGTGTCCCAGACCTTGTCGCCGTGATACCCGGTAAGAAGCACACGTCGTCCGAGGTGATCTGCCGCCGCGCTGAACCGCACCTCCTCGCCCATGGCATTTCCGGCGATGAACGGTATTTCGGGACGACTCATCGATCGCCAGGCGTCGCCCCGGACAGGCAGGGGAACGAGGCCGAGATGCCGGGCCGCGACCTCGCCCGTGTCGCTCTCGCCTTCCTTCGCACGATCGAAGCACAGAACCTCGCGCGCCCCTGCGGACCGGGCCAAGGTTGCAACCGTTGTCGAGTCGTAACCGGAAGACATCGTACCCAGGAACTGGTAGGGATACCGCCGCTTCCCGGTCGCCATGTTCTCGGCGAGCCCGGCGATCGACTCGCGGAGGAAGTCGTAGTAATGGGAAAACGCGGGGAAGCAGCGGTCGGCCAACGGCTTGGGCTCGACCGCCAGCGCAGTGCCGTTCCACCGCAGGTTGTCAAAATACGTGAGCTGGACCGGGCCGGCCGTCGTGTGGAGCCAGCGGTTGTACCGGTCGATCCCACGCACGATACTGATCAGGTCCTGCTTGTACCGCGGATAAGATGGGTCAAGCGAACCATCGGTCGCTGCCAGCAATGCCGGGAGCGAGTTGGAAACCCAGACCGCATCCGGGCCCTCGATGGACTGGAGACGATCGACCGTGGACCCGGAAGTCACGAAGCACACCGTATCGCCCCGCGCCCGCCCGCCGCTCCCGGCGACGATGTCGGTCCGGTCGAAACCGCCTTCGTCGTAGGATCCCGCCCAGGCCGCCTCGCAGAACCAGTCATCCGTGGACTCCACCTGGGGTCCATGGCTCACGGCGACGCAATCCGACCCTTTCTCGCATCGCGCGAGCCAGGCGAGCGGCGGCCACTCGGGAATTACCGTGTATTCAAAGCGCATGAAATAATCACCTCAGCGGCTGTTCTCTTCCGGTCGGGAAGTCCGATCTAGGAACCTCTACCCTCTGCGGGGGCCTTCCCGGCCTTTGTACCGCGCTTCGCGCGGATCTCCAGCATCAGTGCATCCGCGAAAAACTTTGCGGCCCAGTTGAGATATTCGTACGCGCCGTACTCGGCCCAGATCGGCTGCGAGCCCTTGATACCGCCGCGGATGCCGGGATCCGCCGCGTCGAGATCCTGCGTGCTCGCGAGGTAGCGGTTCATCCGTTCCGCGGCGCGCAGGTAACGCGAGTCCTTGGTCGTCTCGTAGAGCCTGAACCAGACGATCGCGGTCTGCGCGTCGCCCGTCAGGCAGCTCCAGTTCGCCGACTCGTTCCAGCTCGCATCGAACCGGCCGGCGAGGCTTCCGTCGGTGCGCTGGCGGTCGAGCAGCGCGTCCGCCGCGCGCCGGGCGGCTGCGGTGAAGCGCTCGTCGCCGAGCGTGACGCCCGCCTCGAGCAGTCCTTCCATCGTGTAGGCGAGCGTGTGCAGCAGTGGACGATCGTTGTCGTCGAGGCAGCACTCCTCGAACCAGCCGTTCGGCCGCTGTTTGGTGAGGACGAACTCGAGATTGCGCACGACGGCCTGGCGATGCGCCGCGTCACGGGTGGCGCCGTACGCTTCCAGCAGCCCCCACGCGGTGCGTGCGTCGTACACGTTCACCCCGGCTCTGGCGTACTGCGAGCCGTGACGCCGCCAAGCCCCGTCCGCGCCGAGCGCCGCGACGAGGAAATCCGCTCCGCGGCGCGCCGCCTGCAGGAACGTCTCGTCCCCGGTTTCGCGGTAGGCGGCGGACCAGCCGAAGAGCACCTGGCCGGTGTTGAAGATCGCGGCGGTGGCCGGGAAGTCGATGACGCCCCCCTGAACCGCGCCGTTCTCCATCTGAACGCCCGCTTCCCACTGCGCCATGCGGATCGCGCGGTCGCGATACTCGTCCTTTCCGCTGAACGCAGCGTAGGCGAAGAAGGTCGGAATGATGTAGCCGGTCGTCTCAGGGTAGGAAGCGAGCCAGCCCGAGCGCTTGTGATCGCGCATGTACCGCAAGGTGTAGCTTCGTGACACGCCGCCGTCCGGCGTCGCGTCCTGGGCTCGGCAGAGCCACCGCGTGGCTGCCTCGAGGTGAACCTCTGGCGCGTGCACCGGAAAGCGTCGGCCCGCCAGGTCGGGAAGGGCGACGGAGATACGCTTCGTCCACAGCATTTCGGCCGATCCGTAACAGGAGAGTTTCTAGGTGAACCTCTGACCGAGCCATCCCCGCGCAAACGGGGATGCAGCACGGCGTTGCTTGCGCTCGCGCTGGATTCTCGCCCGCGCGGGAATGACGGGCTTCTTCACAGACTTCCTAAGTCAATCGAGTCCAGGAGATTGCCGCGGCGAACCCCTCTGGCGTTGTCAAGCCCGGCTTCCTCGCTCACTTCACTTCTCCGCCGCGACGACATACGCATGGCTCGCCGCGCTGGCCAGCCATGGCAGCGTGGCGAACATCGCGCGCACAGCGGCGGACTCGGCGAATCGTTGCAGTCTACCGAACCGGCCGGGAAGGATGGGCACCCACGTAATATGCACGCGCCGGAGTCCGCAGCGCCGGAAGACGCGTGCGAGCTGTCCCGGAGAATCGAACCGGAGCCGGCTGTCGTAGCCCCGAAAGCGGGCGGAAAGCCGCCACGTCAAGTTGGGCCAGAAATTGGCGTTCAGCGCATCCACCCAAATCCATCCTCCGGGCCGCACTACCCGTGCGAGCTCGCGGATGGCCGGTTCGGGGCCCGACAATGCCTGCAGGACGCCGAAACAAATCGCGCCGTCGCAGTAGTTCGAAGGCAACGGCAATCGAGTGACATCCGCTCCGACCAGGTGCAGCAAGGCCTCGTGCGATCGCTGCTGGGCCTTCTGCAGCGAGGGGAGGGAATAGTCGACCGCGACGACCTGCTGCCCCGCGGCAACCATCGCCCTCGCGTACGTGCCGGCGCCGCAACCTGCATCGAGCCACACGCCGCCCGGCTTCTGCGGCTGCCAGGTGCGAAGGAAGTTTCGCAGCCGCGCCTGAAGCCCCGACTCGCTCCAGCCCGCGATGCCCGCGTCGTCTTCGTGCTCGAGGGCGAACTCCTCGAAGCGTCGCCGCCAGGTCGTCTCGAAATCCGATTTCATGCCGCGCCGCATGAGTCGATGGCGATGACGTTCCTTCCCGCCATTTGCTAGTCGCTTCGACCGCTCATGCCTGAGTCGACGAGCAAGAGCAGGTTCCAGAAACGCTGGTATTGCGGTGCCCTGATGCCCTCGCGTGTCCGGAAGCGATCGAGCCATCCGTTCAGGGCCGCGACGTCGATGATGTGCGCGACGGCGTCGCCATGACGCTGAAGCAGCGCACGCAGTTGCTCGATGTGGTGCGCGACCAGAGCCCTGATGTCGATCTCCTGGGGCGTCAAATACGATTGCAGGCTTGGAACGAGCCCGACCAGAAGGTTGGAGAGGGTTCCCCGCACACGGCGAGAGAGGGGAGGCGGGCGCGCCGCGGCGAAGAGATTCGGAAATCGGGCACACGCGTATGCGAGATAAAGCGCCTGGCCCTGGAGATCATCGAACGCGAGATTCGACCAGAAGTCGATCATCGCGGACGTGTAGAAGAGCGGGCCGACCGGCATCTCGTCGCTGAGGAAGTTGATCTGTGAGGCGACGATCCGCCGCTGCCGGTACATCAAGTCGAGGTGTAGGGCCCTCTGGTGATCGAACGCGCACTGAATGCCTTCGGATGCCTGGCGCAGCGCGGCTCGCGCCACAGCGCGCGCTCGCTCGCGCGCTTCCGGCCGGAGCATGTCCGACCCGGTCCAGGTGCCGTCATCGCGCAGGTCAAGACTCCACGCCTCCCAGTTGGCGAGCCAGTCGCCGCGGTAATGGTCAACCAGGTGTCGGCCCGAGAGCGCATCGCCGAGGTACCCCAACACCACCTGGCCATCGAGCGCCCGGAGCGTCTCCCGCCAATCGTGCGCCCAGCCGGCGCCGTACTGGTAGCCTGCCACGACGCCGAGCCGCTGCACTCCGGCGCGCCACGAGTCCCAGGACGTGCGTCGCCCGGTGACGAAGAGCTCGTGCCGAAGCTGCTCACGACTGCACACGGCAACGGCGCCCCTGACGTCGCTGCTGCCCGGCATGCCGAACGTGGCGCAGGAGGGGCGCTCCTGGTGCCGGAGAAGGACGCCGAGCGCGTATCGCGAGTCGTTTCCGCCAGAGAGTGCAACCGCCCACTGCCTCGCTCCGCTCCCCAAGGACCAGGCTTCGTAACCGCGATCGAGGGCGGCGTCCAATGCTTCGAATTTCGCTTTCTGTGTCGCCCCGACCCAGCGGTCGCCGTAGCTCGGCCGCGATCGTTCCCTTGTGAGTACAGAGCCTCCGCGGAACGTGAGGAGCGCGCGGGGCGAAACCACCTGCATTTCCTCGAAGCACGTGGTGTCGTCGGTCGGATACGTGACGGTCAGCATCTGCAGACAGGCCGCATCGTTCAGCCGCGGGCGCTCTGGCAGGGCTCTGGCGAGAGCGCCGAAGTCGCTCGAAAAGGCCACTCCACCCGGTACCATGGCCCAATAGAGCCATGCCACGCCGAGCCTGTCGCACAGCACCTCGAGACTGCGTGAGTTCTCGTCGTGGGCGAACGCAAGCCAGTAGCCGTCGAGCACGCTGAGCGATTCCCTGAGCCGAGGCCATTCGAGCCGCGGGATGTCGAGAGCGGCTCCGGGGCGTGCAAGCGGCCGGCCCACGACAGCCACTTCGACGCCGTCTAGGGTCGTGCCGCTGGCGACCGTCGCGGCGCCGGTGGCCGCAGCTCCGCGCAGCCGCAAAGCCAGGCTGGGTTTGTCGAACACGGCATGATCGGGACCGGGTGAGTCCGTCTCTTGCGCGAGGCTTGCGAGGGTCGCCGGATCAGCGCTGGCCGACTGCGTGGCAAAGACGCCGTAGAGGATCGTCATCTTCCAACGGGGGGGATCATCGAGTGCCCACTCGGCTGACAACGTAGCGGAACTTGCCGGACGCCTCGGGTGCGATGTGTGAAACCTCCTCGACCTCGATCTGCACCGAGTTCCCGAGCCGCGCCTTGAGCCCACGCTTGATCGTGCCGCGGATTGCCTCGCTGTGCTCGGGGCCGGGAACCACTTGCACTCGCGTCCGATCCAGGCTTTCCTGAATGATCTTGAAGGACGCGATGCCGGAGATGTCCCGCAGCACGTAGATCAAGGCGAGGCCGTGCATCACGGTGCCGTCGGCGGCGACGACGAAATCGGTCGCGCGGCCCTGGATCTCGTCGAGCAGCGGCAGCCCGCGCCCGCAGGGGCATGGGCGGTCGTCCAGCACACCGATGTCTCCCGTTCGGTACCGGATGAAGGGGAAATCGCGCGTCGCGAGATGCGTGACTACGATCTCTCCAGGCTCGCCGGCAGCCGCGGGAGTGCCGTTGGGCCGCACCGTCTCGACGATCACGTCTTCGGCGGTGATGTGCATCCCGCCGCTCGGGCACTCGTGCGCGATGAAGCCGGCGTCCCGGCCGCCGTAGCCGTTGGCCACGGCGCAGCCAAAGACCCGGGAGATCGCGCCACGCTGCTCGTCGTAGAGCTTCTCGGCCGTGACGAAGGCCACAAGGATTCCGAGATCGTCCATCCGGACGCCGCTTTGCTCCGCATGTCGAGCGATCAGGGCGAGGGACGAGGGATATCCGAAAAGCATCGCCGGTCTGGCATTCCGGATCGCTGCGACGAATTTGTCCAGATTGGCGCGCGACATCTCGAACGCCGGAAGCAATCGCGTCCGGAGGAGTCGATCCCGCAGTGCTCGCATCCGATCCTGCGCGCCCAGTTCGATCGGGGAACCCCAGACGACGATCTCCCGGTCGCCGATGTCGACACCCCACCAGCGCGTCGCCCGCCATTTCGCAGCGACGTCGTGGCTGATGCGTTCCCGGCCGATGAAGAAGATCAACGGCTCGCCGCTCGATCCACCGGTGTTGAAGCGGGAAAGCTCCTCGGCACGTTCGGATTTCATGAGCTCGAGGTTCGCGCGGACGTCCGCCTTGGAGAGTAACGGCAGCCGTTCAAGGACGGCCGTATCACATGCATCCTGCGCATCGAAGCCGAGTTCCCGAAACCGGGTCCGGTAATAGGGGACGTGTTGCTGGGCACTTTGGAGGAGCGCCCGCAGACGCTCCGCGCGCAGGGCCTCCAGCCGCTCGCGGGACCACCACTGCGACTGCTCCATCGCACGACGCACTGCGACGGTCGAGTGCCGTTTCACGCGCTCGTGAAGCGGAAACAGGACCGACGAGACCAGCCTCGTGTAGATCCTCTGGATCATTGCCGGGATGTCGATAAACCGAGGTCGCTCGCTGTTGTCGGCTGCTACCGTAGATTTGGGTCACACACGCCTGCGGCTCGCGACAGCCTCGAACCGCCCGCCGAGGACGATCGGCGCGAGAAAGTCCGCCAGGTGCGGCTGGATCAGGCGGGGGGGCGGCGATGCGAGCGCAGCGGTCACCGCGCGCTCGAGATCGGACAGTTTCGGCGCCCAGTGCAACGGCGCGTACTTGGCCAGGTGTGTCAGGAGCTTCGTCTGATGATCGTCCGCAAGTGCCGTGTTCGGCACCGCCACGAACCTCTTCGCCAGAGCCAGTAGCGAAAACACGGTTGCTCCGCCATGACATATGGTCAGATCGGCGCCTGCGAGCAGATCGTCGATCGAACGACGGAAGCGAAAGAAGGCGCAGTGGCGGGGTTCATAAGCGCCGGATCCGATCTGGCATTCGACCGGTCCCGGCAGCCGGCCGAGTCCGGCCAGCCGGTCGACTTCCTGGATGAGGGGGTCGAAGTGGGTCGTCCCAACGGTCACGAAGATCACAGGACAGTCCCTTCGAATCTGCACCCCAGCTGCTCGTCAGCAAGTTCCGGCCATTGGACGAGGAAGAGGTCGGCCAACCGGAGGCAGTTGACCAGCTTCCCGGTTCTCGAGAGCTCGCTCGTCCTGGTGATGCTCTCGATGAACACCGAGGTCGATCCCAGCATTTTCGCTGGCACCAAGACCGGGACGGCCATCGCTGAACCCATGCAGATGACAAGACGAGGGCGAACCCTCCGTACCAGCCGCCATGCGCTCAAGGCACAGTGGAGGAAGCGCAGCGCCGGGCCGAGAAAGCCGCGGTCGCTCCGCTGAGCGAAGGTCGGCAGCTTGTGCACGGTGCCAACGCGCGTCCACGCGGGCGTGACCGAGTCGTCGGGAAGCACGAAGACCCAGTCGACTGATTGGGGCAGCCCCCCGAGCAGGCTTCCGGCTTCCCAGACGAAGCCGCCACCTCCCACGAGGAACAGGACCGGCCCGGCTGCGAGGACCTTGCTCATGAATCACTGTACATTGCGATGCTTGCTTTGGCGCTTGCTCGACGATCCGGCGGTCCGTTCTGCCGAAATCAGTGGGCAGGAACGCGTCACGCTGGATGTTGTGCGGCAGAGCCTCGAACCGTGGCTTTTCGATACACGGCAAGCCAGGCGCCGCCCACGCTTGGCCACGTGTATCGCTGCGCTTCTCGTAGTCCCGCCTGCACCAGGGATTCCGCGAGCGACGGCTCATGTGCCAGTCGCAGCACGGCGGCAGCCATGCCTTGGTCATCGCCGACATCCACGAGGAGCGCAGTCGCACCGTCCTTGACAAAGAACGGCACGCCGCCCGCGCGCGTGCTCACGACCGGCACGCCGCTTGCGAGCGCTTCGAGGACCGAGTTCGGCATGTTGTCGACACGGCTCGGATTGAGCGCGACCGTCGCAGTTCGATAGAGCTCGGCGATCTCCTCGCGGTCGAGCCGACCCGGAAAACGGACGGCTGCCCCGATTCCAAGCTTCTCAGCAAGCGACCGAAGCGGCTCACGGTCGGGTCCCGTTCCCGCGATGGTCATGCGGGCACCAGGCATTGCTTCGACGATCCGCCTGAAGGCTTTCAGTGCCGCCGGAATGTCGTACAGCGGCTCGAGATTCCGCGTGACGACGACATGTGGCGCGCGGGCGGCTACAGGCGTCGGGCCCGGTCTGAACCGCGCGGGATCGACGATGTTCGGCACCACCTCGGCGCGAAGCCCGGACCGCGAAAAGATCTCCTGCAGGAAGCCGGAAGGGACCACCACGATCGAAGATCGCGCGAGCGTCCGGCGAACGCTGACGCCGGACCCGGCGAGGAAGGATTCTGCTTTGCCGCCGCGATAATTCACGATGGCTGGAATTCCCCGCAGGCTCGCTATCCAGATGGCCGGCGTGGCGACGAGGTGCCACGACCAGCCCGAATTCGCCATGACGTGTACCGCGTCCACGCGCGCAGTCATGCGCCAAAGGCGCGCCAGATAAGGCACCAGTCGGAAAAACGCGCGAACGCCTCGGAGGCGACCGACGAAACGCGGAACATATGGCGCGTTCGTTTGCACCAATGTGATCGCCACGCCCTCGCTCCTCAGCAGCTCCGCGAGCTGGAGTGTCTGGTTTGCAATGCCGCCCGCGGGTGGTGGCAACGGGCCCACAAGCCCCAGTCTCAACTCGCGCCACTCCATCAGGCACTCGGCGCCAGAGTGGCGAAGATCTCGCGGTAGCGCGCCACGCTTTGGCGCCAGTTCCGTTCCTGCTCGACGAACTCGCGTCCGCGCGCACGGAGCTGCGTCCATCGATTGCGGTCCGCCAGCAGCCGCAGGACTGCGTCGGCGAGGGACTCCCGGTTTCCCGCCTTGAAGAGGATGCCCGTCTCGCCATCGCGGATGAGCTCCCGATGGCCGCCAACGTCGGAGGCGACGAGCAGTTGTCCCTGGGCCATCGCCTCGAGCGGCTTCAGCGGCGTCACGAGCTCGGTAAGGCGCATGGAGCGCCGAGGATAAGCGAAGACATCGACGATGCTGTAGTAGCGATGGACGTTGTCATGGGGCACGCGACCAGCGAAGATCACCTTGTTCTGTAGGTCGCGTGCCGCGATCAGCGCCTTGAGGGTTTCCTCCTGCGGACCGCCTCCGACTAGGAGGAGACGCGTCTCCGGGAACTTTTCGAGTACGTCGGGCAGGGCTTCTACCAGGAGGTCGAGGCCCTCGTATGCATAGAACGAGCCGATGAACCCCACGACGATGCTCCGGTCGAGCCCGAGCGACCTTTTGAGTGCGACGTCGGGTGCGGCGCGAAAGCGGAACGCATCGACGTCCACGGCATTCGGAATCACCGTCACCTTGGCTGGCGGGATCCCGCGCGCCACGATGTCATTCCGAAGCCCGTCGCAGATCGTCGTCACGTGATCGGCCCGGCGCAGCGCGTAAGTCTCGAGCGCGCGTGTCCCGCGGTAGCGCAGGCCCCATTCCCGGCTCGTTCCGTGATCCACGGCCGCGTCCTCCCAGAGCGCCCGAACTTCGTACACGACGGGCAGGCGGTGCCGCCGGCCCACGCGCAGCGCCGGTAGCGCGTTCAACACCGGCGAGTGCGCATGAAGAATATCAGGACGCACGAGCGCGACGACCTCGTCGAGCCGCCGCGCGATAGCCCGCATCATCGCGACCTCCCGAAGTACCGGGAACCGCGCAAGTCCCTCCGGCCGCCAGCGGGTACGGTAGAACTTCAGGCCCTCCACTTCCTCTTCCGGGAGGCCAGGCGCGACGTGCTTGGGGCTCGTGAGATGGTACGTTTCCCAGCCGAGCGCGCGCTGTTCGCGTAGGATCGCGAGTGTCCGGAAGGTGTACCCGCTGTGCAACGGAACCGAGTGATCGAGAATGTGGAGGACTCGCAGGGTCATCCCACAGCCTGGAGTCTTGTCGTCGCTGCCGCCGACCCGGCGCACAGCCCGAGGAACGAATCGAACATCAGCAGCGTCCAGAGCGGCGCGCTGTAATCGCGCCCCCCCGACTGATGTGCATCGACGAGATGCCTGAGGTAGCTTTGGTTGAAGAGCCCGGTATCGGCCATCCGCGCGCCAAGCACCGCATTGCGGACCCGCTCGCGCAACGGCCCGCGGAACCAGCGGGCCAGCGGAACGGCAAACCCCATCTTTGGCCGATACAGGATCTGCGGTGGCAGGTATGGCTCCATTGCCTTCTTCAGCGCGTACTTACCCTCGCTTCCGCGGACCTTGTGCGATGAGGGCAGGCCCGCGAGCCACTCGACCAGCGGGTGGTCCATCAGCGGCTCTCGCACTTCGAGCGAATGCGCCATGCTAGCGCGATCCACCTTGGTGTTGATATCACCAACGAGATAGGTCTTCAGGTCGAGGTACTGGACGAGCGCGACCGGGTCGTCCCGGTTGGCGCGCTGCGCGTGGCGGTGGAAGACCTCGACCGCGTTGTAGCCGCCGAGCTGGGCTTTCAGGGTGTTGCCGAAGAGCTGCGCGCGCATGTCGTCGCGCAGGATCGAGACCCCGTGGAAGTAGGCCTCGACCGAGTCACGCGCGAGCGCCTGGAAGGTGCTCTTCGCGCGGAAGACGCGCGGCGCCCAGTCGGCCTTCGGGTACATGCGGCCGAGGAGGCCGAACACCGGGCGTCGCACGGCGAGCGGCAGCGCCGAGCGCATCCTCTCCTCGCCCATGTGCATGCGGTAGCGGCGGTAGCCGCCGAAGCTCTCGTCGCCGCCGTCGCCCGACAGCGCCACGGTCACGTGCGTGCGGGCGAGCTGGCACACGCGGTACGTGGGAATCGCGGAGCTGTCGGCATAGGGCTCGTCGTAGGTTGTGGCGAGCGTGTCGATCAGATCGAAATCGTCGCTCTCGACGCGGTCGACGTGATGGCGCGTGCGGTAGCGGTCTGCGACCTCCTGCGCATACCTCGACTCGTCGAAAGCGGGGTCGGCAAACGCGATAGAGCAGGTTTCGACCGGGTCGCTCGAGAGCCCGGTCATCATCGCGACGACCGCGCTCGAATCGACGCCCCCCGAGAGGAACGCGCCGAGCGGCACGTCCGAGATCATGCGGAGCTTCACCGATTCGCGCAGCCGGCGCACGAGCTCCTCGCATGCTTCGGCCTCGCCGATGCGGTTGTCGAGCGTGAAGCTGACGTCCCAGTACTCCTGCGGGGCGGGGATGCGCTGTCCGCGCACGATCGCGAGCGTGTGCGCGGGCGGGAGCTTGCGCGCGCCGCGGTAGATGGTGCGCGGCTCGGGGACATAGCCGAGCGCGAAGTACTCCTCGATGGCGTATGGCTCGAGGTTCCGGTCGAGCCCGGCGTGCGCCGTGAGCGCCTTCAGCTCCGAGGCGAAGATCACGGTGCCGTCGTCCAACGCCGCGTAATGGAGCGGCTTGACGCCGAGGCGGTCGCGGGCGAGGAAGAGCGTTTCCTTGTTCCGGTCCCACAGCGCGAACGCGAACATGCCGCGGAAGCGGTTGACGCACTCGGCGCCCCACGCCTCCCATGCGTGCACGATCACTTCGGTGTCGCACCTGGAGTGGAACACGTGGCCGAGACGGGTGAGCTCGGGGATCAGCTCCTGGAAGTTGTAGATCTCGCCATTGAACGCCACGCAGACCGTGCCGTCCTCGTTGTAGAGCGGCTGCTGGCCGGTTGCGAGATCGATGATCGAGAGCCGGCGATGCCCGAGCCCGAGCCCCGGCTCGAGGTGGATGCCGCCCTCGTCCGGTCCGCGGTGATGCTGCGACTCGTTCATGCGCTCGATGAGGCTGCGGGAGATCTCGCGCTTGCCGCGCACGTCGAATACGCCAACGATGCCGCACATGGTCCGCTCGGTCTCCGTACGCTCAGGCCCGGGTGAGCGACGGATCGGGGACGCCGCGCCGCTGCAGGAGATGGCGGTAGAGCCGGTCGTATTCGGCCACCATGCGGTCGAGGCTGAACTGGCGTTCCACCCGGTTGCGACCGGCCTTGCCGTGGCGGCGCGCGACGTCGGGGTGGTGCGAGTAATCGAGAATCCTCGTCGCCAGCGCCTCGCCGTCGGCAGGCGGCACCAGTCGGCCCGTCAGCCGGTCTTCGACGAGCTCGGCGTTCCCGCCGACCCGCGTCGCGACCACCGGAAGGCCGCTCGACATCGCTTCGAGGATCGTGTTGGAGACGCCCTCGGCGCGCGACGGAAGCACGAAACAGTCTAACCCACGCAGGATCTCCGGGACGTCATCGCGCTCGCCGGGAAGCCAGGCGAGCTCGGCGAGCCCCGCCTGCCCGAGAATGTGCTCGACTTCGGCCTTCTGCGTGCCGTCGCCCACCATGACGAGCCGCAGACGGGTTCGCGCAGTCGGATCCCGCTCGATTGCGCGCACGAAGGCCCGGGCGAGGTTCGCAGGATCCTTCACCGCTTCCATCCTGCCCACCGTGCCGACCAGCCAGAGCCCTGCACCCGAGAACGGGCAGCCCGAAATCGCGGGACGTCCGTCGCCGGGCCGCGAAAAGCGCGTCGCGTCGACGCCGTTGTAGATCTGTGCGATGCGCTCGGGGCGAATGCCGATGCGCCGGCTGAGGTAATCCTGCAAGTGCTGCGAGAGGGCGACGTAGCTCGTGACGAACGGACTGAACGCGCGGCGCGTCCATCGGAGCCGCGCATTCGAACCGTCCAGGTCGGCGGCATCCCACCCGTGCTCGCCGTGGATCCGGATGGGCACGCCCGCAGCCCACGCAGGGAGCGTCGCCTCCAGTGCGGCCATGTTGCGCGTGTGGACGATGGCCGGCTGGAGCTTGCGAAAAAGGCGGAAGAGGCGCGGATACATCCCGACCAAGTGGCCGGGATCCTTGTCGAGCGCCTCGTAGAGGACGTCGACTCGCTGCACCCGCCGGCAGAACTCGGGCGAAATGTCGGTGAGCGAAACCACGCCATGGCGCCATGCACCGAACGGAAGCCGGTTGATCAGATTCACGAGGCCGTTCTCCAGTCCGCCCACGGCGAAGCGATAGACGACGTGGAGAACCAGCGGGCGACGATCCGCGGGAACGTGCATGTCTCACCCAGCCGTCGCCGCGTGCAGCGCGTTCATGACTGCGGCCGCCATATCCCGCGAGAACGCGTCGAGCGCCCGTTCACCCCGCGCCGCCGGGTTGGTCTTGGGCGTATAGATCACGATGACGGCGGAGTAATCCGGGTCGAGCGAGATCTTCGCGACTGCGAGCAACGCTTTGGCAATGGTGTCGCTGGAAGTGAAGCGGCCGTCCACCCAGTACCACGACCGCGCCGCCAGCGGATCGGGCCCGCCCGCGATCTCGGCCGTCCGGGCCGTGATCGGCGTGCCGCCCCACTCGATGGCGCGGCGCCCGTCGGCGACCTGCGCCCAGCGCTTGTCGCTCGGCGTCACCAGCTGGTTTTGCGACCCGATGAGCTCGTGCCCCTGCGTCTGCCTGTTGTAGAGCGCAACGTAGAGGCCCACGACCTGACCGTCCTTGGTGAACCATTGATGCAGTTCACTCTGAGGGCCGACGAAATGGGGTGTCCAGACGGTCTGCGGTGGAGACGCGGTCTGCCAGCCGGCGGCTCCGGTTACCGCGGGCAGCTCGGCGGCCGCGGCTTGCGTGCGAGCGTCGAGCGCCGCGCCGAGTGGACGCCAGCCGATTCCGAGCGCGAGCGCCGCGATGACTGCGAGCGCCACGGGGGTCGTCCGGGGTGCGCTCGTTGCAAGAGCGGCGGCTTGCTGGCCCGGCTTCGCTGCAGGGAGTTCCTGGTCTTCCCGCCAGCGTGACCCGATCCAGAACATGATGAGCACGACGACGCCGAAGAAGATCCAGCCGTAGATGATGTGGTCGATCCCGACCGCGAGCCTGTTGCCGGAGAGGTGCCCGATCATCACGATCATGTAGGCGCGCATCCAGTTCGCCACGATCGGGACGATGATCGATGCCAGCACGAACAGCGCGCGCTTGCGCGCGGACCGATAGGACAGATAGGCGTAGAGCGTTCCGACCATGAGCGAGGCGATCAGGTAGCGGATACCGCTGCACGCCTCGACGACCGACCATTGACCGGAGGGAATCGAGAAGTGGTTCCCCTCCCTGAAAACAGGAACGCCCGTGGCCCGCAACGCGACGATCGTAGCGTCGGCCGTGCGGTCGATGAGCAATGGAACCAGGAACTCGCCGACCGGGATCGCAAAGATCAGGAACGCGAGCGGAAACGCGATCTCGCGTGCGATCGGGAGGCCGACGACCGCGACGATCCCCGCGATGATCATGAAGAGCAGGCTGAACTGCTCGAGGCCGAGGACGCTCGAGAGATTGCCGAGCATCCAGCCGAAGCCGAAGAGCGCCACCAGACCTAGCGCGGGCCAGCACGGCCGCACCGGGAGCGCCGCGAGCGCGTCGCGCCTGCGCCAGATCAGCCACAGGGTGATGGGGATGACGACGTAGCCGTGGGCAAAGGTTTCCGAGCGGCGCCAGATCGCCTCGACGGACAGCGCGGTTTCCCAGAACGCACCGAGCAGTCCGAGGGTGACGAGCGCCGCTGCGAGGCCGGCGACCCGGGTCGAAGCCGGGCGGCGGACGCCGGTCTCGGGTGCGAAGTGGGTTTCGGCTTTCATCGAAGCTTTCCCGTCAGCCGCTCGCAGCGCGGATGTGGACCACGGCAGGGGCGGTCGATACCGGCGGCTGCGCCGGGATCGGCGCATCCCCGAGCAGCGCATCGATTCGCGCGAGATTGCGCGACCATTGGTAATCGTCGAGCACGCGCCGGCGGGCGGCCCCGCCCATCCCGTCCCGATCGCTCGACAGCGCGTCGAGCACGCGCGAGGCGAACTCGGACGCATCGCCTGCGACCAGGATCTCGCGATCCGGCACGGCCGACAGCGCACGCACGCATTCGGTCGAAGCAACGACCGGCCGCGCCATCGCCATCGCCTCGAGGATCTTGTTCTGCACCCCGCGCGCGAGGCGAAGCGGGGCGACCGCCACCGCCGCGTGCTGCAGGTAAGGCCGCGTGTCGGGCACGCGCCCGGTCACGGTCACGGCCGGATTCTGCGCGAGCGCACGCACCGAGGGCGGCGGATTCATCCCGATCACGTAGAACTGAGCGTCTGGATCGCGCTGCACGACGCTCGGCAGAATGTCCGAGGCGAACCAGCGGGCGGCGTCGGCATTCGGCCAGTAGTCCATTGCGCCGGTGAAGACGATCGCCTTCTCGTTCGCGGGAAACGGTCGTTCGAGGCGCACGTCGGGACAGAAGTGATCCGTGTCCACGCCGTTTGCGACGACGTGCACGCGCCCGGCCTCCCGCGGCGCGTGCTGCGCGAACAAGGCTCTTTCAGCGGGAGTCACTAGAAGGCCCGCATCGAACTCGCGGACTGCTGCCGCCTCCCACGCGAGCAGGCGGTCCGCCTCGCGCCGATAGATCCAGGAGAGCGGCCAGCGACGCTCGGTTGCGTATTGGCGCCACTTCTCCGAGTCGACGTCGACCAGGTCGACCACTCGGAGGAGCTTCGGCAGGCCGGTCACGTACTGGGCCATCGCCGAGGAGAAGACGAAGCACTTGCGGATGCGCTCGCGATAGACGGTCCGATTGACCCAGCGCTGGAGCGCGCGGTCGCGAAAGTAGGGTAGCGTCAGCGGCTCGCCGGTGAAGAGCCCGGCGAGGCTTCTGATGCGGCTGCGACGCGGATCGAGCGGTCGGGCGAGTACGCTCGCGCAGCGCGCCCGGAGCGCATCCACGTGCGGCCAGTCCGCCGGATCGTCCACGAACGTGCCGAGATGAATCCGGTAGCGCGCTGCGAGATGGTTGAGCAGGTGATACGAGCGCACCTTGTCGCCCTTGTTCGGCGGAAAGGGGATGCGGTGCGAGAGAAAGAGCAGCGGTTCCACGGCTCGGCGACGATCTATCCCAGGTTGCGCACGATGTACGGCCCGATGGCGTTGGCGAGGCCGATCGGCAGCCGGCGCCACGCCGCGATGAAGGCGCGGTACTTGGGATTGAGCGGATTGTTCTCGGGGATGCGGTCGCCGCGCAGCAGCGCGTACTCGTAGACGAGCGGCGTGGGCGCGAAGCCCCAGTTCTTCTTGAAGTCGAAGCTGCCGGTGCCCTGCTTGCTCCGCCCGTAGTCGAAGATGCGATAGCCGTGCTCGCAGCCGTCGCGGAGCAGCGCCCAGTATTTGAAGTCGTTCGCGGCGAGCTCGCGCGCACGCTCGTGGTCGCCCGCGTAGTAGGGCAGCACTTCGTCGCGGAAGTAGAAGGCGAGGACGCTCGAGAGGGGCTCGCCTTGCGAATCGAGCACGGTGAGCACCCGGCAGGCGTCGCCGAAGACTTCTCTCAGCATCGCGAAGTAGCGCTTCGGCAGCGCGGGCGTGCCGTGCCGGTGGACGTTGTCGGCGTAGAGCGCGAAGAAGCGGTCCACGCCGGAGTCGAATTCGCTCTGGAGACCGCGCTGGATGCCCTTGCGTACCATCGCGCGCTGCTTGCGCGGGATGGCGAGCATGTTCACTTCGACTTCCGGGAGGATCGCCTTGCGGAACGTGACGTAGAGATCCTGCTTCGGCCAGCCGGGCTCTTTTTGCTCGCGGTGGCGGAGCTCGAGATAGCTTGCGCCGAATTCGCGCGCGAGGTGCCGTGCGGTGCCGTGGAGCACCGGGGCGGCGTCGGGATCGGTCGTCGCCGAGCCGCCGTACACGCAGAAGGGGAGCGAGGCGAGCGAGTGCCCGAAGAGAAGACTCTTCACCTCCGCGAGCGGGAGCACGCCGACGATCTCGCCGGCGCGCTCGGCCAGGAGGTAGTGCGTCCGGTGCCGGAAGATCTGCTCCATCACGTCCTTCCACTCGATGCGGTGGAAGAACGTCGCCTCCGGGCAGCGCTCGACGAACGCGCTCCAGCGCTCGCGGTCGGCCGGCGCGTAGGCGCGGACCGTGAGGGCGGGGGAGACCTCGGAGAGGGACATCTTCATGCGGTTACGTTGCGTGTCGCGCCTTCATCCGCCCCGTCGCCCCAACCACCCCGTCGCGCTTTGCGCGACACCCCTCCTTGGAAAGGAGGGGACAAAAGACGCTCTCGCCCTCATTCCTCCCGCTCCTTCAAAAACACCCGATCGACGCGATCCCAATGGAAGTCGTCGAGCAGGCGGCGCAGGCGCTGCTCCATGCGGCGGAGGTTGAGGTAGTGGCGAAAGCGCGTCTTCGCGCCGATCCCTGGCACGCGCGGCTGCTCCGGGTCCACCTCCCAGGGGTGGAAGTAGAAGATCGCCGGATGACCGTCGATGCGGTTGACACGCCGGATGAACCAGCGCGAGACGGGATAGGGCATCAGCCGGAAGTAGCCGCCGCCGCCCGCCGGCAGGTTGCGGCCGAGCATGCGGGTGGTGGTGACCGGCAGCTCGAGGAGCTCCGGGTGCGGCGCGTGCGGAAAGCGCGGCGCGCTCGGCATGCCGTAGTGGTCGTGCTTGATCGGGTAGATGCTCGAGCTGTAGCGGTAGCCCGCCTCCACGATGCACTCGAACGCCCAGCCGTTCCGCTCGCTGATCGAGAAGCTCGGCGCGCGATAGCCCTTCACCGCTTGGCCCGCCGTGTCCTCGAGCACGGTCTTGGCACGGCCGATGTCGGCGCAGAACTCACCGGGCGAGAGCTCGCTCGCCCGATGGTGCGCGTAGCCGTGGCTCGCGATCTCGTGTCCCGCATCCACGATCCTCCGCACGAGCGCGGGGCAGCGCTCGGCGACCCAGCCGAGGGTGAAGAAGGTCGCGTGCGCGCGGTGCTCGGCGAGCATCTCGAGAATGCGCTCGACGTTCCGCTCGACGCGCACCGGAATCGTGTCCCACGCCTCGCGCGCGATGTGCGGCCCGAACGCCGAGACCTGGAAGTAGTCCTCGACGTCGATGGTGAGGGCGTTGACGATCCGCGTGCGGACCGGCTCGGGTGCGACCACGGTCAGGCTCCCGCGGAGACCTTGCGCTCGGCGAGCCAGCCGGCGAGGTGCGCGGCGATGCGCTCGGCGGCGTGCCCGTCCCACAGCTCGGGGACACGCCCGCGCTTGCCGCCGGTGCGCAGGGTCTCCTCGACGAGGGCGAGGATGAGCCCGCGGTTCCGCCCCACGATGGTGTTGGTGCCCTGCTCGGCGGTGATCGGCCGCTCGGTGTTCTCGCGCATGGTGAGGCAGGGCACGCCGAGCGCGGTGGTTTCCTCCTGCATGCCGCCCGAGTCGGTGAGGACGAACCTCGCACCCGCCATGAGCCCGAGCATGTCGAGGTAGCCGAGCGGCGGCAGCACGACGAGCCGCTCGGTCCGGAGCAGGTGCCCCAGCCCGAAGCGAGCGATGTTCTGCTGCGTGCGCGGATGCAGCGCGCAGACGAGCGGCAGGCGCTCGCTCACCTCACGCAGGATGCCGAGCGCTTGCGACAGCGTCTCCGCGCGGTCGACGTTCGATGGCCGGTGCAACGTGACGACGCCGTAGCCGCTCGCGCTCTCGGCGGGCGCGCTCGGCGCACCAGCGCGGCGGAGCGCCTCGGCGGGCGAGGGCGCGCGCGACCGATTGGCGAGCAGCGAGTCGATCATCACGTTGCCGACGAAGTGGATGCGCTCCACGGGAATGCCCTCGCGCGCGAGGTTCTCGTGCGCGGTGCGCTCGGTCGTGTAGAGCACGTCGGCGATCTGGTCGGTGAGGACGCGGTTGATCTCCTCCGGCATCGCACGGTCGAAGCTCCGCAGACCCGCCTCGACGTGCACTACCGGCACCTGCTTTTTCGCGGCCACGAGGCTGCAGGCGAGCGTGGAGTTGACGTCGCCCACCACCAGCACGCACGCGGGCTGCTGGGCGTCGAGCACCGGCTCGAAGCGGCGCATGATCTCGGCGGTCTGCACCGCGTGCGACGCCGATCCGACCTCGAGGTTGATGTCGGGGAGCGGCAGCGCGAGGTCGGCGAAGAGACGGTCGTTCATCGACGCATCGTAGTGCTGCCCGGTGTGCACCAGCACTGGCCGCGGCAGCTCGGTGCGCGCGGCGAACGCCCGGATGATCGGCGCCATCTTCATATAGTTCGGCCGCGCGCCGACCACGCACAACACCGGGCCGATCGCGCGCGGGAAATCGCCCATCACTTCTGCTCCTGTGCCCCCGGGGGCTGCTCCGCATCGGATTTCGGCCGATCCTGCCCGCCGTGCATCACGCGGTAGAGGAGGTCGAGCGTCGCGGCGAGGGTGCGCTCCAGGCGCGCCACCCGGGTTTCGAGCTCGTCCGGCGGCGGCCCACCCACCGGGCGGTGCGGCAAGTCGAACACCGGGTGGGACATGAGCTGTCCCGCGTCGGGCGCGGGCGCGCGCCCGGGTGCGTGCGCGGGCGCGGGCGCGGGCGCAGGCGGGGTCTTGGGCTTGGGCACGGCCCCGCCTTCCACCACCTCCATCCCCGACTCCTCGGTGATCTCGCGGATCACGACCGCCACGTCCTTCCGCGCGAAGACCAGCTTCTCGACCAGGAAGCCGGCGAGCAGGAGCCGGTTGCAGAGCGTGTTGATCTTACGCGGGATACCGCCGCTGAACTCGTGGATGAGGTCGAACGCGCCGTCTTCGAAGCGGGGCTTGCCGCCCGACCAGCCCACGCGCCGCAGGCGGTGCTCGATGTACGCCTGGGTCTCCGCGCGATCCATCGCGCCGAGGTGATACGAGGCGAGCACCCGCTGGCGCAGCTGCTGCATCTGGTTGCTCTGCATGATCTCGCGCAGGCCCGGCTGGCCGACGAGAAAGCTCTGCAGGAGCGCCTGGGTGCCGAGCTGGAAGTTCGAGAGCATACGCAGCTCCTCGACCGCCTGCGCGGCGAGGTTCTGCGCTTCGTCGACGATCAGCAGTGCGCGCTTGCGCGCCAGGACGAGCGCGGTGAGATAGGCCTCGATCTCGGCGAGGATGCGCGCCTTGTCCTCGTGCTTGATGCGGATGCCGAACGCGGTGGCGACCGAGCGCAGGAGGTTGTCGGCGTCGAGCTGCGTGCTGACGAGCTGCGCCACCTGGACCCGGCTGTGGTCGAGGTGCTCGACCAGGTTGCGGAGCACCGTGGTCTTGCCGGCGCCGACCTCGCCCGTGATGACGATGAAGCCCTCGCCCTGCACGAGCCCGTATTCGAGATAGGCGAACGCGCGCTTGTGTCCGCGGCTCGCGAAGTAGAACGAGGGGTCGGGATTCAGCTGAAATGGCTTCCCTGACAGCCCGTAGAAGGCTTCGTACATGGGTCGAACCTACCTGTAGGTGTAGTCGATGCCGCCGAAGACGGCGGCTTCGCGGTACTGCGCGAATGCCGAGTTGTTGGGATCCTGCCACTGATAGCGCGCGCCGGCGAACCAGGAAGTGCGCCGGCTGAGGTTCGAGGTGAAGAGCGCACGGAAGATCGTGTAGTCGGTCTCGCCCGGGATCAGCGTCGAGCGGTACTTCGTGTGGTAGCGCAACGCGAGCATCGAGATGTTCTGATTGCCGCTCAGCTTATACGTGTAGCTCGCCGAGGCGCCGCGCTGCACGAAGTTCTGGTTGTTGGCGAGCAGGATGTCGATCGGCGTTCCCGTTGCCGTGATCGGCGCCTGGTCGCTCAAGTAGACCGTGAGCACGACGCTGTTGCGCGCACCGTTGAGCGAGATCGCCGCCTCGATGCGCTCCTGCAGCAGGATCTGGTTGTTGTAGAAGTAGATCGGCTGCGTGAGGATGGGCGGGAGGCCGGTCTGCTGCAGGAACTGGAGCACCGCCTGCTGGCGTTGCGCCGGGTCCGGGATACGGCTCATGAACGCGGCGTCCACGACGTCGTAGGCGAGGCCGGTGCCGAGGTTGTACTGCTGGGCGGACGTCGTGACCGCGCGGGAGCCGGACAGGCGAAAGCCGAGCATCCGATGCCGGTGCTGGAGGTTGGCGGCGTACGAGCTGCCGAAGAACCGATGCTCCCAGTATCCGTTGACGCTGGTCCGGTCGGTCGGCCGCCAATCGACGCCGGCCCCGTAGATCGATCCCGAGTACCGGGTGAGCGCGTAGTCGTTGTTCTCGTAGCCGGCCCGTCCGGACACCTGGAGCTCGGGCGTGGCCTGGTAGTAGAGGATCCCGCGCACGAGTTCCCGGGTGAAGCCTTCCTGCTGGTTGTACTTGACGTAGTTCCGGTTGTAGTCGAGCCCCCAGCCCACCCGTCGCTCGAGCCCGCTCGGCTGGCCGAGCTGGCCGATGATGTCGGAGACGTAGGACTCGCGCATTCCGCTCTGGCTGTAGTCCACCCACGTGTTGTTCCAGCGCAGGAGATAGTTCGTGTCGCCGCGAAGCTGGCCTTTGAGGTACGGATTCAGGCGGTAGACGTAGGTGGTGTAGCGGTTGTTCGTGTTGAGCTCGGGGCTGACGGTGATCGGGCCGAGCGGCGACAGGAAGTTTTGGAAGATGTTGACTCCGCCGTCGACGTAGAAGAAGCGCTCGATCGCCTCGACGTTTCCGAAGAGGTTCAGGTTGCTGTAGAACTGGTTCGACAGGGTGCCGTTCGTGTAGAAGTAGCCGCTGAGCGCGTAGTCCGCGTTCACGGAGTACCGGGGCCCTCTCCCGGTGATGCCGATGCGCGGCGTGAGGCCCAGCGCCATGCCGCTTTCCTCTTTGCCGGGCGGTGCGAGCGAGAGGTTGTCCGAGTACGTGATCGTTCCGCGCACGCCCGGCTCGACTTTCCACTGATCGGCCAGCGCCGGCGCGGCGCCGATGGCGAGCGCCGCGGATGCGGCCGTCATCAGCGCATAGCGCATCAGAGGAAAAAGCGCCGCACCGGCCAGGCGGCTCCTGGCGTGGCTCGAAATGCCACGCTCCGCGCCGGTCACGAGCGCTTGCCGCTGCGATAGCCGTAGTACGAGCCGAGCTCCGACTCGACGGCCTTGTTGAGCACGGTCATCACGACCGGGCAGGACTCGAGCTTGGAGAGCGCATCCTCCACGGTCCCTTTCGGCGTGCGATCCGCCTCGATCACGACCACGATCTGCCCCATGTGCGACGCGAGCGCGCGCGACTCGGTCGTCGCCAGGAGCGGCGGCGAGTCGAAGAGGACGATCCGCTCCGGATAGCGCGTCGCGAGGTCGCCGAGGAGCCGCGCCATCGCATCGCTCGCCAGCAGCTCGGAGGCGCGATCGTGCGCGGTGCCTGCAGGGAGGATCGAGAGCCGCTCGACGTTGGTCTTGAGCAGCACGTCGCCGACGTCCAGGCTCGGCGTGGTGAGCAGGTTGATCAGCCCTTTCGACTCGGTCAGGCCGAGCGTGCGCATGACCCCCGGTGCGACCACGTCGCCATCGACCAGGAGCACCCGGCTGTCGACCTCCATCGCGATGCTCATGGCGAGGTTCACCGCGACGAAGCTCTTGCCTTCGCCGGCGAGCGCGCTCGTCACCATGATGAGGTTGCCGCGTTCGACCGGCGTCACGCCCTTGCCCTGCGCGTTCGCGAGGAGCGGCCGCTTGATCACGCGGAACTCGCCCGCGATCTTGGAGTTCGACGAATCGGGCGTGACCATGCCCGCGGCCTGGAGCCGCGCGAGATCCAGGGTCACGCGCTGAGACCGCTTCTTCCCCAGTCCACCCAGCGACGGCCTCCCTGGCTCCGCGGAAGCGCGCGCCTGGGGTAGCGCCGCATCCGGCGTTGCGAGCCCTGCCGCGACCGGCGCGACGGCCGGCGCCGCCGGAGCCGGTGTCGCAGCCTGCGCCGGATTGGAGTCGACCAGCGGGACGTCGATTCCCGCCTTCCTCAGTTGCTCGAGCCGCTCCGCGGCCTGTTCGATGATGCTCACGTTGGCTCGCCTATGAAACGCGACTGGTCAGGAGCAGGAGCGCAATGCCCGCGCCGTAGCACGCGAAGAGCCCTGCGAGAGAACCGAAGAATGCGAAATTGTGGCGCCGGCGGCGCGCCAGGACGTTGTCGTCCGGGACGAGCGAGACGGAGCCGAGCACGGGCCGTCCCGCGAGAGTGCGCAGCGCGCGCCCATCGTGGAACGTGGGCCTGATCTGGCTCCAGGCGAAGCTCGCGGCGATGCCCGCGCCGAGCGCGGCGAGCAGCACCAGCGGCAGCAGCAGCAGGCGGTTCGGCGCCACCGGCTGCGGCGAGACGCGCGGCGGATCGATGATGCGGAAGTCGGCCGTGCCCGAAGCCTCCATCTCGCTCGACATCGTGGCCGACTCGCGTCGCGCCACGAGGGCTTCGTAGTTGCGCTTCTGCACGTCGTAGTCGCGGTTGAGCTGCGCGTATTCGGCCTCCACCTGCGGGAGCATCTGCTGGGACGAGCGCAGTCGCTGGAACTCCGCCTCGTATGCGCCGACCTTCGCGCGCAGCGCCGCGACGTTCGCCTCGGCCTCCGCTTGCGCGATCTTGAGCTGCTGATAGACGGGGTTCCGGTCCACCGGGCCCATGCCCGACTTCGTCGGGCCCGCCTTCCTGCGTGCTTCGATCTCCTTGGCGCGCTGCGCTTCGAGCTCGGCGATCACCCGCCGCGTGCCGACCACGTCCGGGTGCTGGTCGGTGTAAGCGCGCAACAGCTCGTCGAGGTTCTTCTTCATGGCGTCGATGCGCGCATCGAGCTCCGGAACGATGCCGGACTGGGAGCCGGCGCCACCGCCTTGACCGTCCGGGAGGAATACGGGCTCCTCGCCGGCGACCTCACGCTTGAGCGCATCGCGCGCCTGCTCGGCCGCGCGCAGCTCCATCCGGGCCTTGTTGAGCTCCTCGCCGACGTGGCTCATCCGCCCGAAGTAGTCCCGGCCCTCGGAGCCCATCAATCCCATGTACTTCAGCTTGAACTCCTTCAGCCGGTTCTCGGCCTCGCCGAGGCGCTGCTCGTAGGCGCGGATCTGCTCTTCGATGAAGCGGCGCGCCTGGGCGGTGTCCTGCCGCTTGTCGCCGAGGCTCGACTCGACGAAGATCGAGAGTAGGGACTGCACGACCTTCTTCGACTGGTTGGGATTCGGGTCGCGGTAGGAGATCGTGTACAGGTTCTCCCGTCCGACGCTCGCGATCCTGATCGTGCGCATCAGGTCGTCGATCGCCTGGTCGCGCTCGCGCTGCGACGTGAGCTTCAGATCCATGTCGGTCATGCGGATGAGCTTCTCGAGGTTCGGCCGGCTGATGAGCGTGCGGCTGAGGATGCTCATCTCCTGCTCGACGTTCGGCTGCACGGCGAGCCCCGACATGAGCGGCCGCAGCACCGATTGCGTGTCGACGTAGACGCGCGCCGACGCTTCGTATTGATCGGGCATCCGGAAGAGCACCGCTGCGCCGATGATCCCGGCGAGCCACGCGACTCCGAGCCCGAGCCAGCGCCGCTGCCAGATGCCGCGCAGGATCTCCGTAAGCTGGCGAATCAACTCATCCATCGATCGTCATTTCCACATCGAAGCCATCGAACCACGGAAGAAGTCGTCATTCCAGCGACAACCGAAGCTGCCGTCATTCCCGCGAAAGCGGGAATCCAGTCAGAGTCCCTCTAGAACCAGCTCTCCGGGATGACGAGCACGTCGCCCGGCTTCATGTCCACGTTGGCCGTCACGTCGCCGCGCTTGACGAGGTCTCTGAGCCGCACGCTGTAGATCTTGTTGCCCTCCGAGGTGCGCAGGATGCGCGCGTTGTTGCCGTCGGCAAAGTCGGTGAGTCCGCCGACGGCGATCATCACGTCGAGGACCGACATGTTCTGCCGGTAGGGCAGGATCTGCGGTCGCGTCGCCTCGCCGATCACGCGGATCTGTTCGGTGTACGGCCCGGCGAAATTCGTCACGATGACGGTGACGACCGGATCGCGGATGTACTTCGAGAGCGCCTTCTCGATATCGCGCGCGAGCGTGGTCGGATCCTTGCCGAGCGCGGGAAGGTCTTCGACGAGCGGCGTCGTGATCCGCCCGTCGGGCCGCACCGGAACGCTCATCGAGAGCTCCGGATTGCGCCAGACGATGATGTTGACGGTGTCGAGCGGCCCGATGAGGTAACGGTAGTCGGCCGTGGCCGCGCTCGCGGGCGCAGGCGGGTGTTCCGACGTCGCGCAGCCGGTAAGCGCCGCAGCGATCACGATCAACAGCGAAGAACCGATCCTGCCCAAGCGGAGGAACCCAAGGGTACCCATGCTGCGCTCCCTATTCCATAGTGGAATCAGCGACTAAGATGCTAGGCTTAAACAAGTTTACAAACAAGCCCCTTGGCTGGCGGGCCGGAAAGGCATTGTAGCTTCCACCGACAGCCCCAGCCACCGCCCACCCGGTCTATGACACTGGAATCAGGGCGAAAAAATACCTATTTCACAATCTTTTACAGTGCGCGTCTTCGTCGCACGGCCCGCCCGGGTGCAAAGTTACCGACATGACTCCTCAGGAAAGACAGCTCGACTCACCCTCCCGTAACCCGTCAACCATTCCGACGCCGTCAACCGTCCCGACGCGGTCAACCATTCCGACGCCGTCAACCGTCCCGACGCGGTCAACCGTCCCGACGCGGTCATCCCGGCGCTCTTGGGCGCGGGCGCTCGTGCTGGCGATTGCCGCGGCACTCTTCGCCGGGATGCTCACCCCGGCCCTCGCCCAGCGGTCCGACCAAGCCTCCCGCTATTACGAAGACGCGGTCAAGCGCTACGAGAAGAGCGATCTCTCCGGCGCGATCGTCCAGCTCAAGAATGCGCTGCAGCAAGATCCCAACCTGCTCGTGGCGCACGTGCTCCTCGGCAAGGCGCAGATCGCGCAGGGGGACCCGGCGGGCGCCGAAGCTTCGTTCGAGCGCGCGCTGCAGCTCGGCGTCGACCGCTCCGAGATCGCGCTGCCGATGGCGCGCGCGCTGCTCGCGCTCGGCAAGCACCGCGAGCTGCTGGAGCGACTGCCTCCCGCCGCCGTCCCGCAGTCGCAGCGGCCCGAGCTGCTGATGACGCGCGGCCAGGCCTACGGGGCCATCGGCGACACCGCCTCCGAGCGGCGCGCCTACGAAGACGCACGCGCGCTCGATCGCGGCTACGTGCCGGCGATCCTCGCGCTGGCCGAGCTCGATACGCGCGCGGGCAAGCGAAGCGATGCGTCGAAGCTCATCGACGAGGCGATGGCGATCGCCCCCCAGGATGCCGGGGTCTGGTACTTCAAGGGCCGGCTCGCGCTCGGCGCCGGCGACGTGCAGGCGGCGCTCGATGCGTTCGCGAAGGCGATCGGGATCGATCCCGACCACGTGGACGCCCGCATCGGGCGCGCGACGCTGCTGATGGACCTCGGCCGGCTCGACGAAGCGGAACCGGACGTTGAGTATCTCCGCCTGCACAGCCCGCGCGAGCCGCGCGCCATCTACGTGCGCGCGCTCTCACGCGCAAAGAGGGGTGACGCGCGCGGCACGCGCGACGCGATGGAGGAGCTCACCCGCGCGATCGACCCGGCGCCGATCGACGTCCTGCAGAAGCAGGCCCCGGAGCTCCTGCTCCTGGGGGGGCTCGCGCACTTCAGCCTGGGCGAGCCCGAGAAGGCGCGCCGCTATCTCGACCAATACATCGTGGTGCGCCCGAACGACGTCGGCGCGCGGCGGCTCCTCGCGTCGGTCCTGTTGGGCATGCGCGACGAGCGCGCGGCGATCACGCATCTCGATGCGGCGCTCAAGCGGGCGCCGAACGACCCACAGTTGCTCGCCCTCCTCGGCGCCGCTTACATGGGAAGAGGCCAACTGAACATCGCGTCGCGCTACCTCGAGGACGCGCTGAAGGCGAGCGGGGGCGCGCCCGAGGTCGAGACGACCCTCGGCTTCAACCTGCTCGGCCGGGGCGAGGGCGACCTCGCGATCCACTATCTGCAGGAAGCGTTCCGCAAGGATCCCGGCCAGGGCCGGGCGGGCGTCGCGCTCGTCGCGCTGCACATCCGCCGCGGCCAGTTCAAGGAGGCGGTCGAGGTGGCGAGGGCAGTGGTCAAGCGTCAGCCCGGCAACGCCGAGGCCCTGAACCTTCTCGGCGTCGCCAGCGTCGCGGCGGGCGATGCCGAGGCGGCGCGTGCGGCGTACACCGAGGCGATCGCGGCGAACACGTCCTTCGCTCCGGCGCAGCTCAACCTCGCCAAGCTCGACGTGGCCGAAGGCGACTACGCCGCGGCGCGCGCGGTGCTCGAGGGGCTCCTCAAGCAGGAACCCAGGAACACGAGCGCAATGTACGAGCTCGCGGTCGCGGAGCAGGCGGCAGGAAACGACGCCGCAGCCATTCGGTGGCTCGAGAAGGCGCGGGCGATCGAGCGCAACAACGTGAGGGCCGCATCGCGCCTGGTCGACATCTACGTCGCGACCAAGGCCCCGGACAAGGCGCTCGAGGTCGCGAAGGACATCGCAGCATCGCTCCCCGAGAATCTGGAAGCCCTGGCCGTGCTCGGCCGCGCCTACCTCGCGCTCGGCAACGAGAAGGAAGCACAGACGGCGCTCGGCCGGATGGCGCGCCTGGCGGCGTTCGATCCGTCGTGGCAGACGGAGATCGCGCGCTACCAGCTCGCGGCGAACAACCTGCCGGGCGCGATCTTCAGCGCGGAGAAAGCGCTCTCCGGCCAGCCGGATTACCTCCCCGCCCAGGTGCTGCTCGCCGAGATCGACCTCCGGCGCGGGGAGATCGACAAGGCGGAAGAGCGCGCGCGGACGATCGCGAAGCAGATGCCGCGGCGTGCGGACGGCCACCGCCTGCTCGGTGACGTCGCGATGGCGCGCAAGCGCTATCCGCAGGCGCGCGAACAATACCGCATCGCGCTCGACAAGCAGCCAACCACCGATGCCGCCGTGCGCCTCTTCGTCGCCCACGTCGAATCGGGCGACGCCGCGGGCGGCATCAAGGTGCTGGAGGCGTGGCTCCGCGCGCATCCGCAGGACCGCGTCGCGCAGCGCGCGCTCGCGGAGGGCTATCTGCGCGCCGGCAATCTCGCGGCCGCGCAGGCGCGCTACGAGCAGCTCGTAAAGGACCAGGGCGACGACGCTGCGCTGCTCAACAACCTCGCGAACCTGCTCCAGTTGCGGAAGGACCCGAAAGCGGTGGAATACGCCGAGCGGGCGCATGCGCTCCAGCCGAAGGACGCGTCGATCCAGGACACGCTCGGCTGGGCGCTCGTGGAGCAGGGGCAGCTCGAGCGCGGCATCCGGGAGTTGCGCGATGCGCGGCTGCGCGATCCCCAGAACCCCGAGATCCGCTACCACCTCGCCTCCGCGCTGGCGCGCGCGGGCCGGCCCGAGGAAGCCCGGCGCGAGCTCGAGCCCGCCATGCAGGAAGGTCTGCGCTTCGCGAGCCGGGACGGGGCGGTCGCGCTGTGGCGGAGCCTGGCGGTTCGGTGATGCGGTCAAGAGCCCGGTCATTCCTGCGCAGGCGGGAATCCAGCCCCCCTTCGTCATTCCCGCGGAAGCGGGAATCCAGTCCCGGCGTCGCGCCGCTTTACAGTCCGGCGCTCGCAAACGGCCACGATCCGCTAACCCACTGACCCATAAGGCCTCCGATTCTCGGCACGCGGATTGCTTAAGTCACGAATCGAGAAGAAGGTTCGAAAGATGAAAGCGCGCCATCTCGCATCGGTCATCGGCTGCGCCGCTGTACTCGCGGCGGCGCCCGCCTGGGCGGAGTTCAAGTGGCAGTTCAGCTTCTCCGACACCACGAACTGCCTGGGCAGCAACGGGACCCCGGCCTGCAATTTCGGCAACACGCGCAACGCTTCGTCCGTGACGAAGCTGAGCGGCCCCGACCCGGCGCCCGCCAAGACCAGCATCACGGCGCAGGCGTGGTCGAACACGAAGGGCGGCACGATCAGTAGCCCCTCGGCCGGTCCGCTCGAGACCGCCTACCTGCCCGCGTGGGGCAGCTACGGGCTGGGCGTCCAGAACCGCGACATGAAGAACTTCCCCGGCTCGGTGCCCCCGGGCGCCGGCGACCGCGGGGACGGCGTGGAAGGCGGCCCGCCCGAGCACGCGATGGACAACAACGAACGCTCCGACTCGATCCTGTTCTCGTTCGCAGGCGACAAGGTCCAGCTCACCGGCGTCGAGATCGGTTGGTCGCAGACCGACTCCGACATCTTCGTCCTCGCCTATACGGGGAGCGGCGCGCTCAAACTCGGCGACCTGAACTACGGCGACCTCACCTCGAACGGCTGGACGCTCGTCGGCAACTACCCGGACATCGGCACCAACACCAAGGTCGCCGTGAACACCGGCACCTATACCGGCGGCACGCCGGTCAGCGCGAACTACTGGCTGATCGGCACCTACAATTCGGCGTTCGGGGCGACCGGCTGTTACGTCGGCACCAAGAACAAGTGCAACGAGGGGAACGACTACGTGAAGCTGCTGGCGGTCTACGGCACCCCGACGCACGACAACAAGGTTCCCGAGCCCTCGTCCGCGCTCCTGATCGGATTCGCAATCGTCGGGCTGTGGCGCTTCCGGGCCGCACGCGGCGGGTGATCCGCAAATCGTCGACAGGATTTACAGTTGGCCCGCTTCGAGCCGGACAAAATGACAAGCTGTAGTAGTAACTATTTGTTAAATAGCAAGGTTTTAGTTCTGGCATGCGGTGTGCTATTGAAGGGGTGAACGCGCAAACGCTCCGATGGAAGTCTGCGTCGCAGAACAGGAATGCAACTTGAGAAGAGGAGTAACACGATGCTAAACGCATACTGGAAAGGTGGATTGGCGGCAATCGCTCTCGCGGCCGCCATCGGAGCGCAGGCGGCGCCGGTTCCGCTCCCCGGCGGCCCGCTGTACATCAAGTTCGATAACAAGGAACAGGTGAGCGCCTCGAACAGCATCACCGCGCCCAGCGGCGCGAAAGAGGGTAACTGGGGCGTGTTCAAGGTGGCGAGCATGTCAGTCGGCGACACCACCGCCGATCCGTACCTGTTCGACCCGGGCGCCCAGTTCTATTCGCAGATCGGCAGCGGCGAGATCACGGGCATCTTTTGGGGTGCGACGATCAAGAGCACGGTGCCGTACTTGGATGCCACGGGCGGTTTCCTCGATCTGTATTGGCAGGACGTTCCGAACGCGACGATGGGCGGGGCGTTGCCGGGGCAGCGCCTCACCGACAACACGTTCACGAACTTCACCGACGGCGTGTTCCTCGCCCGCATAGCGTTCGCTTCCGGAATCGATCCGCTTGACCCGAGCGTGTTCATCCGCGGGTCGGTCGTTCCGGCTTCGACCGGGTTCGTTGGCCAAGCGGACTCCTACGGGAACGTCGATACGTCCGTGGTCGGTGCTTGGACCGCCATCCTCGATACGGACTACTTCCCGACCGCGTTCGGGACAAGGGATATCCGTTTCCGCAACATCTACAACGGCCCGATCGCACCGTGGTCGGTCGCCGGTACCGACATCTTCGGCGCGCAGAGCACGGACCCCGTCCGCGCCTTTGTCCCCGAACCGGGCTCGCTCGCCCTGCTGGGCGTCGCGCTCCTCGGGTTGGCTTGGAGCCGCCGCCGGGCCTGAGCAGTCGGTCGTATTTCGCATAGAACGGGGACTGCGGTCCCCGTTTTTTTTGGTTACGCGTGCTGACGCGCTATGCTTCGGCTCGACCGCACTTACGTCAGCGCTCTTGCGATACGCCGCTCAGCTCGTCGGCTCCCTCATCGTCATCGCGGCGGTGCCCGGAAATGCGGCGAAGCTGCTGGCATTGTTGGCGGTCTGGGCCCTGACGTTCGGTCGCCTCACACGGGCCGAGGCCGTCTGCTTCGTCCTGGTGTGCGCGCTCTTCTCCGCGATGAACCTCGGCGCCCTGCGCCAGGGCGTCTTCTTCTTCACACACCCCGACTTCCTGGGGATGCCGGTCTGGGAGTTCTTCATGTGGGGCTTCTACGTCCTGCATCTGCTTCGCATGGCGGGCGGGCCGCCGCCCGAGGGCAGGCTGTGGCTGCCGCTCGCGCTCGCCGTCGCCTTCGCTGTTCCCTTCTCGACGATCGCCGATGCGCAAGCGCTGCTTCTGGCGACCGCGATCCTCCTGGCGATCGCGCTCGGCTTCTTCCACGCGCGCCTCGATCTCGCGTACGCGGGCTACATGATCCTCGTCGGCGCGCTCGTCGAGTACACCGGCGTGTGGAGCGGGCAATGGGGCTATCCGGGCGCGCCCCCGGGCGGCGTGCCGCTCTGGTTCGTCACGATGTGGGGCGGCGTCGGGCTCTTCACGCGGCGGCTGGTGTTGCCGATCCTGCGTCGCTACGATCCGCTGCCGTCGTAAAGCCAGCCGTCGCAACCCCTCCCGTCGTAGCGCCCGCGGAATTCCCGTAGACTCCGTGCGTCGGGGCGGCAACCACCAATCGAATGCCGATCGAGGAGGCGCTGGCGGCGTGGGGCGCGCTGCTCGGGGAGGGCCGGGTGCTCTCCGCCGAGGCCGCGGCGCAGGCGTATGGCGCGAGCACCAGCGGCCTGCAGCGGTGCTTCGCTGCGGCGTTGCGGCCGGCGCGCGCGAGCGAGGTCCAGGCGCTGGTCGGGATTGCCGCCCGGCATCGCGTTCCCCTGTACCCGATCAGCACGGGCCGCAACTGGGGCTATGGCTGCGCGCTGCCGGTCCGCGACGGCTGCGCGATCGTGGATCTCTCGGAGCTCCGGTCGATTCGCGACTTCGACGCCGATCTCGGCGTCGTGACCCTGGAGCCGGGCGTCACGCAGGCGATGCTCGCCGAGTTCCTCGGCCGGCAGCCGCAGCCCTTTCTCGTACCGGTGACGGGCGCGGGACCGAGCGCGAGCATCGTCGGCAACGCGCTCGAGCGCGGCTACGGGATCACGCCCGTCGCGGACCACTTCGGCGCGGTGCAGTCCCTCGAGGCCGTGCTCCCTGACGGGCGCGTCTATCGCCCGGCGCTCGCCGAGAGCGGCGCAGCGGAGGCCGCGCGCAGCTTCAAGTGGGGCGTCGGGCCCTACCTCGACGGGCTCTTCACGCAAGGTAGCCTCGGCATCGTCACGAGCATGACGATCGCGCTGGCGCGCCGGCCCGAGCGCGTGAAAGCGTTCCTGTTCGGGTTGCGTGCAGGCGCGGAGCTGACCGGCTTGGTCGCCGGCGTGCGCGAAGTTCTGCGCCGGTTCCCCGGCGTGGTCGGCGGGATCAACCTGATGAACGCGCACCGGGTGCTCGCGATGGCGATCGCGTATCCGCGCGAGCGGCTGGGCGCAGACGGCCTGATCCCCGATGCGCTCGTCCGCAGGATCGCCGCGCAGCACCGCATCGCGGACTGGACGGTGTTCGGCACGCTCTACGGAACGAAGCGCGTCGTCGCAGCGGCCCAGTCGGAGATCAGGCGGCTCCTGAAACCGTATGCGACCGGGCTCCTCTTCGTCACGCCGGGCTTTGCCGAGCGGTTGCAGCGCTGGTCGCGGCGGCTGTCGGGGGCGTTGCGCGAGCGCACCGCCCGCCGTGCGGAGATGCTCGCCTCGGCCATGGAGCTCGTGGCCGGCCGGCCGAACGAGACCGCGCTCCCGCTCGCGTACTGGAAGAGTGGGAAACAGCCCGCCCCCGGCGTCGCGCGCGATCCGGCGCGCGACGGCTGCGGGCTCCTCTGGTATGCGCCGCTCGTGTCGATGAAGCCGGAGAGCGTCACGCGCTACGTCGAGCTCGTGACGCGCGTGATGCGCGCGCATCGGCTCGAGCCGCTCATCACGCTGACGAGCCTCTCCGAGCGGTGCTTCGACTCGAGCGTCCCGCTGCTCTTTGACCGGCGCTCGGCGGAGGAGACCGACAACGCGCACCGCTGCAACCTCGCGTTGCTCGAGAACGGGCGCGCGCTCGGCTTCGTGCCGTATCGCGTGGGCATCGACGCGATGGGCTGGCTCACGCAAGGGGACGCCCCGCATTGGGCGCTCGTGCGCGCGCTCAAGGCGGCGGTCGATCCCGACGGCATTCTCGCGCCGGGAAGATATGGTCCAGGCTGAGATCGCAGCGCGCGAAGTGTCGCTCGCCGCGCGCAACGTGCTGCGCCACAAGCGGCGCTCGGGCGTCGCGGTCGCGGCGGTCGCGTTCGGCGTCATCGCGCTCATCCTCGCCAACAGCTTCGTCGCGTGGATCCTGTGGGCGATGCGCGAGACCACGATCCGTTCGCACCTCGGCCACGTCCAGGTGAGCAAGGCGGGCTACCGGGAGAACGGCACCGCCGATCCCTTCGCCTATCTGCTGGCGCCCGACCTGCCCGAAAGCGCCGCGATCGCGTCGCTGCCCCACGTGCAGGTGATCGCGCCGCGGCTGCGCTTCAGCGGGCTCGTCAGCCGCGGCGACGCGACCGTGTCGTTCGCGGGGGAGGGCGTCGATCCGGCGAAAGAAGCCGAGATCCAGCGCTCCGAGCGGCTGCCGCGCGCCGCGGTGAACATCGTGGCGGGCGCCGATCTCGCGCCGGACGAGCCGGCGACGGTGATCCTGGGCGAGGGCCTCGCGTTGAACCTCGGGGCGAAGGTGGGCGACGCGGTCGTGCTGCTCGCGAACACGCCGAGCGGCGGGATCAACGCCGTCGAGGTGCGGGTGAAGGGCCTCTTCTCGACGATCTCCAAGGCGTTCGACGACACGGCGCTGCGGCTGCCGCTCGCCACCGCGCGCACGCTCCTCCGGGTGCAGGGCGAGCACCAGCTCGTCCTGCTCCTCGACCGCACCGAGCGCACGCGCGAGGCGCTCGGCGAGGCTGAGCGCCGGCTCTCCGGCCGCGGCCTCGAGTTCACGCCGTGGTTCGAGCTCTCGGACTTCTACAACAAGACCGTCGAGCTCTTCGGGAAGCAGGCGGCGGTGGTGAAGCTCATCATCGCGGTGATCATCGTCCTCAGCATCTCGAGCACGCTGATGATGAGCGTGATGGAGCGCACCGGCGAGATCGGGACGGCGATGGCGCTCGGCGTCACGCGCGCGCGCATCCTCGTGCAGTTCCTGAGCGAGGGCGTCCTGCTCGGGGTGCTCGGGGGGGTGATCGGCGTCGTCCTCGGCGTGGTCGGCGCGTGGGCGATCTCGGCGATCGGCATCCCGATGCCGCCGCCGCCGGGCCAGTCGTGGGGCTACACGGGCGAGCTGCGGCTCACCGCCGGCATCCTCGCCGATGCGTTCATGCTCGCCGTGCTCACCACGCTCGTCGCGAGCCTCTATCCGGCGTGGAAGGCCTCGCGGATGGTGATCGTGGACGCGCTCCGCTTCAACAAGTAGCCGCGCAGATGCTCGGTCTTGCGCTCCGCAACGTCGTCCGCCACCGGGTCCGCACCGCGATCACGCTCGGCGCGATCGTCTTCGGCGTCGTGGGCCTCGTGCTGAGCGGCGGGTTCGTGCACGACATGTTCCGCCAGCTCGCCGAGGTCATCATCCACTCCCAGACCGGGCACATCCAGGTCGCGAAGCGGGGCTTCTTCACCTTCGGGTCGCGCTCGCCGGAGAAGTACACGATCGCCGATCCGGCCGCGGTCGAGAAGACGCTCGCCGCGCGGCCGGAGGTGGCCGACGTCATGGGACGCGTGCACTTCTCCGGCCTGCTCAACAACGGCCGGACCGATCTCTCGATCATCGGGGAAGGGATCGAGCCCGGCAAGGAAGCGAAGCTCGGCACCTATCTCGTGATCCGCGAGGGTCGCGCGCTCGCCGCGGCGGACGCGTTCGGGATGCTGATCGGCCAGGGCGTCGCCGACAGCCTGAAGCTCAAGCCCGGCGAGCGGGCGACGATCCTCCTGACCACCGCCGAGGGCGCGATGAACACGCTCGACTTCGACGTCGTCGGCGTGTTCCAGACCTTCTCGAAGGACTACGACGCGCGCGCGGTCAAGATCCCGCTCGCCGCGGCCCAGGAGCTGCTCAACACGCCGGGCGTCAACCTCGTCGTCGTGTCGCTCGGCCGGACCCGCGACACGGGCGCGAGCGCGGCCGCGATCCGCGCGGGGATCGGCGCGCAGGGGCTCGAGGTGAAGGCCTGGAGCGAACTCAACGATTTCTACGACAAGACGGTCGATCTCTACGACCGCCAGTTCGGCGTGCTGCGGCTCATCATCCTCGCGATGGTGCTGCTGAGCGTGGTGAACAGCGTCAATATGAGCCTGTTCGAGCGCGTGGGCGAGTTCGGCACCATGCGCGCGCTCGGCAACCGCGGCCGCGACCTCTTCCTGCTGGTGATAACCGAGGGCGCGGTGCTGGGGATTGCGGGCGCGCTGCTCGGCACGCTCGTCGGCATCGTGCTCGCGATCGCGATCTCGGCGATCGGCATTCCGATGCCGCCGCCCCCCAACGCGAATCTCGGGTACACCGCGCGGATCCTCGTGGTCCCCTCGGTGGTGGCGAGCGCGTTCCTGGTCGGGTTCGCCGCCACCGTCCTGGGGTCCGTTCTGCCCGCGCTCCGGGTGTCGCGGATGCCGGTGGTCGCGGCCCTGCGGCAGAACGTCTGACCCGAGGCTTGGGGAAACTCTCAAGAACCTCGTCATTCCCGCGAAAGCGGAATGCAGCTCGAACGCCGTCGATGACTCGCCGGATCCTCGCACTCCCCGATCACACCCTCGGGGCGAATTTCGCGGGGATGCCTTTACCGGATGAGGATTGTCACAGATTGTCAACGCGGGGAACTTTACACAGCCGACTGCGCGGCGTCGCGCGTAGATTCCGACGATTGATCACACGAGGACTCTCGGGATAGAGCATGGCGTGGTTCGATGCCTATAACCTCGGGCGCGGGTTCAAGCGCTACTTCGAAGTGGCGCCGGCGCTGTCCGAGGAACTCAAGGACGCGGTGTACGGCATCCGCCACCGCGTGTACTGCGAAGAGCTCGGCTTCGAGCCGATTCGCGCGGATCGGCGCGAGAAGGACGAGTACGACGCGCACTCGGTCCATCTCCTGATGCGCAGCTTCGCGGACGACGGCTACATCGGCTGCTCGCGCCTGGTGCTCGCGCGGCCCGGGGATCCGTACTATCCGCTGCCCTTCGAGCGCACCTGCAGCGCGACGCTCGACCGTAGCATCGCGGATCCCACCAGCATGCCCCGCTCGGCGGTCGCCGAGGTGTCGCGGCTCGCGATCGTGAACACTTTCCGCCGTCGCAGGGGTGAGCAGGGCACCGCCGACGCGCTCGCGCAGATGCACTTCGGCAGCAGGGACCGCCCGCGCTTTCCGTACATCCAGGTCGGACTGTATCTCGGCATCGTGGCGCTCGCGCAGCGGCTGCGGATCGAAACGCTCTTCGTGCTGACCGAGCCGCGCCTCGAGAATCACTTCCGCAAGCTCGGCGTCACGCTGCGGCCGGTCGGCGCGCCGGTGGAGCATCGCGGCATGCGCGTTCCGGCGATGATGAACGTGAGCGAAGTCGTCGAGGGACTGCGCTTCTTCGTGCGGCCCCTCTACGACGTCATCCTCGACGAGATCGAGGCCAGCTATCCCGTGCAGCGCACGCTGCATTAGGACGGCAGCACGTCATCCCCGCGCAGCCGGGATCCAGGCGGAACGCTTTGGGGAGGATCTGCAGAGGCTCGTCATTCCCGCGCAAGCAGGGAATCCAATGCGGTGCCGTGCCTGAAAGGTACTCGGTCCCCTCCCTGCTTTCGCCGCGATGGCAACCTCTCTCCACCCGGCTTGAATGTCGGTCTGGCCCGACGCGTATTCCGTATGAAAAATCAGTGGATTGGGCGAATTAGTTCAAGTAGAGTGTCGGCAGTCGGAGACGTCGCATGGGGCGGTCAGGATCCTAACTCCCTGAAAACGCTGCGAGTCGGATTCCTGGTCCCGTTCTTGCGTTGTCCGCAGTGAAGAAGCCGAGACCACTCGGCCGTGACCCTTGCTTCGCTTTGCAGGACGCCGGATGCATCTCTTGGATGTTCCGCTGGAACAGCTCGCCCTGCTGTGCCAGCGCCTGGACTCGGGCACGTTGTTCGAAGCACTCCTGCGGGTGAGAACGGCCGACCGCGCGGACACGCGCGGCGCCGGCTTGTCCCGCAGCCCGCCACTCGCCTCGTGCACGGCGGTGGCTCGCGAGCTCAACGCGACGATCGCGGTTTCGGCCGCGGAGTTGCGCGCGGCAGGCGATCTCGTGGCGCGACGCTACGCATGGCGCGGCTACGCGGTCGATGCGCAGCCGGTTGAAGTGATCGGCGCTGAGGGACCGCGACGCTCGGACCTCACCTTCATCGCGAGCGATGCCGCGGGCGGCACGGTCGGGACCATGATGCTGCGCCTGGACGGCCCCGGGGGGCTGCTGGTCGACGCCGACTACGGTGCCGAGCTTGCCGCGATGCGCAGCGACGGGCGGCGAGTGTGCGAGCTGACACGGCTTGCGGTCGAAGAGCGCGCGGATTCGCGTTCGGTGCTCGCGGCGCTCTTCGGCCTGGCCTACCTGCTCGGGCGCGTGGTGCACAAGGCGACCGACGTGTTGATCGAAGTGAATCCGCGCCACGTCGCGTTCTACCGGCGCGCGCTCGGCTTCATGGTCGAGGCGGGCGAGCGGCTCTGCACGCGGGTGAAGGCGCCCTCGGTGCTGCTGCGGCTGAAGACCGAGGCGCTCGAACTACGACTCGACGCACTCGGGGCTATGGTCCTAAGAGCCCCTATTCTCCTCGCCTAAAGTCAATCCGTAGGCCGCGCAAGCGCGCATCCGACTACCGAATTCTCCGGCGCCGTGCCAGACCGAGAAGTGCGGCGCCGATGCCGAGGAGTCCGACCGTGCCTGGCTCGGGAACGCCGGTCGGGGAATCGATCGTGGCGACCAGGCCGAGCCGATCACTGTCTACCCGCAGCGTTCCCGAGACCGTGCCACCGCTCGTGACCAGTTCAATTCCCATTCCTGCCATTTCCGAGACCACCGCGCCGTAGGAGGAGTCGGTGGCGATGTCCGGATCCCAACTGAAGCTGAACCACTCACCGTTGTTGAAGCTGGTGAAGTCGAATCCGAAGCTCGTCGACTGCAGGGTCCCGAAAACCGTTGCGGTACCGCCGGCGGGCGGGGTCGTCGAAACGATGCCGCCGAAGGTCAGTGGCGGATTTCCGGATGCGAATGACTTCGTCGTGCTCAGATCAAATGTGACCTTGAGTAGATCGAACCCGTCATCGTTGTCGATCCGCAAGCTGATGTCGGTACTGCTCAGCGGTCCGGGGGCCGTCACGTTAAAGACCCCGGCAGATGCTATGGAAGAGCTCGCGAAACCAAGAATTGCAGCGAACGTGAGCGCGAATCGGTTCATGTCTCTAACCCTCCTTGTGCGCCGGCTAAACCGGCGAGGTGTTGTGAATGAAAGAGTCATACGGTGAAGGTGTAGCGACCCACACCGGCCCCGAGTCATGCGGAGCCGCTCGCAAGGGCGGCGTCGAAGCGTTGAC
>JADLAV010000063.1 GCA_020848075.1 Burkholderiales bacterium
CCTCGAAATGGTCGGGGAGGAGCGTACGTCCCGCCCTCAGGCGCCCGATCTCAGGCGCCGCTACACGCGCTCAGGGTGGAGGAGTTTGGGGTGACCACAGGTGGGGGAGTTTGGGTGGCCGCCAGGGCTATGACGCATGGGCATTCTATGCCGCCTACCTCTCGAAAGCCGAAGCCCACCTACAGCAAGTCGCGCACGAGGAGAAGAAGAAGGCAGAGGCACTCGCAAGAAGAAAGGCCTTATTTCCGTACTACTACGAAAAGAAACGCTCGATTCGCTCCCGCGATGATGATGACAACGCGGATTTCTACTAACCGCCCCGCCTCGCTGCGGCAGCGAGGCGCTACGGTTCCCCATTAGCGATGGAAAGCAATGCAATCCTGCGTCCGTAAAGCCGGGATAAGCCGGGGTTCGTGTCCCTTCCTGAAGGCCGCTGAGGGTCGCCTGCCGCATGCCGCCATCGGGTTGTCCCACCACTAGCCGCTTTCATGCTGGAGGGCGCTGACGGCTCGCTGCGGCTTCCTGCGCGGTATGGATCGCGCCCCGCAAATCTCAAAGATTTTGAAATCGATTTCAAACTATTTGAGATGCGTTGCGCCCCGTACCTTAGCTTTGCGGCGCGGCTTCCGTCAATGCATAGGAGATGGCAATGCGAGATGCAAGATACTTTGATGGGATGTTGAGCACTAGAGAAGCGGCGCGGGTATTGGGAGTCAGTCCGCGAACGCTGGAGCACTGGCGCAGCATCGCTACCGGGCCTACCTACTCCAAGATCGGACGGGCGGTTAGATATGCGCGGGGCGCGTTGGTGCAGTTCATCGAAGAGAACCAACACATGTCTGCGTTAGAGATGTCGGCGTTACTTCACAGCTTCAAAGTGCGCTAAGTACTCGTTGCGGCTCGTTGCGGGGCGATGTCGGAATTAAGGACAATTTATGCGCATCCACAGCGCAAGAAAATCGAGCGTGGACCGGAAGCAAGGTCGGGAAAGCAAGTGCAGAGTCGATTTTCTACGCTGACACGCTTCCCGCCCGGCCTACCTAGTATTCTTTGCCAAGCTGCAATGGCTATTCGCGGAAGCCTTTGTGTCAGCGGGTACGCTTCGGTGCCGTTCGCTTTCTCCTGACAGGAATTTTCTTGCTCGGGAGGATCGCTTTCTTTGTCTGCTCTGCTTGAACCAGCCGCCCCGCCGCCACAGCGATCTTTTCTTGTCCTTCGGCGGACAACTGCCCATAGCATCGAATAAGCTCCGCGAGCCTGTCGTCCTTCGCGTAGAAGTACGGCGCGGGAATCCCTAGCGCGTTAGCAAGCCGCTCTAAGATCAGTGGCGCGGGGGTGTGCTTCCCCGCCTCATACCCGCTCATCCGGGCGGATACGGTTCCCTCTTCGATCCCAGCGAAGACACCAAGCCGTTCTTGCGACCACCCAGCACTAAGCCTTGCGCTTCGCAAGCGTGCCGCAATGGTTCGGTCTCCGCGCATCCCCGCCTCAGGTGATTGAGGCTCAGAGTTTTTGAGATTCGGATAGAATTTGCTCTAAAAGGTTTTGAGATTCCACACCCGAACGAAGGTGGGGGCGGGTACATGACGAAGACGCTCTATGACGCAATCGGCCTACGGCCCGACGCGACCGCAGTGCAAATCGAGGAAGCGTGCCTGCGGCTAGGCAACCAATACAAAGCCGAGGGCGGTGAGAAGTTCGCCGAAGTCGAAAGAGCCTATGAAATGCTCATGGACGCCGATTGCCGGGCGGTGTATGACCGTTCCATCGGCATCACGCACGGGTGGAAGGGCATCATTGCCGACTACGGCTCACGTGCCGTAACGCATTGGAAATTGCTTGGAAGTGTTGGTGTTGCGATCATTGCCATATTCTTGTTTGTCAACCATCACATCGAAAAGGTCGCACGAGAAGAACTAGAGGCTCGTGGAATATCGTTCAATCCGGACGGATTCACGAAAGAAGCGCGTCAGCATCCCGAAAACGTCAAGCTTTTTCTTCGAGCTGGAATGTCGCCTTCAGTTTTGGATGGGCGCGGCAACAGTCCGCTTGTAGCGGCGGCATTCTTCTTGAACCTTGAATCGGTTCGCTTGCTCGTAGAAGCGGGGGCGAGCGTCAATGCTCAGTGTTCAGAGGGTACGCCACTGTCAGCCGCCCTTAGCGGAGCTAGTAGCATCCATTCTCTGTACATCAGTGGCTTGGCCGAAAAAGCAGCGCAAATGAGTTTTGAGCAACGAATAGCCGCGGAAAAGGTCGCCAATGTGTCTATTGCAATGCCAATCGTTCAGTATTTGCTTGATCATGGTGCCGATCCCTTCGCCAAGGCTGTACAGGACAGTATCAGCATCTACAAATTGGGGTTCACAAATATGGGAAGCGGAAGGGATGCCGTCTTCCAGTTGATAATCGCAGCGATTGAACAGCGTGGGCCAATGCAGAAGTCGAGAGAGACACCAACGACGATTCCAACGGTTACAGCGCAATCACAAATCAAGCCAGATTGCACCGTCAACGGGGCAGGACACGTCTCTTGCACATTTCACAATGCTGGCAACGCAGACGCCTCTGCTTGTTATCTCATTCGACTGGTCGGCAACTCAAGAGATACGGCCTGCTATGGAAGCTGGATGCGGAGCGTCCCGGCGAGTACAGTTCAGAATCCAGACCGTTGTGAAGGCCAATTCGAATATATTGAAGGTGGACCCGTATGCTCCGGAATTGTAAGGGCGCATGACGTGAGGCAGATTACACAGCCGCTGGTCTTCCGAAATTTGACATCGATCTTACCGACAGTCCACGAATGGTGTAGCCGTCAGTGGGGATTAGGCGATTGGCGACAGGGATGTGAACTGAAGATCGCATACGTCGGTCACACGCGGTAACACAAACCGGCGTAGTGGGACGAAACTGCGATCTCGGGCCGATCAGATGTCCTGTTCAAAGAGGGCATTGACCCTGTGGTTCCGATAATTGGGACAACGCAAAATTCCAATACCGGGTACGGAACCGGGTACGAAAGGGGCCGCGCAAGTCGTGCCGCCAGTATCTACGCGGAGTTCCAGCCGCTTTTGCGATTTAACGTCTGATCGATTGGACCTGCGGGCGCAACTCGCCCTCGAGGCCGAGAGCGCCTTCGGTCACTTTCGAAGACTAGATTCCCATGCAGAGGTACTTGATCTCGAGGAACTCCTCGATCCCGTACTTCGACCCCTCGCGGCCGACGCCGGACTCCTTCACGCCCCCGAACGGCGCGACCTCGGTCGAGATGAGGCCGGTGTTCGTGCCGATGATCCCGTACTCGAGGCCCTCGGCGACGCGCCACACGCGCCCGAGATCGCGGGCATAGAAATAGGCCGCGAGGCCGAACTCGGTGTCGTTCGACATGCGGATCGCCTCGGCCTCGTCCTTGAACCGGAAGAGCGGCGCCACCGGTCCGAAGGTCTCCTCGCGCGCAACCTTCATCTCCGGGGTCACGTGGGCGAGGATCGTCGGCTCGAAGAACTGGCCGCCGAGCGCGTGCCGCTTGCCGCCCATGACAATCCTCGCACCCTTCGCGACCGCGTCCGCGATGTGCTCCTCGACCTTCGCTACCGCCGCGGTGTCGATGAGCGGCCCGGTCGTGACGCCGGCCTCCATGCCGTTGCCCACCTTGAGCTTGTTCACGCGCTGCGCGAGCTTCTCGGCAAAAGCGTCGTAGACCTTGTCCTGCACCAGGATCCGGTTTGCGCACACGCAGGTCTGTCCGTTGTTGCGGTACTTCGACGCGATCGCGCCATCGGCCGCGGCGTCGAGATCGGCGTCGTCGAACACGATGAAGGGCGCGTTGCCGCCGAGCTCCATCGAGGTCTTCTTCACCGTGGCCGCGCACTGCTCCATCAGCACCTTGCCGATCTGCGTGGAGCCGGTGAACGTGAGCTTGCGCACCAGCGGATTGCCGGTCATCTCGCCGCCGATCGCGGTCGCGCTGCCGGTGACCACGCTGAACACGCCCTTCGGTACGCCGGCGCGCTCGGCGAGCTCGGCGATCGCCAGCGCCGAGAACGGCGTCTGCGACGCGGGCTTCAGCACCATGACGCATCCGGTCGCGAGCGCGGGGCCCGCCTTGCGGGTGATCATCGCGTTCGGGAAGTTCCACGGCGTGATGGCCGCGCACACGCCGATCGGCTCCTTGAGCACGACGATGCGCTTGTCGGCCTGGTGCCCGGGGATCGTGTCGCCGTAGACGCGCTTCGCCTCCTCGGCGAACCATTCGACGAAGGAAGCGCCGTAGGCGATCTCGCCCTTCGCCTCCGCGAGCGGTTTGCCCTGCTCTGCGGTGAGGATCATGGCGAGGTCGTCCTGGTTCGCCATCATCAGGTCGAACCACTTGCGCAGGATGCCCGCGCGCTCCTTGCCGGTCTTCGCGCGCCATGCCGGCCAGGCGGCGTTTGCAGCTTCGATCGCGCGGCGTGTCTCGGCGGCGCCCATGCTGGGCACCGTGCCGAGGGTCTCGCCGGTGGCCGGATTGCGGATCGACAGCGTCTTGCCGCTGTCGGCGTTCGCCCAGGCGCCGTTGACGTAGCACTGCTGCCGGAAGAGGGTCGGATCCTTGAGCTTGAGCGTGGTGAGCGTGGTCGGTGCGTTCATGGGACCCTCGCTGAAAAGGAGTTGGAGGACCGGATTCAAGAACGGGGCATCGGGAACATGCAGCCGGAAAGCGCCGCTCGTCGGGCGATTTTAGCGCATTGCGTGGGGCGGCCCCGGCCGTGGCGAGCGCGCCGGATGCGGGGTCCCGCTACCGCTTGCGTACCAGCGGGCAGCGCGACTCGGCGAGGGGCTGGAAGGCTTCGGCGCTCGGGATCACCCGGCGCAAGTGATAGTAGTCCCACGGCACCTTGGATTCCGCCGGCTTCTTCACCTGGAGCAGGTACATGTCGTGCATCAGCCGGCCGTCCGGTCGGACATGCATGTCCTTCCCGAACATGTCCGAGTGACTGTTGCTCTTGAGCCACTTCATCACGGTGTCCGCGTCGTCCGTGCCCGTGGCTTGCACCGCCCGGAGATACATCGTCACCGCCGAATAGGTGCCCGCGTGCACCATCGACGGCATCCGCTGGGTTCGCTCGAAGAACCGCCGCGACCAGGCGCGCGTCTCGTCGTTCAGGTCCCAGTACCACGCCTCCGTGACGTACATGCCCTGCGTCGCCTGCAGCCCGAGCGTGTGAATGTCGCTGGAGAAGACGAGCAATCCGGCGATCGACTGGTTCTTGGCGAGCCCCTGCGCTGCCGCCGCGCGGATGGTGTTGATCATGTCTCCACCGGCGTTCGCGAGGCCGATGATCTCCGCGCCCGACGATCGTGCCGCGCGCACCAACGGATCGAAGTCCTTCGCGTTGAACGGATGGCGCGCCGCGCCGAGCACCTTGCCGCCGCTCGCTAGGACGACCTCCCCGGCCTCGCGCTCGAGCGAGCGGCCGAACGGATAGTCGGCGGTGATGAAGAACCAGGTCTTGCCGCCTTCCTGCACCACCGCGCGGGCGGTGCCATGGGCGAGCGCGTAGGTGTCGTAGGTGTGATGGACTAAATAGGGGCTGCAGTCCTCGTTCGTGAGCCGCGTCGAAGCCGCCCCGGTGTTGATCACGATGCGCTTGCGCTTCGCCGCGACGTGCGAGACCGCGATCGCGACGGCCGAATTGAGCGAGTCGGTGATCATGTCGACGCCGTCGCGCTCGATCCACTCGATCGCGAGCCTGGCGCCGACGTCCACCCGGTTCTGATGGTCGGCGAAGATGACCTGGATCGGGCGTCCCAGCACGCTGCCGCCGAAGTCCTCCACCGCCATGCGCGCCGCCACCACGGAGCCTTCGCCGCCGATGTCGGCATAGATGCCCGAGAGATCGGTGAGGACGCCGATCTTCACCGCTTCGCCCGACATCCCCTTGCCCGGAGTCCCCGTCTGCGCGCCCGACTGGACGGGCGCGACGATACAGGCGATGGCGAGGGTTGCGGTAACGAGGCCGGGCAGGAAAGAGTGCTTCACGAGAGCTCCTGTGAATCGGCAAATTATACCCACTCGTCCGCGACGGCCATGCAGTCGCGGGCGCGCGGGACGGATCCGCCGCGCTCAGAACGAGCAGCGGGGATCGAATTTCGGCGGGCGCTTTTCCTTGTGAGAGGCGACGCCCTCGCGCACCTCGGGTCCGGTGAAGCCGAGCATCTCGAGCGCGAGCGAGGCGTCGAACGAGGGCCCCGCGAGCCGGAGCCAGTTGTTCAGGCTGTACTTGGTCCAGCGGATCGCCGACTGCGCCCCGCCTGCCAGCCGGCGCGCGACCTCGAATGCCCTCGGCACGAGCTCGGCCTCGTCCACCGCGAGCGACACCAGCCCGATCCGCTCGGCCTCCTCGCCCGAGATCGGTTCGCAGAGCAGCAGGTAGTACTTGGCCTTCGCCATGCCGCAGAGGAGCGGCCACACGATCGCGGCGTGGTCGCCCGCGGCGACTCCGAGCCGGGTGTGCCCATCGATGATGCGCGCGTTCCTTGCCGCGATCGAAATGTCGGCGAGCAGCCCGGCGACGAGCCCGGCGCCGACGGCCGGGCCGTGCATCGCCGAGACGACGGGCTTCGAGCAGTTGATGAGGTTGTAGACGAGATCGCGGGCCTCCCGCCACACCCTCGCGCGGGTGTGGAAGTCGGCGATCGTGTCCTCGATCATCGCGAAGTCGCCGCCGCCCGAGAACCCCTTGCCCTCGCCTCGCAGGAGCGCGACGCGGGTCTCGGGGTCGGCATCGACGTCGCGCCAGATCGCGGCGAGCTCGGCGTGCGCGATCGCATCGGCGGTCGCGAGCTTGCCGGGCTCGCCCATCACGATCTCGAGCACGCCCTCGTCGTGACGGACCGTGCGGAGGCGAGTGTAGGCGGCGTAGCGGCTCATGTCGGGATCCTTTTCGGCGTGCGTGAAGACCCGGAGAATACGCGATTCGGACGCTGCGCCCGGCGCGCTCGGCATGTGAAGGCCGGGCGCTCAGAACGTCCCGGGGTACGCGCCGCCGTCGATGAGGAAGTTCTGCCCGGTGATGAAGCCGGCCTGCGCGCTGCAGAGGTAGGCGCACAGCTCGCCGAATTCGGACGGATCGCCGAATCGCCCCGCCGGCTGAGCGGCGAGCCGCGCATGGCGCATCGCCTCTGGCGTGCTGTTCCGCAGCCTGGCGTTGTACTCGAAGTTCGCCCGCAGGCGGTCGGTGTCGAAAGCGCCTGGGAGCAGGTTGTTGATCGTGACGTTGTGCCGCACCGTCTTGCGCGCGAGCCCGGCGATGAACCCGGTGAGTCCGGTGCGCGCTGCGTTGGAGAGCCCGAGCTCGTCGATCGGCGCCTTCACCGCACCGGAGGTGATGTTCACGATGCGGCCGAACCTGCGCGCGATCATCGCGTCGACGGTCGCCTTGATCAGCTCGATCGGCGTCAGCATGTTGGCATCGAGGGCCCGCAACCAGTCGTCGCGCGACCAGTTGCGGAAGTCGCCCGGCGGCGGCCCGCCGGCGTTGTTGACGAGGATGTCGGGGTCCGGGCAGGCGGCGAGCGCCGCGGCCCTTCCCGCGGACGTGGTGACGTCGGCCGCGACCGCCTCGATCGCCACGCCGAACTCGCGCAGATCGGCGGCTGTCTGCGCGAGCGCGTCCCTGCCGCGCGCCACGATCGTGACGTTCACGCCTTCGCGCGCGAGCGACACCGCGCAGGCGCGTCCGAGCCCCTTGCTCGCCGCGCAGACGAGCGCCTTCTTCCCCTTGATGCCAAGCTCCAAGCCGACCCCCCCGGGGAGCTAGCGCCCCTTGCTCCCGCCGAGGATCGAACCGAGCACGCCGCGCAGGATGGCGCGTCCGACCTGCGAGCCGGCCGAGCGCGCCGCGCTCTTCGCCGCCGCCTCGAGCACGCCCTCGCGCTTGCCGCCGCGCGGGCCGGTGGACCCGAACAGGATTTCGGCGAGGGCGCCGGCCGTGCCGCGTGACTCCGGGGCGGGCGCCCCTTTCGGCGCAGCACCGGCCGCCTCCGGCTGCCTGCCCGCGCGCGCCTTCAATAGCTCGTAGGCCGACTCGCGATCCACCGTCTCCTCGTAATGACCGGCGACGATGGACGAGGCGATGATGCGCTTGCGCGCATCGGGCGTGATCGGCCCGATCTGCGAAGCAGGCGGCAGGATGAATCCGCGCTCGACCACGCTCGGACTGCCCTTCTCGTCGAGGAGGGAAACGAGCGCCTCGCCCACGCCGAGCTCGGTGATCGCCCGCTCGGCGTCGAGCTTCGGGTTCTGGCGCATCGTCTCGGCCGCCGTCTTCACGGCCTTCTGGTCGCGCGGCGTGAACGCGCGCAGCGCATGCTGCACCCGGTTGCCGAGCTGGCCGAGCACCGTTTCGGGGATGTCGAGCGGGTTTTGCGTGACGAAGTACACCCCCACTCCCTTGGAGCGGATCAGGCGCACGACCTGCTCGATCTTGTCGAGCAGCGCCTTCGGGGCGTCCTCGAAGAGAAGATGCGCCTCGTCGAAGAAGAACACGAGCTTCGGCTTCTCGGGATCGCCGACCTCCGGCAGGTGCTCGAAGAGCTCGGAGAGCATCCAGAGGAGGAAAGTCGCGTAGAGCCTGGGCGCGGCGAGGAGCTTGTCCGCGGCGAGGATGTTGACGACCCCCTTGCTGTCCGCCGTCTGCATCAGGTCGGCGATGTCGAGCATGGGCTCGCCGAAGAACTTGCCGGCGCCCTGCTGCGCGAGCGCAAGCAGGCCACGCTGGATCGCGCCGATGGACGCTGCCGAAACGTTGCCGTAGCCCGTCCGGAGCTCTTTCGCGCGCTCGCCGGCGAACTCGAGCATCGCGCGCAGGTCCTTCATGTCGAGGAGCGCGAGCCCGTTGTCGTCGGCGACCTTGAAGACGAGCGCGAGCACGCCCTCCTGCGTATCGTTCAGCCCGAGCATGCGCGCGAGGAGCAGCGGCCCCATGTCGGACACGGTCGCGCGCACCGGGTGGCCCTGTTCGCCGTAGACGTCCCAAAACGTGACCGGGAAGGCGCTCCAGGCCGGCTCCGGCAGCCCGAGCATCTCGAGACGCTTCTTCATCTTCTCGGAGGCGGCGCCGGCGGTGCCGATGCCGGAGAGATCGCCCTTCACGTCGGCCATGAACACCGGCACGCCGATGGCGGAGAAGCGTTCCGCGAGCACCTGCAGCGTGACGGTCTTTCCGGTGCCGGTCGCCCCCGTGATCAGGCCGTGGCGGTTCGCCATGCCGGGGAGCAGGGCGAGCTCGGTGCTCTCGCCCTTCGCGCGTTGGACCTTGGCAAGCGGGAGCGGTGCGGGCATGGCGGCTGTCCTGTAGGTTCCGTCGGGTCTGGGGGTGGGCAGGGCCCGAAAGGGCGGCGGGCAAGCGGGAGGCGAGCGCGGGTTCCGAAGGGAGGCGTGTAAAATTATATGCTTCTCGGAACGCCCGCTCGACGCAAGCGCAACGCATCATGGCCGGACACTCCAGATGGGCCAACATCAAGCACAAGAAGGCGGCCGCTGACGCGAAGCGCGGCAAGGTCTTCACGCGCGCCACCCGCGAGGTCACGGTCGCCGCGAAAATGGGCGGCGGCGACCCGGCCTTCAACCCGCGACTCAGGCTCGCGATCGACAAGGCGAAAGCGGGCAATGTCCCGGCGGACAACATCGAGCGCGCCATCAAGCGCGGCACCGGCGAGCTCGAGGGTGTCGCCTACGAGGCGATCCGGTACGAGGGCTACGGGATCGGCGGCGCGGCGGTGATGGTGGACTGCCTGACCGACAACCGCACCCGCACCGTGGGCGAGGTCCGGCACGCGTTCGCGAAGCACGGCGGCAACCTCGGGACCGACGGCTCGGTCGCGTTCCTCTTCAAGCACTGCGGGCTCTTTCTTTTCGCGCCGGGCACCAGCGAGGACGCCGTGATGGAGGCGGCGCTCGATGCAGGCGCCGAGGACGTCGTGGCGAACGAGGACGGCTCGGTCGAGGTCATCTGCCCCCCCGGCGACTTCCAGAAGGTGAAGGACGCGCTCGACAAGGCGCGTTTGACGGCCGAGATGGCGGAGGTCACGATGCGGCCGACCGCCGAGAACGTGCTCCGGGGCGAGGACGGGCAGAAGATGCAGCGGCTCCTCGACACGCTGGAGGGCCTCGACGACGTGCAGGACGTCTACACCACCGCGGCGATCGAATGATCCCCGCGACGCCGCAGGCCGCCGTCACCATCCTCGGGGTCGATCCGGGCCTGCGGGTCACCGGATTCGGCGTTCTCCGCAAGGAGGGTACGCGGCTCGCCTACGTCACGAGCGGCTGTATCCGTGCGCCCGAGGTGCTCGGCCTGCCGGAGCGGCTGAAGTCGATCCTCGACGGCCTCGCCGAGGTCATCGGCAGCCATCGGCCCGACCAGGTCGCCATCGAGCGCGTGTTCGTCAACGTCAATCCGGAATCGACGCTCGCCCTGGGGCAGGCGCGCGGGGCGGCGATCTCCGCGGTCGTGCTGGCCGGGCTTCCGCTCGCCGAGTACAGCGCGCTGCAGGTGAAGCAGGCCGTCGTCGGCACCGGGCATGCGCGCAAGGAGCAGGTCCAGGAAATGGTGCGCCGGCTGCTGAGGCTTCCCGGTCAACCCACGCCAGACGCGGCCGACGCTCTCGCGTGCGCGATCTGCCACGCGCACGCGGGGCAGGGCTGGGGTGGCGCGGCGGCGCGCCAGCTGGCGGCGGCCGGGGGCGCGGCAAGACCGGGACACCGGATCCGCCGGGGCCGGCTCGTATGATCGGCCGCATCGCCGGCGTGCTGCTCGAGAAGAACCCGCCGCAGATCCTCATCGACGCGAACGGCGTCGGCTACGAGGTGGAAGTGCCGATGAGCACCTTCTACACCCTCCCCGACGCCGGGGCTCGGGTGACCCTGCTCACGCATCTGGTCGTGCGCGAAGACGCTCACCTGCTCTTCGGCTTCGGTACCGAGGCCGAGCGGCGCGTGTTCCGCCAGCTTCTCAGGATCGCCGGCGTCGGCGCGCGGACAGCGCTCGCGGTGCTCTCGGGCATGAGCGTGGCCGAGCTCTCGCAGGCGGTCGCGATGCAGGAGACCGGCCGGTTGACGAAGATTCCCGGCATCGGCAAGAAGACGGCCGAGCGGTTGCTCCTCGAGCTCAAGGACAAGCTCGGGGCCGAGCTCGCCGCCGGGATCGCAGTGCACCGGGCAGCGCCGGCAGCGAGCGACGTCCTGCACGCGCTGGTCGCGCTCGGTTATAACGAGCGCGAGGCGCTCGGCGCCGTGAAGCAGCTCCCCGGCGGGCTCGCGGTCGCCGACGGGATCAAGCAGGCACTGAAGCTGCTGTCGAAGGCGTAGGATTCCGCTCGTGGCGATTGAGACCGACCGCCTGATCTCCGGGCAACCGGCGAACGCGCAGGAAGAGGCGCTCGAGCGCGCGTTGCGGCCGCGTTCGCTCGCCGAGTACGTCGGGCAGGAGCGCATCCGCGCCCAGCTCGGGATCTTCATCGAAGCCGCCCGCAGCCGCAAGGAGGCGCTCGACCACGTGCTGCTCTTCGGTCCGCCGGGCCTCGGCAAGACCACGCTCGCGCACATCATCGCGCGCGAGATGGGCGTGAACCTGCGCCACACCTCGGGCCCGGTGCTGGAGCGGCCGGGCGATCTCGCGGCGCTCCTTACCAACCTCGAGCCGAACGACGTGCTCTTCATCGACGAGATCCACCGCCTCTCGCCGGTGGTCGAGGAGATCCTCTACCCGGCGCTCGAGGACTACCAGATCGACATCATGATCGGCGAGGGTCCGGCCGCGCGCTCGGTGAAGCTCGATCTGCCGCCGTTCACGCTGGTCGGCGCGACGACCCGGGCCGGCATGCTGACCAACCCGCTGCGCGACCGCTTCGGCATCGTGGCGCGCCTCGAGTTCTACACGGCAGAGGAGGTCGAGCAGATCGTCACACGGTCGGCGCGCCTGCTCGAGGTCGAGATCTCCGACGAGGGCGCTCTCGAGATCGCGCGCCGCTCGCGCGGCACGCCACGCGTGGCGAACCGCCTGCTGCGGCGGGTGCGCGACTACGCGCAGGTGCGCGCCGGCGGCCGCATCACGCGCGAGGTGGCCGACGCCGCTCTCGGCATGCTCGAGGTCGACACCCTCGGGCTCGACGTCATGGATCGCAAGCTGCTGCTCGCGGTCATCGAAAAGTTCATGGGCGGGCCGGTCGGCGTCGAGAACCTCGCGCACGCGATCGGCGAGGAGCGCGACACCATCGAGGACGTGCTCGAGCCGTACCTGATCCAGCAGGGCTACCTGCAGCGCACCGCACGCGGCCGGGTCGCGACGGTCACTGCCTATCGGCACTTCGGGCTCACCGCCCCTGCCCGCGAGCAGACGCCGGATCTCTGGCAGAGCGGCACCTAGCCTACCCGGGCTCTGCTCGCTTTCTGCCGGAAGCCGTCGTTACGCTCGCAGCAGGGCGCGCACGCGCGAGCGGGGACGCTCGCCGTCGGGCCGGGCCGACAGACACGACGTCCGCAATGCGTCCCTGGGGGAAACGGTGCGCGACGGCCGTCGATCGCGCGTGCAGAGCGCGGCAAATGGGGTGACAATCGCGCATCCCCGGCCGCCGGTGCGGACGGGGCCGACACCAAGAACGATCGCAGGATAGAAGGTTGGAGCAGCGCCAGCGGCACGCACGCGTCCAGTCGTGGCCCGTCCGGGTCTACTACCATCACACCGACGCCGGTGGGGTGGTCTACCACGGCACCTATCTCGACTTCTTCGAGGCCGCGCGCATCGAGCTGCTGCGCGCGCTCGGCTTCGACCTCGCCGAGCTCGCCGAGAAGCGCGCCGCGATCTTCATCGTCTACGGCATGCACGTGAGCTACCGTAAGCCGGCGCGGTTGAACGATGCTCTGGAAGTGACCGCCGAAGTCGCGCGCCTTGGGCGCGTGCGCATCGAGTTCGCGCAGCGCGTGCTGCGCGGCGGCGAACCGATCGTGTCCGCGACGGTCGAAGCGGCGTGCGTTCATCCGCGGACGTTTCGGCCGGTGCCGCTGCCCGAAGAGCTGCGCGAGCGCCTGGGATCCATTGCGTGAACGTGAGCAACGACCTCTCCATCCTGTCGCTGATCAGCCACGCGAGCTTCGTCGTGCAGGCCATCATGACGCTGCTTCTCGCGGTGTCGGTGATGTCCTGGTACTACATCTTCCGCAAGCTCTTCGCCATCCGCCAGGCGCGCCGCGAGACCGAGGAGTTCGAGCGGACGTTCTGGAGCCGCCCCGACCTGAACGCTCTGTATCAGAGCGCGGTGAACGCCCGGCACCGCACCGGCAGCCTGGAGCGCATCTTCGAGTCGGGCTTTCGCGACTACGTGAAGCTCAAGGGCCAGGGCCTCGCCGACCCGACCGAGCTCGTCGAGGGGGCGGGCCGGGCGATGCGCGCGACCTATCAGCGCGAGATGGACTACCTGGAATCGCACCTCGCCTTTCTCGCATCGGTCGGCTCGGTCAGCCCCTATGTGGGCCTGCTCGGCACGGTGTGGGGCATCATGCAGGCGTTCCGTGGCCTGGCGAACGTCGCGCAGGCGACGCTCGCGGCCGTCGCGCCGGGCATCGCCGAGGCGCTGGTCGCCACCGCGATCGGTCTCTTTGCGGCGATCCCCGCGGTGGTGGCCTACAACCGCTACTCGCACGACATCGACCGGCTGGCCAACCGTTTCGAGAGCTTCATGGAGGAGTTCGCGAACATCCTGCAGCGGCAGGCGACGCGGTAGCGCCTGCGTCGCGACCCACGGGCATGAGACAGCGCAAGTTCATGAACCAGATCAACATCGTCCCCTACGTGGACGTGATGCTGGTGCTGCTCGTCATCTTCATGGTGACCGCCCCGCTGGTGAACCCCGGTCTCGTCGATCTGCCCGCGGTCGCGAAGTCCGCGCCGCTTCCCCAGCAGGTCGCACCCCTCGAGGTCCTGATCAAGCGCGATGCCGGGATGCTGCTGCGCGAGCGCGCACCGGGCGAGCGCCCGGACCGCCAGGTCACGATGGCCGAACTCCTCGCGGTGGTGAAGGAGCGCCAGGCCGCGAACCCGCAACAGCCGGTCGTGATCTCGGCCGACAAGGACGTGCGCTACGAGGCCGTGATGAAGGTGATGGACGCGCTGCAGCGCCAGAACGTGCAGCGGGTCGGGCTGATGGTCAGGCCCGCGAGCCAGTAGGAGCGGGAAGACGTCCATGCGCCCGCCGGCTCGATCGGAACCGCGCAGCACCGTGTCGCTCGCGCTCTCGGTGGGCGTGCACGTGCTTCTCATCGCGGTGCTCTTCTTTGCGATCAGCTGGAAGACCAAGCCGCCCGCCCCGGTGGTCGCCGAGCTGTGGACACCGCCCGAGGCGCCGAGGATCGCGCCCAGGCCGGAGCCGGCCCAGGTCGAGCCGACGCCCGCGCCCAAGCCCGAGCCGAAGGTCGAGCCCAAGCCGCCGCCGAAGCCCGACATCGCGCTCGAGCGCGAGAAGGAGATCAAGCGGCTCGAGGAGGTCGAGCGCAAGCGCCAGGAAGACGAACGCAAGCGCCTGGAGCTCGAGAAGAAGAAGCGCCTGGAAGAGGCACAGCGACGCGAGGAAGCCGAGAGGAAGCGCAAGGAGGATGAGGCGCGCGCCAAGGCGGAGCGCGACAAGCAGGAGCGAGCCGCCGAAGAGCAGCGCCTCAAGAAGGAGCTGGAGAGCATGCGCAGCCAGCGACTCAGCGACCAGCTCGCGCGCGAGCTTGGCAGCGCGTCGCCAGCGGCGCGCACCGGCACGCCGATGCCGGGCACTCCCGGCGCCGCCGCTGCGACTGCCGCCTGGGTGGACAAGATCCGCGCGAAGATCAAGGGCAACGTGGTGCTGCCCCCGGAGTTTTCCGGCAATCCGGAGGCCGAGTTCCTCGTGCAACAACTCCCGAGCGGCGACATCGTGAGCGTCAAGCTCGCGCGATCGAGCGGGAGCAAGGCGCTGGACGACGCGTGGGAGCGGGCGATCCTGAAGAGCTCGCCGCTCCCGCAGCCGGACAACCGCGACGTCTTCCAGGCGGCGCTGCGGTTGAAGTTCCGACCCACCGAAGCACAATGACGCCATGCGCTGTCGTCCGAGGACGACAGCGGAACCGCGATGGAACTCACGTATAATCCGCGCTCTTTGAGCGCACGCCCAACGGTGGAACGATTGTTCCGCGCCCTCATCCTCTGTCTCGCGCTGCTCGCCACGGCAGCGAATGCCCAGCTCACCATCGAGATCACCGGCGCCGGCGGGAACCAGATCCCGATCGCGGTGGTCCCGTTCGCGGGCGAATCGGCGCTCACGCCGGGGATCTCGGACGTGATCGAAGCCGATCTGGCGCGGAGCGGCCGCTTTCGCACGCTCTACACCGGCCCGCAGAATCTGAACGACACGTCCGCGATCGACTACGCGCCTTGGCGCGCCAAGAATGCCGACGCCTTGGTCGCGGGCGGCGTCTACCCCGTGGGCGGAGGCCGCTTCGAGGCGCGGTTCCGGCTCTACGACGTGCCGAAGCAGGCGCAGCTCGGGGCGCTCGCCTTCACCCTGACCGCCGCGCAGGCGCGCCCCACCGGTCATCGCATCGCCGACTTCGTCTACGAGAAGCTTACCGGCGAGCGCGGCGTGTTCTCGACGCGCATCGCGTACGTCGTCAAGAACGGCTCGCGCTATCAGCTGCAGATCGCGGACGCGGACGGCGCCAATGCGCAGGCCGCGCTCACGTCGCTCGAGCCGATCATGTCGCCGGCGTGGTCGCCCGACGGCACGCGGCTCGCCTACGTCTCGTTCGAGAACAAGAAGCCGGTCGTCTACGTGCACTCGCTCGCGACCGGCCGGCGCGTCGCGGTGGCGAACTTCCGCGGGTCGAACTCGGCGCCGGCCTGGTCGCCCGACGGCCGCACCCTCGCGGTGGTGCTGTCCCGCGAAGGCGGATCGCAGCTCTTCCTGATGCGCGCCGACGGCTCGAGCGTCCACCGCCTGCTCTCGTCCAGCGCGATCGACACCGAGCCGTTCTTCGCCCCGGACGGGAAGTCGATCTACTTCACGTCCGACCGCGGCGGATCGCCTCAGATCTACCGGGTTCCGGCCGAAGGCGGACCGGTGGAGCGGGTGACGTTCGAGGGGTCCTACAACGTGACGCCGCGGCCCAGCCCGGACGGGAAGTTCCTCGCGTTCGTCCGGCGGAACGAGGGCCGCTTCCAGGTTGCGGTGATGGATCTCGCGAGCCGCCAGGTACTGGTGCTGACCGACACCGCGCGCGACGAGTCGCCGAGCTTCGCGCCGAACGGCCGGATGCTTCTCTACGCGACCCAGGTCGGCGGCCGCGGCGTGCTCGCCGCCGTGTCGAGCGATGGCAGCGTGAGGCAGCGTCTCTCGGTGCCCGCGGGGGACGTTCGCGAACCCGCCTGGGGTCCCTTTCTCAACTAAGGAGGACAGCGAATGAAACGCGCAATTCTCGGAATGGTGGTCGCCGCGCTCGTCGCAGGTTGTGCGAGCACCGGCACCGATGAGGGTGCGGGCGCCGCGGTCGAGGACCGCAAACCCGGTGCCGGCGCCGCCGGCGGCGCGACGAGCGTGCCGATCGGCACGACGACGATCCCGGGCGATCCCCTGAAGGACCCCGCGAGCCCGCTCGCGAAGCGCAGCGTCTACTTCGATTACGATCGCGACGACATCAAGCCGGAGTTCCGGTCGATCCTGGAAGCGCATGCGAAGTATCTCGCCGCCAATCCGGGCCAGAAGATGCTGATCCAGGGCAACGCCGACGACCGCGGCAGCCGCGAGTACAACCTCGGCCTCGGCCAGCGCCGGGCCGACGCGGTGAAGCGCACGCTCGTCCTCATGGGCGCGCGCGAGTCGCAGATCGAGTCGGTCAGCCTGGGCGAGGAGAAGCCGCGCTGCACGGAGCACACCGAGGAATGCTGGGCGCAGAACCGGCGCGCCGACCTCTTCTATTCCGGTGAATTCTGATGCGCGCCCGCGCCGCGGTGCTCGCCCTCGCGCTGGGTGCCGCAGGCCCGGCGCACGCGCTCTTTCCTGACGACGAGGCGCGCGCCGGCGTCAAGCGCCTCGAGGAGCGGGTGGGCCGCCTCGAGGCCGACGTGACCCAGAAGGTCGATCGCAAGGCGCTGTTCGATCTGCTGAACGAGATCGAGGCGGTGCGCCGCGAAATGGCGGCGCTGCGCGGCCAGTTCGAGGTCCTCGTCAACCGGATCGACGGCCTGGACAAGCGGCAGAAGGACCTCTACACCGATCTCGACGCGCGGTTGCGCAAGCTCGAGCAGGCCGGCGCGGAGAAGGAAGCGGCGGTGCAACAGACGGCGGCCGAAACGCAGGCCTACGAAGCCGCGCTCGCGCAGTTCAAGGCCAACAACTTCGGGTTGGCCATCCAGGGACTGCAGGAGTTCCTGAAGGCGCACCCGACGAGCGCGCTCGCGCCGTCGGCGCAGTACTGGATCGGCAACGCGTACTACGCGCTGCGGGACTACAAGAGCGCGATCGCCGCGCAGCAGAAGGTGGTGGCGACCTGGCCGGACCACGCCAAAGCGCCTGACGCGATGCTGAACATCGCGAGCAGCCAGGCGGAGCTCGGGGACGTGAACGGCGCGCGCAACACGCTGAAGCTTCTGGTCGGCAAGTACCCGAACAGCCCCGCCGCGGAGCAGGCCAAGCAGCGTCTGTCGAAGCGGTGAGGCGCGCGAGCCCTGCCGGCGGAGCATGGGCCTGCGTTATCCGCGGCGCGGCGCATTTGCCCGTCACGCGTTCCCCGGGGCGCTAGAATCCATCTCGAAATGCGGATGCGGTCGTGCGCGGCCGCGATGACGAGATGACTTCTGGAATCCGGCGCCGTGACCGGCGAAGAGCGGGAGGGAATCCATGAGCGAGGTCGATCCGGCGGGTCTGCTGCCCTACGTCGCCTGGGGCGGGTTCCTGCTTGCGTTCATCTTCGGGTTCGTCGGCAACCGCACGAACTTCTGCACCATGGGCGCGGTCTCCGACGCCGTCAACATGGGCGACTGGAATCGGATGCGGATGTGGCTGCTCGCGATCGCGGTGGCCATCGCGGGTTCGCAGCTGCTCGAGCTCGCCGGCGTGGTGAAGCTGTCGAACTCGATCTATCCCGGGCCGAACTTCGCCTGGCTCTCGTACATCGTCGGCGGCTTCGTCTTCGGCGTGGGCATGACGCTCGGCTCCGGCTGTGGATCCAAGACCCTGATTCGCATCGGCGGCGGTAATCTGAAGTCGCTCGTCGTCGTCATGTTCATGGCGGTCGCCGCGTACATGACCCTGCGCGGCCTCTTCGGCGCGTTTCGCGTCGGCGTGCTCGAGCCGGCGAGCGTTCAGCTCGCTTCGGGCCAGGATATCCCGTCGCTCGCCGCGCGGGCGTTCGGCGCGGAGCGCACGACGATGGTGTGGATCGCGATGATCGTCGCGGCTGGCGGGCTCGGCGCGTTCGCGCTCGCCAAGCGGGAGTTCCGGACGTTCGACAATCTTCTCGGCGGCCTGGTGGTCGGGCTCGTGATCGTCGGCGGCTGGTACCTGAGCGGAAAGATCGGCTTTGTCGCGGAGGATCCGAACACCCTCCAGGAAGCATGGGTGGCGACCAACACCGGCCGCATGGAATCGCTCTCGTTCGTCGCGCCGCAGGCGTACCTGCTCGAGTTGCTGATGTTCTGGACCGACAAGTCGAAGATCGTGACGTTCGGCATCGCCTCGGCGCTCGGCGTGATCGCGGGCTCGGCAGCCTACGCGATCCTGTCGCGGAGCTTTCGCTGGGAAGGGTTCCGCGATGCGGCCGACACGGGGCGGCACGTGATCGGCGGCACGCTGATGGGCTTCGGCGGCATCGTCGGGCTCGGGTGCACCGTCGGCCAGGGGATCACCGGGTTCTCCACGCTCGCAGTCGGGTCGATCATGACGTTCGCCGCGATCGTCGCCGGCGCCGCGGTCACGATGAAGTACGAGTACTGGCGCATGATGCGCAAAGCCTGAGCGAATCGGGCGTCCGGAAATTCGCAAACGCCCCGGTGCAGCGATGTCGACGCCGTTCGTTCGTTGACACTCGTAACCCCGGGGAAATACAATCCCCGCCTTTGTCCGGGCCGTTAGCTCAGTTGGTAGAGCAGCGGACTTTTAATCCGTTGGTCGTAGGTTCGAGTCCTACACGGCCTACCAAAATCAAGGGCTTAGCTGGGATCCTGGCCCGCGTCGTCCCCCTCGCGGCGGTGCATGAGTGCGCGCGCTCGCGCACCGGGGCGGGAACTTCGCTAGCCTGTCGGTATCGTTTGTGCTAGCGGGTTCCGACGTCCGCGGCAGATGGGCGGGGGCGGCGGACCGAACTGCCACTTCGCCGGCGTCGCCGCGGGACGCCAATCCGCCCGTTCGCGTCGCGGGGTCGCGATGCGCGTGCGCGGGGAAAGGGACGTCCGCGTGGGGAAGGATTCAGGCGCATCGCCGCAGGATTCCCGGACAGGCCGCCGTCGGCCCGGGCTCGACGCGGACATGAACGACGAAGACTACGTTTCCCTGGGCAAGACCGCCAACGCGAAGGCGCTCGATTCCGACGAGGACGAAGCGCTCTTCCGCATGGCGCAGGGCGACGATCTCTTCGCGAGCGTGCTCGACGTGCCGTTCGCGCTCAAGCACCTGCGCGACCTGCACGCGGTCATGCGCCACTCGGTCGCCGTGCTTGGCGAGCGCCACGAGGCGCTCGCGCAGGATCGGCTGTTCCACGTGGCGTTCTCCGCCTTCACGCTGGGATTCGCGCTCGGCCTCGTCGAGACGCACCGGAGGAAGCTGATGGGACTGCGATCGGGCATCGGGGCGCTGAGCCGCGGTACGCGCATCGAGGGCTGGGGCGTCGAGATCGCGACCTACTACATCGCCTACGTCGACCTCGAGGGTGTCTTCGGGAAGCGGGCCGACATCGACCTCTACGGCATCGGCGACGCCTGGCGCGAGGTGGCGAACGAGGACCGGATCGATGCGGCCGACCGCCTCGAGGACGTCGTCAATGCCGGTCGGCGAGCTGCGCGCGCCTGGTTCGAGGAAGAGACCGCAGACGTGCCGGCGGCGTTCGTCGACGCGCTCACTGCATTCATTGGCACACCGGCGCCCAACCGCGCCCGCTGAGCTCTCCGGTCATGCGCCGCGCGTTCACGGGCGCGCAAAGCGGGATACTGCACTGCACCATCCGGACGACCTGATCGCCGCAGCACGCCGCCGTTCTCGCTTTGCGGCGGGTCCTGAGCCCCAATCCGTCCGTATCTCGGCAGTAAGGGGTGAATCGGACGACATGACTGGCTATAATCCCGCGTTCCGGCTGTGACGGAGCGCAATCAATAGGGGAGTCCGTCGGCAAGGAAAGGGGAGTGCGTCGGTCGCGGCTGGCCGCCGTCCCGGCTGGCGCGTGGCGCGGTCGCGCGCCCCAGGCGTCCTCGATCCGTGAGGTCCCGGCCCCGTCGCGGCGGCCTTGGCTTGTACCCGCCGAACGGCGCATCACGCCGCAGAACTTAGTCGCTCGAGCAGGAGAGAAAGCAAGATGAAACTGTGTCGCTGGGGCAAGAACGGCTACGAGAAGCCCGGAATGATCGATTCGCAGGGGATGTTGCGCGATCTTTCGGTCACCGGCCTCGCGAACATCGATCAGGATGCGATCGCGCCGCGCGGCCTCGCGCGCCTGCGCAAGATCCGGCCGGAATCGCTGCCGCTGATCAAGACCGAGCCGCGCTTCGGAGTGCCCTACACGGGAATCAGCAAGGTGGTCGCCATCGGCCTCAACTACTCCGATCATGCCGCCGAGGCGGGGATGCCGATCCCGTCGGAGCCCATCATCTTCTTCAAGGCGACCACCAGCATCTCCGGTCCGAACGACGACGTCATCCAGCCGAAGGGCTCGACCAAGCTCGACTGGGAGGTCGAGCTCGCGGTCGTGATCGGCACGAAGGCCCAGTACGTGTCGGAGGAGAAGGCGCTCGACCACGTCGCGGGGTACACGATCGTGAACGACGTTTCGGAGCGCAACTTCCAGCTCGAGCGCGGCTCGCAGTGGGACAAGGGCAAGGGCTGCGACACGTTCTGCCCGATCGGGCCCTGGCTGGTGACGACCGACGAGATCGCCAATCCGCAGGCGCTCGACATGTGGCTCGACGTCAACGGCGAGCGCATGCAGAGCGGCAACACGCGCACGATGATCTTCGGCGTGGCGAAGCTCGTCTCGTACTGCAGCCAGTTCATGACGCTGCTGCCGGGCGACATCATCACCACCGGCACCCCGCCGGGCGTCGGCATGGGGATGAAGCCGCCGCGCTTTCTCGCGCCCGGCGACGTGATGCAGCCCGGCATGCAGGGTCTCGGCGAGCAGCGTCAGAAGGTCGTCGCCTGGCCGGGGAAGTGACGCCGGCCACCGGGCCGATGTCGCGAGGCCGCCCGCGGGCGGCCTTGTCGGCTGTGCGTCCGGCAGGCGCTTGTCATGACATCGTCATTGCGTCGCAATAGCCACGCGGCGACTGCGGCGGTGCGCGCCGGCCCCGCCCGACAGAACCTGCGCGCTTGACCTGGGTCGAATTCCTCACATAGATTGCTTCCGGGCTTGGCGCTATCGCCGGCCGGCGGTCAAGCTTATCTCGCGATGCGAATCCTCATTCTCGGAGCGGGCGTGGTCGGCGCGACGAGCGCGTGGTATCTCGCGCGCGCCGGTCACGCGGTGACCGTGATCGACCGCCAGGGCGCAGCCGCGCTCGAGACGAGCTTCGCGAACGGCGGGCAGATCTCGGCGAGCCACGCCGAGCCATGGGCGAACCCGGCCGCGCCGGCCAAGATCCTCGCCTGGCTCGGGCGCGAAGACGCCCCGCTTCTCTTCCGCATGCGGGCCGACTGGGCCCAGTGGCGCTGGTCGCTGCGCTTCCTCTTCGAGTGCCTGCCGGCGCGGGCGCGGGCAAATACCCGCGAGATCCTCGCGCTCGCGCTCTACAGCCTGGGTCAGCTCCAGGCGCTCCGGCGCGAGCTCGGGCTGAGCTACGACCAGCGTACCGACGGCATCCTGCACTTCTACACGGACCGGAAAGACTTCGCCCATGCGGTGCGCCACGCCGAGGCGTTGCGAGCGCTCGGCGCGGAACGCGAGATCAAATCGCCCGAACAGTGCGTCGCGATCGAGCCGGCGCTCGCCCACGCGCGTTCGCAGCTGGTCGGCGGCACATTCGCGCCGGGCGACGAGTCGGGCGATGCGCTGAAGTTCACGCAGGCCCTGGCGGAGCACGCCGCGCAGCTCGGTGTGCGCTTTCGCTACGGCTGCTCGGTGGAGCGCTTCGAGGTCGAGCGCGGCCGGATCGCGAACGTGGTCATCCACGACGTCCACGAGGGCGCGGAAGAGGCCGTGACGGCCGACGCCTACGTCGTCGCACTCGGCAGCTACAGCCCGCTCCTGCTGCGGCCGATTGGCCTCGCCATCCCCGTGGAACCGGTCAAAGGCTACTCGGTCACGATCCCGCTCGAGGACGGCGACGAAGCACCGCGGGTGAGCCTCACCGACGAAGCCGCGAAGCTCGTCTACACGCGGCTCGGCGACCGGCTGCGCGTGGCGGGCACCGCGGAGCTCGCGGGCTACGACACCGAAGTGAACGCCGCGCGCTCCGAGCCGCTGCTGCGGCGCACGTTCGCGTTGTTCCCCCGCGCGGGGCGCCCGGAACGCGCGGAGCACTGGAGCGGCCTGCGGCCGGCGACCCCCTCGAATCGGCCGCTCATCGGGCGCACGCGCTTTCCGAACCTCTTCCTGAACACGGGCCACGGCACGTTGGGGTGGACGCTCGCGTGCGGCTCGGCGCAGGCGCTCGCCGACATCGTGAGCGGTCGGCGGCCCGAGCCGGCGTTCGGGTTTCTCGAGCCTTCCGAGCACTCCGCAGCGGGCGTGCTGGCAACCGCGCCCCGCTCCGGCTGAGCGCGGCCCCGCGCATCTCAGCCGCGGGGCACGTCGTGACGCACGACGTCCTCCGGCGCGAAGACCCGCACCAGTTCGTCCACGACGCTGCGCGCGCGTGCGCTGTTGTCGCCCGAGAAATTGCACACGTACAGGTCGAGCGTCACGGCCGCGAGCTCGGGCCACGTGTGGATCGCCAGATGCGATTCGGCGAGGACCACGCAGCCGGTCACCCCGCCCGCTCCGGCCGTGCCTGCGCGCCCGGCGCCGCTCGGAAACTGGTGGAACACGTCGCCGACGACCGTCAATCCCGCGCGCTCGACGCTGCCGATGCAGAGCCCGCGCAGCGCGATCCGGTCGACGAGCTGCGGCCTGCCGCCGCGGCAACGGTGCAAGTTCGCGAGGATGTGCAGCCCGTCCAATCCGCAGGCGGTCCGGTCGAGTCTGGGAAAGGCCCCACGCGCCGAGCGCGTTGGGCCCGCCGGCTCACCGCGCCGCGGTCGCCATCTCGGCGACGACCGCGTCGATCAGGCGCCGGGCGATGCTGATGCGGTTCGGCAGCCGCGGCAAGCTGCGGATGTTAAACCACGCAGCCGCCTCGATTTCAAGGAAATCTGCCCGGACCTCGCCCGATGCCCAGTCGCACACGAAGGCGATCATCAGCGAGTGCGGGAACGGCCAGGGCTGGCTCGCGAAGTAGCGTGCGACGCTCACGCGCAGGTCGACTTCCTCGCGCACTTCGCGCAGGACGCACTGCTCGAGCGTCTCGCCAGGCTCGGCGAAGCCGGCGAGCGCCGAGTACATGCCCGGCGGGAAGTGATGCGAGCGCGCGAGCAGGATCTCGTCTGGCGCCCGGCGAACGAGCGCCATGACCGCCGGCGCGATGCGCGGGTAGGCCACCAGCCCGCAGGCTGGACACTCGCGCGATCGCTCGCCGAGCTTCGGCCGCGTCGGTGTGCCGCAGCGCCCGCAGTGCCGGTGCGTGCGGTCCCAGTCGACGAGCTGCAGCGCACGGCCGGCGAGCGCGAACAGGCCGTCGTCCAGCACGCCGTAGAGCGTGCGCAGACCCCGCCATGCCCAGCCCGCGGGCGCGACCGCGCCCGGGCCGGCCTCGGCGCACCAGACCTGCACGCCGCCGAGCGCGCCGAGATACTGCTGCTGCGCGAGCTCGAGCCCGAGCGTGCGCGGGTCGCTCGTCCGCGGCAGCGGTGCCGCGCCCGCCGTCTCGGCGACGAGCAGCCGGCTCTCGCGAAACACGAACCAGAGCGTGTCCGCGGCGATGCTCGCAGGCGGGGTGACCGCCGCCGCGTATCCGATCGGCGTGGCGAAGGGCATCTCCGGCGGCATCTCCGGCGCGGGCGCGCGATCGCTCACGACGCGCACCTTCGCCGCGAGGTTCGAGCGTGCCCGCTCCGTACGATCGTCCGCATCGCGCCGCGCTGCGCTGCTATTTCCCGAGACGCCTGATCAGCGACGAGATGTCCTGCCGGCCGCCGCCGAGCTTCTGCACGTCGGCGAAGTAACCGTCGATCAGGCGGGTCATGGCCACCTCCGACCCGTTGGCCGCCGCTTCTTCCATGCAGATGCGCAAGTCCTTGCGCATCCAGTCCACTGCGAAGCCGAAGTCGAACTTGCCGTCGACCATCGTGCCCCCGCGGTTCTCGAGGAACCAGGACGTCGCGGCGCCCTTGGAGATGACGTCGAGCGCGCGCTTCATGTCGAGCCCGGCGTGCAGCCCGAAGTTGATCGCCTCGGCGAGCCCCTGCGCGACGCCGATGGCGCAGATCTGGTTCACCATCTTGGTCAGCTGCCCCGCGCCGGACGGGCCCATCAGCGTGACGGCGCGGGCGAAGCTCTCGATCACCGGTTTCGCGCGCTCGAAGGCAGCGGCGTCGCCGCCCACCATCACGGAGAGCACGCCGTTCTCCGCCCCGGCCTGGCCGCCAGAGACCGGTGCGTCGAGAAACTGGAACCCGCGCAGCGCGGCTGCGGCCGCGAGCTCGCGGGCGACCCGTGCGGATGCGGTCGTATGGTCGACGAAGACCGCCCCGCGCCCCATCGTGCCGAATGCGCCGCCGGCGCCGAGCGTCACCTCGCGCAGATCCGGATCGTCGCCGACGCAGGAGAAGACGAGCTCCGCGCCCTCGGCGGCCTGCGCCGGAGTGGGCGCCACCTTGCCGCGGTGCGTCGCCGCCCAGGCGTCCGCCTTCGGCCTCGTGCGGTTGTACACGGTGACGGCATGCCCCTTCGCGGCGAGATGGCCCGCCATCGGAAAACCCATCACGCCGAGCCCGATGAATGCAACCTTGGCCACGTTGTTCCCTCCGGTCGAGTCTGGAGCGGGAGTTGCGCGGGAAAGAGGAGCGCCGGGAGGCGGCCCCCGGCCAAGAGTATTGAAACCGCCGGGCTATCGCAACATCGCGAACCGCGCGAGAAAGGGCCCGCCCTCGGCGAGGAGGTAGCGCTTGAACGCCTGGGCCACGGGCGAGAGGTGCTTGTGCTGCAGGTGGACGACGTGCCAGTGGCGCTCGATCGGCGTTCCCTTCACGTCGAGCACGGCGAGCCGCCCGGTCTCGATCTCGAGGCCGATCGTGTGCAAAGACAGGAGCGAGATGCCCATTCCGGCCATGACAGCCTGCTTGATAGTCTCGTTGCTCGCCATCTCCAGGCTCATGTTGAGGGGCACCTGGTTCTCGCCGAAGAGGCGCTCGAGGAGACCGCGCGTGCCCGAGCCCGGCTCGCGCACGACGAACGTCTCGGCCGCGAGCCGCGTGAGCGGGATGCCGCGCTTGCCGGCGAGCGGGTGGTCGGGCGCGGCGATGATCACGTGCGGATGCGGGGCGAACGCCTCGGCCACGGTTTCCATGCGCTGCGGTGGGCGCCCGGTGATCGCGAGGTCGGTCTCGTTCTCCGCGAGCTGACGCATCACGACCTCGCGGTTGTTCACCGAGAGCTTGAGCTGCACGCCCGGATGGTCCTTCAGGAACCGCGCGAGCAGCTGCGGTGCGAAGTACTTCGCGGTGCTGACGACCGCGATGTCGAGCTTCCCGCCGCCGAGGCCCTTGAGCGCGGCGAGCCCCTCTTCGGCTGCGGCGAGCTGGCGGGCGACCTCGTGCGCGTGGCGGTAGAGTTCGTGGCCGGCGTCGGTGAGCGAGATCTTCCGGCCGAGCTGGTCGAACAGGGGGAGCCCCACCTGTTCGGTGAGCGCCTTGATCTGCATCGAAACCGCCGGCTGCGTGAGATGCAGCTCGTCGGCGGCCCGCGAGTAGCTGAGGTGCCGGGCCACCGACTCGAACACCTTGAGCTGCCGTAGAGTGACGTGCCTCAGGGAGAGGGGGCGGGTCTTGCGGTCATGCGGCGTATACATCAGGGATAGCTTATCCAATGCATCAGAAATTGCAATTGGTGCTTATCCATCACCGCGCCTATATTGCGTTCGAAGAGCCGTGAACGAAGGAGGACCGATGGGAGCCGTCAAGGAAACACCTGCCGCCGGCGCAAGCCGGGGCTACAGCGCCGGCGTCAAGGAATACCGGCAGACCTACTGGGAGCCCGGCTACCAGGTCAAGGACACCGACCTGCTCGCCTGCTTCAAGATCACGCCCCAGCCCGGCGTCCCCCGCGAAGAGGCGGCCGCCGCAGTGGCCGCGGAGTCCTCCACCGGCACCTGGACGACTGTGTGGACCGACCTGCTGACCGACCTCGAGTACTACAAGGGCCGGGCCTACCGCATCGAGGACGTGCCGGGCGACGACAGCTGCTTCTACGCCTTCGTCGCCTATCCGATCGACCTCTTCGAGGAGGGGTCGGTGGTGAACGTGTTCACGTCGCTCGTCGGCAACGTGTTCGGGTTCAAGGCGATCCGCGCCCTGCGCCTCGAGGACGTGCGCTTCCCGATCGCCTACGTCAAGACCTGCGGCGGCCCGCCCCATGGCATTCAGGTCGAGCGCGACAAGATGAACAAGTACGGCCGGCCGCTGCTCGGCTGCACGATCAAGCCGAAGCTCGGGCTCTCGGCGAAGAACTACGGCCGCGCGGTGTACGAGTGCCTCCGCGGCGGGCTCGATTTCACGAAGGACGACGAGAACGTCAACTCGCAGCCCTTCATGCGCTGGCGCGACCGCTTCGGCTACGTGATGGAGGCGGTGAAGAAGGCCGAGACCGAGACCGGCGAGAAGAAGGGCCACTATCTCAACGTCACCGCCCCGACGCCCGAGGAGATGTACAAGCGGGCCGAGTACGCGAGGTCGCTCGGCGCGCCGATCATCATGCACGACTACCTCACAGGCGGGTTCTGCGCGAACACGGGCCTCGCCAACTGGTGCCGCGAGAACGGGGTGCTGCTGCACATCCACCGCGCGATGCACGCGGTCATCGACCGCAATCCCTACCACGGCATCCATTTCCGCGTGCTGGTGAAGGCGCTGCGCCTGTCCGGCGGCGATCACCTGCACACCGGCACGGTCGTGGGCAAGCTCGAGGGCGACCGCGAGGCGACGCTCGGGTGGATCGACCTGCTGCGCGACCGCTGCATCAAGGAGGACCGCTCGCGCGGCATCTTCTTCGATCAGGACTGGGGCTCGATGCCGGGCGCCCTCGCGGTCGCCTCGGGCGGCATCCACGTCTGGCACATGCCGGCGCTGCTCGCGATCTTCGGCGACGATGCGGTGTTCCAGTTCGGCGGCGGCACGCTCGGCCATCCCTGGGGCAACGCCGCGGGGGCCTCGGCCAACCGCGTTGCGCTCGAGGCCTGCGTGCGGGCGCGGAACGAGGGCCGCAACGTCGAGCAGGTGGGCAAGGCGATCCTCACCGAGGCCGCCCGGTCTGCGCCCGAGCTGAAGGTCGCCATGGAGACGTGGAAGGAGATCAAGTTCGAGTTCGACGTCGTGGACAAGCTCGACGCAGCGAAAGCCGCGGCCTGAGCGAAAGCAGCAGGAGGAACGCACCCATGAGCGAAATTCTCGAGTACAAGTCGCGGCTCACCGACCCGGCGAGCCGCAAGTTCGAGACGTTCTCGTATCTGCCGCCGATGACGAAGGCGGAGATCCGCAGGCAGGTCGAGTACATCGTCGCGCGCGGCTGGAATCCGGCGATCGAGCACACCGAGCCCGAGCACGCCGGCGGCGCATACTGGTACATGTGGAAGCTGCCGATGTTCGGCGAGACGAGCGTCGACCGGATCCTGGCGGAGGCCGAGGCCTGTCACAGGGCGAATCCGCGCGACCATGTCCGGCTGATCGGCTACGACAACCGGCGGCAGACGCAGGGCGCCGCGATGGTGATCTATCGGGCGAAGGGCGGGTGACGAGCCCGGAGTGAGGAGCGAGGGGAGCGACCGCCTCGCTCTCCTGGCAGGAGGAGGACGCGATGAGCATCGAAGCGCTGATTTTCGACGTCGACGGCACGCTCGCGGACACCGAGGAGACGCATCGGCAGGCGTTCAACGCCGCGTTCCTCGAGCACGACCTGCACTGGAACTGGAGCCCGCATCAGTACGTCGAGCTCCTGAAGATCTCCGGTGGCAAGGAGCGGATCGGGAAGTACATCGACGGGCTGAGCGTTCAGCCGGCCGAAAGGGAGTGGTTGCGCGGAATCGTCGCCGGCATCCATCGCACCAAGACGCGCATCTTCGCGGAGCTGATCCGCGACGGTCGTTCGCCTTTCCGGCCGGGGGTGGCGCGCCTCATCCGCGAGGCGCGCGCGGCCGGGGTGAAGCTCGGTCTCGCGTCGACGACCTCGCCGGCGAACGTCGAGGCGCTGATCTCGGCGGGGCTCGGCGAGGACGGCTACCACTGGTTCAACGTGATCGCGTGCGGCGACCAGGTGCCCGCGAAGAAGCCGGCGCCCGACGTCTATCGGCTCGCGCTCTCCACGCTCGGCCTGCCGGCGTCGTTGTGCGTGGCGTTCGAGGACTCCGGCAACGGCGTGCGCGCGGCAAAGGCAGCGGGCCTCTTCACCGTGGTGACGCCGACGATCTGGACGCAAACGCAGGATTTCGCGGGTGCGGATCTCGTGCTCTACAGCCTCGGCGACCCCGATCAGCCGCTCGATCCGGGCGCCGCGGCCCGCATCGGCGCGCCCTGCCTCGGGCTCGCGCAGCTCGAGGCGTTGCACGAAGCAGGGCGCGGCCCGCGGGAGGCCGCCGCCTGACGATGGCGCAGTGCTAGAGGGACACCGGGCGCGAAGACCCGGCAGTCCGCCCGTACGGAGACACGCTCACGCACCGTGGCGCCGCTGCCTGGTCCGCGGGCCGAGCGCACGTGCAGCGGATGCGATACGAGAGAGTCACAAGGAGAGGATTATGTCGGTCCAGCATCCGATCATCGCGGTGACGGGATCATCCGGCGCGGGCACCAGCACGGTGCAGAAGGCGTTCGACAAGATCTTCCGGCGCGAGAACATCGTGGCGGCGCACGTCGAGGGCGACTCGTTTCACCGGTTCGACCGGGCGGAGATGAAGAAGCGCGTCGAGGAGGCGAACCGCAAGGGGCGCACCTTCAGCCACTTCGGCGCCGAGGCGAATCTGCTCGATGAGCTCGAGGCGCTGTTCAAGGAGTACGGCGAGCGCGGGACCGGCAAGGTGCGCAAGTACCTGCACAACGACGAGGAGGCGGCGCCCTACAGCCAGGCGTCCGGCACGTTCACGCCGTGGACGAAAATCCCAGAGGGCACCGATATGCTCCTGTACGAGGGGCTCCACGGGGCGGTCAAGACCGACGCGGTGAACATCGCGCAGTACGCCGACCTCCTGATCGGCGTGGTGCCCATCATCAACCTGGAGTGGATCCAGAAGATCCATCGCGACACCAGCCTGCGCGGCTATTCGCGCGAGGCGGTGACCGACACGATCCTGCGCCGCATGCACGACTACGTGCACTACATCTGCCCGCAGTTCACCGAGACGCACATCAACTTCCAGCGCGTGCCCGTGGTCGACACCTCGAATCCGTTCATCGCGAAGGACATCCCGAGCGCCGACGAATCGCTCGTCGTGATCCGCTTCCGCAATCCGATCGGCGTCGACTTCCCGTACCTCCTCACGATGATCGATAACTCGTTCATGTCGCGGCCGAACAACGTCGTGGTGCCGGGCGGGAAGCTCGAGCTCGCGATGCAGCTGATCATCACGCCGATGATCTGGCGGCTGATGGAGGACAAGAAGCGCATGGGCGCGCGCCAGGGCCCGGTCGAGCATGCAATCGGCGTCTTCCGCCCGTCGCGCGTGTAGCGCTGCGCCGACGCGCCATGCCCCGTGAAGGTTCGAACAGCCTGCGCACACTGCCGAAGTCGCAGCGACAGCGTCGGCGCCCACTGGACTCGCGCTCGGCCGCGCACACCACCCCGTCACGCTTCGCGTGACACCCCTGCTCGAAGAGGAGGGGAGGAAAGGCCCTCGCCTTCTCGGGGAGGGGAGGAAAGGCTCCCGCCTTCTCGAGGAGGGGGCGCCGCGCACACAGGATTTCTTTCGAGGAGTCATCCGATGGCATTGATCTCGATGCGCCAACTGCTGGACCACGCCGCGGAGCACGGCTACGGCGTCCCGGCGTTCAACGTCAACAACATGGAGCAGCTGCACGCGGTGATGCAGGCCGCAAACGAAGCGTCCAGCCCGGTGATCCTGCAGGGTTCGGCCGGCGCGCGGAAGTACGCGGGCGAGGCGTTCCTGCGCCATCTCGTCGAGGCCGCGGTCGAGACGTGGCCCCACATCCCGATCGTGATGCACCAGGACCATGGCGCGAGCCCGGCGGTATGCCAGCGCTCGATTCGCTCCGGCTTCAGCAGCGTCATGATGGACGGCTCGCTCAAGGAGGACATGAAGACGCCCGCGCCCTACGAGTACAACCTGGAGGTGACGCGCAAGGTGGTCGAGATGGCGCACGCGGTCGGCGTCTCGGTCGAAGGCGAACTCGGCTGCCTCGGCTCGCTCGAGTCGGGCATGGCGGGCGAAGAGGATGGCTCCGGCGCCGCGGGCAAGCTCTCGCACGGCCAGCTGCTCACCGACCCGGAGCAGGCGGCCGACTTCGTGAGGCGGACCGCCGTCGATGCGCTCGCGATCGCGATCGGCACCTCGCACGGCGCCTACAAGTTCACGCGCAAGCCGACCGGCGACATCCTCGCCATCGACCGCATCAAGGCGATTCACGCGCGCCTGCCCGACACGCATCTCGTGATGCACGGCTCGTCCAGCGTGCCGCAGGACTGGCTGCGCGTGATCCGGGAGAACGGCGGCGAGATCAAGGAGACCTATGGCGTGCCGGTGGAGGAGATCCAGGAGGGCATTCGCCACGGCGTGCGCAAGGTGAACATCGACACCGACATCCGGCTTGCGATGACCGGCGCGATGCGCCGCGCGATGAACCACGATCGCAGCGAGTTCGACTCGCGCAAGTTCCTCAAGGAGGCGGTCGCGGCCGCGAAATCCGTGTGCCAGGCGCGCTTCGAGGCCTTCGGCTGCGCGGGCCGCGCCCCGGCGATCAAGCCGATCAGCCTGGAGCGGATGGCCGAGCGCTACGCGCGCGGCGAGCTCGCCCCGCGGGTACACTGATGCGGACCGGGTCGCGTATAATTTCAGGTGCCGCAGGTCCCGCCGCTACTGCTCATTCCCGCGAAGGCAAATCCCAGATGGATGCTCCCGTGCGCAACGATCTCGCCAACGTGCTGCGCGCGCTCGCGATGGACGCGGTCCAGCAGGCGAACTCGGGCCACCCCGGCATGCCGATGGGCATGGCCGAGGTCGCCCTCGCGCTGTGGCATCGCCACCTGCGTCACAATCCGGCGAATCCGAAATGGGCGAATCGCGATCGCTTCGTGCTCTCGAACGGGCACGGCTCGATCCTCCTCTACTCGCTCCTGCACCTGACGGGCTACGATCTTCCGCTGCAGGAATTGCGGCGCTTCCGCCAGCTTCACTCCATGACTCCGGGGCATCCGGAGTACGGCTGCGCCCCCGGCGTCGAGACCACCACCGGGCCGCTGGGGCAGGGCCTGGCGAACGCGGTCGGCATGGCGCTCGCGGAGCGGCTGCTCGCCGCGGAGTTCAACCGGCCGGGCTTCGACGTCGTCGATCACCACACGTACGTGTTCGCCGGCGACGGCTGCCTGATGGAGGGCATATCGCACGAGGCGTGCTCGCTCGCCGGCACCCTCGGCCTCGGCAAGCTCATCGTCCTCTACGACGACAACGGCATTTCGATCGACGGGCACGTCAAGCGCTGGTTCACCGACGACACCCCCAGGCGCTTCGAGGCGTATGGGTGGCATGTGGTCCCGGGCGTCGACGGGCACGACGTCGATGCGGTCGACTGGGCCATCAAGGCGGCCCGGGCAGTCACCGATCGGCCGAGCCTCGTCTGCTGCAAGACGGTCATCGCGAAGGGTGCGCCGAACAAGGCCGACACGCACGACGCCCACGGTGCGCCGCTCGGCAAGGACGAGGTCGCGGCGACGCGTGCGGCGATTGGCTGGAATTACCCGCCGTTCGAAGTGCCGGCGCACGTGTACGAGGGCTGGAATGCGCGGCCCCGCGGCGCGCAGCTGCAGAAGGACTGGGACGAGCAGTTCGCCGCGTATGCGCGGGCGCATCCCGAGCTCGCCGCGGAGTTCCGCCGGCGCACCGCCGGCGAGCTGCCGCGCGACTGGCACAGTCATAGCGCGGCGCTCATCGAGAAGGTGAAGGCGAAGGGCGAGGCCATCGCCACGCGCAAGGCATCGCAGAACGTGCTCGACGCGGTCGGACCGGTCTTGCCGGAGCTCTTCGGCGGCTCGGCCGATCTGACGTGGTCCAACCTGACGATGTGGTCCGGCTCGAAACCCGTGACCCGGTCCGAGGCCGGCAATTACCTTTCCTACGGCGTGCGCGAGTTCGGCATGACGGCGATGATGAGCGGCATCGCCCTGCACGGCGGGTTCATTCCTTACGGCGGGACGTTCCTCGTCTTCTCCGACTACGCGCGGAACGCGCTGCGCATCGCCTCGCTCATGAAGATCCGGTCGATCCTCGTGCTCTCGCACGACTCGATCGGGCTCGGCGAGGACGGGCCGACGCACCAGCCGATCGAGCACGTCGCGAGCTTGCGGCTCATGCCGAACATGGACGTGTGGCGGCCGTGCGACACGGTGGAAACGGCCGTCGCGTGGATCGCCGCGATCGAGCGCACGGACGGCCCGACGTCGCTCGTCCTGTCGCGGCAGGGCCTGCCGTTCCAGAAGCGCGACGCTGCGACGATCGCCGCGATTCGGCGTGGCGGCTACGTCCTCGCTGATGCGCCGAAGGCGCGTGCGGCGATCATCGCCACCGGATCGGAAGTGCAGCTCGCGACGGTCGCGCAGGCGAAGCTCGCCGAGGAAGGGATCGCGGTGCGCGTCGTCTCGATGCCGTCGACGGAGGCGTTCGACCGCCAGGATGCGGCCTACCGGGAGACCGTGCTGCCGAGGGGCATGGCGCGCGTCGCGGTCGAGGCCGGCGTCACCGACTACTGGCGCAAGTACGTCGGCCTGGAGGGCGAAGTGGTGGGCATCGACCGCTATGGCGAGTCGGCGCCAGCCGGCGAACTCATGAAGTACTTCGGGTTCACGCCGGAGAAGGTGGTCGAGGCGGTGAAGCGCGCGCTGATTTGATCGGACGCAAGGCGGCGCGCGGCGGGGCGGGGTATCAGTGGGCCTGCTGCGGCAAGCCTTGCGGCGTTCGGGCGGTTGCCCGGGTTTCTAGGAGTTTCTGACATGGCCATCAAAGTCGCGATCAACGGTTACGGCCGCATCGGCCGCAACATCCTGCGCGCCCACTACGAGGGCGGGAAGAAGCACGACGTCCAGTTCGTCGCGGTGAACGATCTCGGCGACGCGAACATCAACGCGCACCTGACGAAGTACGACACGGCGCACGGCAGGTTCCCCGGGTCGGTCTCGGTCGAGGGCGACGACCTCGTGGTGAACGGCGACCGGATCCGCGTCTGCGCGCAGCGCAATCCGGCCGAGCTGCCGTGGAAAGCGCTCGGCGTCGACGTCGTGCTCGAGTGCACCGGGCTCTTCACCAGCAAGGCGAAGACGAGCCCGCACCTCGCCGCCGGCGCCAAGAAGGTGATCATCTCCGCGCCGGGCGACAAGGACGTGGATGCGACCGTCGTCTACGGCGTGAACCACAAGTCGCTGAAGGCGTCGCACTCGGTGATCTCGAACGCCTCGTGCACGACGAACTGCCTCGCCCCGCTCGCGAAGGCGCTGCACGACCGGATCGGCATCGTGAACGGGCTGATGACGACCATCCACGCCTACACGAACGACCAGGTGCTGACCGACGTCTACCACAAGGACCTGCGGCGGGCGCGCTCGGCGACGATGTCGATGATCCCGACCAAGACCGGCGCGGCGGCGGCCGTCGGCCTGGTGCTGCCGGAGCTGAACGGCAAGCTCGACGGCTTCGCGATGCGCGTGCCGACGATCAACGTCTCGGTCGTCGACCTCTCGTTCGTCGCCAGGCGAGCGACGACCGCCGAAGAGGTCAACAAGGCGGTCAAGGAGGCCTCCGAGACCGACCTGAAGGGGATCCTCGAGTACAGCAAGGAGCCGCTCGTCTCGATCGACTACAACCACAACCCGGCCTCCTCGATCTTCGACGCGACGCTCACCAAGGTCTCCGAAGGCACGCTCGTCAAGGTGCTGAGCTGGTACGACAACGAGTGGGGCTTCAGCAACCGCATGCTCGACGTGACCGTGGCCCTGATGAACGCGAAGTAGCACGGGATCGGACGCTTAAAGGCGCGCGAGCATGAATGTCCGCAAGATGTCCGAGCTCGATCTGCGCGGCAAACGGGTCTTCATCCGCGCGGACCTCAACGTCCCGATCGATGCCGGGGGCAGAATCACCGACGACACGCGGATCCGGGCGTCGGCGCCTGCCATCGAACGGGCGCTGAAAGCCGGGGCGCGCGTGATGGTGACCTCGCACCTCGGCCGCCCGAAGGAGGGCGAGCTCAGGCCGGAGGATTCGCTCGCCCCGGTCGGCAAGCGTCTCGCGGAGCTCCTCGGCAAGCCGGTGCGACTGGTGCAGAACTGGATCGACGGGGTCGAGGTCGCCGCGGGCGAGGTGGCGCTGCTCGAGAACTGCCGGGTGAACAAGGGCGAGAAGAAGAACGACGACGCGCTCGCGCGGAAGATGGCGCGGCTGTGCGACGTCTACGTCAACGACGCCTTCGGCACGGCGCATCGCGCCGAGGCGACGACCTACGGCATCGCGCAGTACGCGCCGGTGGCCTGCGCCGGACCGCTGATGGGCGCGGAGATCGACGCGCTGTCGAAGGCGCTCGGCAGCCCGGCGCGGCCGCTGGTGGCGATCGTGGCGGGATCGAAGGTCTCGACCAAGCTCACCATCCTCGCCTCGCTCGCCGAGAAGGTGGACCGGCTCGTCGTCGGCGGCGGCATCGCGAACACGTTCATGCTCGCGGCCGGCATGCGGATCGGGAAGTCGCTCGCCGAGGCCGACCTCGCCGGCGAGGCGAAGAAAATCATGGCCGCGCTGCGGGCCAAGGGCGGCGAGGTGCCGCTGCCGGTGGACGTGGTCTGCGCGAAGGCGCTCTCGGCGACGGCGAAGGCGGAGACCAAGGCGGTCGCGGACGTCGCGGACGACGACATGATCCTGGACATCGGGCCGCAAAGCGCCGCCGCGCTCGCCGCCGTGCTCGCGCAGGCGGGGACGATCGTCTGGAACGGGCCGGTGGGCGTGTTCGAGTTCGAGCAGTTCGCCGAAGGCACGCGCACGGTCGCGCAGGCGATCGCCGGATCGAAGGCGTTCTCGCTCGCGGGGGGCGGCGACACCATCGCCGCGATCGCGAAGTACGGCATCGCCGACAAGATCGGCTATATCTCGACCGGCGGCGGCGCCTTCCTCGAGTTCCTGGAGGGCAAGAAGCTGCCGGCGATCGAGATCCTCGAGCGCCGCGCGGCCGCGTGACGCCCGCTTCCGGGCTGGATCGAATCGGGCCGCTGCGGTAACGTACGCGCTGACCCCGCCCGTCCGACCGGGCGCATGGGGAAAAACGAGAACGGGCAGGTATCGTCCGGACCAGGATGCTCTCCCACCAGCACGAGCGCACGCCGCAGGCACGCAACACCAAGATCGTCGCCACCCTCGGGCCCGCATCGAGCGACGCCCGGACGCTCGAGCGCATGTTCGCCGCGGGCGTCGACGTCGTCCGGCTTAATTTCTCGCACGGTAACGCGGACGATCACCTGCAGCGGGCAGAGCTCGTTCGCGAGGCGTGCAGGCGGAGCGGCCGCACGGTCGGGATCATGGCCGATCTACAGGGGCCGAAGATCCGCATCGGCAGGTTCCGCGATGGCCGCGTCACGCTGGAAGCCGGCGCCACGTTCGTGCTGGATGCCGATTGCGACCTTGGCGGCGAGCATCGCGTCGGCCTCGACTACAAGGAGCTCCCGAGCGACGTCCGCGCCGGCGACGTCCTGCTGCTCGACGACGGCCGGATCGTGTTCGACGTCCTGCAGGTCGCGGGCGCCCAAATCCACTGCAGGGTGCGGCACGGCGGGGTGCTCTCCAACAGCAAGGGCATCAACCGCCTCGGCGGCGGCTTGACCGCGCCGGCGCTCACCGCCAAGGACATGGAGGACATCCGCACCGTTGCCACGATGCGCGCCGACTACCTGGCGGTGTCGTTCCCGAAGCAGGGCAAGGACATGGCGCTCGCGCGCGAGCTGCTGCGCGCCGCGGGCGGCCACGCGCTGCTCATCGCGAAGATCGAGCGGGCAGAGGCGGTCGAATCGAGCACGTTCGGCGAGATCCTCGCCGCCTCGGACGGGATCATGGTCGCGCGCGGCGATCTCGCGGTCGAGGTCGGCGACGCGTCCGTGCCGGCGCTGCAGAAGCGCATGATCCGGATCGCGCGCGAGCAGAACAGGCTCGCGATCACTGCGACGCAGATGATGGAGTCGATGATCGCGAGCCCCGTGCCGACGCGCGCCGAGGTGTCCGACGTGGCGAACGCCGTGCTGGACGGCACCGACGCGGTGATGCTCTCCGCCGAGACCGCTTCCGGCAAGTACCCCGTCGAAACGGTCGAGGCGATGAGCCGGGTCTGCATCGAGGCCGAGAAGTCCTCGCCGGTGTCGCTCGACCGCGAGTTCCTCGACCGCGTGTTCACGCGGGTCGACCAGTCGATCGCGATGGCCGCGCTCTTCACCGCATACCATCTGCACGTGAAGGCGATCGCCGCGCTCACGCAGTCGGGCTCGACGGCGCTGTGGATGTCACGCCTGAACTGCGGCGTGCCGATCTATGCCCTCACCTCGGAGACGTCCACGCGCTACCGGGCCAGCCTGTTTCGCGGCGTCTTCCCGTTCACCGTGACCTACCAGGGCCACGATCGCGACCTGCTGCTCGAGGAGGCCGAGGACGTGCTGGTCAGGCACGGCGCGGTGAGCAACGGGGACCTGATCGTCGTCTCGTTCGGCGAGCCGATCGGCGCCTCCGGCGGGACCAACACAATGAAGATCGTCAAGGTCGGGGAGCGCCGGCGAGCATAGGGCGCGCCCGCGCTAGCTCTTGAACTTGACGACCAGCAGCGCAATGAGCGCTACGAAGAGCACTACGAGATAGATGTCGAGGAACGACATGCCCGTTATCGCCGAATAGGCGGTTTGTCGTCGATGCGGCAGCATAGCCCAGCCGCCCGGTCTGCGTCCAGCGCCGGTCCGACGATGCCGTGCACCGATTGTCAAAAAACGTCGACGAGTGCCGGTCCCGGAGGCTCCGGTCGGAAGGCGGGCGAAGCCTTGGGCTGACCTCGACGGCCCTGCTCCGAGGCGGTGACTACGGCCGGCCGGCGCCCTCCCAGGCTGTTGCCCGGTCCGCTTGACGGACTCGCCGAGAAGCGCGCAACCGCCGGCTTGCTCTCGCGTCAACGCCCCGGCGGCGACGCCTGCGCGGGCGCGCCGCACGCGCTGCCGCGGCACACGAGGAAGAGATCGTTGCCGCCCAGGCGGTACTTCCGGGCAACCTGCCCGAGCTTGGCGTCGGGCGCGTATGCGATCACGAAGCCCGATTCCCAGTCGGCCGGCGGGAAAGTGAGCGGCGCCGCAGGCAGGCGCAGGATGTCGATGTGAGCGGCGACGCTGAGCCCGCTGGCGGCGACGTTCGTCGTGTAGAGCGGATGGCCTGCCGTGTGCGCGAGGATGTCGCGCGCCGCGGTCTCGTAGTTCTGGCCGCGATACCAGTGCTGGTATGCCGGGAACCCCGCCAGCACGAAGACGAACTTCAACACGATCAGCCCGACGAGCCAGCGCTGCGCCAGCGCGACGGCTTGCGCGCCCGCGCGCCACAGCACGCGGGCGACGACCAGCCCGGCGAGCGGGTAGAGCGGCATCAGGTAGCGGATCGCGCTCTGCGGGGCGAGCCAGTACGGCAGGAAGTTGATCAGCACGATCCAGAATGCGAGGCGCCGGTGGGTGTCCGCCGGCTCGACGACTGCCGCACCGCGGCGCCACACGAAATACGCCGCGATGAGCGCGGCCGGGGCGAGCCGCGCTAGCGTCTCGAGCGGGAAGGCGACGAGCTTCACGGCGTAGGCGCCGACGCCCCGGTACCCGAGCTTGTCGACGATCTCGGCGAGCATGCGCCCGCCCTGGCCGGCATTCTCCGGCAGCAGGTAGAGCCAGGCGAGCGGCAGAACGAGGCTCGCGACGTGGAACGCCCACGAGGCCGGGCCGAGCAGGAACGCGCGGTATTGCCGTCTCGCGGCGAGCAGCACGAGCGCGGCGGCACCATAGAAGACATATCCGGTGAGCGCCTTGGTCATGAGCGCGCAGACGAGCGACCCCGCGCCGACCGCTAGGAGGGCGACGCCGCGCCGCTCGCACGCCGCCCAGAGGCACGCGATCGCGCTGAACACGAAGAACGCGAAGAGCGGGTCCGCGTAGGCGAGCCAGCCGCGGTAGAAGAAGATGTCTATGAACGTCAGGTAGACGAGCCCCGCGAACGCGGCGAATGCGCGATCGCGATAGAGCACCCGGCAGAGCCAGGCGAGCACCAGCCCGGTCCCGACGGTCGCGGCGATCGTGATCGCGCGGGCTACCGCGAGCACGTGCTCCCAGCCGGTCAGGCTGGCGAGCGCGATGATGAGCCAGTTGAAGAGCGGGTTGTGCTGGACATTCCCCCCGAAGAGGCGCTGCCGGACCCAGTCGCCGCTCTGCCACATCTCGAGCGAGGTGATCGGAAAGATCGCCTCCTCGCCGACGTAGTAGAAGGCGAGCGCGGGCAGGAAGCTCGCCGCTGCGATGGCGTAGAGCCATCGCATGCGGGTGAGGTCGGCAACGGGGCCGGGACTGCGGTCGTTCACGGGTTCGAGGAGGGCAAAGCCACGGCGGAGGCGTGCGCCTCCGCTGTGCCGCGCGGTTCCGGAGGCCTTGCCGCCCCTACCGCCGCGAACTCTCGATGAACGGCGAAGAATCGTGCGAACACCTTGCGATGGCACTCGGGCAGCGCATGGTGCGGGTCGATGAACTCCACCCCCTGACAACCGAACCGCTCCGATCGACCGGCGTCGAGCAGCGTGAGGCGCTCGCGCGCGGCCCAGGCTTCCAGGGCGTGCTTCGTCCGGGAGAGGAGCGCCCTGCTGTGCGGCGTTGCCGCAAGATGCGCCTCCACTCCGGGGAGAAGCGGTGGCACCAGGAAGAGCACCCGGCCGCCGTGACGATCCACCCGGTGCGCGAGGTCGGCGAGCGCTGCCAGCAGCGCGGGATTGGGCTCGCCGCCCTGCGTTTGGAGGGCCACCGCATACTGCGATCCTCCGGCGACAGCCGCCGCGAGCGTCGCCGCGACCTCGCCCTCGCGGAGCGGCTTCTGCGCCGCGAAGGTCGCGCTGCCATCGTATCGGAAGCCGTTGCACAGGCCCCGGTAGACGAAGTCGAAATCGCGCGCGGGCGTGCCGTCGGCACAGCGGTACTCCGGCCCGCCCGCATCCACGAAGTATCCGCGAAACGCGGCACGGCGGTCCGGTGCGCGCGCGATATCGCGCAGCACGCCTGCCAGGATCTTCAGCCGCGGCAGGGAAAGCGCGTCGATGAGCTCCGCGCGCCAGGACGGCCGGATCGCCGCGGTTGCCGAGGCGACCGATGCGGCTGACAGGTCCGCGGGGATCGGCGCGTCGGGCTGCTGGACGAATCCGAGCGCCCAGTCGAGCGGGATCACCAGGAGCTTCACGCGCTCGCCCCATCGCCCGACGATGTACCGCGCCTCGCCGATCATCGATCGCAGGGGATTGCCGCTCTGCGCGAAGTTGTAGACCGTGTGTCCGGCCGGGAAAGCTTCCTGGCGCACACCCATCATGGTCGAGGATCCGAACACGATGGTGTCCGCCTCGCTCATGCGATCGAGCAGGCGCAGCGTCTTGAACGGCCGGTTCAGGCTGATCGGGGGCGCATAGGTCACCCCGTGCGTCGCCTGCTGCCACTCGCTCGCGAGCCGGTTCTTGTCGACGCGGTACGCGGCTGTCGAGAGTGCGAGTCCGAGCGCGCACGCAGGCGCCAGGATGCCGAGGCAGAGCCCGAGCACCAGCGCGACGTAACTCTTGGGTCGCAGCATGTCAGAATTGGAAATAGAGAAACTCGGAGTGGCGCTGCAGGTTCACGATCGCCGCCAGGGCCAATAGCGCCACCACGATCGCCGCGCCCGCCGTCGGGCGCCACTGCCAGCGCGCACGGGCCGACTCGGGCGGAATCCCGAGCGCCGGCCGGCTGGCGGCCATGATCTGCTGGGTGTTCGGCGCAAGCCAGACCACGGCGAGCAGGATCCAGATCCAGTGCACGACACCCGTCCGCGACAGGGCGGGCGTGACGCCGAACGGCACGCCTGCCTGCGCGAGCCACGCGCCGACGGCACCCCAGCGGGCGAGCCAGATGTCGGGGACGACGAGCCCGTTCAACCCGGCCATCGCCCGCAGGATCGCCGTCGCGGTGGCGACGCTGTCGGCACGGAACACGACCCACGCCGCAACGACCGCGAGAAACGTGAGCAGGCACGCAACCGCTCTGCCCCATGCCGTGCTGCGGCGCGGGTCGTACCCGAGCCGCCGCCGCAAGGCTTGCCAGCCGTGATTTGCGGCGAGATACGCGCCGTGCAATCCGCCCCATGCGACGAACGTCCACCCGGCGCCGTGCCAGAGGCCGCCGAGCAGCATCGTGACCATGAGGTTCACGTAGCGGCGGCGCGGGCCCTTGCGATTTCCGCCGAGCGGGATGTAGAGGTAGTCGCGCAGGAAGCGCGACAGCGTCATGTGCCAGCGCCGCCAGAAATCGATGATGTTCACTGCCTTGTACGGCGAGTGGAAATTGATCGGCAGGCGGACCCCGAACATGAGCGACAGCCCGACCGCCATGTCGGAGTAGCCCGAGAAGTCGAAGTAGAGCTGGAACGTGTAGGCGAGCGCTCCGCACCACGCCTCGAGAAAGGTGAGCGTCACGCCCGCCTGCGGCGCATCGAACACCGGTCCGACGTACGGCGCGATGCCATCGGCGACGATCACCTTCTTGAACAGGCCGATCACGAAGATGGTGATGCCGGCGGCCAGGTCGTCGTAGTTCGTGCGGTACGTGCCGGGCAGCCCGAACTGCGGCATCATCTCGCGGTGATGCAGGATCGGACCCGCGATCAGGTGCGGGAAGTAGGTCACGAACAGCCCGTAGTGCACGAAGCTGTACTCGCGCGCTTTGCCCTGGTATGCGTCGGCGAGGAACGCGATCTGCGTGAAAGTGAAGAACGAGATGCCGAGCGGCAGCACGATCGTCCCGAGGCTCGCGGACGTGCCGAGCGCGGCGTTCATGCTGTCGAGGAAGAAGTTCGCGTACTTGAAGTAGCCGAGCGTCGCGAGATCGCCGCCCACCGCGAGGACGAGGAGCAGCTTCTTTCTGCGCGCCTCGCCCGCCGCATCGGCGCGCACGATCGCCAGCCCCATCGCGTAGTTGAAGAGAATCGAAGCGATGAGGAGCGCGAGGTAGACGGGATTCCACCAGCCGTAGAAGAAGAGCGATGCCGCGGCGAGCCAGGCCGCCGCCAGCTTGTGATTCACCCTGCCGAGCTGGAAGAAGACGACCAGCGTGACCGGCAGGAAGAGGAAGATGAACGGGTAGGAGTTGAAGAGCACTTAGCGCTCGTGCGCCCTGCCGGTGCCGCAGGCGCGGGAGCCGATCCACCGGGCCGTCGCCCGCTCCAGCACGCGCCGGATCTCCGGTTTCACGGGCGCGGGGGCTCGGCGCAGGCTCATCTCGCGTAGAACGCCTCGACTGCGTCCACCACCTCGCTCACCTCGCTCTCGGCGAGGCTCCAGTAGAGCGGCAGCCGCACCAGCCGGCTCGAGATGTCGTCGGTCACGGCGAGCGCGCTCGCGGCGCGCCCGTGGCGGCGGCCGGCCGGGGAAGAGTGCAGGGGCACGTAGTGGAACGCGGCGTAGATCCCGCGCGCCTTGAGATGCTGGATCAGGGCGGTGCGCTCGGCGAGGTCGCACGCGAGGATGTAGAACATGTGCCCGTTGGCAGTCGTGCCCGCGGGCGGGAGCTGCGGCAGCGCAATCCGTCCGCGCGCCGCGAGCCCGGCGAGCCCCGCGCGGTAGGCCGCGCACAGCGCGAGGCGCTTCGCGTTGATCTCGGCCGCGCGCTCGAGCTGCGCCCACAGGAAGGCGCCGATCAGCTCGCTCGGCAGATAGGACGAGCCGATGTCCACCCAGGTGTATTTGTCGATCGCGCCGCGGAAGAACTGGGCGCGGTTCGTGCCCTTCTCGCGGATGATCTCCGCGCGCTCGACGAACCGCGCGTCGTTGACGAGCAGGGCGCCGCCTTCGCCGCTGATGACGTTCTTGGTCTCGTGGAACGACAGGCAGCCGAGGTGGCCGATCGCGCCGAGCTTGCGCCCGTTGTATTCGGCCAGGATTCCTTGCGCCGCGTCCTCCACCACGACCAGCCCGTAGCGGCCGGCGATCTGCGCGATCGCGTCCATCTCGCACGCTACGCCCGCGTAATGGACCGGGACGATGGCCCGGGTCCGCGGGGTGACTGCCGCCTCGACCAGCCGCTCGTCGAGGTTCAGGGTGTCCCGGCGGATGTCCACGAACACCGGCACCGCGCCCCGCAGCACGAACGCGTTCGCCGTGGAGACGAAGGTGAACGACGGCATGATCACTTCTTCCCCTGGCGCCAGGTCGCACAGGATGGCAGCCATCTCGAGCGCGGCGGTACAGGAGTGCGTGAGGAGCGCCTTGCGCGCTCCGAGATTCCGCTCGAGCCACTGGTGGCAGCGGCGCGTGTAGGGGCCGTCGCCTGCGAGGTGGCCTGCGCGCACCGCCGCCGCGATGTTCGCGAGCTCGTCGGCGATCGTGAACGGCTTGTTGAACGGGATTCTCATCGCGAATCGGGGCGCCGCTTGCGCCCGACCAGCAGGAGCGATCCGCCCGCGGCGAGATTTGCTCCGGCGCGAATCAGGACACGCTCCATGTCGAGCACGGTCTCGAGCGTCCGGTTGAGCCAGGGCGCGACGCGCAGCTCGGCGAGCGGATCGTAGCCCCCTTCGGGGACCCGCTGGGCGAGGCGGGAAAGGTACATGAGCGGCAGCAGCAGAGTGACGAAGGACGTCATTCTAACGATCTCGAATCCGGCTTCCACAACGCGCGCCCGGAGATCGGCGGCGCGGTAGCGCCGCACGTGCCCCGCGCGCACGTCGTATTCGCTCCAGAGGCGCGGGTGCTGCGGCACGGTGAGCAGCAGGCCGCCGCCCGGGACGAGCGCCGCGGCGAGCTCGCTGAGCATCGCGCGATCGTTCTCGACGTGCTCGATCACGTCGAACGCGCCGGCGACGTCGAACTCCGCGCGGTACGGGATACGCAGCGCGTCCATCTGGACGAGCGCCGCGACGGGCACCCGCTTGGCGGCGAACGCGAGGCCCTCGGCGGATGCCTCGCTGCCAGTGAGCGCGAGCCGCGGCAACGCCGCCGCGACGCCCGCGAGCACGAAACCGGTGCCGCACCCGACTTCCAGCATGCTGCGCGCGCCGGGGAAGAAGCGTCCCAGCGCCCAGACGATCAGGCGGTTGCGCGCCCGGAACCAGAAGTTGCCCGCCTCGAGGCGGGCGAGCTCACCGAAATGCGCCGGGTCGTAGCCCGCCGGGCCCCGCGCAATGTCCGGCGCGAACGCCGGGAATCCGCCGATCCGCTCCGGCGCGGCGCCGCACTGCGGGCATCGCCAGTCGCTGCCGTCGAACGTCGCGCGGCAGCTCAGGCAAAGCTTCAACCCTGGCTCCCCACGATGATGCCGGCCGAGATCAGCACTAGCCCGGCGACCTTCGGCAGCGTCACCGGCTCGTGGAAGAAGAGGGCGGAACAGGCGAACACCAGCACGAAGGCGAGGCTCATGAAGGGATATGCATGGGAAAGCTCGAGCCGGGTCATCGCCGCCATCCACGATACCGCCGCGCCGAGCGCCGCGGCGAGCGCCAGCACGATCCACGGATTGACGAGAAGCTTGCCGAGGAAGAGGAGCTTGCCGGGCGTGTCGGCCGGGAAGGCGCCGGCCGCGAGGACCTGCCACTTGATCACCACCTGGCCGAAGACGGTCAGGAAGATCGTGAGAAACACGTATGCGTAGCTGATCACGATCTTCCCTTCCTGATCACGTACGCCTGCTGGATGCCGAAGCCTCCGCACGAGTACTCGCGTTCGATGTTGTAGAAGAGCTCGTTCACCGGATTGCTGTAGCCGGGATACGCCGAGGGGTCGGTGACCAGCTCCCGCAGGAACCGCGAGCCGAGGTAATAGACGCTGGAGAACTCATCGACCGAGTACTCGAGCCCGAGCGTGGCCAGCAGCTCCTCGAGGCTCTGCTTCTTGAGGTAGCGGTTGAAATCGTGCTCGACGAGCGGCGCGAGACGCGCGAGCGCGCGCATCGCGTTCAGGAGCTGCAGCGGCTCCCAGAACCCCTCCGACAGGATCACCGTCCCGCCGGGGCGCGTCACGCGCAGGCACTCGCCGATTCCCTTCACCTGCTCTCGCCAGGTGGGCAGGTTGATCAACACGCGCGTCGTGTACACGACGTCGAACGCGTCGTCCGGAAAATCCAGCGCGCGCACGTCGCCGACCCGGAACTCGACGCGATCGTCCAGGCCGCGCGCGGTCTTGGCGGCACGCGCGGCTTCGACCATGCCGGCCGCGAAATCCACGCCGACGAGCCGCTCGAGCCGGTGCAGCTCGAGCTGCCGGAACGCCGAGAAACCGTTGGCGCAGCCGACGTCGAGCACGGTGTCGCCGTCCGCGAGGTGCTTCGCGATGGTGTCGATCTCGAGCGCGATCGCGAAATTGTCGCCCCAGGAAGCCTCGTGGCCCGCGCCGTGGGCGCGCGCCTGGCTCTCCCAGTACTCGCGGATATGGTCTTTCACGGTTGCAGCCACTCCTGCGGCCTTTCGGCGAACGTGGTTCTGGACACGATGTACAGCGGCCGCTTCTTGGCCTCGTCGAAGGTCTTGCCGAGATAGATCCCCATCACCCCGAGGATGCTGATGATGATGCCGCCGAGGAAGTAAAGCGAGACGAACAGGCTCGGCCACCCCACCACGGGCGACCCGTAGAGCAGGGCCTCGACCAGGATGTAGACCCCGCCCGCGAAGGCGAGAAGCGACATCAGGAAGCCGAAGCGGATCGCGAGCCGCAGCGGCTTGTCGGAATAGGCGATGATCGTGTCGCCTGCGAGCTTCCAGAGCTTGCCGAACGTGTAGGTCGAGCGCCCTTCGTGCCGGGCGGCGTGCTGCACGTCGATCGCCGCGGTCGGAAAGCCCATCCAGTTCACCAGGCCGCCGAAGAACCGCAGCTGCTCGCGCATCCTGCGGCAATTCACCACCACCTTGCGCGAGACGATGCGGAAGTTGCCGGCATCGCCGTCGTACTCCGTATCGGCGAGCCAGCTGAACAGGCGGTAGAAGAGCTGCGAGGTCATGCGCTTCAGCGCCGAGTCGGAGCGCTTGCCGCGCCGCGCGAGGACGACGTCGTAGCCCTCCTGCGCCTTGGCATACAGGCGCGGGATTTCCTCCGGCCGGTCCTGCAGGTCGCAATCCATCACGACCACCCAGTCGCCGTCGCAGTGGTCGAGGCCCGCCGTGATCCCGTAGTGCTGCCCGAAGTTGCGGCTGAACTGGATGCCCCTTACCCGCGGGTCGCGCCGCGCCAGCTCGCCGATGATGTCCCAGGAGCGGTCGCCGCCGCAGTCCTCGACCATGACGATCTCGAAGTCCTGCGTGATGCCGCCGAGCACCGCGACGAGACGGGCGTAGAGTTCCTCCAGGCAGCCTTCGGCCTTGTATACGGGCGTGACGATCGAGATGTGCGCCATGGCGATGGCCGGCGCGCAAGGCCCGGTGTCCGGCGTGGGCTGCGCTCGGCAAGTGAGCGGTATACAAGGGGGCGTGGCCCTTGTAAATCCCCCCGCGGCGCGGCGCTGCGCGGCACGGCTCGCGCCGGCAGAACGTCACCCGGATCCAGCTGCCCGGCGCCCTGTCGCCGATGGGGTGTCGCAACCCGTCGCGGGCAACAAGCCGGCGGTTCGGGGCGCTATCATTCGGGGCCCGACGCTCGCGGCGCCGGCAGGCGACGCCATGCCGGCGCCGCGCTTGCGTCGGGACGCACGAGCGCTGACCCAACTCGACTCATGCCGATGAAGATCGCCCTGTGCAACGAGATCCTCCAACCGATGCCGTTCGCGATGCAGTGCGACTTCGCCAGACAGATCGGCTACGACGGGCTGGAGCTCGCGCCGTTCACGTTCGCCGACGAGCCGCACCTGATGATTCCCGCCGAGCGCACCGCGATCCGGCGCACCGCGCGCGAGGCCGGCATCGAGATCACCGGGCTGAACCGGCTGCTGCTCACGCCGCGCGGACTCTCGATCACCTCCCCCGACGACGCCGTGCGCAGCCGGACGGTCGACGTGCTGATGCGCCTGGTGGATCTCTGCCACGATCTCGGTGGCAAGGTGATGGTGCACGGATCGCCGGCGCAGCGCTCGATCACGCCGGGAGACACCCGTGAGGCGGCGCTTGCGCGCGCGAAGGACTGCTTTGCACGCGTCGGCACCTACGCCGCGACGGCGGAGGTCGCATATTGCATCGAACCCCTTGCGCGCACGGGGACCCAGATCGTGAACACGGTCGCCGAAGCGGTGGAGATCGTCGACGAGATCGGGAGCCCGGGGCTGCGGGCGATGATCGACACCGGCGCGGCCGGACGCGGCGAGCGGGAGCCGGTTGCCGCGCTCATCGACCGCTGGCTGCCGAGCGGCCGCGTCGCGCACATCCAGGTGAGCGATACGAATCGTCGCGGTCCGGGCGAAGGCGACGACCGCTTCGGGCCGGTGTTCGCCGCGCTCGTGCGCAACCGGTACGAAGGCGTGGTCGCGGTCGAGGCCCACAAGTATCTGCCCGACGGGCAGGCGACCGCCGCGCGTGCCGCCGGCTATATCCGCGGCGTCCTCGAAGGCCTGCGAGCGATGCAAGGCATCGAGGGCTGAGGGCCGGCGCCACATCGATCCGGGAGCAATCCACCGCGCATGAAGCACAGCCCGCCCGATCCCAGCCTGCTCAGCCTGAATACCGCGACGGTGCGGGAGAAGTGGAATCTCGAGCAGATGATCGAGGGCTGCGCGCGGCGCGGCATCCGCGGGATCTCGCCGTGGCGCGACAAGCTCGAGGCGCTCGGCGCGAAGGAGGCGGCGGCGCGGTTCCGCGGCGCCGGCCTGACGGTGACCGGACTCTGCCGCGGCGGCATGTTTCCGGCCGCCGATCGCAAGGGCCGCGCCGCAGCGATCGCGGACAACCTGCGGGCGATCGACGACGCGGCGACGATCGAGGCGCGCTGCCTCGTGCTCGTCGTCGGCGGCCTGCCGCCGGGCTCGAAGGATCTTGCCGGCGCGCGCGAGATGGTGCGCGACGGCATCGGCGAGGTGCTCGACCATGCGAGGAGCGCCGGTGTCGCGCTCGCGATTGAGCCGCTCCACCCGATGTACGCGGCCGACCGGGCCTGCGTGAACACCCTGGCGCAGGCGCTCGATCTCTGCGACGAGCTCGACCGCGGCGCGAGCGGCGCGCTCGGCGTCGCGGTCGACGTGTACCACGTGTGGTGGGATCCGGCGCTCGAGCGCCAGATCGAGCGCGCCGGCGAAAAGCGCATCCTCGCGTTCCACATCTGCGATTGGCTCGTGCCGACCACCGATCTGCTGCTCGACCGCGGCATGATGGGCGACGGCGTGATCGACCTTCCGCTCATCCGGTCATGGGTCGAAGCGGCGGGCTACCGCGGCTTCCACGAGGTGGAGATCATGTCGGCGAGGAACTGGTGGCGGAAGGATCCCGACGAGGTGCTCGCCACGTGCAAGGAGCGGCATCAGCGCTTCTGCTGAGCGCACCGGCCCTCCTCGCCTCCGGCATTCCCGCCTTCATCGCGAAGGCGATCATCCGGTGCTTGCCCGGAATGCCCCAGCGCCTGCGAGCGCGACGTCGAGCGCGTAGAGCGTAGGTACTAGAATCCCCGCGTGCGCGACGCCCGCTCCCGCTCCGAGGCCATCTCCCACCGTTGGGACCTCACGCCGAAGGAGGCGATGGCGCTCCAGCTGGAGCTTGCTGGCCGCGTCGTACGCCAAGACCGCATCGGCGAAGTGCGCCGCGTCTGCGGGATCGACGTCGGCTTCGAGGAGGACGGCGCGGTCACGCGTGCGGCGGTGGCGGTGCTCGCGTTCCCGGGTCTCGAGCTCGTCGAGCACGCGACCGCGCGGCGCAAGACGCGCTTCCCCTACGTGCCGGGGCTCCTCTCGTTCCGCGAGATTCCCGCGGTGCTCGAGGCGCTCGCGCAGCTCAGGATCCGGCCGGATCTTGCGCTCTGCGACGGGCAAGGCATCGCGCATCCGCGGCGTTGCGGACTCGCCTCGCACATCGGCCTTGCCGCCGGGCTGCCGTCGATCGGCGTGGCGAAGACGCGCCTCATCGGCGAGCATCGGGCGCCGCGCGACCGCCGCGGCGCATGGGTCCCGCTCCTCGACGCGGGCGAGACGATCGGCGCGGTGCTGCGCACGCGGGCCGGAGTGAAGCCGCTGTACGTCTCGATCGGGCATCGCGTGAGCCTGCCGAGCGCGATCGCATACGTCATGGCCTGCTGTACGCGCTATCGCCTGCCCGAGACGACGCGGTGGGCGCATCGCCTCGCCTCGGTGGACGCGGGCGGCGGGCGGTGAGCGCACGTGTTCCCGGGCCGGCGCTCAAGCGCCCGTTCTTTCCAGCTCGCCGACCCTCACCCCGACGAGCCGCACCGGGCGGTCGAGGGGCAGCCGTTGCAGGCATGCGAATGCGGCGCGACGGATGGGCTCCGCCGCGTCGGTCGCCCCGGGAAGCGTGTGCTCGCGTGTGTGCGTGTCGAAGCCGGCAAAACGGATCTTGATGCCGACGCGCCGCCCGCGATAGCCCTCGGCGCGCAGCTCGTCCGCGATCTCGCGCGCCTGCCCGGCGATCGTGCGCCGGACCGTCTGGATGTCGCGCGTGTCTTGCTGGAACGTGGTCTCGCGGCTGCGGCTCTTCGGCTCCCAGTGCGTGACGAGCTCGCGCTCGTCGATGCCGCGCGCCGCCTCGTAGAGGAAGGCGGCGCGCGACGGGCCGAACTCGCCGACCAGCCGCTCGATCGACAGTCCGGCAAGCTCGCCGATCGTCTTCACCCCGAGCCGGCCGAGCTCGGCCTCGGTCACAGGACCGATGCCCGGCACCTTGCGGACGGGAAGGGAGCCCACGCGCGCTGCTGCGTCCTCCGCGGCGAGGATCGTCAGCCCGTCCGGCTTTTGCAGGTCCGAGGCGATCTTTGCAAGGAGCTTGTTGGGGCCGATGCCGACCGAGCAGGTGAGGCCCGTGGCACCTTGCACGCGGCGCTTGATCTCCCGCCCGATCTCCTCCGGGCTCCCGGGGAGCGCGGAGAGATCGAGAAACGCCTCGTCGATTCCCGCGTCTTCGAGCACCGGTGAGACCGACCGCAGCGCGGCCTTGACCTTCTCCGAGACGGCAGCATACGCTTGATAATCCACGCGGAGGAACACCGCCTCCGGGCAGAGTCGAAAGGCGATGCGGAGCGGCATGGCGGAGTGGATGCCAAAGCGGCGTGCCTCGTACGACGCAGTCGCCACCACGCCGCGCGCGTGCGGATCCCCGCGCCCCCCGATGACGAGCGGCTTGCCGGCAAGCTCGGGCCGGCGCTGGCGCTCGACCGCGGCGAAGAAGGCATCCATGTCGATGTGGGCGATGCGGCGCATGGCGGCTGGCAAGCGAAGCGCAATGGTCGCACGCGCGGGCGGCCGCGGGCGGAGCCCGCGCAGGGCGCGCAAGAAAAGCGGGTAAAATCACGCTCTTTCCGGCAGTTTCCCCCGTCCTCATCCGATTCAGCAGGAGGCGAGCCATGACAACCGACATGCGCAAAACCGCGCTTGCCATGGTGGCGAAGGGCAAGGGCATCCTTGCCGCCGACGAGTCCACCGGCACCATCGAGAAGCGCTTCAAGGCGATCAGCGTCGAGAGCACCGAGCCGAGCCGCCGTGCCTATCGCGACATGCTGTTCACCGCGAAGGGCATCGAGAACCACATCAGCGGCGTGATCCTGTACGACGAGACCATCCGGCAGCAGGCCCGCGACGGTGTGCCGTTCGCCAAGCTCCTCGCCGCGAAGGGCATCCTGCCCGGCATCAAGGTCGACGCCGGCGCGAAGGACCTCGCGCTCTGCCCCGGCGAGAAAGTGACCGAGGGCCTCGACGGCCTCACGAAGCGCTGCGCCGAGTACGTGAAGATGGGCGCGAAGTTCGCCAAGTGGCGCGCGGTGATCACCATCGGCCGCGACGTGCCCTCCACGACCTGCATCGCCGCGAACGCGCACGCGCTCGCGCGCTACGCCGCGATCTGCCAGGCGACCGGCCTCGTGCCGATCGTCGAGCCCGAGGTGCTGATGGACGGCGATCACACCGTCGGACGCTGCGAGGAAGTGACCGAGTGGACGCTGAACGCCGTCTATGAGGCGCTCTACGTCAACCGCGTCACGCTCGAGGAGACCGTGCTGAAGCCCTCGATGGTGATCTCGGGGAAGGATTGCCCGAAGCAGGCGGGCGTCGCCGAAGTCGCCGAGCGCACGGTGAAGATCCTGAAGCGCTGCGTGCCCGCGGCGGTGGCCGGCATCGCGTTCCTTTCCGGCGGCCAGTCGGACGAGCTTGCGACCGAGCACCTGAACGCGATGAACAAGGCCTATGCCGGCGAGCTGCCCTGGAACCTCTCCTTCTCGTACGGCCGCGCGCTGCAGCACGCGTCGCTCACTGCCTGGAAGGGCGCGGCGGCGAACGTCGCCGCGGCGCAGGCTGCGCTCGCGCACCGGGCGCACATGAACGGCCTCGCGACGCGGGGCCAGTACAAGCGGGAGCTGGAAAGACAGGCGGCATGAGCGGCCGCCCGGGAGCGGCCGCGGCCGCCGCGCTCTACGAGTCGAGCATCGCGAGCCTGCCGCGCATCGGACGCGGCAAGGTCCGCGACATCTACGCGGTGGACGAGCGGCATCTCCTCATCGTCACCACCGACCGGCTCTCGGCGTTCGACGTGATCCTGCCCGATCCGATCCCGTTCAAGGGGCAGGTGCTGACGGCGCTCAGCGACTTCTGGTTCGCCAGGCTCGCGCACATCGTGCCGAACCAGCTGACCGGCATCGATCCGGAGACCGTCGTCGAGACCGCCGCGGAGAAGGCGCAGGTGCGCGGGCGCTCGATCGTGGCGCGGCGCTTCGAGCCGCTGCCGATTGAGGCCGTGGTGCGCGGTTACATCATCGGATCGGGCTGGAAGGATTATCAGTCGACCGGCGCGGTCTGCGGCATCCGCCTGCCCGCCGGATTGCGACAGGCGGACAAGCTGCCCGAGCCGATCTTCACGCCGGCCACGAAGGCCGAGCAGGGCGCGCACGACGAGAACATCTCCTTCGCCGCGACCGAGAAGCTCGTCGGCGGCGCGCTCGCCGCGCAGGTGCGCGACGTCGCGATCCGTCTCTATCGCGAGGCCGCCGAGTATGCCGCCGGCCGCGGCATCATCATCGCCGACACCAAGTTCGAGTTCGGGCTCGACGAGGCGGGCCAGCTCTTCTGGATCGACGAGGCCCTCACCGCGGACTCCTCGCGGTTCTGGCCCGCCGACCAGTACCGGCCGGGCGCTAGCCCGCCGTCCTTCGACAAGCAGTACGTGCGCGATTACCTGGAAACGCTCGCCTGGGACAAGAAGCCGCCGGCGCCAGGGTTGCCGGCCGAAGTGATCGCGAAGACGTCCGAGAAATACCTCGAGGCGCTCGTCCGCCTCACCGGCCGCGGGCTCGAGGGCTGAGATGGCGCGCAAGAAACCGGTGGTCGGCGAGATGGCCAATCCGCTCGTCGGCGTGGTCATGGGCAGCACGAGCGACTGGGAAATGATGGCGCACGCCGTGCACGTGCTGAAGGACTTCGGCGTGCCCTACGAAGCGAGGGTGATCTCCGCGCACCGCACGCCCGACGAGGCGTTCGCGTACGCGGCGTCGGCGCAATCGCGCGGGCTGCGGGCGATCATCGCCGGCGCGGGCGGCGCCGCGCATCTCGCCGGCGTGCTCGCGGCCAAGACCACCGTCCCGGTGCTCGGCGTGCCGATGCCGTCGAAGTATCTGCGCGGCGAGGATTCGCTGCTGTCGATCGTGCAGATGCCGAACGGCATCCCGGTGGCCACCTTCGCGATCGGCGAGGGCGGGGCGGCGAACGCCGCGCTCTTCGCGGTCGCGATGCTCGCCGCTGGCAGCGGCCCGCTCGCCGCTCGGCTCGAAGCGTTTCGCGACGAGCTGAGCGCTAAGGCGCGGTCGGCGAAGCTGCCGTCGGCCGAGTAGATCGCGTTGCTTCCGCCCGCCGCACCCTCGGCCGAGCAGGCGCCGCCGCCCGTCCCGCCGCCGGCGAACGTGCTGGAGGCGAACGAGGCGTCGATCGCGCAGGCGGCGGCGATCCTGCGCGCCGGCGGCGTGGTGGCGTTCCCGACCGAGACCGTGTACGGCCTCGGCGCCGACGCGCTCAACCCGGCGGCGGTCGCGCGCGTGTTCGAGATCAAGGGACGGCCGCTCGACCATCCGGTGATCGTCCATCTCGGCTCCGCGGCCGAACTCGCCGAGTGGGCGCGTGACATTCCCGAGTCGGCGTCGCGGCTCGCTGCGGCATTCTGGCCCGGACCGTTCACGCTGATCCTGCGGCGCGTCCCGCACGTTCCCGACGCGGTGACGGGCGGTCAGGACACGGTGGGTCTGCGGGTGCCATCGCATCCGGTCGCGCTCGCGCTGCTCGCGGCATTTCGCGGCGAGGAGGGCGGGCGCCGCTTCGGCGGCATCGCCGCGCCCTCGGCGAACAAGTTCGGGCACGTCAGCCCGACCGCGGCGGAGCACGTGCGCGGCGACCTCGGGGAGGCGGTCGACCTGATTCTGGACGGGGGCGCCCCCGCGGTGGGCATCGAATCGACGATCGTCGATCTGTCGGGCGAGGAGCCGGTGCTGCTGCGCCCGGGTGCGATCGCCGCCATCGACCTCGAGCGCGTGCTGGGGATGCCATTGCGCGCCCCGGAAGCGCACGCGCCGCGCGCCCCGGGGCGCCATGCCGCGCATTATGCGCCGCGCGCGAAGCTGCGGCTCGTCAAGCGGGTCGCCCTGCTCGAGGCGCTGGCCTCGCACAAGGGCCAGCGGATCGGGGTGCTCGCGCTCGAGGTGACGGTGCCGCGGCTCGCAGCGAGCCTGCAGCGCGTGGTGCCGGCCGTGGCGGCGCGCTACGCGCACGAGCTCTACGCGCACCTGCGAGCCCTCGACGCGCAGAACGTGACCCAGATCTTCGTGGAGACGCCGCCGCAGACCCCGATGTGGGCGGCGATCAACGACCGCCTCGCCCGCGCCGCGCGCGGCGGCGAGCAGGGGCTGGAAGACGCTGCCTGAAACCGGTCGGCCGACCGGACCCGTCCGTCAGGCCTGCTTTGCCGCGGTCTTTGCCGGTTGCGGATTGCCCGCGCTCCGGCGGACAAGCAGGCGCCCGAAGTTGTCCAGCGAGAGCAGGTGGGCGTAGATGCGCCCGGTGACGCCCTTCTTGAAGAGATTCTTGTGCTGGGCCGCGTTCAGGTGCTCGAGCTTCTCCTCCTTCACGCGATACATGCCGGAGAGGTTGACCGGCGTTCCGCCGGTCTCGGTCGCCTGGAGCGTGAACGGCTCGAGGAGCGCGTAGTCGCCGAGGATCGCGCACATCTCCCGCGTGCGCTCGAGGTCGGCCTCGTACTCGCGCAGGAGCTGCTCGATGTTCTGCCACCGCGCGAGCGGCTCGCCCTGGTCGTCGAACATCTTCTCGCCGTCGGCGGCGAGGTAGGACTTCTCGACGCAGATCAGCCGGTTCGCCTGCTCCTTCTGGTCCAGCGTCACGCGCGCCATGCAGAACGGGTAGCGCCGCGCGTAGGCGGGCACGTACAGGTCGGGCAGCCAGCTGCCGTTCCTGACGAAGAGATTCTCGCCGTTGGCGAGCCCGACGACCGCCACGGCGGCGAAGGTCGCGCCGTTATCGCCCGACGCGAACACGATCGGGTAGTCGTGCGCCACGACGCGGAACTCCGAGAAGGAGATCGGCATCGCGTTGGTCGAGGCGCAGAACTCGGGCACGACCCCCGCGGGCGGCAGCTTGACCGCCTGGGTCTTCTGCAGCGGGACGATCTCTCGGTAGCCGAATGGAGGAGTGATCTGCATGGGGAGGAGTTCGTGGGCCGATAGCAGGCAGTCTAACCGTTGACCTCGGGCTCCGGATTGCCCACATGGCCCGTGAGCGGGTAAAATCCCCAGTCCGCGTGGGGACGTAGCTCAGCTGGGAGAGCGTCGCGTTCGCAATGCGAAGGTCGGGAGTTCGATCCTCCTCGTCTCCACCACTTACCAAAATCCCAACCCTTATCGGTTGGGATTTTCTTGCCCGTTCCTCTAGTGATGGTGCGGCTCCGCTCATTTGCCTCTTGAGTGGTGGTCCTGCGCCAGCGCCCGTTTTCCGCCCAGGCTGAACGGCCCCGGCTGACCCGGCGCGGGAGGCGGAAGTTGCGCGCGCCGGCGGATGATGGAACCCGGCACGGCACCCCAGCTGTTTCGCTCGGGCGTCGAAAAGACGACGACGGCGACTCGACCGCCCGCTCTCAGGGCACGGCGCCACTCGCGTAGCGCCGTCACGGGGTGCGGCATGTACATCAGGCCGAACCGACACAGCACCGCATCGAACGAGGCGTCGGGGAGATCCAGCTTCTCGCCGTCCATCGCGCGGGTCTCGACCTGCTCGAGCCCGCGTTCACGGGCGACCTGGCGCGCCAGCTCGACGATGCCTTCCGAGATGTCGGTCGCCACCACGTGACCGCTTGGGCCGACGCGTTCGGCGGCACTGACCGCCGGCTCGCCTGCGCCGGCGGCGACGTCCAGGATGCGCTGGCCGGGCTTAATCCAGGCGAGGTCGAGCATCTGGCGCGTGATTTCGCCGTAACAGCGATCGAGAACGGGATTCCAGCGTTGCCACGCGGCACTGTCCTTGTTCCATTGCTCGCGCTGCGCGTTCTTGTAATTCGCGGCGTCGAATGAGGATTGCTGTTCGGACATGCAAGTCCTCCGTTCGGTCAGACTCTTTGTCCCCCACGTGGCGATGATCAGCTTCGCTGCGCTCAGACCTCCATGATCTGTCGCATAACGGTCATCGTCGGCGGGCGCACGAGCGTCTGGTAGACAACGCAGTAGCGCTCGGTCAGACGCAGCAAGGTTTCCAACTGCTCATCGGACGCGCCGGTGTCTAGGGTGAAACTGAGGCGGATATTCTGGAAGCCAACCGGTGCGTCCTTCGACACTCCCAGGGTGCCGCGGAAGTCGAGAGCGCCTTCAGCTTGAAGCAGGGCGTCGTGAAGCTCGATGCCGAGAGCCGTCGCTACCGCGTTGAGCGTGACGCCAGCGCAGGCGACCAGCGCCTCGAGAAGCATGTCGCCCGAGCAGGCGCCAAGCCCGCTGCCCCCCGTGGCCGGATGCAAGCCGGCCGTCACGAGGGCTTTGCCCGTCTCGATCTTGCAGCTCACGCCGTCGCCAAGCCGGCCTTGCGCCCGCAATGTGACCAGGGCTGCTTCGGGGGACTGGCGGTAGCGCTCCTTCAGCGGGCCCTGGATCGAACGCAGGTCGTCGGCATTCATGGGCATTGCTCCTCTGTCACGCCATCGCGCAGCCCCGCAAACACCAAGCCCGTGCGTGACCGGTTTCGGCTTCGGCAACCCTGGCGTGGCAGTCAGATCACAATGACGCCTCGATGATTTTCATCGGCGAACTGGTGGGAATGATCCGGTTCAGCTTCATGCCTGTTGCGTTCAACAGCCGCAGGAATTCGTCCTCCGTTCTCTCCCGCGCGCCCAGCAACGCCTGCATGTGGAGATCGTAGAACGCGCCGATCGGATCGGCCGGCGAGGCGATGACCATGTCGATGATGAGCAGACGCGAAGCGGGCTGCATGACCTCCCGGCAATGACGCAGGATGACCTGGCATTTCTCATCGTTCCAATCGTGCAGCACGCTCTTCATCATCAGCACGTCCGCAGCGGGCACTCGCTCGAAGAAACTTCCGGTCTGGATCTCCACGCGCTGGGCAACCTCGGCGAGCACATGGTTCTTCACCACGCTGTCCTGGTCGTAGAGAACGCCGCGCAAGTGAGGATTGGCGGTGAGGATCGTCTTCAGCAGAATGCCCTGTCCCCCGCCAATGTCGCAGACGCTACGGTAGGGCGTGAAGTCGTACGCGTCGACGATGGCGCGAGCGGCGATGGTGGTCGAGATGGTCATCCACCGGTTGTACGGCGTGCCATATTCGGGGTGCTGGTCGAGAAATTCGAAGAAGTCGGCGCCCATCGCCGGCTTGAAAGCGTCTTCGCCCGTGGCCAGGGCGTGAGCAAGGTTGTTCCAGGCGCCTTGCCAGGGTTTGCTGCCTATCAGCAACATCCCCATATATAGACTGCCAGGTACGTCCTTGAGCAACAGCCGGCCCGTGTCGGTCAGCGCGTAGCTGTCCCCGTCCTGTGTCACCACATCAATGGCCGAGGCAAAGCGCAGCGTGCGGTAGAGCACGTCGGCATCGAGCTTGCAGACCCGTGCCAGCTCCGCCAGGCTCCTGGCCTGTTCGCGAAGCTGCTCGATCACCCCGGTCTTGACCAGGGCGTGGAGCACGGCGGTGTTGGCAAAGCCCAGAGCGAGCTGCCAGATGCAGGCTTGAGGGGGCAATGTCGATTGATTCATCGGTCGATCCTGTCTCGTTCGAAGTCATGGATCAACTGCAGAGTCATCTGCCGGAAGGCGGACCATGGCTATTCTGGACCTTGGCGCCGATCTCGCCAGCAAGCTCTTTGCGGCCGACCGGCTACATCCCGACGAGATGCGCGCCCAGGCCGCGTCGCCGCACGCTCTCCAGGATGGCCTGCGCGCTGATCACGCGCGGGTCGTAGTCGACCCAGCATCATCCGTTCGAGCCGTTCGCTGGGCTGCGCGCGGACGACGCCGGCGAGGTCGGCCAGCGTCGAGCGGACCTCGTGCAGCCGCGCGGGGTCGAGGCCGCGCTCGAGATCGACGATCACGTTGACGATGGAGTGGTCCATGGCGCGCCTCCTGTCGGGTGCATGGGGTTCGGCGGGACAGGGCCTTGGGCCCTGTCCGTCTGCACGCCACTCTGAGCGCGAGAGGTAACGCGGCGATTTCAGCCGCTGGCCGGAGTATTGCCGTTTCGTTTCGGCGCCAGCGGCCGGGGGCTTCGATGACGTGGTGCGGGACCGATGGGCGGGGCTGGGGCTGGAGCCCTTGCCGCGTTCACTTCCTGGCGACGACCTGCGCAAGGACAATCCGGCCCTCTTCCAGGTTGCGCCGCTGGTTTTGCGCCATCACCTGAAAATCAGGCCCGAGAAGCACGTGGAACCCAAGCGGCGGCAAGCCTTCCTTGCGGATCTTTTCCGCCACCGACACGAACCAGTCCCGAGCCTCGCTTGTCGTATCGGACCAGTCGGTGACCGTGAACCCGGCCTCGTCGAGAAGCTTGCGCAATTCGTCAGGTGTTACGAGAAAACTGCTCTCGGGCGTACGCGCCCAGGGAACAGGAAAGAGCACCGCCCCGGATGGCCCGGCGAGAACGTCGTGGATGGCGAGCGTGCCGCCCGGTTCGAGTACCCAGTGCATCTCGCGATAGAGCCGAAGCTTGTCCGCAATGTTCATCGCGGCAGATTCGGCGCGATGCCGTGCTCGGCACGCACGCCGGTGTCGCCGGGCAGGCGACGCCGCTTCTTGCGCGCGAACAACCCGGCCTTGCTCATCAGCCTGGCCACCCGATGCACGCCGCAGCGCTCGCCCCAGCCCAGCACGTCGCGCCACACGCGCCGGCTGCCGTAGGTCCGGTCGCTCGCCTCGAAGCTCTGGCGAATCAGCCCGGTGAGCTTCTCGTTGGCCCGCGCCCGTGCGCTCGGCTGCCTGCCAAACCACTCGTAGAACCCGCTGCGGGAGACTTCCAGGACCTCGCACAACACTCGAACCGGCCACACCGCGCGATGCTTGGCAATGAAGCCGAACTTCACGTCGGGTCCTTCGCGAAGTAG
>JADLAV010000064.1 GCA_020848075.1 Burkholderiales bacterium
CAATTCCATGTTTTTACGGCGCAATCTCGCCTCACCCATCGGGTGGCCTCCGCTATCGGACTCAAACGCACTGCCCGCAAGGGTCTCCGGCGAGAACGGCGCCGTCAACTGCCGTGTCTAGGTTCATTCCGATCATGCGCCTGTCCGGCAAGGCCGGCGCGAGCTATCGTCACCCGACCGATGCGGCGTTCCAGATCGATTTTCTGACTCCGCTGCACCGCGGCGGACTCGCCGCGCGCGATGCACGCGCCCCCCACCTCGGCATCGGCGCGTGGCTCGATCGCCGCGCACGGCCCCGGCCTGCCCGGCGCGGGGCGAAGCGCGCGAAAGTCAAGACGAGATCCTGAGGAAGCTCTGCAAGCGTCCGTCATTCCCGCCCCCGATGACATCGCGCGAGGGCAGGGTCCGCGGAAATCCAGCTCGAGCACAATCATCGACTGGCTGGATCCCCGCCTACGCGGGGATGACTTGGTCAGAGTAGATTCCGGCGTTCGCGGTGCGCGAGGTCGTCGCACGTCCGGGCGCACTGCGCCCACGCGCCTTGCGGCCGATCGATCAGAAATCGTGCCGCAGCTCGGAGTAGATGCGGTCGCGGTTGTCGTAGCGGCCGAGGAAGCCGTCGGCTGGGCCGGTGAAGATGTCCACGCCGAGGCCGAGGCGGGTGTTCTGGCTGAAGCGCCAGTCGACGCGCGGGCGGATGAGCCCGCCGCCGCCGCCGAAAGTCTGGATGTAGAGAATCTGCGGCTCGAACTGCGCGATCTTGCCCGAGAGGAGGACGCTCGCGCCGAACGTGCCGGTCTTGATGACGAGCGGGTCCTCGCTGCCGCCGAAGTAGACGCGCTGGAAGCCCTGCAGGTTGAGCCGGACGTCGTTCTGGAAGGGGATGTCCACGCTCAGGATCCAGTCGAGCGCGCGCCGCTCGAGCACGCCCCGCGGCGCGAGCGGATCCGTCGACGAGTAGTTGCGCGGGCCGGTGTAGATCGCCTCGGCCTTCAGCACGAAATCGCGGAAGTCCTTGCTCAGCGTGCCGCCCGCCTGCCAGATGCGATCGTAGCGCGGCTCGAAGAGCAGCGGCTGTCCCGCTGCGGTCGGCAGCCGGTAGAAGGTCGGCTGGGCACTGGAGCTGCGATAGTAGAACGCGGCGAGATCCCAGCCTTGCACGAGTGTGTTCGCGCGGAGCCCGTAGTTCGAGTTGCGCATCGTGCGCGCCGGCCGATTCGGATCGAGGAACTGGTTGGCGGTTGCCTGCGGCGTGGGCGAGGCAAGGGGCACGGGATAGAAATCCGAGCCCGGCTTGCCGATGTTGTCGAAGGCCGGCACCGGGATCCACACGAGCTCGAGGTGCGAGTCGTTCTTGAAGTATTCGGCGCGGACCGCGCCTTGCGGAATGCGGATGATGTCGAAGCTGGGGAGGACGAACTCGCGCATGTCGCGCGCCGAGACGACGTCGGCGAAGAAGAGCCCGACCACTTCGCCCCAGACGATCTGCTGCGCGCCGACGCGGAACGCCCAGTCGCCGGCGCCGAAGTCGACGTAGTTCTCGCGCCAGAAGAAGTCGGTGCGCTGGTCCTTCTTCACCGGGTCGAGGTACCAGTCGGACCAGTAGTAGACCGGATCGATGTCGGCGCGCCCGCCGAGCTTCCACTTCACCTGGTCGCCCAGCTTGCCGGTCGCTTCGAGCTGAAACCGGTTGACCGCGCGCGACCAGTGCGTCGGCTGCGCGTAGGTGTAGGCGGGCTGGAAGTCGTAGAAGCCGCTCAGGCGAAAGCCCCGGCCGGGTTCCGGCTGCGGCGCGGCCGGTTGCTCCGCGGCGGGCTTGGCGGGCGGCAGACCGAAGAGTTCCTCGCGAGACTGGGCAATGAGCGCGCCGGGCGCGCGGGCGGGCGAAGCGGCCGAGGTGTCGCTCCGAGGCGCCGGGATGCTCTCTTGCGCGGGCGTGCTCGAGGCCTCGTCGTAGCGGATCGCGGTGGCGGAATCCGCGGCGTGGATTACGGCGGGCGCGAGGAGCGCAAACGCCGCGGCCAACATGGCGACACCCATGGATCCCCGCATTCGCGGCGATGACGGGCTCTCGTTCATTGCATGCGTTCTCCCGCGGGCACTCACGCTCTCACGCGCGCTTCTCGCGCCGGCGCCTCTCGTCGACCACCTGCCACTTCGCGTCCTCGGCGCGGATGCCGAGCAGGCGGATCTGGCCGTCCTCGATGCGCACCAGCCGGTCCGCCTTCGACATCACCTTCTTGTCGTGGGTGGAGAAGATGAAGGTGGTGCCGGACTTGCGGTTGATTTCCTTCATGAGGTCGAGGATCGCCTCGCCGGTGCGGTGATCGAGGTTCGCGGTCGGCTCGTCGGCGAGCACGATCTTGGGCTGGGTGGCGAGCGCACGCGCGATCGCCACGCGCTGGCGCTGACCGCCCGAGAGCTGGTTTGGCCGATGCATGCCGTACTTCCTGAGCTTGACCACGTCGAGGAAATGAATGACGCGCTCGATGCGCTCCGACTTCGAGAGCTCGGGGAACTGCAGCAGCGGATACTCGATGTTCTCCGCGGCCGAGAGCACCGGCAGCAGGTTGAACGTCTGGAAGATGAAGCCGATGGTGCGCGCGCGGAGATTCGCGAGCTGGTCGGGCGTCCGGTCGCTCACGTCCTCGCCGTCGATGACGACGCGGCCGCTGGTCGGGGTGTCGATGCAGCCGATCAGGTTGAGCAGCGTCGACTTGCCGCTGCCCGAAGGGCCGGCAATGGACATGAACACGCCCGGGTCGATGCCGAGCGTGACGTTCTTCAACGCTTCGACCCGCTGCTCTCCGAGGAGATACTCCTTGGAGACGTTCTCGACGCGCACGAGGCTCATGATGGGGCTGCTTGGTCGATCTCCCGCCGACTATACTAGGCACGCTCTGCCGAAGTCCGTCATTCCCGCGCAGGCGGGAATCCAGCTCGAGCGCAATGGACGACTTGCTGGATCCCCGCCTGCGCGGGGATGATGCGCCCAGACTTTTCCCGGGCCGCCCCTGGAGGACCCCAAGTCGCCATGGATTCCGTCCGCCCTCGCGTCCGCAGCAAGCTCGCATGGCCCACCCTCGTGCTCGGCATGGCTGCCGGTTTCATGTATTGTCTAAATACTCTAGCACAAGACACTGTTTCTGCGAGCGAAAAAGTCGCAAAAGACGTCGTCGAGCGGGCGGACCGGGTCCGATTCCCGCAGGGCGGCTTCCAGGTCGACGTCGCCATCAGCAACTTCAACGGCGGGCAGGCGACCGAGACGCGGCGCTATCGGGTGCTCTCGAAGGGCAACGAGAACACCGTCGTGATGGTCACCGAACCCGCGTCCGAGCGCGGGCAGATCATTCTCATGAAGGACCGCGACCTCTGGGTCTTCCTGCCGAACGTCTCGCAGCCCGTGCGGCTCGCGCTGGCGCAGCGGCTCACCGGCGAGGTGTCAAATGGCGACATCGCGCGCGCGAACTTCGCCGGCGACTACACGCCGCGCATCGTGCGCTCGGAGGAGATCGGCGGGCAGGCCTACCACGTGCTCGAGCTCACGGCGGTGGACCGCGGCGTCACCTACCACCGCGTGATGTACTGGGTGAACCAGCAGACGTTCCAGCCGCACAAGGCAGAGTTCTACTCGCTGTCGAATCGCCTGCTCAAGACCTGCCGTTACGAAGGCTTCCAGAAGATGGCGGGCGAGGTGCGCCCGAGCCGGCTCGTCATGGAGGACGCGCTGCGCCAGGGCGAGAAGTCGGTGCTCGAGTACTCGGACATGACCCCGCGCGATCTCCCCGATCGCATCTTCACCAAGGACTACCTCAAGCGGCTTTGAACGGCGGTGCGGCAACCGCCGGTTGCGCACCGTATCAGGACTTCGTGGCGTCGAGCTCGCGCAGGCGCTTGAGCACGCCGGACTCCTCCTTGCTCGGGAAGCCGTAGAGGAACAGGCTGCGCGCGGCGCTCGGCTGCTCCGGCTTGCCGGCGAACTGCTCGAGGCCCTTGGCGATCGTGTCGAACCCGACGCACAGCAGGACGGCCGGCGCGTTCACCCGGCGGTTCAGCCGTTCCGGGCCGATCGGCTCGAACCGCAGCGCATGGCGGTAGAACGTGACGTGCCGGGGGTTGACCTCGATCACCGCGAACGAGCAGCCGCGGATCTTGGCCGCGAAGAGGTACGCGGTGTGGAAGAGGCCGGCGAGCACCGGCTTCGACACCGCCTTCACGTCGACCGCGAGCCGCGTGAACTCGCAGATCTTGCACCCGGCCTTGCGCAGCTCGTCGATCTCGTCCTTGTAGAGCTCGTCGGCAGACAGTCCCTTCTCGGAATCGATGCGGATGCTGACCGTGCCGGTGAGCTTGCCCTCGTCGTATGCAACGAAGGTGAAGAGATTGGGGTCGGCGTCGGAGGTGCCGTAGGTCTCGTAGCCGCGCCGGGTGTAGCCGCGCTCGACCAGCGTGCCGGCGTCCGCGCCGAGGTCGCGCGACTTGGCGAGCCGGATCTTGAAGGCGCCGGGCAGCTGACCCGGGTCGCCTTTGGAGCCGTCGAGCTCCTCGACGGTGAGGTTGCGCAGCCGGAGCGCGATGTCGTCGAAGACCGTGAGCCCGGTCGTCCCGATCTGCGGCGGCGGCTCGCTCGGCCCGGTGGCGGGTTGCGAGGTGGGCTCGCTCTCTACCGCCCGCCTCGGGCGGAGGCGGTCGAGCAGCTTTAGGACGGACTCCCTCCTCATGCGACGCTCACGCCCGGGGGCTTGCCACGACCAGGCTTCCTCGCTCGCCAGTCTACACGGAGCGATGCGCGTCGCACTTGAACCCGCATCACGCCGGAGGCGAAGAAGGCGCTCGGTCCTGCGATTTCCGCGTGGTTCTGCATGATCCGCCTTAGAGCCCCATGGCCCGCGCCGCCCCGGCCAGCAGCTCATAGCAGGCGTAGTAGCTGCCATGGAGCGAGGCCATGTTGGGGACGAAATCGAGCGGGCTCTCGATCGCGAAGTCCCCAATGTGCGTGGGCGCGGGGATGGCGTGGATGCCGGCCGCCTCGAATTCGCTCGTCGCACGCGGCACGTCGAAGCCGTGCATGACGAGGAGCACGCGCTCGATCCCCGCGGCTTTGAGGATCGATGCCGAGCGCACCGCGTTCTCGCGGGTGTTGATGGATTTGCGCTCGCGCCAGCGCACCGGCACGCCGAACTCGCGCTCGAGCGCGCGCGCCATGACGTCCGCCTCGGGCTCGGCTCCGCCGAGCGAGCCCCCGGTGACGAGCACCGGCAGGCCGGTCTCGCGCGCGACGCGGGCGCCGTAGCGCACGCGGTCGAGCGTCAGCCGGCCGAGCGTGTCGCCGCCGTATTCGGGGGCATCGAGGCGCAGGCCGCCGCCGAGGATGACGATGGCCTGGGCATCCTTGGCGCGGCTCTCGTCGAGCGGGCCGCCGCGGTAGAGCGTCCAGGCGAGCCCCGCCTCCACCACCGGCAGCGAGAGAAAGAAGAGCGCGGCGACGCCCAGCCAGGCGAAGCCCTTGCCGAGGCGTGGCCGCCGCTTCATGAGGAGCAGCCCGGCGATCGCGAGGAGCAGCGGGCCGGTCGGCGGCAGGATGAGTGCGGCGGCCAGCTTCTTGGCAATGTAGAGCGCATCGAGCATCGCAGGTGTCCTCGCAGGGCGATGCGGCCGTCCCGTGCGCGGAGCGCCGCGCTCTTGCGCGGACGCGCCGCCCACCCGGGCGTGCTTTCGCCAGACGGGCGGGCCGCAAGTCCGGATAGTAGCCGCGAGGTCATGATGCGGGCGCCCGGGAGGCGCGGGACGCTGCGCTCAGTGCAGCGTTGGAGGCTCGTCGCCGCGCGCGCGGAGCGCGTGGGCGACCTCCTCCATCACCTCGAGATAGAGCGGCCGGACGTAACCGGCGAGGCCGCTCACGATGCCGCTCACGCTCATCATCGACGGGATGCGCAGGCCGCGGTGCTCGATCGGCGACCCGATCTGCCGCACCGCCACGCCGAGCTTCGCGAAGTGCGCCGCGAGCCGCGGCTCGGTCAGGATGAAGAGCGTCTCGACGCCGTGGATGCCGGCCATCGCCACGATGCCGAGATAGAGCGAGACGAGGATGTAGGGAAACCGCGGGTTCGCTTCGGTGCCGAAGTCGCCCTCGGACACCGGCGCGGCCTGCGCGGCCTCGCCCTTGCGGCGGCGGAACTGGCTCATGACCGCGAGGCGCGAGACCTCGGCGACGGTCCCGCGCGCGAGTCGTGCCGGATCGACGATCGAGCGGTCGAGGCTCGCGGCGCAGAATCGCTCGAAGGGGAGCGGGGCGGCCGGATCGAGCGGGCTCGGCCGCACGAGGCGGGCGCATCCGACCGGCTCGCCCGTGCCGGCCTGCCGCAGCAGCAGGTGCACCGCGTGCGCGTCGTATTCGTCGCGCTCCTGGGCATCGGGCCGCACGGCCTCGAAGCCGAGCTCCTCGCAGTACACCCGGTGACGGACGCGGTAGACCTCGTCGACCAGGTTCTCGGTGAGCGCGGGAACGACCGCGAAACGCGATCGGAACTCCTCCCGGAGGTCGAGCGCTGGCGCAGCGGGCATCGGGCATCCCCCTTCGTTCCGCGACGGCGCGGAAGGAGGCGCCTCCGACAGGCGACCCGGCTCCGCGCGCGTGTGTGCGACGCGCCTCGCTCTCGTTAACACCCTTGGAGCAGGTCGTCGTCGCCTTATGACGCTGTAATAATGGACCGCGACTGGGGGCGGAGGTAACGACCCCGAAGCCAGCCGAGGCACTTCTTCACATCGCACTACCCTGCATGCCGCGGTTGGGCGTCCTCCTCGCGCCGACCGCTTCCGTTCCATCCTGCATCCGGATGTCTTGCCCCGACTGCCGTTTTGGCGACAGCTGCCCGGATATACCGGTAGCGAAGCAAGGTTGGGGCCCGCGACTAAGAGTCATTGTATAACAGCGTGTTACGCGTGGTATGTCGAGTTCTACCGACGAAAGTGTCAAATAAGCCGACATCTGGCGCCGTGCCATCCCGACGCTCTGGGCACCCGTCGGTCGTCTTTCTGGATTTCCGCTTCCGCGGGAATGACGATTTCGCTCGCGACTTCACGACCCCGGCGATTGACGATTTCGCTCGTCACTTCACGACGATGACCGGCGCGACCTCGATCGACTCGCGGATGCGCTGCGCGACGGCGAGCGCCTCGATCCGGTCCGAGTAGGGACCGGCCTGGATACGGTGCACGCCGTCGCGGGTCTCGACGCGGAGGGCGTTGCCGAGCCAGGTGACCTGGCTCGCGAGCTGCGCGCGAAAGAGTTCGGCGTTTTCCTGCGCGCTGAACGCGCCGAGCTGCACGAACACGCCGTTCGGGGCTTCCGCGATCGGCGCCACTGGCGCCGCTGACGCAGCCGAGGCGACCGATGCCACGGGCGCCGCCGGCGCGGCGGGCGCAGAAACGCGTACGCCGTCGAGGGGCGGCGGCTCGCTGGGCGAAGAGCGCGCCGGTGGCGATGCGCTTGCGGTCATCATGGTCGCCGGCGCCTGTCCCGGCAGAATCAGCTCGACCTCCACCTGCGCGGAGCCCTGGTTGACGTAGCCGAGCCGGTACGCGGCGGCGTACGAGAGATCGATCAGGCGGCCGTTCAGGAACGGGCCGCGATCGTTGATGCGCACGACGACCGAGCGGCCGTTGGCGAGGTTGGTGACGCGTGCGTAGCTCGGGATCGGCAGCGTGGGATGCGCGGCCGACATCGCGTACATGTCGTAGATCTCGCCGGTCGAAGTGCGCTGCCCGTGGTAGCGGCGGCCGTACCACGAGGCCACGCCTTGCGCCTTGTACGGCGCGAGCGCGCGCATCGGGACGTAGTCGCGGCCGAAGACGCTGTAGGGCCGGTTGGCCGTGCGATTGAGCACCTCGGCGCGGGGCTGCGCATCGGGGATGCGGTCGAGATCCGCGGGCGGGTTCGCGCCCGGACCGTCGTCGAGGTAGTAGCCGCCGCCGCGCGTGGTTGGCGCGGACTCGGGCGGAAGCCGCTCGATCTGCGGCTGCTTCGGCACGCTGCCGCACGCCGCGAGCGCGAGGGCGAGCGCGAGGGCCAGGGGATGACGGGCGCTTCGGGCCGCGCTCACGTCTGCACCAGCTGGCGATGTTGCGCGATGCTCATCAGGATGCCGATCCCGAGGAAGAGCGTCACGAGCGCGGTGCCGCCGTACGAGACGAACGGCAGCGGGACGCCCACCACCGGCAGCATCCCGCTCACCATGCCCATGTTGACGAAAGCGTAGGTGAAGAAGATCAGGCTGATCGCGCCCGCGGTGAGGCGGGCGAAGAGCGTCGGCGCGTTCGCGGCGATCATCAGCCCGCGCGCGATGAGTGCGGCGTAGAGCACGAGCAGGATGGCGTTCCCGACGAGGCCGAACTCCTCGGAGAACACGGCGAAGATGAAATCGGTGTGCCGCTCCGGAATGAAGTCGAGGTGCGTCTGTGTGCCGTTCAGCCAGCCCTTGCCGAAGGAGCCACCCGAGCCCACCGCGATGGTGGACTGGATCGTGTGATACCCCGCGCCGAGCGGATCCTGCGACGGATCGATGAGGGTGAGGATCCGGCGCTGCTGGTAGTCGTGCAGGAACGACCACAGGACCGGCAGGCTCGCGAGCGCGGCGACGAGGAGCCCGGCGAGGATGCGCCACGAGAGCCCGGCGAGGAAGATCACGTAGAAGCCGGCGGCGAGCACGAGGAGCGCGGTGCCGAGGTCGGGCTGCCGGGCGATGAGCGCGGTGGGCAGCACGAGGAGCGCCACCGCCACCACGTAGTCGCGCACGCGCAGGGTCGCCTCGTGCTTGTGGAAGTACCACGCCAGCATGAGCGGCATCGCGATCTTCATCATCTCGGAGGGCTGGAACCGGGTGACGCCGATGTGCAGCCAGCGGCGCGCGCCGTTCGCGACGTCGCCGTAGAGCGCGACCAGGACGAGGGCGGCGAGCCCGACGAGGTATGCGGGCACCGCTAATCGCATGAGCGCCTGCGGCGGAACCTGCGCGGCGAGCCACATCGCGGCGAGCGCGATCAGGATATTGGCGAGCTGGGTGACTAGCCGCGCGGGGCTCTCGTTCACCGCGCTGTAGAGCGTGAAGAGGCCGAGCGTGACGATGAGCGCCGCCACCGCGAAGAGCAGGCTGTCGATGTTCGCCGTGAAGCGCTGCCAGAGCCGCGCGATCATCCGTCTTCCTCCTCCTCTTCCGCGTCGGCCGCGGGCGGCTTGTCGGGGAGCTTGCCGGTGAGGTAGTAGTCGAGCACGATCCGCGCGATCGGCGCGGCGGTCGAGCTGCCGTGGCCGCCGTTCTCGACCAGCACGCCGAGCGCGATGCGCGGCGCATCGGCCGGCGCGAACGCGATGAAGAGCGCGTGGTCGCGGTGACGCTCGCCCACTTTGCTCTCGTCGTATTTCTCGGTCTGCTTGACGGCGATCACCTGCGCGGTGCCGGTCTTGCCGCCGAACGTGTACGCCGCCCCCGCGCCCGCACGGGCGGCGGTGCCGCCGGGCCGCGTCACGTCGACCATCGCCGATTTGACGAGCGCGAGCCACTTCGGGTTCAGCTTGAGCGTCGCCACGGGCTCGGGCTCGATCGCGCGGTGGCTGCCGGTGCGGGCGTCGACGACCTCGCGCACGAGGTGCGGGCGGAACACGACACCGTTGTTCGCGAGGATCGTCGTCGCGTAGGCGAGCTGGAGCGGCGTGGCGAGGTTGTAGCCCTGGCCGATGCCGACCGAGATCGAGTCGCCGGCGAACCATTTCTGGTTGAAGCGCTTCATCTTCCACGCGCGCGAGGGCAGCAGCCCGCTCTGTTCGCCCTTGACGTCGATGCCGGTGCGCGCGCCGAAGCCGAACTGCGACAGGAAATCGTGCAGCCGGTCGATGTCGGTGTCGTTGGCAACCCCGTAGTAGTACGTGTCGCACGAGATGACGATCGACTTGTGCAGGTTCACCGCGCCGTGCCCGCCCACCTTCCAGTCGCGGTAGCGATGCGCCTGCCCGGCGAGCGAGAAGTAGCCCGGATCGTTGATCGCGTACTCGGGCGTGCGCTTGCCGAGCTCGAGCGCCATGATCGCCATGAAGGGCTTGAACGTCGATCCGGGCGGGTATGTGCCGGTGAGGGCGCGATTGTTGAGGGGCTTGTCGGGATCGGTGTTCAGCGCGTCCCAGCTCTGCGGATCGATGCCCTCGACGAAGAGGTTGGGGTCGTAGCCGGGCTTGCTCACGAACGCGAGCACGCCGCCGGTCGCCGGGTCGATCGCCACCAGCGCGCCGCGATACTTGCCGAACGCGCGCTCGGCCACCTCCTGGAGCTTGATGTCGAGCGTGAGCGCGAGCGCATTGCCCGACACGGGCGCCACCGACGAGAGCGTGCGCACGCCGCGGCCGGCGGCGTCGATCTCGACCTGGGCCGAGCCGGTGATGCCGTGCAGCTCGCGCTCGTAGCTCTGCTCGACGCCGGTCTTGCCGATGAAGTCGGTGCCCTTGTAGTTCGCCGTGAGCTGCTCCGCCTCCAGCCACTCCTGGTCGCGCTCGGTGATGCGTCCGATGTAGCCGAGCACGTGGGAGGCGAGCTCGCCGAACGGGTAGTGCCGGTAGAGCCGGGCCTTGATCTCCACGCCCGGGAAGCGGAAGGCCTGCGCGGCGAAGCGCGCCACCTCCTCGTCGGTGAGCCGGGCCTTGATCGGCAGGCTCTCCGCGCCCCTCGTCTCGTCGAGCAGCTTGCGGAACCGCTTGCGGTCTTTCGGCTGGATGTCCACCACTCCGGCGAGCTCGTCGAACAGGCGATTGAGATCATCTGCCCGGCGCGGATCGACCTCCAGCGTGTAGGCGGAGTCGTTCCGCGCGAGCACGATGCCGTTGCGGTCGGTGATGAGCCCGCGGTTCGGCGCCACCGGAACGACCGAGATGCGGTTGTCTTCGGCCTTGGTGTTGTAATACGCGTGCTGGAGAACTTGCAGGTACAGGAATCGCCCGAGGAGCACCGCGAACGCGACGAGCACGAACGCGCCGGCGACGCCGAGCCGGAACTGGAAGCGGCGCAGCTCGTACCCCGGATCGCGAAACTCACCGATCCCGCCGGCCGCGAGGTTGCCGCGGCGCCGCGGCCCCGCGGTGAAGAGATTGCGCCCGATGGATCCGTGGCTCATATGGGCCGGTTCTCGTCCACGGTCTCCGGGCGCCGCTGCGGCGCGAGGAGCGCGTGCGTCGCGGCGGGCCAGAGGGCGGCGGCAATCACGCTGCCGGCGAAGAACGACCAGCCCGGGAAGGTCCCGCCGGCGAGGAGTCTCACCGCGACCATGAGCGCCTGGGTCGCGAGCAGCAGCACCAGCACGTGCAGCGTCTGCGGCCAGAGCGGAAACCAGAGGATGCGCCGGTGCAGCGTCTGCGCGCCGAACGCCAGGATCGCATAGGCGAACGCGTGCTGGCCGATCAGCGCGCCGTTGCCCGCGTCCATGACGAGCCCCAGGGCCCAGGGGATCGCGATTCCCATCTTGCGCGGCTGGTGGATGCTCCAGAACGCGATGACGAGCGCCAGCATGTCGGGGACGCCGCGCAGATCGGGCCACGGCGCGAGGTTGAAGAGGAGGGCGACGAGCAGGGTGAGCGCGATGAAGCTCACCTTCACCGGCAGGAGGATGTGCTCGCGCCGCTCGGCGATCTGCATCACTCGACCCTGCGCTGCCGTTTCGCCTTCACCGGCTTCTTCGTCGCGACCTCGGCGGCCGGCGGCGGCGGGAGTTCCTCGCCCCGGTTGAGCACCAGGACCTGACGGTTCCGGCCGACGTCGGCCACCGGCTGGCAGACGATGTTCGCGAATGCGAGCGTCGAGCCGCGCTCGACCTCGACCACTTTCGCGACCGGGAGGCCGCGCGGGTAGACGCCGTCGATTCCCGAGGTCACCAGCAGATCGCCCGGCTCCACCTCGGCATTGGCGGCGAGGTGGCGCAGCTCGAGGGTCGCGCCGTCGCCCGAGCCGTAGACGACGCCACGCAGGCCGTTCCGCACGACCTGCACCGGGACGGCGTGGTCCTTCTCCACGATCAAGGTGACCTCCGCGAGCAGCGGATGGACCCGCGTGACCTGCCCGATCACGCCGTGCGCGTCGATCACCGGCTGGCCGAGCCGCACGCCCTGCTGCGCGCCCTTGTCGACCATCACCTTGCGGCTGAACGGGTCGCGACCGGCGTAGACGACCTCGGCGAAGATCGACGGCTCCGCGAGCTTCGCCTTGGCGGCGAGCGTGTCGCGCAGGACGTCGTTCTCGGCTTTCAGCGCCTCGAGCGTGAGGATCTCGGGCGCGGTCCGGAGCTGCTCGGTGCGGAGCGTCTCGTTCTCGCGCTGCAGCGCGCGGCGGCTCGCGAAGAAATCCGAGATCCCGCGGAATGCGACGACCGGCGCGGTTGCAACCTGCTGGATCGGGTACGCGGCGAGCGCGAGCACCTGGCGCAGGGGCTCGGCATATCGGAACCGGGCGTCGAGCACCATCAGCAGGATGGAGAGCACTGCGAAGAACGTCACCCGCGCGAGCGGCGCCGGGCCGCGATGAAAGAAGGCCGGCGGCTGCTGGTGCATGCTCGGAGACGTGAAACGTGAGAAGCGAAACGTGAAACGCGGGGTGTGGCGCGCATCCGGCGCACGCACCGCGCTCCCGCGCAAGCACGCCGCCGGTCCGCTCCCTCTCCCGGCAGGGGGAGGGCCGGGGAGGAGGCGTCACGTCTCACGTTTCACGTTTCACGCCTCAGTCGCTGGTGAAGATGTTCGCGAGCCGGTCGATGCGCTCGAGCGCCTTGCCCGAGCCGCGCACCACGCACGAGAGCGGATCGTCGGCGATGAGCACCGGCAGGCCGGTCTCCTCCATGAGCAGCCGATCGAGGTCGCGCAGGAGCGCGCCGCCGCCGGTGATCACCATGCCCTTCTCGGCAATGTCGGCGCCGAGCTCGGGCGGCGTCTGCTCGAGCGCCGATTTCACTGCGGACACGATCTGGTTGAGCGGCTCGGTGAGCGCCTCGAGGATCTCGTTCGAGGAGATGGTGAAGCTCCGCGGGATGCCCTCGGCGAGGTTGCGGCCCTTCACCTCGATCTCGCGCACCTCCGAGCCGGGGAACGCGGAGCCGATCTCCTTCTTGATCGACTCGGCGGTCGCCTCGCCGATCAGCATCCCGTAGTTGCGCCGGATGTAGTTGATGATGGCCTCGTCGAACTTGTCGCCGCCGACGCGCACCGAGCCCGCGTACACCATGCCGCCGAGCGAGATCACGCCCACCTCGGTGGTGCCGCCGCCGATGTCCACCACCATCGAGCCGGTCGCCTCGGCCACCGGAAGGTCAGCGCCGATCGCCGCGGCCATCGGCTCCTCGATCAGAAACACCTGCGAGGCGCCGGCGCCGATCGCCGACTCGCGGATCGCCCGCCGCTCGACCTGCGTCGAGCCGCACGGTACGCAGATGATGATGCGCGGCGAGGGCGAGAGCAGCCGCGACACGTGCACCTTCTTGATGAACTGCTTGAGCATCTGCTCGGTGACGGTGAAGTCAGCGATCACGCCGTCCTTCATCGGGCGGATCACGGTGATCGAGCCCGGCGCCTTGCCGAGCATGAGCTTCGCTTCCTTGCCCACTGCCTGGATCGTGCGCTTCGCGTTCGGCCCGCCCTCCTGGCGAATCGCAACGACGGAGGGCTCGTCGAGCACGACGCCTTTGCCGCGCACGTAGATCAGCGTGTTGGCCGTGCCGAGATCGATGGCAAGGTCGTCGGAGAAATAGGCTCTCAAGAAGCCGAACATGGACCCCTTCCTACGGGCTGATACGATGAGGTTCGTTATAATAGCCCATCCAAACGCCTGTTTACGCGGAAAAATTCATGTCGCTGCCACTGTCGGAGGTCATGCGGATCGCGGCACTCGCCCGGATCGCGGTGAGCGAGGCCGAGGCCGAGGCGGTCCGGGGCCAGCTGAACGGCATCTTCGCGATGATCGCGCGAATGAACGCCGTGGACACCACGGGGGTCGAGCCGATGGCCCACGTCCGCGACGTGACGCTGCGGTTGCGCGAGGACATCGTGACCGAGGCCGATCGGCATGCGGCATTCCAGGCGATCGCCCCCCAGGTCGAGGACGGGCTGTACCTGGTGCCAAAAGTCATCGAGTGAGGGGACGTGTTCGACGCGTCCCTCACCGAGCTCGCCGCGGCGCTCGCCGCAAAGCGCATCTCGAGCGTCGAGCTGACCCGGCTCTTTCTCGACCGCATCGCGCGGCTCGACGGGTCGCTCAACGCCTTCATCACGGTCGATCCGGAGCGCAGCCTGGCCCAGGCCCGGGCCGCTGACCGGCGCCTCGGGGCGGGCGAAGGCGGCCCGCTCACCGGGATCCCGGTCGCGCACAAGGACCTCTTCCTGACCGAGGGCTGGCCGAGCACCTGCGGGTCGCGGATGCTCGCGAACTTCGTGGCGCCGTACGACGCGCACGTCATCGAGCGGTTCAACGCGGCCGGGGCCGTGATCCTCGGCAAGACCAACATGGACGAGTTCGCGATGGGCTCGTCGAACGAGTCGTCCTGGTTCGGCGCGGCGCGCAACCCCTGGAATCCCGAGTGCGTCCCGGGCGGCTCGTCGGGCGGCTCCGCCACGGCCGTGGCCGCCCGCATGGCCCCGGCGGCCACCGGGACCGACACCGGCGGGTCAATCCGGCAGCCGGCGGCACTGACCGGAATCTGCGGACTGAAGCCGACCTACGGCGTGGTGTCGCGCCACGGGATGGTCGCGTTCGCCTCGAGCCTGGACCAGGGCGGGCCGCTCGCGCGCAGCGCCGAGGAGCTTGCGGCCCTGATGAACGTGATGGCGGGGTTCGACGCCCGCGATTCGACGAGCCTCGAGCGTCCGGCAGAGGACTATGCCCGCGAGCTTGCGCGTCCGGTCGCCGGCCTGCGGATCGGGGTGCCGCGCGAGTACTTCGCCGAGGGCCTGGCGCCGGAGGTCGCGGCGGCGGTGCAGGCCGCCATCGACGCGTTGCAGAAGCTCGGTGCGACCACGAGCGACGTGGACCTGCCGAACACCGGGCTCTCGGTCCCGGCCTACTACGTGATCGCCCCGGCCGAGGCTTCGTCGAACCTGTCGCGCTACGACGGCGTGCGCTACGGATTCCGCGCACCCGAGTACGACGACCTGATGGACATGTACTGCAGGTCGCGGGCGGCGGGCTTCGGCGCGGAGGTGAAGCGCCGGATCCTCGTCGGCACCTACGTGCTGTCGCACGGCTACTACGACGCGTATTACCTCAAGGCGCAGAAGATCCGCCGGCTGATCGCGAACGACTTCGCCGAGGCGTTCAAGCGGTGCGACGTCATCGTCGGCCCGACCACGCCGGGCGTCGCGTTCAGGCTGGGCGAGAAGACCGCCGATCCGGTGCAGATGTACCTGGACGACATCTACACGGTCGCCGTCAACCTGGCGGGGCTGCCCGCGCTCTCGATCCCCTGCGGCTTTGGGCGAGGGGGAGACGCCGGCCCCGCTTCCGATCTCTCCCGCGGTGGCCTGCTGCCGATCGGGCTGCAGTTGATCGGCGACTACTTCGCCGAGGCGCGCCTCCTCGGCGTCGCGCATCAGTACCAGCGCGGCACCGACTGGCACCGGCGGGCGCCGCCGATCGGCCATTGACCATGGACTGGGAAACCGTCATCGGGCTCGAGACGCACGCGCAGCTCTCGACGCGCTCGAAGATGTTCTCCGGCGCGGCGACTGCGTTCGGCGCGGCGCCGAACACGCAGGCGTGCGCGTTCGACATCGCGCTGCCCGGCGTGCTGCCGGTGCCGAACAAGGGGGCGGTCGAGCGCGCCATCCGCTTCGGGCTCGCGGTGGGCGGCGAGGTGCGGCGCCGTTCGGTGTTCGCGCGCAAGAACTACTTCTATCCCGACCTCCCGAAGGGCTACCAGATCAGCCAGTTCGAGGCGCCGATCGTGCAGGGCGGCGCGCTTCGCATCGTGCTGCCCGACGGCGCCGAGAAGACGGTGCGCCTGACGCGCGCGCACCTCGAGGAGGACGCGGGGAAGAGCCTGCACGAGGACTTCCACGGGATGAGCGGCATCGATCTCAACCGCGCGGGCACGCCGCTCCTCGAGATCGTGAGCGAGCCGGACATGCGCTCGGCCGCGGAGGCCGTCGCCTACGCGAAAGCCCTGCACGCGCTCGTGCGCTGGATCGACATCTGCGACGGCAACATGCAGGAGGGCTCGTTCCGCTGCGACGCCAACGTCTCGGTGCGGCCGGCGGGCAGCGACACGCTTGGCACGCGCTGCGAGATCAAGAACCTGAACTCGTTCCGCTTTCTCGAGCGGGCGATCGAGTACGAGGCGCGCCGCCAGATCGCCATCTGCGAGGAGGGCGGGCGCATCGTGCAGGAGACGCGGCTCTACGATCCCGACCGCGACGAGACGCGCTCGATGCGCAGCAAGGAGGAGGCGCACGACTACCGCTATTTCCCGGAGCCGGACCTGCCGCCGCTCGAGGTGACGGACGCGTGGCTCGCCGCCGTCGGCGCGGCGCTGCCGGAGCTCCCCGCCGCGAAGCGCGAGCGCTACGAGCGCGAGCTCGCGCTGCCCGCGCACGACGCGATCACGCTGACGGCGTCGCGCGACACCGCGGCCTACTTCGAGGAAGTGGTGTCCGGGCTCGCCGAGGCGGAGCAAGGCGGCGAAGCGCAGGCCCGCGCGAAGGCGGCGGCGAACTGGGTTGCGGGCGAGCTCGCCGGCGCCTTGAACCGCGCGGGGCTCGACATCGCGCGCTCGCCCGTCAAGGCGCGCGATCTCGCGCGGCTCATCGCCCGCATCCGCGACGACACCATCTCGGGGAAGATCGCAAAGGAGGTCTTCGACGCGATGTGGGCCGGGGAGGGCGCGGCCGATGCGATCATCGAGCGGCGCGGCTTGCGGCAAATCACCGACACCGGGGCGCTCGAGGCGATCATCGACGGGATCGTCGCCGCGAACCCCGCTCAGGTCGCCGAGTATCGCAGCGGCAAGGAGAAGGCCTTCAACTTCTTCGTCGGGCAGGCGATGAAGGCCACGAAGGGCAAGGGCAACCCGGTCCAGGTGACCGAGATCCTGAAGCGCAAGCTCGCGGGCTGACGAGCGTCTGGTCACGTCATCCCCGCGCACGCGGCGCGATCGATGTTGTCATCCCCGCGCAGGCGGGGATCTAGTCGGGGCCGGGATCAGCGCGTCTGCGTCGTGGCCGACGAGGCGGTCTTGCCGGGGCTGCCGCCCTTGGTGAGCTCGAGATAGCGGCGCTTGTCCTCGGCGAACCTGGCATTGATCAGATCGACCTCGCCGTTCTTCGCGGCGAGCAGCTCGGACTGCGCCTTGAGGTCGGACTCGAGCTCGAACATGCTGCCCTTGAGCTGCGCGGGGAGCGGCTTGTTCTTGTAGAACTCCGCCTCCTGTTGCAGCTTCTCCTGGCGCTTCTTCAGCTCCACGATCCGCGTCTCGACCTGCTTCTTTGCGTCGGTGTTGTTCGCGAGCGCGCGCGCGTGCGCGTCGTCGAGATCGGCCATGCTCGGGTAGGTCGCGAGGAGCGCCATGTTCTTGCGCCTCTCCTCGCGCGCGGCGGCGTCGGCCTCGGTCTTGCGCTTGCGTTCGGCTTCCTGGGCCGCGACCTCCTCGGGGGTGAGCGCAGCGGGGTTGTGCTTGATCACGGTCCCCTGCCGGTTCAGCTGATCCGAGGCGCGGCCCGCCATGTCGATCGGCGGCCGATCCGTGTAGCGGACGCGACCTTGCTCATCGACGTACTTGTAGAGCTTCTGCGCGGCGACCGGGCCCGCCGCGAGCAGGGCGCAGAAGAAGAGTAACAGGGTCTTCGCGCGAATCATTCGATCTCTCCGTGTCCTCTATTATCCTTCTGGACGGCGTGCGCGGCCCATCACAGAGGTGAGCCGCGTCGCCGCTGCGGCAGGCCGCTTTGCGCCCGGGCGCGGCGTCGAGGGGCTCCCCGGCACGCCTTGCGCGTCCGGCACGCATTCGCGGACCCGACGGTGCGGCGCGCTGCACCCGAGGTGACGCTCCGCGTAAAATTCCACACCCGCATCCGCACCCGCGTGACGCTGCGCGTGTGGGTGGCACTGCGCACGGCGTACCGAGTGCGGCGCAATCTGCCGAGTTTCGTCAGGTGTCCGGGGCGGCGCAGGCGTCGGCCGGCGCGCCGGGCAATCGTGCCGAGCCGGCTCCGAAGCGCGCCAACCGTCGGCGAGCCAGTAAATTTCACCAAGTAATTCACCATGTTGAGGGTCGTTACGCTCAATCTGAACGGGATCCGCTCCGCGATCCGGCGCGGATTCCTGGCTTGGCTCCGCACCGTACGACCCGACGTCGTGTGCTTGCAGGAGGTCAAGGCCCACCAGAGCGATCTGGACGCCGCAATTCTCATGCCCGCGGGGCTGAAGGGATACTTCCACTGCGCCGAGAAGAAGGGCTACGCCGGGGTCGCGCTCTACTGCCGGAAGACGCCCGACCGGGTCGTGGCCGGGTTCGGGAGCCGGGAGTTCGACCGCGAGGGGCGCTTCCTGCGCGCCGATTACGGGGGCCTCTCGGTGGTCTCGGTCTACCTGCCCTCCGGATCCAGCTCGGCGGAGCGGCAGCAGGCGAAGTTCCGCTTCATGCGCGAGTTCATGCCGTATCTCAAGCGGTTGCACCGCAGCGGGCGCGAGTTCATCCTCGGCGGCGACTGGAACATCGCGCACCGCGAGATCGATCTGAAGAACTGGCGCGCGAATCAGAAAAACTCGGGCTTCCTGCCCGAGGAGCGCGCGTGGCTCACCGATGTGTTCGAAAAGGCGGGCTGGGTCGACGTGTTCCGCAAGCTCGATCCGCGCGCCGAGCAGTACACCTGGTGGTCGAATCGCGGCCAGGCCTGGGCGAAGAACGTGGGGTGGCGCATCGACTACCAGATCGCCACGCCCGGGATCGCGGCGAAGGCGAAGCGCACGCGCATCTACAAGGACCAGCGCTTCTCCGACCACGCCCCGCTCATCATCGACTACGACGTCGAGCTCTGACGCCTGCGCGAGCGGCTGTCATCCCTGTGGCGGCGGAGAGGGCGTCATCCCCTCGGCGGTGGGGATCCAGGGCTCTGCCGGTTGCGCTCCTCGGCATAGCCCAGCATGCGGCGCACCCAGGGCAGCAGCGCGTAGGCGGGAAACGAGAGGAAGAACGTCAGGAGGAAGTACCTGGCGTAGCCGAACTCCTGCGCGCCGAACCCGCCCGCCCACCCCGCCACCGAGCGCGACAGCGCGAAGACCGACGAGAGCAGCGCGTATTCGGTCGCCGAGTGGCGCTTGTCGACGATCGCCATCAGGAACGCGAGGAAGGCGGCGGTGCCGAGCCCGCCGGTGAACGACTCGGCCGCGCTCGCCGCGTACATCACGGCGCGATGCCACGGCTCGATCTCGCCGCCGGTGCCGTACGGAATCACCGCGGCGGCGGCCGCGTAGCCGAGGTTGGAGAGCGCCTGGAAGAGACCGAGCACCCAGAGGCCCCGGAAGATGCCGGCGCGGTCGGTGTACCAGCCGCCGGCGATCCCACCCGCGATCGAGAGGCCGAGCCCGATGTTCACCGAGACGAGCCCAATCTCGGTCGCGCTGAATCCCGCGTCGACCCAGAACGGCTTCACCATGAAGCCCATCGAGGCATCGCCGAGCTTGAAGATGAGCACGAACGCAAGGACCGGCACGATGTACGGCCGCGAGAGGAGCTCGAAGAGCGCGCCGAACATGGGGCCGCGCTCGAGCGCGGGCGAGGCCTCCGTGGGCGCCCGGGGCCGGCTCGCGCGGAACGCTGCCGCGCCGGCGACGCCCGCCGCGGCGATGCCCACTGCGACGAGCCAGAACACCGGGCGGGCGGCCGACCAGCCGAGCGCCTGGTCGGCGAGCCACAGCGTGCCGAGCGCGAGGCCGGCGACCAGCGCGGCCGCGCGCGGATCGGCGAGCACGCGCGCGAGCTCCGCGCGCAAGCCGAGCGCTTCGTCGCGCACCATGTCGCGCTCGCGCGGCGCGAGCAGCACGGCAAAGGCGCACGCCGCGAGGATCGCCGCGCCGCAGAGGAACGCGCCGGGCCAGCTCAGCCAGTCGGAGAGGATCAGCACGAGGCCCGAGGCGAGCATGCCCACGCGGTAGAAGCCGATGCGGATCCCGTTCGCGAGCCCGAGCTCCTGCCGGTCGAGAAGCTCGATCGTGTAGCCGTCGATCGCGATGTCGTTCGTCGCCGAGAGCAGCGTGAACGCACCAATCGCGGTCCACACCCACGGGCCGAAGCCTTGCGTCGCGGCAAACGCGATCAGCACGGCTGCCATCGCCAGGTCCACCGTGGCCATCCATAGCCGGTGGCGGCGATAGTGATCGACGGCGGGCGCCCACAGGAACTTCAAGGTCCACGCGAGCCCGAGCAGGCTGATGAGCCCGATGTCCTTCAGCTCGACGCCCTGCTGGCGGAAGTGGACCGGGAAGAGCTCATAGAAGACGCCGAGCGGGAAGCCCTCGGAGAAGTAGAGGAGCGCGACCCAGAAGAACTTCGAGCGGAGGAGTTGCGGCGGGGATGTGGCGCTCGGCACTCGGCGGTTCTTTCGCGATCGGGGCCGCGCCGCGGGTCAGCCGCCGCCCCGGATGCGGTACACCGCGACGCTGCCGCGCAGGTTCGGCAGGAACCGCACCACGCTGCCGTCGCGGAACACGAGGCGCTCCAGCACGCCGATGCGGTGCGTGGCGCAGAAGTTGTCGAAGTCGCGGATCGTGCAGAGATGCACGTTCGGCGTGTCGTACCACTGGTAGGGCAGGGTCTTCGACACCGGCATCGTGCCGCGCAGGACCTGCCAGCGTGCCTCCCATTGCCCGAAGTTGGGGAAGGTGACGATCGCCTCGCGCCCGACGCGCAGCATCTCCATCACGACCGCCTCGGTGCGGCGCACCGCCTGCAGCGTGAGCGACAGGATGACGTAGTCGAACGAGGCATCGTCGAAGCCGGACAGTCCGCGCTCGATGTCGGTCTGGATGACGTTGACGCCGTTCGCGACGCAGGCGATCACCTTCTCGTCGGCAATCTCGAGGCCGTAGCCGCGCGCGGCGCGCGTCTGCGCGAGGTGCTTGAGGAGCAGGCCGTCGCCGCAGCCGAGGTCGAGCACGCTCGCGCCCTTGCGCACCCACGCGGCGATCGCGCGCAGGTCCGGGCGTCCCGCGAGCTTGGCAAGGGCGCGCTCGGTCATGCGCGTGCCCCCACGACGCGCGTGCCCGCGATGCGTCCCGGGGGGCGGCCCCACGAGCTCATGCAGCGAATCCCTCGCTCGCGCCCTCGGCACGGCCCGCGTCGACGAGCAGCTCGCCCGGGAGCGCGAGCTCGGCCGCGGTGGCGCCCGCCTCGCCGATCTCCCGCGCGATTCTGTCGAAGTACGCGCGCACCACGGCGTGGTAGCGCGCGTCTTCGAGGAGGAAGGCGTCGTGCCCGTGCGGCGCGTCGATCTCGGCGTACGAGACGTCGCGCCGGTTGTCGAGCAGCGCCTTCACGATCGCGCGCGAGTGCTCGGGCGAGAAGCGCCAGTCCGAAGAGAACGAGACGACCAGGAACCGCGCCCGTGCGGGCGCGAGTGCGGCGGCGAGATCGTTCCCGTAGTCGCGCGCCGGATCGTAGTAGTCGAGCGCCCGGGTGATGAGGAGATAGGTGTTGGCGTCGAAGTACTCGGCGAACTTGTCGCTCTGGTGGCGCAGGTACGACTCGACCTCGAAGTCGACGTCGAAGTGGTAGCCGATCTCGTCGGCGCGCAGCGTGCGGCCGAACCGCTCCATCATCGCGTCGCCGGAGAGATAGGTGATGTGCCCGATCATGCGCGCGAGGCGCAGGCCGCGCTTCGGCTTCACGCCGTGCTCGTAGTAGTCGCCGCCGTGGAAGTCCGGATCGGTGACGATCGCCCGCCGCGCCACCTCGTTGAACGCGATGTTCTGGGCGGTGAGCTTGGGCGTCGCGGCGACGGCGATGGCGTTCGCGATCCGGTCGGGAAACGCGGTCGCCCAGGAGATCGCCTGCATGCCGCCGAGGCTGCCGCCCATCACGGCGGCGAAGCGCCCGATGCCGAGCCGGTCGGCGAGCGCCGCCTGGCTCGCCACCCAGTCCTCGACGGTCACCACCGGGAAGCGCGAGCCGTACGGCTTGCCGGTCGCCGGATCGGTCGACGCCGGGCCGGTCGAGCCGAAGCAGCTGCCGAGGTTGTTCACGCCGATCACGAAGAAGCGATCGGTGTCGACCGGCTTGCCCGGGCCGATCATGTTGTCCCACCAGCCGACGTTCTTCGGATCGTTGGCGTAGTAGCCGGCGACGTGGTGCGAGGCGTTCAGCGCATGGCAGATGAGCACCGCGTTCGAGCGCGCCGCGTTCAGCGTCCCGTAGGTTTCGTAGACGAGGTCGTAGGCATCGAGCGTCGCCCCGCTCCGGAACTTGAGCGGCGCGTCGATGTGCAGCCGGCGCGGCACCACCGCGCCGGCCGACCGGCCGTGGAGAGCGTGCGTCATCGCGATCGCGCAAAGAAAAAACCCGTCCGGCTTGCCGAGCTCAAACGGGTTTCCCTCGCTTTAGCCGCATTTGTCTCCGGCGCGCGCCCGAACAGCCAAGGCCCGCCGGATCGCGCCCGCAAGCTGACGGTCAAATCGGCGCGTGGCACGATTCTAGTCGCGAAACGCGAAAAGTGGAAACCGGCGCTCGCCCCTCCTCAACGAGGAGGGGATCTTTTTCTTCCCCTCCTTTTCAAGGAGGGGTGCCGCCGCAGGCGGCGGGGTGGTTCGAATCATCTCCTCCTCGAAGCGGAGGGGAAGATCCCCCCGGGCGGAGGTGCTCAGTTCGGCTTGCGCTGCTGCCACTCGGCGCGGCGGAAGCGCCGGCGCCGCGAGCGCGGATAGGGATGGAGGCGCCCGAACTCGCGGATGCGGGCGATGACGAAGCTGCGGATGTCGTTCGGTACGCCCTCGGCCTCGCGCGCGAAGCGGGCTGCGACCGCGGTCGCCGGGAACGGGCCGTCCGCCTCGAGGAGCGTCGCGGGCGCGCGCCCCGGCTTCACCTCGCCCGGGTCGACCCCGTCATGGAAGAAGCCGACCTCCTTCTTCCACACGAGCGCCTTCTCGCTCGTGTCGATGCCGTAGCAGAGCTGGAACGAGAGCACCTCGCCGCCGGCCGTCTGCCAGACGAAGAGATCGAAGTAGTCGCTGTGGAACCAGCGACGGCTGGTGCTCGGCTCGTCCTGCCGGACGCCGGGGATCTCGCGCAGGGCGTTTGCGGGGATCATGCGTTTAGTCTACCAAGGAGTTGGCGGATCTTCTCGGGGTCTTCGGCGCGCAGGATCCGGCTGGCGAGCGCCTCGGCCTCGGGCAGGTCGGAGCGCAGCACCTGCTGCTTCACCGCGAGCAGCTGCGCGGGGTGCATCGAGAACTGGCGCAACCCCAGCCCGAGCAGCAGCCGCGTGTAGGCCACCTCCCCGGCCATCTCCCCGCACACCGCGACCGGCTTCCCCGACTTGATCGCGGTGCGGATCGTGCCAGCGACGAGCTGAAGCACACCCGGGTGCAGCGGGTCGTACAGGTGCGCGACCATGTCGTCGGTGCGATCGATCGCGAGCGTGTACTGGATCAGGTCGTTGGTGCCGATCGAGAGGAAATCGAGCCGCTTGATGAAGAGCGGAACCGCGAGCGCGGCAGCCGGGATCTCGATCATCCCGCCCACCTCGAGCTCGTGGTCGTACGGTATGCCCATCGCCTGGAGCGTGTCGCGCGCCTGCTGCAGGTACTGGAGCACGAGCTCGATCTCGTGCGCATGGGCGAGCATCGGGATCAGCAGCCGCACCTTGCCGAACGCCGAGGCGCGCAGGATCGCGCGGAGCTGCGTGAGGAACATCTGCGGTTCGGCGAAGCAGAAGCGGATCGCGCGCAGCCCGAGCGCGGGGTTCGGGCCGCCCCGATCGGCACCGTTCAGCGTCTTGTCCGCGCCGAGGTCCAGCGTGCGGATCGTCACCGGGCGGTCGCGCATCGCCTCGACCGCCGAGCAGTAGGCCTCGAACTGCTCGTCCTCGCCCGGCAGGTCGTCGCGGTTCAGGAACAGGAACTCGGTGCGGAACAGGCCGACGCCGCTCGCACCGGCGTCGAGCGCGGCGCCGACGTCGTCCGGCAGCTCGATGTTCGCCTGCAGCTCGATCGGCGTTCCGTCCAGGGTCGAGGCCGGCGCGGTGATGAGCCGCCTCAGCTTCTGCCGCTCGATCTGCAGTGCGGACTGCTTCAGCCGGTACTCGGCGAGGACGCGCTCGTCCGGATTGACGATCAGCACGCCCTCGGCGCCATCCACGATCACCAGCTCGTTCTCGCGGATCAGCTGGCGCGCGTGGTGCAGGCCCACGATCGCCGGCAGGCCGAGGCTGCGCGCGACGATCGCGGTATGCGAGGTCACCCCGCCGAGGTCGGTCACGAAGCCGGCGAACTGGTGCTGCTTGAAGAGGATCATGTCGGCCGGCGAGAAGTCGTGCGCGACCACGACCACGTTCTCCTCGTGGGCCGGCGCGGGCGGCGCGTGCCCGCTGCCGAGCATGGCTTTCAGCACGCGCTCGACCACCTGTCGCACGTCCGCCTTGCGCTCGCGCAGGTACGCATCCTCGATCGCCTCGAAGCGCGCGAGGAGCATGTCCATCTGCTGGACGAGCGCGAGTTCGGCATTGCAGCGGCGCGTGCGGATCAGCTCGCGCGGCGACTCCGACAGCATCGAGTCGTCGAGGATCATGCGGTGCAGGTCGAGGAACGCGCCCAGCTCGGCGGGGGCCGAGGCGGGCACGCTCGCGCGCAGCCCGACGAACTCGCCGCGGACCTGCGCCACCGCGCTGTCGAAGCGCTCGATCTCCTGGTCCACCTCCTCGGGCGCGATCTCGTACTGGGGCACCTCGAGCCGCGCGGTCGAGACGAGGTGCGCATAGCCGATCGCGATGCCGCTCGAGGCGCCGGCGCCGTGCAGCGTGAAGCTCGCGTGCCGCCCGGCACGCGCATCCACCCGGAGGATCTCGAGCGGCGGCTGGTCCATGTCTGTTGGCTATCCCGGAATCACGCCCGTGCTTCTTCAATCAAGTGGGGTCGTACGAACGAGGGGGAGTTCCCCCTTGTATATCCCCGGAACGAACAAGGGGCGAGCCCCTTGTAGATCCCCTTCCTCGCCATCGCCGTCGTCCTTCCAAGACGCATGTCGCGCCTACTCGCCTTCGCCGAACTTGTCGCCGATGAGGCGGGCGAGCGCGGCAAGCGCCGCGTCCGCGTCCTCGCCGATCGCCTCGATCGCGACCCTGCTGCCCTTGCCGGCGGCGAGCATCATGACGCCCATGATGCTCTTCGCGTTCACGCGCCGGCCGTTGCGCGACAGCCACACGTCGGACGCGAATTGGCTCGCGGTGTGCGTGAGCTTGGCCGAGGCGCGCGCGTGCAGCCCGAGCTTGTTCACGATCTCGAGCTCAAGCTGCGGCATCGACCCGCTCCCCGCCGAGCCGCGTGACGCCCTCGCAGCCGCCGCTCATCGCTTTCTCGACCAGCGTGGCGAGCGGCTCGTTCCGGTAGGTGAGGGCACGGATGAGCATCGGCAGGCTCACGCCCGCGACGCCCGACACGCGGCCGGGTTGCAGGAGGCGCGTGGCGATGTTCGACGGCGTGGCGCCCAGCATGTCGGTGAGGAGCAGCACGCCGTCCCCGTCGTCGAGCCCGGCGAGGAGCGCCTCGGCCTGCGGGATCAGCGCGTCGGGGTCATCGTGCACCGTGACGCCGAGCTGCGCGACGGCGAGCGGTCGCTTGCCGAGCACGTGGCTCGCGCAATGGATGAGCGCTTCGCCGAAGGCGCCGTGCGCGACGATGAGAATGCCGACCATCCGAGGCCACCCAGTCGTGACAAGACCTTCAAAAATAACCTCTTTTGGACGGTCTGTGAAGTGCGATCGAGGGTGCGGGGGCCCTCAGGCCGGCCGTCGGCAGGCCGCCTCCAGCGCGTCGATGAACATCGCAGCGACGTCGAATCCGGTCTGGTCGGTGATCTCCCGGAAGCAAGTCGGGCTGGTGACGTTCACCTCGGTGAGGTAGTCGCCGATGACATCCAGCCCGATGAGCAGCAGTCCGCGCGGCGCGAGCACCTCGCCGAGCGCGACGGCGATCTCGCGGTCGCGCTCGGTGAGCGGCCGCGCGACGCCGATGCCGCCGACTGCGAGGTTGCCGCGCGTCTCGCCGGGCTTCGGGATGCGCGCGAGGCAGTGCGGCACGGGCTCGCCCGCGATCACGAGGATGCGCTTGTCGCCGTCGCGGATCTCCGGGATGAAGCGCTGCGCCATCACCGTGCGCCGGCCGTGCGCGGTGATGGTCTCGACGATGACGAACCGGTTGGGATCGGAGCCGCTCACGCGGAAGACCGACTCGCCGCCCATGCCGTCGATCGGCTTCACCACCACGTCGCGGTGCGCCTCGATGAACGCGTGGATCTGGCCCGGGAGCCGCGTGACCACCGTCGGCACGCAGTATTCGGCGAACTCCATGATCGCGAGCTTCTCGCTGTGATCGCGGATCGCGCGCGGGTCGTTGAACACGCGCGCGCCGTCGCGCACCGCCTGCTCGAGGAGCCACGTGCTCGCGACGTACTCGGCGTCGAACGGCGGATCCTTGCGCATGAGCACGGCATCGAACGCCGCGAGCGGGGTCTCGCGCGGGAGACCGATGCGGTACCAGCGGTCCTTCTCGCCGGTGAGCGTGAGGCGCGCGTTCTCGCCGATCACCGCGCCGCCCTTCCACATCAGGCTCTCCTGCAGCATGAAGTAGAGCTCGTGGCCGCGGCGCGCGGCCTCCACCATCATGGCGTACGTCGAGTCCTTGTACGTCTTGATGGAGGGCAGCGGGTCGATGATGACGGCGATCTTCACGTGCGGGGCAGTTGTGAGACCGGATCGCCGATTCTAGTCGAACCGCGCGCTCGCCCCTGCCGGGCGGACGAGCGGGTGCGGCCGGAAGAGGGAGATTTGCGGGACGGAGGCGGCGCCGAGCGCGAGCCTGGGCCTCGCCGCCGAAACCGCGGTTACTTCGCGGCCGCCACCATGTAGTTGACTGCCGCCTCGACGTCGGCGTCGGGAAGCTGGACCTGACCGCCCTTGGGGGGCATTGCGCCCTTGCCCTTGAGCGCGCTCGTGTGGAGCGCGTCGATGCCGGTCTTGATCCGCGGCGCCCATGCCGCCTTGTCGCCAAGCTTGGGGGCGCCGGCAACGCCCGCGGCGTGGCACACGGCACAGACTTTGTCGTAGGTTTCTTTCCCCTTGCCGCCGGCGGCTGCGGGTGCCGGGGCTGCGGGCGCCGGAGCCGCCGGCGGGGCGGCCGCGGGCGGGGCGGCCGGCGTCGCTGCCGCCACCTGGGCAGGCTTGGCCTCGGGGGCCGGAGCCGCGGCGGCGCTCCCCGCGGCGCCAGGTGCGGCGCCAGGCGCGGCGATCGCCACGTCGGCCACCGGCTTGATGCGCGCCGCGATCGCCTCCGGCGTCATCGCGCCGGGCGTAGGCGCACGCCCGATCCATACCGTCTTCGCCAGCATGATGATCACCACGATCGGCACGACGAACGCCAGCACCACGAGCGTGATCAGCTGCCGCGGCGTCTTGATGAAGCTCACTTGGTTCTCCGGATCGTGCGAGGTCGGCTCTGCGCTCATGGGGGCTCGTCTTCTGGGGTCGAGAGAGGGAGGTCGAAGGAGATCGAGGAAGATCGAAGGGGAGAAACTAGCGGCAGCCCGCGGCAAGAAGCGCGCGGAAGGCCGCAAAGTATAGCTGCAGCGCGTGGCGCGGCAAAGCACATGGATGCGCATGCGGCGAGCGCGGCGGCAGATGCGGTAGAATCGCCGCGCCTCGCGCGCGCCCGTAGCTCAGAGGATAGAGTATTGGCCTCCGAAGCCAAGGGTCGTGGGTTCGAATCCCGCCGGGCGCGCCATCTGACGCCATGCGGACGGAGTCTGTTCGGGCGCGCAAGCCGCAGGCAGCGCACGCAAGCTCCCGCACTCGTGCGTGTCGGAACTGCACGTCTGCCGCGGCGGTCGCCCCCGCGAATCGCGCCCCCACTCTGGACGGAACCACACCGCTACCGCAGTCCGGGCGGATGGAGATTGATGGCCGCTCGTCTATTTCGGCATCGGGTCACGCGATTAGGTTCTCTTTTCTGCTCAAGAGGTTAAGTGCTGACGGGCGCGTCGACCCTCACCGATAGTTGATCAAATTAGTCGGGAACCGTATACTTGACCAAAGCTCTCGGGAATTGGTCACCGTAATCAGGATATCGTGCGACGGCCAAGCGCTCGGCAGATGCTGCGGATGCCACCGGCGTCCGGGACGACGAAGAGGGACCAGCGTATGCGATTGACGACCAAAGGACGCTTTGCAGTGACCGCGATGGTGGACGTGGCGATGCATGCCACGCAATCGCCGGTGCCGCTCACCGAGATCTCGACGCGGCAGGGCATATCGCTTTCGTATCTCGAGCAGCTGTTCAGCAAGCTCCGACGGGGCGCGCTGGTGAAGAGCGCGCGGGGTCCCGGCGGCGGCTATCGCCTGGCCAAGGCGATGGACGCGGTGACGGTGGCCGACATCATCGTCGCGGTCGACGAGCCGATCGACGCCACGCAGTGCGGCGGCAAGGAGAACTGCCACGAGGAGCAGAAATGCCTGACGCACGACCTCTGGGTGCGGCTGAACGAGCAGATCTTCGAGTTCCTGCGCTCGGTGACGCTCGCCCAGCTGGTCGAGCAGCAGCGCGCGAAGGAAACCCGCGTCGTCGAGCTGCATGACCCCCGCCTGAGCAAGCGTCCGCAGTCCGAGTCGGTCGCGGCGTGACGGGCGAGCGGCGGACCGGGGGGCGGAGGAGCGAAGCATGGCCATCACACTGACGCCGAGCGCGGCGGAGCACATCCGCAGCTCGATCGCCCGCCGCGGCAAGGGCGTGGGCCTGAGAGTCGGCATCAAGAAGGTCGGCTGCTCGGGGCTCGCCTACACGTTCGACTTCGCGGACGAGGTGGGCGCGAACGACCTCACGTTCGAATCGCACGAGACCCGCATCGTCGTGGACAAGGAGCACGTCTCCTATCTCGACGGGGCGACGCTCGACTACCAGAAGAGCGGATTCGGCGCGGCGTTCAAGTTCGAGAATCCGAACGCGAAGGCCGAGTGCGGCTGCGGCGAGAGCTTCAGCGTCTAGTTTCAGCGGATTGGCCGCACGCGAACCCGAGGCCCGGACGAGACACCGGAAGGCAGATGACCAGCCCCGCACTCCAGAATCTGATCGAGCAGCCCTACCGGCACGGCTTCGTCACCGAGATCGAAGCCGACGTCGCCCCCAAGGGGCTCTCCGAGGACACCATTCGGCTCATCTCGCTGAAGAAGGGCGAGCCGGAGTGGCTCCTCGAGTTTCGTCTGAAGGCCTTCCAGCGCTGGCTCGGCATGATCGAGCCGGCGTGGCCGAACGTGAAGTACCCGAAGATCGACTTCCAGGACATCAGCTACTACTCGGCGCCGAAGCGGAAGAAGAAGCTCGCCAGCATGGACGAGGTCGATCCGGAGCTCCGGCGCACCTTCGAGAAGCTCGGCGTCCCGCTGCACGAACAGAAGGCGCTCGCCGGGGTGGCGGTGGACGTCATCTTCGACTCGGTCTCGGTGACGACCACCTACAAGAAGCGCCTCGCCGAGGCCGGCGTGATCTTCTGCTCGATTTCCGAGGCGGTGCGGGATCATCCCGAGCTGGTGCGCAAGTACCTCGGGTCGGTGGTCCCGCCCGGCGACAACTTCTACGCCGCGCTCAATTCCGCGGTGTTCACGGACGGGTCGTTCTGCTTCATCCCCAGGGGCGTGCGCTGCCCGATGGAGCTCTCGACCTACTTCCGCATCAACACGGAGGAGTCGGGGCAGTTCGAGCGCACCCTGATCGTCGCCGAGGAGGGCAGCCACGTGTCCTACCTCGAGGGCTGCACCGCGCCGAAGTTCGACACCAATCAGCTGCACGCCGCGGTCGTGGAGCTCGTCGCGCTCGACGACGCCGAGATCAAGTACTCGACCGTGCAGAACTGGTACGCCGGCGACAAGGACGGCAAGGGCGGCATCTACAACTTCGTCACCAAGCGGGGCCTCTGCAAGGGCCGGAACGCGAAGATCTCGTGGACCCAGGTGGAGACGGGCTCCGCCATCACCTGGAAGTACCCGTCCTGCGTGCTGCTCGGCGACAACTCGATCGGCGAGTTCTACTCGGTGGCGCTCACCAACCACCACCAGCAGGCCGACACCGGGACCAAGATGATCCACGTGGGCCGCAACACCCGCAGCCGCATCATCAGCAAGGGGATCTCCGCGGGCCAGTCGCACAACAGCTACCGCGGGCTGGTGAAGATCGGCGCCAGGGCGGAGAACGCGCGCAACTTCTCGCAGTGCGACTCGATGCTGATCGGCGACACCTGCGGCGCGTACACGTTCCCGTACATCCATGCGCAGAACAACACCGCGACGGTCGAGCACGAGGCCACCACCTCCAAGATCGGCGAGGACCAGCTCTTCTACTTCGCGAGCCGCGGCATCGCGCCCGAGGAGGCGGTGTCGATGATCATCAACGGCTTCGTGAAGGAGGTGTTCACGCAGCTCCCGATGGAATTCGCGGTCGAGGCGACGAAGCTCCTCGGCCTCAAGCTCGAAGGCAGCGTCGGATAGGACAGGAATCCAAGTGATGCAGAGCAAAGGCGGAGAAATCCTGCTCGAGGTGCGCGGCCTGAAGGCCGCGGTGAGCGGCGTCGAGATCCTCAAGGGCGTCGATCTCGCGGTGCGCGCGGGCGAGGTGCACGCCATCATGGGGCCGAACGGCTCCGGGAAGAGCACGCTCGCCAAGGTGCTCGCCGGCCATCCCGCCTATGCGGTGACCGCGGGCGAGACGCGGTTCGCCGGCGGCGATCTCTTCGCGCTCGCGCCCGAGGAGCGCGCTCGCGCGGGGCTCTTCCTCGGCTTCCAGTACCCGGTGGAAGTGCCGGGCGTGACGAACGCCGCGTTCCTGCGGCTCGCGTACAACACGGTCCAGGCGGCGCGCGGCAAGGACGAGCTCGACCCGCTCGAGTTCGACGACTTCGTGCGCGAGAAGATGAAGCTGCTCGAGATGGACCCGGTGTTTCTCGACCGCAGTGTGAACGACGGATTCTCGGGCGGCGAGAAGAAGCGAAACGAGATCCTGCAGATGGCGGTCGTCGAGCCGCGCCTCGCGATCCTGGACGAGACCGACTCCGGCCTGGACATCGACGCCTTGCGCGTCGTCGCCGCCGGCGTGAACCGGTTGCGCGCGCCCGACCGCGCCATCGTGCTCGTGACCCACTATCAGCGGCTGCTCAACTACATCGAGCCCGACTTCGTGCACGTCATCGCGGGCGGCCGCATCGTCAAGACGGGCGACAAGTCGCTCGCCCTCGAGCTCGAGCGCCGTGGCTACGACTGGCTGCTCGAGCCGGGCCGGGCGGTCGCGGCCTGAGTCGCGCGCGAAGATGACGGCGGACACCCACGGCTACCTCGCGTCGCTCCTCGCGGCGCACGGCGCGCTGCCGACCGGACCGGCGGCGTGGCTCGCCCGGCTGCGCGGCGCGGCGCTGGAGCGGGCGAACGCGCTCGCGGTGCCGACGACGCGCGACGAGGACTGGCGCTTCACCGATCTTTCTCCGCTCTACAAGACGAGCTTCCAGCGGGCCGCCGCGCCCGCGGCGGCGCCGGCCGACGCGATCCGGCGCCACTTCGTGCCCGAGGCCGGAAGCCGGCTCGTGTTCGTGGACGGCTACTACTCCCCCGAGCTCTCGACGCCGCAGGACGACGGCGAGGCCTACGTCGGCACGCTCGCCGGCGCGTTGCGGCGCGACGCTGCGCGTCTCGAGGCGCAGCTCGCGCGCCATGCCGGTTTCGACGACGACGCGTTCGCCGCGGTCAACACGGCGTACCTGCACGACTGCGCCGTGGTCGCGGTGCCGCGCGGCGCGAAGGTCGGGCGGCCGGTCCAGCTCCTGTTCGTCGCGACGCAGACCGAGCGCGTCGCGTATCCGCGCGTGCTCGCGATGGTCGGTGGCGGCGCCGAGCTCACACTGGTGGAGGACTACCTCGCCATCGCCGAGGGCGCGTACTTCGTGAACGGCGTGACCGAGCTCGCGGTGGACGAGAACGCGTCGCTTCGCCACGTGCGCGTGCAGCGCGACGGCGAAGCCGCGTTCCACATCGCCACCTGCGTGGCGAGCCTGGCGCGCGACGCGCGCTACGTCTCGCAGAGCGTGAGCTTCGGGGCGCGCATCTCGCGCCTGAACCACGGCGTTCGCCAGCAGGGCGAGGGCACCGACTGCCAGCTCGACGGTCTCGCGCTCGTCGCCGGCCGGCAGCTCGCCGACACGCACAGCTTCATCGATCACGCGCGGGCGCGCGGCCGCAGCCGCCAGCTGCACAAGTGCATCGTCGACGGCGCGGGGCACGCGGTGTTCAACGGCCGGATTCTCGTCCGCCAGGGCGCCCAGCTCACCGATTCGGCGCAATCGAGCCGCAACCTGCTGCTCACCGGGCGCGCGCACGTGGACACCAAGCCGCAGCTCGAGATCCTGGCCGACGACGTGAAATGCGCCCACGGCGCGACGGTCGGACAGCTCGATCAAGACCACGTGTTCTATCTGCGCAGCCGCGGGCTCTCCGAGCCGGCGGCGCGGAATCTGCTGACCTACGCCTTCGCCGCCGACGTCGTCGACCGCATTCCGGTCGCCTCTCTGCGCGGCGCGCTGGAGGCGCTGGCGCTGCAACGCACGCAGGGGAAGGAGCAGCCCGAGTGAGCGCCGTCCCCAACCAGGCCTCCCCGATCGCGGCGCCGGGCGCGTCCGGCCCCCTCGACGTCGAGCGGCTCCGCGCCGATTTTCCGATCCTCACGGAAGTGCGGGTGCACGGCAAGCCGCTCGTCTACCTGGACAACGGCGCGTCCTCGCAGATGCCGCGACAGGTGATCGACCGGCTGGTGCGCTATCAGACGCGCGAGCACGCGAACATCCACCGCGGCGTGCACTACCTGTCGGCGACCGCGACCGCTGCGTACGAGGCGGCGCGCGCCACCGTGCAGCGCTTCCTCAACGCCCGCGAAGACCGGGAGATCGTTTTCACCTCCGGCGTCACGGATTCGATCAACCTGGTCGCGTACGGGTACGGGCGCGCGTTCATCGGGGCCGGCGACGAGATCATCGTCACCCACATGGAGCATCACGCCAACATCGTGCCGTGGCAGATGCTCTGCGAGGAGAAAGGCGCCCAGCTCCGGGTGGTGCCGATCACCGACGCGGGCGAGCTGGTGATGGAGGAGTACGAGCGGCTGTTCACTCCGCGCACGAAGCTCGTCGCCGTCACGCACGTCTCGAACGCGCTCGGCACGATCAACCCGGTGAAGGAGATGATCGACATCGCCCACCGCAAGGGGGTGCCGATCATGATCGACGGCGCCCAGGCGGTGCAGCACATCGCCGTGGACGTGCAGGCGCTCGACTGCGACTTCTACGCGTTTACCGGCCACAAGGTGTACGGCCCCACCGGGGTCGGCGTGCTCTACGCGAAGGCGGCCCTGCTGGAGAAGATGCGCCCGTACCGCGGCGGCGGCGACATGATCCTCTCGGTCACGTTCGAGAAGACGATCTACAACGAGATTCCGTTCAAGTTCGAGGCCGGCACGCCGCCGATCGCGGCGGCGATCGGGCTCGCCACCGCGCTCGAATACGTGCAGGGCGTCGGGCTCGACCGCATCGCCGCGCACGAGAAGGAGCTGCTGCGCCGCGCGACCGAGCAGCTCTGCGCGATTCCCGGCGTGCGCATCGTCGGGACGGCGCGCGAGAAGGCCGCGGTCCTCTCGTTCAATGTCGGTGACGTGCACCCGCACGACGTCGGCACGCTTCTGAACGACGACGGCGTCGCCGTGCGCACCGGCCACCACTGCGCGCAGCCGGTCATGCAGCGCTACGGCATCCCGGCCACCGCGCGCGCCTCCTTCGCCTTCTACAACACCCCCGCCGAGGTGGAGCAGCTCGCCGCCTCGGTCCGGCGCGTGCAGAAGCTCTTCGGCTAGAGGCGTGTCCGAGAGCTCCGCAGGTTGACGAATGGACGCGAGCCAGCTGTACCAGGAGATCATCCTCGACCACAACAAGAAGCCCCGTAACTGGGGCAAGGTCGAGGGCTGCACGCACAAGAGCGAGGGCTTGAACCCCCTCTGCGGCGATCACATCTGGGTCACGCTGAAGATCGCGGGCGACGCGATCGACAGCGTCGCGTTCGAGGGGCAGAGCTGCGCCATCTGCAAGGCCTCCGCCTCGATGATGACTTCGGCCGTCAAGGGCAAGAGCGTGGCGGAGGCCGAGACCCTGGTGCAGGAGTTCCGGGACATGACCACCGGCAAGCTCGACGTCGGCAGGGACCAGCATCACCTCGGGCGCCTCACGGTGTTCGCCGGCGTGAAGGATCTGCCGGTCCGCGTGAAGTGCGCGATCCTGCCGTGGCACACGCTGCACGCCGCGCTTGCCCGGGAGGCGAGCGCCTCCACCGAGGGCGATCAGGACCCGATTGCAGGTTGAGAGAATGCCCAAGATTGCCGAGATCGAACGTACGCCCAATCCGAACGCGCGCAAGTTCGTGCTGCGCGAGCCGCTGACCTACGGCGTTTCGCGCTCGTACGAGAGCGCCGAGGCGGCGCAGGGCGACGCGCTCGCGGCCGCGCTGTTCGCGGTGCCGCACGTGACGAGCGTGTTCTACGTGGACACGTGGCTCACCGTGACCCAGGACGGCGAAGCCGACTGGAACGACCTTGCGCGCCAGGTGGCCGGGCCGATCCGCGAGGCGCCGAGCGCCGCCGAGCGCTCGATCGAGCTGATCGAGGGCGACGCCCAGGCGGCGCAGGTGACGCCGCGCGAGGAGCTGTCGGCCGATGACCGGCAGAAGCTGGACATGATCGAGATGATGCTCGATCAGCAGATCCGGCCGTACCTGCGCAACGACGGCGGCGACCTGCACGTGCTCGGCATCGAGGGCAACGTGCTAAAGGTGCACTACCAGGGCGCGTGCGGCAGCTGCCCGAGCTCGCTCTCCGGCACGCTGTCGGCGATCGAGTACATGGTGCGCGAGATCGACCCCGAGCTCGAGATCCTTCCGGTATGAGCGGCTGGGTCGATGTCTGCCCGGCCGCGGAGTTCGCGCCCGGCGAGCACCGGGTGGTGGACGTCGACGGCGCGCGAGTCGCGGTGTTCAACCTCGACGGCGAGTTCCACGCGCTCGAGGATGTCTGCACCCATGACGGCGGGGAGCTCGCCGGCGGCGAGGTCGCAGGCGGGGAGATCGTCTGCCCGCGCCACGGCGCGCGCTTCCTCATCTGCACCGGCGAGGCCCTGTCGGCACCGGCTTACGAGCCGACCGCGAAGTTTCCCGTGCGCATCGAAAACGGCGTCGTGCAGGTGCGCGACGACCGCTGGGACTAGGAAAGCTCTGCGGAAGCGCGCCCGGGAGTGAGGCGTTTGACACGCCCGCGCGTCGCAACCCGACGGTACGGGTGGCGCCGGCCGGCCATGGCCGGTAGATTCGGCGGAGCTCTTCGCCGCGAGGCCCGATGCGGCTCCACGTGCTCTCCGACCTGCACCTCGAGGTCGCTCCCTACGCGCCGGCGCGAGCGGCCGCCGATGCCGTCGTCGTCGCCGGCGATGTCGCGGCGGGCGCGGCGAGTCTCGAGTGGCTGCGCCGCGCCTTTCCTCATGCCCGCATCGTGTTCGTCCCGGGAAACCACGAGTATTACGCGGGCGAGTTCCACGCCTGCCGTGCAGCGATGCGGCACGCGGCCGCAGGCCTCGAGATCGACCTCCTCGACGACTCCGCTCTGGAGCTCGAGGGCGTGCGCTTCATCGGCGCAACGCTCTGGACGGATCTGCTTCTCTACGGGCCGGCCGGCCGCGACGCACTGCTCGCGCGCGGGCTGGAAGCGCTCTTCGAGTACCGCACGATCCGCGTCGGCGACGCGCCATTCACGCCCGCGCACTCGGTCGGTTTTCACCGGGCAAGCCGCGCCTTCCTCGCGCACGCGCTCGCCACCCCCTACGCGGGGAGGACGGTGGTGGTCACGCATCACGGCCCGCATCCGCGCAGCGTCGCCGAGCGGTTCAGGGACAGCGTCGTGAATCCCTCGTTCATCTCGGACCTGTCCGACCTGATGGGCGCCGCCGCGTTGTGGATCCACGGGCACACGCACGCGAGCTCGGACTACGTCGTGAACGGCACGCGCGTCGTCGCGAATCCGCGCGGCTATGCCGGGCGCCATCCGGCCAGCGGCAAGATCCACGGTACGCCCGAGCGGCCCGAGAATCCGGCGTTCGATCCGGCGCTGATGCTCGAGGTCTGACCGCCCGAGCGCGTCTGGCTGGCGAGTGTGGCTACGTCGGCCTCTCCCGTCGCCGGCACGCCGGCGAGCGGCAGCGCGCAGTCGTCACGCGTGCGATCTCACCCCCCCACCGCGACCATGCTAATATGAGTCGTCTCGCATCGAACGGTCGATTCGATTTGATTCGACCCGCTCGCGCGGCCCGCTCACTCTCTGCAAGCAGCACGGCCGCGATGTCGGGATCGCTTGTAGGAGAATCCGGATGCGATCGCTGGACCGGCCGAAATTCCTCAATCTGTTCCAGCTGTCCTACCCGCCCGGTGCGCTCGCGTCGGTCGCGCATCGCGCAACGGGCGTGCTGCTCGCGATCGCGACGCCGATCGGCGCATACGCGTTCACCCGCTCGGTCGCCGGGCCGGAGGGCTTTGCCGAGATCGCGCGCTGGAGCAGCAGTGTGCCGGTCCGCGTCGCGCTCGTCGTCCTCGTCGCGGCATTCGCGTATCACCTCGTTGCGGGCATCCGGCACCTCCTGATGGACTTCGGTATCGGCGCGTCGCTCGCCGCCGGGCGGCGGAGCGCCTGGGCAGCGATCGCGGCGGGGATTCTCATCTTCATCGTCGCCGCGGCGGCGCAACTGCGATGAGACTCCTCACCGGTCTTCGCGCGTGGACGGTGCAGCGGGCTAGCGCGCTCTTCATGCTCGGGTTCCTGCTGTGGCTCGGCGCCGTCCTGCTCGTCTCGCCGCCGGCCGGCTACGCTGAATGGCGGGCGATGGTGGCGCGGCCGGCGACGGGCGCCGCCTTCGGCCTGTTCTTCGCGGCGCTCCTCGCGCACGCGTGGGTCGGCATGCGGGACGTGGTGCTCGACTATGTCCATCACCCCAGGATGCGAGCGGCGGCGCTCGCTCTCGTCGCGCTCGCGCTGCTCGGGATCGGCGTCTGGGTCGCGCTCGCGCTCGCCGCGCTGGGCGCCCGCTAGCGGATCCGTCATGAAGCTCTCGATCTATCGCTACAACCCTGAACAGGACGCGCGCCCGCGCATGCAGGAGTACGACATCGCGCCCGAGCACTCGGACCGGATGCTGCTCGACCTTCTGATCCGCGCCAAGGTGGCGGACGACAGCCTCTCTTTCAGGCGCTCCTGCCGCGAGGGCGTGTGCGGATCCGACGCCATGAACATCAACGGCCGGAACGGTCTCGCCTGCATCACGCCGCTCGCCGGGCTGAAGGAGCCGGTCGTGCTGCGCCCGCTGCCCGGGTTTCCGGTGGTGCGCGACCTCATCGTAGACATGACGCAGTTCTTCGCGCACTACCACTCGGTGAAGCCCTACCTCGTCAACGACGAGCCGCCGCCCGAGCGCGAGCGGCTGCAGAGCCCGCAGGAGCGGGCAGAGCTCGACGGGCTCTACGAGTGCATCCTCTGCGCCTGCTGCAGCGGCTTCTGCCCGCCTTACTGGTGGAACCCGGACAAGTACATCGGGCCGGCGGGACTGCTGCAGGCCTACCGGTTCATCGCCGACAGCCGCGATCGCGCCACGCACGAGCGGCTCGCGTTCCTGGACGACGTCTACCGCCTCTATCGCTGCCGCACGATCATGAACTGCACCGAGGTGTGCCCCAAGCACCTCAGCCCGTCACGGGCGATCGAGCGCATCCGGGCGAAGCTACTGAAGGACGGCATCTGAGGTGAAGATTGCACGCGCTGCGCAGGGTCGCTCGATCGCGCACCGCGCATCCGCCGGCAGCGATCGGACCGGCGTGCGCACCACGCCCGCGGCAGCGCCGACCGAAACCCGATGCACCGACTGGAGCCGAGCGACATGAGCGAGCAGCACGAGAAGCACCTCTACCCCGCGGCCACGCGCGAGCTTGGCGCGAAGCGCACCGCGCTCGCACCGGAGATCGACGCGGCGTTCAAGGCGTTCAGCGAGCGCGTGTTCGCGCCAGGCGCGCTGCCGACGAAGGCGAAGCAGCTGATCGCGGTCGCGGTCGCGCACGTCACGCAATGTCCTTATTGTATCCGCGGCCATACCAAGGCCGCGCTGCGCGCCGGCGCGACGCCCGAGGAGCTCATGGAGGCGATCTGGGTCGCCGCCGAGATGCGCGCGGGCGGCGCATTCGCGCATTCCGCGATCGCGCTCGACGCCATCGACGAGGCCGCGCAGCGCTCGCGCCCGTAGCCGGCGCCGCGCCGCGGCGCAGCGTGCAGTCGCGACCCCGAATGGGGTAGATTCCGGCCGCCGCACCCAGGCCGCCACGACCGCATGAGACTGCGCTTCGAGCACGGTGCCCGCGACAGGCTGAGAACGCTCCACCCGGCGTACTTCGCCATGGTGATGGCGACCGGCATCGTGGCGATCGCGGCGACGCTACACGGGTGGGCGGCGTTCGGCACGGCGCTCTTCTGGCTGAACGTGTGCTTCTTCGTCGCGCTCGCAGCGCTCACCGCGGCGCGCGTCGTGCGCCACCCGGCGGCGTTTCTCGAGGATCTGCAGAGCCACAGCCGCGGCGTCGGCTTCTTCACCGTCGTGGCGGCCACGGCGGTGCTCGGCTCTCAGGCGGAAATCCAGGTGAGCGCCCCGGCGTGGGCGGCGGGGCTCTGGGTGGTCGCCTGCATGCTCTGGGTCCTGGTGACCTACGGCATCCTGGGCGCGCTCACCGTCAAGGCGCACAAGCCGACGCTGCAGGAGGGGTTGAACGGCGGCTGGCTCGTGATCGTCGTCGCAGCACAGTCGGTATCGATCCTCACGGTGCTCGTCGCGGCGTCCGCAACCGCCGGCGAGCTGCGGTCCGGGCTGGTGTTCGCAGCCCTCACGCTCTGGCTCGGCGGCGGCATGGTCTACCTCTGGCTCACGGCGCTGATCTTCTTCCGCTACACGTTCCGTCCCATGGCGCCCGACGACCTGTCGCCGCCGTATTGGATCAACATGGGCGCGGTGGCGATCTCGACGCTCGCGGGGGCGACGCTGTTCGAGCACCTGCCGCTCGTTCCGGCGCTGGCCGATCTCGCGCCGTTCATCAAGGGTTTCACGATCTTCTACTGGGCGATGGGCACGTGGTGGATTCCGATGCTGCTCGTCCTCGGCGTCTGGCGCTACCTGCTGCGCGAGTTTCCGCTGAGCTACGATCCGCTGTACTGGGGCGGCGTCTTCCCGCTGGGCATGTATTGCGTATCCACCCTGCGCCTCGGGGAGACGGTCCAGCTGCCGTTCCTCGCGACGCTGTCGCGCGTATTTCTGTACCTCGCGGTCGCCGCCTGGACGGCGACGCTCGCGGGGCTGGCGGACACGCTGATCCCGCGGCGTCCCGCTCGAGCGGCCGCGGGGCAGCGCGACCGTTGACGCTCGCCCAGGCGCCGCTCGCCCGCATGCGCGCCCGGCCGAACCTGCCTGATCACGAGCCGCGCGGCTGCGCGGCAAGCAGGACGCGCGCGAGGCCCGCGCGCGGGCGCAGCAGGTCGGCGAGCGTGTAGTCATCGAGCACGGCGAGAAACGCGGCGAGCGCCCGGCCGAGAATGCCCTTCAGGGCGCACGTCCCGGTGATGCAGCAGTCCGACTGCTCCGGGTCGAAGCACTCGGCGAGCGAAAGGCTTTCTTCGGTGTGCCGGATCACCTCGCCGATACCGATCGCCTCGGGCGGCCGCGCGAGGCGCAGCCCGCCCCCCTTGCCTCGCGCCGACTCGACGTAGCCCGACGCGACCAGATGCTGGGCCACCTTCATGAGGTGGTTTTCCGAGATGCCGTAGGCCGCGGCGATCTCGGGGATGGTCGCCAGCCGGTCAGAGCGCAGGCCGAGGTACATCAGGGTGCGCAGGGCGTAATCGGAAAAGGTGGTCAGGCGCATCGCAGTCTCCGGTAGAAGATGTATTTTATATATTGATTATCGCCCCGGATCGTGCTAAGTTGAAAGCGGTATGTTAGATGCTGCTTCAAGATCCGGCGCCAACCCAGCGGCGCCCGTTTCCGATCCCGAGCGGGAGGCCGCGATCCGCGAGGCGCTCCGGGCGGTCATCGACCCGGAGGTCGGCATGAACGTCGTCGATCTCGGGCTCGTCTACGGCATCGACGCGCGCCCCGAGCGCGTGCACGTGAGGCTCACGATGACGACGCCCGCCTGCCCGCTCGGCCCGGTGATCGTGGGCGATGCCGAGACGGTCCTGCACGCCCTGCTGCCGGACGCGGCGATCCAGGTCGAGCTCGTCTGGGAGCCGCCGTGGACGCCTGCCCTCATGTCCGACCACGCGAAGCACCGCTTCGGGTGGGACGCTTCCGACCGGCCGGACGCCGGCTGAACCTGTAACCACGAAGGAGAGCTCATCATGGCCGCCCAACCCAAGACGACCCTCGACGTTCGCACGATCCCGCCGCGCGAGCGGCACCCGCTCATCTTTCGCAACTTCGACGCACTCGGGCCGCAGGAAACGCTCGAGCTCGTCAACGACCACGACCCGAAGCCGCTCTACTACCAGCTGCAGGCCGAGCGCGGCGCGATCGGCTGGGAGTACCTCGAGAGCGGTCCGGATGTCTGGCGGGTGCGGATCGGCAAGCAGCCGGCTTGATTTCCGCGCGCCGGTCGCGCGCGGGTCGCAACACGGAGGAGACCGAACGACCCAAGGAGGCCATCATGCTCGATGTCACGCAGCTTCGACAGGGGCACCACCAGATGCGGCGCCTCCTCGGCATTCTCGCGCGTGAGGCGGCCACGCTCAGGCAGGGCGCCGACGCAGACCTCGCGCTCATGGCCGACGTGCTCCGGTACCTCACCGAGTACCCCGACCGCTACCACCACCCGGTGGAGGATCTCGCGCTCTGGCGTCTGGCGGAGCGGGGCAGCCTTCCCCGGTCCGCGGCCGAGGAGCTCGACTTCGAGCATCGCGCCGTGCGCCACCATGGCGGTCAGGTGCTCCAGCTTCTCGAACGCGGACTCGCCGATGCGCTCGCACCGCGGGCATGGATCGCAATGGCGGCCGAGCAGTACGCGGCTGCCCTCAACGCGCACATGACGCACGAGGAGCGCGATCTCCTGCCGCTGCTCGAGGAGGCACTCTCGCCTGCCGACTGGGAAGAGATCGCCCGAGCGTCGGCACGGCCTGCCGATCCGCTATTCGGCGAGCGCGCGGAATCGCGCTTCGGCCGGCTGCGAGCCTCGATCGCCGAGCGCCGTCCCGCGGTCCGCGCCCGCTGGCGCAGTGCGGACGGCTCCGCGTCACTGAGTGAGGAATAAGGCGCAACGGCCGGTTCTCCGCGCATCGCACCCTCGGCTAGAATCGACATCCGCGGCAATGCGGCGACCATGCCGTTTGCCGCGCCGCAGCACCGTTCGCCGCGGTCACAGTCGAGGGGAGCACAGTGACGACCTCTGCAGCCAAAGGCGGCCGCCCGATCAGCCGCTATCCCGTGCCGGATCTTGCCGGCCTGCCCGCGGACATCCGCGAGCGCATCCTGGCGGTGCAGGCAAAATCCGGGTTCGTGCCGAACGTCTTCCTGACGCTCGCCCACCGGCCCGACGAGTTCCGGGCGTTCTTCGCGTACCACGACGCGCTGATGGAGAAGGAGGGCGGGCTCTCCAAGGCCGAGCGCGAGATGATCGTCGTGGCGACGAGCGGCGCGAACCAGTGCCACTACTGCGTCATCGCGCACGGCGCGATCCTGCGCATTCGCGCCAAGGATCCGCTCGTCGCCGACCAGGTGGCGATCAACTACCGCAAGGCGGACATCACCCCGCGCCAGCGCGCGATGCTCGACTTCGCGATGCAGGTTGCGCTCGATTCGCAGGCGATCGGCGATGCGGACTTCGAGCGGCTCCGCGGCCACGGGTTCTCCGACGAGGACATCTGGGACATCGGTGCGATCGCCGCGTTCTTCGCGCTCTCCAACCGCATGGCGAACGTGATCGGCATGCGGCCGAACGACGAGTTCTACCTGCTCGGCCGCGTGCCCCGGTCGGGCTAGCGCGCGGGCGCGGAGCGCACCGGGACGCTGCCGACGCACACATGCCTCAGCGCGCCCTCACCTTGGTGCTCGTGGCGATCGCGGCGGTCGTGGCCGGGGCGGCGGTCTTCGCTCACGCCGTCGGCTGCCCGGTCGATCCCAGGAGCCTTCGCGCGTGTGTCGTTGCCGGGGTCGACGTGGCCTACGTCCTGAACGGCGTGGCGCTTGCCGCGCTGGCGCTCTTCTGGCTGGTCCTGGGCTACGCGCTGCTCTGGATCGTGGTCGGAGCGGCCACGCGCGAGCGCATTCCGGTCGTGGTCGGCATCATCGGCGCAGCGCTGTGGCTCCTGGTCACCGCTCTCGTGCGCGGAATCCCGATGCTGGACCCTCTGCTCGGAGTCCCGTTCGCGATGTGGGTCGACCCCAATTTCTGGGTAGCGGCCGGCCTCGCGAGCCCAGCGATCGTGGGGATCATGTACGGCGTCTGGCGCGCGAAGCTCGCCGGTTGAGTCGGGCGGCGGTCGCCGCCGTCGCCTCGTCTGTCGGCACGCCAGTCCGAGTTGCTAATCCACCGGCGGGCGGCGTTTGCCCACGCCCGTCGCCTGCTCGAACGAGTGGGCCATCTGCAGGACGCCGAAGTCGTCGCCGAAACGGCCGACGATCTGCAGGCCGACGGGCAATCCGTCGTCGGTGAAGCCGCAGGGCACCGAGATCGCGGGATGCCCGATCAGAGTGATGCGATAACAGCTCGCGAGCCATTCGAAGTAGCTCGCAAGCCGCACGCCGTCGATCTCGGTCGGGTACTCCACCTCGAGGGGGAACGGCGGCACCTGGACGGTCGGGCACGCGAGGAACGCGTGCCGCTCGAAGAACCGGCGCGCGCGGTGGAAGATCTCGGTGCGCGCGCTTTCGGCACGCGCGATCTCGCCGGCCGTCAGGCGCAATCCCGCTTCGATGTTCCAGACCACGGTCGCCTTCAGCCGGTCGCGGTGCCGTTCGAGGAGCGGCGCATAGCGGCTCGCGAACTCGTGCGCCCGCAGGGCGCGGAACGCCTCGGTCGCGCCGGAGAAGTCGGGAGCGGCGTCCTCGAGTACGCACCCGAGCGCGGCGAGCGTGCCACGCTGGGACTCGAGCGCTCGCGTTACGCGCGGATCGACCGGCAGTCCACCGAGATCGCGGCTCCAGGCAACGCGCACGCCGCGGAAGTCGCGCTCGAGCGGCCGCCCGAACATCGTGCCCGGTTCGGCGATCGCGACCGGCGAGCGCGGATCCGGACCGGCGAGCGCCGTCAGCGCGAGCGCGCAGTCGGCGGCAGTGCGCGCGATCGGGCCGAGCACCGAGAGCGTGGCCCACGCGTTCGGCACCGGCCAGTCCGGGATCCGTCCAACGCTCGGCCGGAATCCCACCACGTTGCAGAAGCTCGCCGGATTGCGCAGGCTCGCGGCGAGATCGGAGCCGTCGGCGAACGGCACCATCCCGCAGGCGACGGCCACTGCCGCCCCGCCGCTCGATCCGCCGCACGTCTTCGTCGGGTCGTAGGGGTTCCGGGTCGCGCCGAAGATCGCGTTGAACGTCTGCGCGCCGGCGCCGAACTCCGGCGTGTTGGTCTTGCCGACGATGACCGCACCCGCGGCTTTCAGGCGCTCGACGATGAGCGCGTCCTCCGCGGGCACATGGTCGCGGTACACTAGCGAGCCGAACGTCGTGCGCAGGCCGGCAGTCGGAACGAGGTCCTTCACCGCCGTCGGCAGGCCGGCGAGCGGGTCTGCGGGCGCGCCGCGCGCGAGTGCCTGATCCACCTGCCGCGCGCGAGCGCGCGCATGCTCGGGCGCGAGGCTCACCACGGCGTTGAGCGCCGGATTGATGCGTTCGATTCGCGCGAGATGCGCGTCGAGGAGCTCGGTGCAGGAAACGGCCCGGGTACGCACCAGGTGCGCGAGCTCGGTCGCGTCGCGGAGACAGAGATCGGCGGATGTCATGCGGGACTCGGGCGCCGCCCGCGTCGAGCGTCGCGGCATTGCCGGGGCTGCGGGACCATAACACAGGGGAAGCGTGTACGCCCCGGACGCGCAGACCGGGGCGGCACGGGAGCGATAGGCGTGCTGACCGCGATTCTCAGGCTCCTTGCCCGGCTTCGCCTGCCGGGCGTGGCAGCGGCCCTGCTCAGGCTGATCCTGGCGGTGCGCCCGTCGCACGCGCGCGCGCTCACCGAGCTACAGGCGATCGCAATCGCGCGCGGTGACCGCGGCGAGGCGATCCAACTCGGCGAGCGGCTCCTCGCGATCGATCGCGACAATGCGCAGGCGCTCTGGAACGTCGCGGTCCTCGCGCTGCAGTCGGACGACGCAGGCACCGCGCTGCGCTGCTTCGCCCGGCGCGACGCGCTCCAGTCCGGTGGCCTCGTCACCACGCGCCTCTGCACGGATAGCCTGCTCGATCCGGCGCGCGCCGCTCGCGGCGAGCCTTATGTCGGCCGCCTCCGTGATGTTCTCGTGGAGACTGCGCTCTGGTCGGTGATCGGCGGCGAACGGGTGTACTTCCGCGAGGCGCACGACCGGACGATCGCGAACGGCCCCTTCGTTGCGGGCCGCGTCTTGCCGGACGGGCAGCGGTTCGTGATCTCGTTGCCGGCGCCTGCGATCAGGGTCGACCGGCCCTGTGTGCTCCTAGGAGGTGACGAGAACTACGCCCACTGGGTAATCCGCAACCTGCTGAAGCTCGTGCTGGTGGACACCCGACCGGAGCTCGCCGCGCTGCCGTTGCTCCTGAACGACGACTTGCGCCCCTACCAGCGGGAGTTCCTCGAGCTCCTGGCAATCGGCGACGCGCGGCTGATCAAGGTGCCGTGCGGCGTGGTCGTCGCGTGCCGCGACCTGGCGGTGCCGACGCAACTGCGCAACCACCCGCGAATGATCGAGGGAATCGAGTGGCTGCGCGCGCGGCTTGCCGCATGGATGGCGCCCGGTCCTGCGCATGATCTCCTGTTCGTATCGCGGCGGGACGCACCGGTCCGCGTGCTGTTGAACGAGCGGGAACTCGAGGCGTCTCTTCATTCGCTCGGCTTCGCGACCGTGGTCCCGGGCGCGATGCCGGTGCGCGAGCAGATCCACGCGTTCTCGAGCGCCGCGGTCATCGTCGCGCCGCACGGCGCCGGGCTCGCCAACCTGGTGTTCGCGCCACGCGGCGCGACGGTGATCGAGATCGCGAGCAGCAACATCGCGCAGATGGCCGACTTTCGGCACATCGCGCGAGCGCTTGACCAGCGCATCGTCACGCTCGTCTCGGACGACTACGACTTGACCCGTCCGGAGACGCTCGCCGCGAACTGGGACTACCGGGCTGACGTCAGCCGCGTGCTTGGCGCGCTGAAGGAGGCCGTGCCCGGGATCTTCGCGCCGACCGGCTAGGGAAAGGCCGCTTACCGCCTGAGCGAGAACATCACCACGAGGACGATGAGCGCGGTGATGCCGATCAGGGCCTGCCGCGCGCCGCGCCGCAGCTTCGCGCGCTTCTCGCGCGCCTCGCGCTGCTCGGTTGCCATGATTGCGGCGAGCCGCGCCCACTTCTCCTCGGCGGCGATCTTGACTTTCGGTTCCGCGTCGCGCGCGGCGGGGTGGGCCCAGCCGACGACCGTCGGCTGATCGAGCGGTGTCTGCGCCGCCGTCGCGCGCGCCGCGGCGGGCGGGGCGGGACGCGCGGCTCCCGCGGGTCTCGCCCGCGCCGACTTCAAGGTCTCCGCCTCCTTCCGCGCCTCGCGGAGGAGCGAGCGCGCGCGCTCTGCCGAATCGGGTTTCGTGGCCATGGCTGGACCCTGCTAGATCAAAATAACGTCGAACTGCTCCTGCATGTAGGTCGACTCCACCTGCATCGACACCGGCTTGCCGATGAAGTCCGACAGCATCGCGAGCGACTGCGACTCCTCCTCGAGGAAGAGATCGATCACCGCCTGCGCGGCGAGGATGCGGTACTCCTTGGCGCTGAACTGGCGCGCCTCGCGCAGGATCTCGCGCAGGATCTCGTAGCACACGGTGCGCGCGGTCTTCACTTCCCCGCGCCCGCTGCAGGTCGGGCAGGGCTCGCACAGGACGTGCGCCAGGCTCTCGCGCGTGCGCTTGCGCGTCATCTCCACGAGCCCGAGCGCGGTGAATCCGTTCACCGTCATTTTGGTGCGGTCGCGCGCGAGCGCCTTGTTGAACTCCGCGAGCACGGCGGCACGGTGCTCCTCGCCGGTCATGTCGATGAAGTCGATGATGATGATGCCGCCGAGATTGCGCAGCCTGAGCTGGCGCGCGATCGCCTGGGCGGCCTCGAGGTTCGTCTTGAAGATGGTGTCGTCGAAGTTGCGCACGCCGACGAAGCCGCCGGTGTTGACGTCGACCGTGGTCAGCGCCTCGGTCTGGTCGATGATCAGGTAGCCGCCCGACTTGAGGTCGACGCGGCGGGCGAGCGCCTTGTCGATCTCCTCCTCGACGCCGTAGAGGTCGAAGAGCGGCCGCTCGCCGGCGTAGTGCTCCAGCCGGTCGAGGACCTTGGGCACGTAATCGCGGCCGAAGTCCTGCAGCTTGACGAAGTTCTCGCGGGAGTCGATCGAGACGCGGTCGGTTTCGTCGGTGACGAAGTCCCGCAGCACGCGCTGCGCGAGGGAAAGGTCCTGATACAGGAGCGTGGGCGCGCCGGCGGTTGCGGCGCGCACCTGCAGGTCCTGCCAGAGGCGCTTCAGGTACTGGATGTCGTTCGCGAAGTCCTCCTCGCCGGCCGATTCGGCCATGGTGCGGATGATATAGCCGCCCTTCTCGCCGGGGGCGAGCAGTCGCTCGAGCTTCTCCTTCAGGCTCTTGCGGTCGGTCTCGTCTTCGATCCGCTGCGAGACGCCGATGCGCGGGTCGCGGGGGAGATGGACCAGCAGCCGCCCGGCGATCGAGATCTGCGTCGAGAGCCGTGCGCCTTTCGAGCCGATCGGATCCTTGACGACCTGGACCACGAGCGGCTGTCCCTCCGAGAGGATCCGCTCGATCGGCCGCGTCGCCTCGCCGTTCACGCGCTCCTCCCAGATGTCGGCCACGTGCAGGAACGCCGCGCGCTCGAGGCCGATGTCGACGAAGGCGGACTGCATGCCGGGCAGCACGCGCCCGACGCGCCCCATGTAGATGTTGCCGACGAGCCCGCGGTTTCCCGTGCGCTCGACGTGCAGCTCCTGCACGACGCCGTTCGCGATCACGGCGACGCGCGTCTCCTGCGGGGTGACGTTGACGAGCACCTCCTCGCTCATCAGCGCCCCTGCAGCCTGCGCAGCAGCATCGCCGTCTCGTACAGCGGCAGGCCCATCACTCCGGAGTAGCTGCCGAGGATCTCGGGGATGAACATCGCGGCGCGGCCCTGGATGGCATAGCCGCCCGCCTTGTCGAACGATTCCCCCGTGTCGACGTACTGCTGGACCTCGGTCTCCGAGAGCTCGCGGAACCGCACCACGGACTCGTTCAGACTGCATTCGGCTGCGGCGTCGAACCGGACGGCCACCGCGGTCAGCACGCGATGCTCGCAGCCGGAGAGCTCCATGAGCATCGCCACCGCCTCGTGACGATTCGCCGGTTTGCCGAAGATACGCGTGCCGATGCACACGGTCGTGTCGGCCGCGAGCACCGGGAGCCGCGGCAGGCTCCGCTGCATCACCCGGAGCCAGCCGGTCTCGGCCTTGGCGGTCGCCACGCGCTCGACATAGTCCGCGGGCGTCTCCCCCGGGTGCACGGTCTCGTCGACGTCCGTTGCGCGCGACCAATGCTCGCGCAGGAGCAGGACCTCGAAGGAGACCCCGATCTGCTTGAGGAGCTCCCGGCGCCGCGCGCTCCGCGACGCAAGATAGATTCGCGGCAGCTGCTGCGCCATCTCAGCCGCCCCTCACGGTCCGGGCCGCGCGCGGGGCGGACCGGTCAAGCGAAGCCTGCTCGTCGAATCCTTCCTCTGTCCACATGGGTTTTCGCCCTCGCGACGGCGTGCTCTGGGACCCCGACCGGGCCCGCGAGCCCTTTATTCTCGGTGATAAGGCAGGTGGTCGAGTATGGAAAGTGCCCGGTAAAGCTGCTCGACGAGCACGACGCGTGCAAGGCCGTGCGGCAAAGTGAAGCTCGAGAGCCGCAAGGCGAGGTCCGCATCCCCCTTGAGATCCGGGGCGAGCCCGTCGGGGCCGCCGATCAGGAAGGCCACGTCCTGCCCGGCGGCCAGCCAGCGCTCGAGCCGGGCGGCGAGCTCGGCGGTCGTGAATGTCCGCCCGCGCTCGTCCAGCGCGACCTTCGTGCAGCGCACGGGCAGGCTGGCACGGAGGCGTCGCGCCTCGGCGGCGACGATCCGGGACGCGGGGGCGGAGGCGCGGCGCGGTTCGGGCCGGATCTCGACAAGCTCGACGCGCGCCTTGCGCGGCATGCGCCGCGCGTAGTCCGCGAAGGCCGCGTCGACCCAGCCGGGCATGCGGTTGCCGACCGCGGCGACGATGAGCCTCATCGGGCGAGCCTGTCACGAGCGCAGTGCGTGCCCAGGCGCGCCCGGGCGAGGCTCAGGTGCGCGCGTGCGCCTCCCCCTTGGCGCGCGCGGCGCGCGCGGCTTTGGCTCGCCCCACAGCTCCTCGAGGTTGTAGTACTCGCGCGCCGCGGGCTGCATGATGTGTACCACGATGTCGCCGAGGTCGACCAGGATCCACTCGCCCCCGAGTTCGCCTTCGGTGCCGTACACCTTCTCGCCGAGGGCCTTCACGCGCTCCTCGACGTGGCCCGCGAGCGCCTTCGTCTGGCGCGCCGAATCGGCGCTGGCGATGATCACGCGATCGAAGAGGGAGGTGAGATGGGTGACGTCGAACGCCGCGATGTCGCGCGCCTTGATGTCCTCGAGCGCGGCGATCACCGCCTTCTGCTTCTTGCGTATGTCCAATGCGGGGGGCTCTCCTACCTGTACAGCCGGTGCGCTCGAATATAAGCCAGCACCGTTTCCGGAAGCAAATAGCGCGCGCTCGCGCCGCGCCCGAGGCGCTCGCGCAAGCCCGTCGCCGAGATGTCGAGCGCGGTCGTCGGAAAGGTCGCGATCGCACCGGCGGGCATCCCGCGCAGCGCATCGGGATCGGCGGCGCGCCGCGCGTATTCCAGGGCGAGCCCGCCCACCATGGTCTGGGCGGAGAGCTGAAAGCCGGGCCGCTCGCCGACGGCGAAATGCGTGAGGCCGAAGAGCTCGGTCCACGACCGCCAGGTCGCGAGCGACAGGAACGAATCCATGCCGAGGATCGTCACGAGCGGCCGCTCGGCGCCGAGCTCCGCGCGCAGCCGGTGCAGGGTATTCACCGTGAAAGTGGGATCGATCGTGCGCGTCTCCGCGTCGTCGAGCCGGAAACGCGGCTGGTCGGCGATGGCGAGGCGCACCATCTCCACCCGGTGCAGCCCGCTCGCGACCGGCGGCTCACGATGTCCCGGGTGGCCGGACGGGATCCACCGCACGGCGCCCAGCGCGAGCGCCTCGAGCGCCTCTTCGGCCAAGCGGAGATGGCCGAAGTGCACGGGGTCGAACGTGCCCCCCATGATGCCGAGCGCGTCCATCAGGCGCGGCGAAGCTCCTTCAGGTCCTCACCTGCCCGGTGCCGAGGACGACGAACTTCTGCGAGGTGAGACCCTCCAGGCCGACCGGACCGCGCGCGTGCAGCTTGTCGGTCGAGATGCCGATCTCCGCGCCCAGGCCGTACTCGAAGCCGTCGGCGAAGCGCGTCGATGCGTTCACCAGCACCGAGCTCGAGTCCACCTCGCGCAGGAACCGCCGCGCGTGCTCCGCGTCCTCGGTGACGATCGCGTCGGTGTGCGCCGATCCGTAGCGGGCGATGTGGTCCATCGCCGCGTCGATGTCGCGCACGACGCGGATGGCGAGGATCGGCGCGAGGTACTCGGTCGTCCAGTCCGCCTCGGTGGCTGGCTCCATGTCGGGGAAGATCGCGCGCGCCTGCTCGTCGCCGCGGAGCTCGACGCCCTTCTCGCGGTAGATCCGGCAGAGCGGCGGGAGCACCTTCGCCGCGATCGCCTCGGCGACGAGCAGCGTCTCCATCGTGTTGCAGGTGCCGTAGCGCTGCGTCTTGGCATTGTCGGCGATGCGGATCGCCTTGTCGGGATCGGCGGCATCGTCGATGTACACGTGGCACACGCCGTCGAGATGCTTGATCATCGGGATGCGGGACTCCGCCATCACGCGCTCGATCAGGCCCTTGCCCCCGCGCGGCACGATGATGTCCACGTACTCGTTCATGCGCAGGAGCTCCCCGACGGCCGCGCGGTCGGTCGTCTCGACCACCTGGACCGCGTCCTCCGGGAGCCCGGCCGCGCGCAGACCTTCGCGCACGCACGCGGCGATCGCCTGATTGGAGCGGATCGCCTCGCTGCCGCCGCGCAGGATCGCCGCATTGCCGGCCTTGAGGCAGAGCGCCGCCGCGTCGGCGGTCACGTTCGGACGCGACTCGTAGATGATTCCGACCACCCCGAGCGGCACGCGCATGCGACCGACCTCGATGCCGCTGGGGCGCTGCTCGAGGTCGGTGATGCGGCCGACCGGATCGGGCAGGGCGGCGACCTCTTCCAGCCCCTGCGCCATCGCCTCGATCGACGCCGGCGTCACCGTCAGCCGGTCGATGGCGGCGCTGTCCAGCCCGGCCTGTCTGGCGGCAGCGACGTCCTCGGCGTTGGCGGCGAGGAGCCGCGCCGCGTCGCGCCGGATCGCAGCGGCCATCGCGTGTAGCGCGCGGTCCTTGGTCGCCGTGTCGGCCTTCGCGACCAGGCGGGCCGCGGCGCGCGCGCGGCGGCCGGTCTCGTGCATGGAGGCGCGGACGTCCATGCGAGCAATGCTACGCGAAATCAGTGGGATGGGCGATGGGCAAAGCGGAGGCCGAACTGCAGCAGCTCGTCCCACGCGTTGCCGCCGGCAACCCCCTTCGCGATGCGGTCGATGCGTGCGGCGTGCCCGAGCGCTTCGCGCGCCACGCGGTCGGACACCCGTCGCGCGCATTGGGCGAGCAGGCGCTGGCGCGGCTCGCCCCAGATGCGCTGCTCGCGGAAGATTTCCGCGTCGGCGCGCCCCGCGGCGCGCCCGGCCTGCAGCCGCAGGACCGCGCGGACGTCGTCGCTCATCACCCACAGCACCCGGAGCGGCGGCTCGCCCTCGCCCCGCAGCCCGTCCAGCACCCGTGCCAGGCGGACCGGATCGCCGCCGAACGTGGCTTCCGTGAGCTGGTACACGTTGAAGCGCGCGACGTCGAGCACCGCGTCGCGCACCTGGTCGAGGGTCAGCTCGCCGGGCGGGTAGAGCAGGCCGAGCTTCTGGATCTCCTGATGCGCCGCCAGCAGATTCCCCTCGACCGCCTCGGCGAGGAACTCGAGCGCCTCCGTTCCGGCGCGCTGCTGCTGGCGCGCGAGCCGCCCGGCGATCCACTGGGGCAGCCTTGCACGCTCGACCGGGTGGACGTTCACCACTACGCCCGTCTCCCCCAGCCTGGCGAACCACGCGGCGTTCTGCGCCTGGCGATCGAGTCGCGGCAGCGTGACGAGGGTGACGGTGTCGGAAGCGAGCTCGCGACAGTGCGCTTCCAGCGCCGCCGCGCCGTCCGCCCCGGGCTTGCCGCCGGGGATGCGGAGCTCGATCAGCTTCTTGTCGCCGAAGAGGGACATGCCGGCCGCGCTCGTGCGGAGCTGCGACCAATCGAAGCCCCGCTCGGCGAGCAGTACGACGCGCTCGGTATGGCCGCGCGAGCGTGCGCTTGCGCGCACCGCATCGGCGGCCTCGAGCGCGAGGAGCGGCTCGTCGCCGTGGATCACGTAGAGCGCCCGCAGGCTTGCCTCGAGGTGGGCGCCCAGCTGGTCGGCCCGGAGCTGCATCGCCCGGGCTACTCGGGCTTGACCAGCCTTGCCACGGCGAGCCGGCGCAGGATGAGCTGCACCATGTCCGAGCGCATCTCCGCGTAGAGGAGCTCTTCCTCGGACTCCTTCGCGAGCACCTGGTCGTTGAACGTGATGGCGCGGGTGAGCACGATGCGGTTGGACGGAACGTACTCGCCGCCCTTCGGCGCGTACGCCCGGAACGCCACCATGTAGCGGAGCTCGTACTCGCGCACCCGGCCCTGCGCGTTCAGCGAGAGGATCAGCTTCTCGCGGGTCTCGCCGAGGATCGCGAGCACCGCATCCGGGCTCTCGTCCGGCGGGACGAGCTTCGCGTTCGTCGCCGCTGCGATGTTCCGCTGGAGCTCCACGCCGAGCGGCGTCTCCGCCGGCACGCTGATGGTCGAGAACGGCAGGGTCGCCTCGCCGCGGAGATGGAAGCCGCAGCCCGAAACCGCGATCGCTGCGACCAGCGCGAGGAGGAGCCTCGGCAGCGCCGCAAGCGCCCATCCCCTCCTTTCCAAGGAGGGGTCCGGCCGCAGGCGACAGGGTGATCTGGGCGCAGCCCATCCCCTCCTTTCCAAGGAGGGGTCCGGCCGCAGGCCGGGGGGTGGTTGCGGCGTTCGCGTTCGCATGCACCCCCCCCCGGCCCGCTGCGCGGCCACCCCTTCCCGCAGAGGGGGAGTAATGAACGTGGCATCGGGCGCGCGCATCGTCACGCCACCACGACGTTGGCGAGCTTCCCCGGCACGACGATGACCTTCTTCACCGCCTTGCCCTCGGTGTGCTTGCGCACGGCGTCGACGGCAAGCGCGGCCTGCTCGATCGACGCGCGGTCGGCGTCCTTCGGCACGCGAACGTGCCCGCGCAGCTTGCCGTTCACCTGCACCACGAGCTCGATCTCGTCGGTCTCGAGCGCGGCCTGATCCACCTCCGGCCAGGCAGCGTCCATGAGCTCCCCGGCGAACCCGAGCTCGTGCCACAGCGTGTGCGCGAGGTGCGGCGTGATCGGATAGAGCACGCGCAGCAGGATGGACATCGCCTCGTGCAAGGCGAGCCGGAGCTCGTCCGCGAGCGCGCCAGGCTGCGTGACGGCGGCCTCCTGCAGCGCGTTCAGCATCTTCATCGCGGCCGAGGCGACGGTGTTGAACTGCATGCGCTGCATGTCGTAGTTCGCCTGGCCGAGGACGCCGTGGATCTCGCGGCGGAGCTTCGCGACGTGCGGCGCCCGTGCCGCGAGGTCGCCCGGATACGCGTGGCCCGCCACGCTTCCGGCACGCATCTTCGAGGTCTCCAGCAGCGCCGGGCGCCACTGCGCGGCGAACGCCCACAACCGCCGCAGGAAGCGGTGTGCACCGTCCACCCCCGCGTCCGACCACTCGAGCGACTGCTCGGGCGGGGAGGTGAAGATGATGAAGAAGCGCGCCGTGTCGGCGCCGTACTGCTCGATCAGCGCCTGCGGATCGACGCCGTTGTTCTTCGACTTCGACATGGTGCCGATGCCGTCCGACTCCACCGCACGGCCGTCGGCCCTCAGCACCGCGCCGAGGCGCTTGCCGGCGTCGTCGAGCTTCACCTCGACGTCGGCGGGGTTGTAGTAGGCGATGCGGCCGCCCTCGCCCTTCCGGTAGAAGATCTCGTTCAGCACCATCCCCTGCGTGAGGAGGTTGGTGAACGGCTCCTCGACCGCGACGAGCCCGAGGTCGCGCATGACCTTGGTCCAGAAGCGCGAGTAGAGCAGATGCAGGATCGCGTGTTCGATGCCGCCGATGTACTGGTCGACCGGCATCCAGTAGGCGGTGCGCTCGTCCACCATCGCCGCATCGTTATCCGGGCAGCAGAAGCGCAGGTAGTACCAGGACGAGTCGACGAAGGTGTCCATGGTGTCGGTCTCGCGCCGCGCCGGCCTGCCGCACTTCGGACACTGGCACGCATAGAACGACGGCAGCTTGGCGAGCGGGTTGCCGCTGCCGTCCGGGACGCAGTCCTCGGGCAGGACGACCGGCAGATCGTCGTCCGGCACCGGCACGTCGCCGCACGCGTCGCAGTGGATGATCGGGATCGGCGTGCCCCAGTAGCGCTGGCGCGAGATGCCCCAGTCGCGCAGCCGCCACTGCACCTGCTTCTCGCCGAGGCCGAGCCGGGCGAGATCCGCGGCGATCGCGTCGACCGCGCGCTCGTAGTCGAGCCCGTCGTACTTGCCCGAGCGCACGCACACGCCGTAGTCGGCGTACCACGGCTGCCACGCGTCGGTCGAGAACCGCTTGCCCGGAACCTCGATCACCTGCCTGATCGGCAGCCCGTACTTCTTCGCGAACGCGAAGTCGCGCTCGTCGTGACCGGGCACGGCCATCACCGCGCCCTCGCCGTAGCCGATCAGCACGTAGTTGCCGACCCAGACTTCGATTCTCTCCTGCGTGAGCGGGTGCGTCACGAAGATGCCGGTCGGCACGCCCTTCTTCTCGATGGTGGCCAGATCGGCCTCCATCACGCTGCCGCGCTTGCACTCCTCGACGAACGCCGCGACCTGCGGGTCGCGCCGCGCCGCCGCCTCGGCGAGCGGATGCTCCGCGGCCACCGCGCAGAACGTGACGCCCATGATGGTGTCCGCGCGCGTGGTGAACACGCGCATGACGCGCCGCTCACCGTCCAGCGCGTAGGGGAAGCCGAAGTTGACGCCGTGGCTCTTGCCGATCCAGTTCGCCTGCATCAGCTTCACGCGCTCGGGCCAGCCGGGTAGCCGCTGGAGCGCGTCGAGGAGCTCGTCCGCGTAGGCGGTGATCCGCATGTAGTACATCGGGATCTCGCGCTTCTCGACGAGCGCGCCGGTGCGCCAGCCGCGCCCGTCGATCACCTGCTCGTTGGCGAGCACGGTCTGGTCGACCGGATCCCAGTTCACCACCCCGGTCTTCTTGTAGACGAGCCCGCGCTCGAGCATGCGCAGGAAGAGCCACTGGTTCCAGCGGTAGTACCTGGGATCGCAGGTGGCGAGCTCGCGCTCCCAGTCGAGGGCGAACCCGAGCGACTGGAGCTGGCGCTTCATGTAGGCGATGTTGGCGTACGTCCAAGCCGCCGGCGGCTGGGCGTTCGCGATGGCGGCGTTCTCGGCCGGCAGGCCGAATGCGTCCCAGCCCATCGGCTGCAGCACGTTGCAGCCGCGCATGCGGTGATAGCGGGTGAGCACGTCGCCGATCGTGTAGTTGCGCACGTGCCCCATGTGCAGCTTCCCCGAGGGGTAGGGGAACATCGAGAGGCAGTAATACTTGGGCTTCGCCGCATCCTCGCGCGCGCGGAACGCGCCGGTCGAGCGCCAGTGCGACTGCGCCTCGCGTTCGGTACGCGCCGGGTTGTACTGCGGCTCCATCGGTCCTCTCGCTGGCCTCGGCTGCCTGTCGCTTGATGCGAAAAGCGAAAATTATAGCGTGCGCACGGGTTCCGGACGGACGGGATCGCCGTGCCGCAGGTGGCGCAGTTGCGGAGCGGACCGTGCGCGTGCGGTAGAATCGCGGCTGCCCGCGGGGCATTCGCCGCATGTCGCTGCTCGACCACCTCAATCCGGAACAGCTCGCCGCAGTCACCCTCCCGAACCAGCACGCACTGATCCTCGCCGGGGCGGGGAGCGGCAAGACGCGCGTGCTCACGACGCGCATCGCCTGGCTTGTCCAGACCGGCAACGTGAGCCCGATGGGCATCCTGGCGGTGACCTTCACCAACAAGGCGGCGCGCGAGATGCTCACGCGGATCTCGGCCATGCTGCCGATCAACACGCGCGGGATGTGGGTGGGAACCTTCCACGGCCTGTGCAACCGCATGCTGCGCGCGCATCATCGAGAGGCCGGCCTGCCCCAGCTCTTCCACATTCTCGACACGCAGGACCAGCTCGCCGTCGTCAAGCGCGTGCTGAAGGCGCTCAACGTCGACGAGGAGAAGTTCCAGCCGAAGCAGGTGCAGTGGTTCATCAACGGCGCGAAGGAGGAGGGGCGGCGCGCCAAGGACGTCGAGGCCTACGACGAGTTCTCGCGGCGGACCGTCGAGCTCTACGCTGCCTACGACGAGCAGTGCCAGAAGGACGGCCTCGTCGACTTCCCGGAGCTCCTGCTGCGCTGCTTCGAGCTGTTGTCTCGTAACGAGGTGCTGCGCGCGCACTACCAGCAGCGGTTCCGCCACATCCTGGTGGACGAATTCCAGGACACGAACCGGCTGCAGTACCGGTGGCTGAAGCTCCTCGCCGGGCAGGGCAACGTGATCTTCGCCGTCGGCGACGACGATCAATCGATCTACCGCTTCCGCGGCGCGAACGTCGGCAACATGGCCGACTTCGAACGCGAGTTCAAGGTGCCGAACCTGATCCGCCTGGAGCAGAACTACCGCTCGCACGGCAACATCCTGAACGCGGCGAACGCGCTCATCTCACACAACCGCCGGCGCCTCGGGAAGAACCTGTGGACCGCCGCCGGTGAAGGCGAGCCGGTAAGGATCTACGAAGCGCAGAGCGACGGCTACGAGGCGCACTGGATCGCCGGGGAGGTGCAATCGCTCGTCGGCGAGGGTTACACGCGGGGCGACATCGCCGTGCTCTACCGGTCGAACGCGCAGTCCCGGGTGATCGAGCACGCGCTCTTCAGCGCGGGAATTCCCTACCGCGTGTACGGCGGGCTGCGCTTCTTCGAGCGCCAGGAGGTGAAGCACGCGCTCGCCTACCTGCGCCTGCTCGCCAATCCCGAGGACGACAGCGCGTTCCTGCGCGTGGTGAACTTTCCGCCGCGCGGGATCGGCGCCCGCTCAGTGGAGCAGTTGCAGGACGCCGCGCGCATGCGTGACGCGAGCCTATGGCGGGCGGCCGCGCAGCTCACCGGCAAGGCCGGTGTCTCGGTCGGAACGTTCGTCCGCCTGATCGAGGCGATGCGCGCGGGCACCCGCGGGATCCCGCTGCCGGAAGCGGTCGACCACGTGCTGCACGCGAGCGGCCTGCTCGAGCATTACAAATCGGAGCGCGAGGGCGCGGACCGCATCGAGAACCTCGAGGAGCTGGTGAACGCCGCGACGTCCTTCGTGCGCGACGAGCTCCCGAGCGGGGCGGCGATGGCCGCAGTCGACGCGACCGAAGGCGCGGCCCCCGAGGCCGGCGTCGCGGACGCCGCCGATCCGTGGCTCGCGGCGTTCCTCGCGCACGCCGCGCTCGAATCGGGAGAGAACCAGGCCGGCGAAGGCATCGAGGCGGTGCAGCTCATGACCGCGCACTCCGCCAAAGGGCTCGAGTTCCACATCGTGTTCGTGAGCGGCCTGGAAGAAGGACTGTTCCCGCACGAGCAGAGCGTGACCGAGGAGGACGGGCTCGAGGAGGAGCGGCGCCTGATGTACGTGGCGGTGACACGCGCGCGCACGCGGCTCTACCTGTCGTTCGCGCAGACGCGGTTGCTGCACGGGCAGACGCGCTACAACGTGGCGTCGCGGTTCCTCGACGAGATTCCGGCCGAAGTGCAGAAGTGGCTCACGCCGCGCGGCGGCGGAGTCTTCGACGAAGGCGCGTGGAAGGCGGCGCCTCCGCCGGCGCGGCTCGCCGCGAAGGCGGAGGGGCGCGCCGCGGGCGGGCGGGGCGCGCTGCCCTTCCGGATCGGCCAGAGCGTGACGCACCCGAAGTTCGGCGCGGGCGTGATCGTGAGCGCGGAGGGCTCGGGGGCCGACGCGCGCGTGCAGGTCAACTTCGGGCGGCAGGGCATGAAGTGGCTGCAGCTCGAGTATGCGAAACTCACCGCTGCATGAGTGAATTACCGCTCGCGGCGCACGGTCTGTTCCTGCGCTGAAGGTCCTTCGGCCGCAAGCCGCCGGCCGTTTGCGGGTCAATCTTCCCCGAACAGCCCGAGCTGCCGCGTGCCGACCAGCACCGCGTGCTCGACGGCGAGCTTCGCCTCGCGCAGCGAGCCCGCCTTGCCGATGCGGCTGCCGGCCCGCCAGTGGTAGCGATGCTCGCCGGCGTCGGCGGGCGCGAGCGTCACCTTGCCGAGATTCTGCTTGCCCAGCCAGTAGCCGTGCGAGCGATAGCCGCGCTCCCAGAACGGCTTCGCCTTGCGGGACGCGCGCGTCTTCTTGGGCATTCTGCGTTCCTCCCCCCGGGGCGAAGAGCTTACCAGAGCGGGCCTCGCGCGTTGAGCCGGGTGCTCGATCCACGCGATGCTCGTCCGCGGCGGCGAGCCGCTCTCGGGCCTCGCCGCGTACGTGACACGCCTGCAGCAGCCCTTTACGCCGCGCGCGGCGCGAGGTGATCGGCGACGAGCTCGAGCAGGCTTTCCATTTGCTTACTCCACTGAAAGTGGGCCTGCCCGTCGTCGAAGGTGAGCCTGCAGTTCGAGCAACTGGTCGCGAGGTGCTCGGCGCCGGTCGCATCGATCTGCGCCATCTTGAGCTCGAAGGCGCGATGGCGGTGATCGTCGGCACGATGCACGGTCACCACTCCGCCCCCGCCGCCGCAGCACCAGTTCGCATCGCCCGCAGATGGCATCTCCCGAAGATCGGCACCCAACGCGGCGAGGACTTCCCGCGGCGCGCTCGTGGCGCCGCCGCGGCGCGATATCTGGCAGGGATCGTGGAAGGTGATCGAGCCTGCGAGCCGGGTGAGCGGGAGCTTGCCTGCGCGCACCGCCTCGGCCAGGAATTCCGAGATGTGCAGCACGCGAAACGGCAGCGGCCGTCCGTACATGTTCGCGCCCTGCCAGCGAAGCGCACTGTAGGCGTGGCCGCATTCGGGCAGCACGAGCGTCTCGGCCTTGCAGACGATCGCGGCCTGGATCATGCGCAGGCTCATCTCGCGCTGCCAGTCCGAATTGCCCGACAGCAGGCCGAAGTTGGTCGCCTCGTATCCGTCCGAGCGGATCGTCCAGGAGGCGCCCATGCGGTTCAGGATCTTCGCCAGCGCGACGAGCGATGCCGGGTACTTCATGATCTCGATCGACGAGAGCGTGATCAAGATGTCGGCCTGCGGCCGGTCGAGCGCGATCTCGACCTCGTGCTCGTCGGCGAGCCACTCGATCCGCTCCTTCAGCACCTTGGGCGTTGCGCCGAGCGGACTGCCCTCGCGCTCGGCGCGCTCGGCCACCGCGTGCAGCTCGTGTGGTACGAGGCCGGCGGCGAACATGGCGTGGCGCGCCCGCGTCACGAGCCCGGCGATGTCGATGCCCATCGGGCAGGCGAGCGTGCAGCGGCCGCACAGGGTACACGAGTCGTAGATGAGCTCCTGCCAGTCGCGGAGCTCCTGCGCGGTGATCTTCTTCTTCTTGTAGAGGCGCCGGAAGGGCTGGAGCTTCCAGATGGGCGTGTACTGCGGATCGTGGCTCGCGACGTAGAAGTGGCACGCCTCGGCGCAGTGACCGCAGCGGATGCACGATTCGAGGTACGTCGCGACGGTGCGCGTCGTGTCGCGCGCGAAGGCCTGCATGGCGCGCTCGACGCGCTCGGAGTCGGTCAGCTCGCCCTGCTTGTCGTAGCGCACCGCCGGGCGCTCGACGCCGCGGCCGGGAAAATCGAAATCGGGCGGCGTCATACGGCGGCGCCTTTGCGCGCGAAGTCGATGCCGGTACGCCAGCGCGAGACGAACACGAGCGCGGCGTGCGCGAGCTTGCCGAACGGAAGCCAGATGAGCAGGAGCTCGAGGCTCAGCAAATGGATCGCGAGCAGCACCGGCACGGTCGGCAGCGCCGGCGCAATCGACGGCACCGGGTAGTACGGGCGCTCGATCAGCGCCATGCCGGTGAGGAGCGGCAGCAGCGTCACGAACCAGCTGAAATAGTCGTCGAAGCTCGAGAGGAGCCGCTGAACGCCGTCGGTGAGCCGGTACATCAGCGCCATGAGCAGCCCGAGGATCGCCACCGCGGTGGCGATGAAGGCGACCGGATCCGGAAGCGGCCGCCAGTGCAGGCCCGTGTAGCGCTGCACGAAGGCGATGTGCGGGGCGAAGGTGAAGACGACGAGTGCGAGGCCGATGTGATAGCCATAGGCGTTCAGCATCTGCGCCCCGCGGATCTTCACGCCCCCCGGCGGGAGCATCTTGCTGAACACGGCTCGCAGCCCGCCGGGCCAGGACGGGGAGCGGCGAGGCGCAGAGAAATCCCGCGGCGCCGGATGGCGGAAGATCCGGTAGAGCCGCCAGGCGAGGCCGATGACGAAGACCGCTACGGAGATCGCGAGGCCCGGACCGCGCGCAAATTGCAGGAGATCCATAAATCAATTCTCTCCCGCCGCGCGCCGACCCTGTTGATCCACGTCAAAGGCATCGGAGAACGGCGCCGGCCGGTTCGCGGAGCCTGTGATTCCCTACCGCTCCCCCAGATACGCACGCCGTATGTGCGGCGTGGCGAGCAGCGCGGACGGTGCGCCCTCGCCGGCGATGCGGCCCTCTTCCAGGACGTAGGCGCGCGTGGCGACTTCCAGCGCCATCGCGACGTTCTGCTCGACCAGCAACACGGCCACGCCTCCCGCGTTGATGTCCCGGATCACCTCGAACATCTCCAGCACGATGGACGGCGCGAGGCCGAGCGACGGCTCGTCGAGCAGGAGCAGGCGCGGCTTGGCCATGAGCGCGCGGCCGATGGCGACCATCTGCTGCTGTCCGCCCGAGAGCGTGCCGGCCGCCGCATGCAGCCTCTCGCGCAACGCCGGGAACACGTTCAGCACGCGCTCCACGGACTGCGCGCGTCCGGGCCTCGCCGCGAGCCGGTAGCTGCCGAGCTCGAGGTTCTCCAGGACCGTCATGCCCGTGAAGAGGCGCCGGCTCTCCGGCACGATGGCGATGCCCTCGTCGCAGTAGCAGTGCGGTGCGAGCGAGGTGAGGTCGCGGCCGTCCATCGTGATGCGGCCGTTGCGCACGCGATTGAGGCCCGCGATGGCATTGATGAGCGTGGTCTTGCCGGCGCCGTTGGGGCCCACCACGCAGACCAGCTCGCCCGCGCCGATGGCGAGCGACACTTCCCACAGCGCCGGCGCGGCGCCGTAGGAAACCTGGATGCGGTCGAGCTCAAGCATGGGGCTTGCCCAGGTAGGCGGTGACGACCTCGGGGCGCTGCATCACGTCCTGCGGCAGCCCTTCCGCGATCACCCGGCCGTAGTTCAGCACCACGATGCGGTCGGCGAGCTCCATGACCGCACGCATGACGTGCTCGACGAACACGATGGTGGCGCCCTGGTCGCGGATCGCGCGGATGGTGGCGATGGCATTGTCGATCTCCGAGGGCGTGAGGCCGGAGAGCACCTCGTCGAGGAAGAGCAGGCTCGGGCGCGAGGCGAGCGCGCGGGCGAGCTCGAGGAACTTGCGCTGGTGCAGGTTGAGGTCATCGGGCAGCGCATCGGCCTTGCCGGCGAGGCCCGTGAACTCGAGCCAGTCGCGGGCCTCGCGCTCGGCGTCGATCCGGCCGAGCGAATTTCGGCCGAACATCGCGGGCAACGCCACGTTCTCCAGCACGTTCATGTGCGCAAGAGGCCGCGGGATCTGGTAGGTGCGCGCGATGCCCGCGTGCGCGATGCGGTGCGCCGCCATGCCGCTCACCTCGCGGTCGCCGAACGCGATGCGCCCGGAATCGAGCAGGAAGTGCCCGCTCACCACGTTGATCATGGTGGACTTGCCCGAGCCGTTGGGCCCCACCAGCCCGAGGATCTCGCCGCGGCGCACCTGCAGGTCCACGCGATCGAGCGCCTGCACGCCCCGGAACGCCTTGGACACGCCGCGCGCGTCGAGCAGGATCTCGCCCTGCCTCTGCTGTCGGGTCTGCGCCGGCGCGGTCGATCGCGCGGCCGCCGGCGCCGTGCGATTCGCATCCGGCGCGCGGGTCGGGGTGCGAGAGCGGCCCGCGAAGCGGCCCAGCACGCCATTGGGCATGAACAGGATCACGACCACCAGAATGAGACCTACCGCAGCCCGTCCGGCGATCGCGTAGTCCCCGGCCGTGAACGCGTAGACCAGCCCCGTGATGATGGTCGCGCCGACCGTGGGTCCGAGCCAGTGACGGGTGCCGCCCAGGACGCTCATCAGCACCACCGTCAGCGGCACGATGATGGAAAAGGTCTCGCCGACGGTGACGTAGGAGACGAACATCGCGTGGATGCCACCCGCCACGCCGGCCAGGGCGCAGGACACGCCGAACGCGACCAGCTTGTAGCGCAGCGTGGGCACCCCCAGCACCTCGGCGACGTCTTCGTCGTCGTGGATCGCGAACAGCCCCGTGCCGAGCCTCGCCTGGTAGATCCCGCGGGCGGTCCACAGCGTGATCACCGTGAGCGCGAGCGCGAGGAAGTAGAAGGTCGCCGAAGGCGTGGGCCCGATGGCGGGCAGCGCGACGCCGCCGAGGTTCACGCCCTGGCCGCCGTCGATGCGCGTGTTCAGCACCACCGTGGCGAGCACGAAGGTCACCGCCAGGGTCAGCAGCGCGAACAGCTCGCCGCGCAGGCGGCCGACGCGGAAGACCACCGCGCCGATCGCCGTGCCGAACAGCGCCGCCACCAGCGCCGCGGCCGGCAGCGTCCACAGGAACGCCCAGTCGTAACGGCCGGAGAGCGTCGCCGTGGTGTACATGCCGGCGCCGAAGAAGGCGCCGTGGCCGAAGGAGAAGTAGCCCGAGTAGCCCGAAAGGATGTTCCACGAGGTCGCCAGCACGATCCAGTAGAACACGAGGTATAGGAACGTCTCGTAGAACGCGGGAGGCTTGAAGAAGGGCACCGTCGCCAGCGCGAGGCCCGCGATCGCGATCCATCCGGATGCCGTGACGCGCACGTCAGATCTTCTTCGCGCGCGCGAGCAGCACGACGATGAGCAGCGAGAAGGACACCAGCGGCGCCCAGGCGGGCGAGGTGAGCGCCATGGTCAGCGATTCGCTGATGCCGATCACGATGCCGGCGACGAGCGGGCCGATGGGATTGCCCAGTCCGCCGATCATCACCACGGCGAACACCACTCCGATCCAGGCGTAGATCTGGGAGGGCGCCAGCGTGAAGCTGAGCGCGATGCACAGGCCCGCCACGCCCGCGAATGCGGCCGAAATCCCGGAGAGCAGCAGGGAGAGCGAGCGCTCGTTGACCCCGAATGCGGCCGCGATGGGCGCATCCTCGGCCGCGGCGCGCATCGCCCTGCCCAGGTCCGTGTAGCGCAGCCCCGCCCACGCGGCGAGCGACAGCGCAACGGCGAGCACCAGCGTGAGCAGCTCGGGCAGCGGCACGTACAAGGCGCCGAGCTTGAACCGCACAGCGCCGTAGGCCGAGTCCATCAGGCGCTGGTCGGCGGTCCAGATCCACTGGATCAGGCTCTCGACGATGACCGTCAGCCCGAAGGTCACCAGCAGCGAATTGAATGGCGTGATGGCGAAGCGCGCGAACAGCCAGTGCATCGAGGCGCCGAGCAGGAAGAAGCACGGCACCACCACCAGCAGCGTCGCGAGCGGGTCCCAGCCCGCCCCGTGCGTGAGCTGGAAGGTGAGATAGGCGCCGAGGAAGGCGAGCGCGAAGTGCGCCAGGTTAATCTGGCGCAGCATCCCCCAGGTGAGGCTCAGCCCCAGGCCCAGCAGCCCGTACAGGGCGCCGATGAAGATCCCGGAGAGAACGGACTGGGCGAGGAGGGTGAAGCTCGGCAACGTTGACTCTCACGCAAACCCGGCGGCGACGTGTCTCCTCGACCCGGGCAAACGCCGTCCGGGGCGCGCGTTCCCTCACGGCGTGATCAGCTTCGCCCCCGGCGCGGCCCATTCCTTGGGCCACACGGTGACCCAGTGGCCGTTCTGCACCTGCTTGACCCGCATCAGGTCGTCGCCGTAGTTGTTGGCCCTGTCGAAGCGCAGCCTGCCCTGGATGGTGTCGACCTGGTTCTGCTTGAGCCAGGCGGCGAGCACCTTGTCATCCAGGCTCTTGGTGGCGGTGACCGCGGCTTCGAGCACCTGCCACGTGGAGAACGAGGCCGCGGCCTGGGTCTCGACCGAGTTGTCCGGCAGGCCCGCCTTGGCGGCGCGGGCGTTGTATTCCTTCACGAACTGCGCCGCGATCGGGTTGTTCGTGAACGGGGGGTGCTGCTCGAAGATCGAGGCCGCGAGCGCGCCCTGCGCTTCCGGCAGTTTGGCGAGCGGGCCCGGCGCCGGGTACATGTAGTAGTGCATCGGCGGGACGTAGTCGATCTTCTTCATGGCCTCGAGCAGCTGGTTGCCTTCCAGGCCGATGGCGCCGACGAAGACGAAGTCCGGCTTCGCGTCCTTGACGCGGTTGGCGATGGGGCCGAAGTCCTTGTTCCCGAACTCCCACTCGAGGAACAGCACTTCCTGCAGCCCGCGCTTCTTGGCGACTTCGCGCGCACCCACGGACATGAAGTACACGGACGGGAACTTGCTGGTGACGATGGCGATGGTCTTGGGCGGCTTCGCCGAGGCGGCCAGCGCGTCGAACAGGGTGTTCGGCACCGTGGTCTCCGGATTCGGGCCCACCGACCAGGCGGGGAACTGCATGTCGTACTTGGCGAGGCTGGGGATGCCCATGGTGTGGTGGATGAGCACCCTGTTGTAGCGCTGCGCCACGCCCATCGCCGCGATGATGTTGGGCGTCGCGTACGGCCCGATGATCAGGTCCACTTTGTCCACGGTGATCAGCTGCTCGTACAGCGTGCGCGCGAGCTCCGGCTTGGACTGGTCGTCCTTGAGGATCCACTCGACCGGGCGGCCGAGCAGGCCGTCCCTCTTGTTGAGATCATCGACGTAGATTTCGCCGACGATCTTGTGGATGATCGCGGTGCCCGAGAGCGGGCCGGTGAGCGCGAGCGTGCTGCCGATGCGGACCGGCGCGCCCGATGGCGCGGCCTGCGCCAGCCCGAGCGACAGGGCGGCGGCGCCGAGTGCGGCGATGATGCGGGTTGCGAGCTTCATGGCTCCTCCTCCTTGGTTGCAAGTCATTGCGCGAGTCCGGCCGCTCAAGTGAGCAGCCAGCCGCCGTCCACGTACAGGTTGACGCCGTTGATGCCGCCGTTGTCCAGCAAAAAGAGCGCCGATCCCACCACTTCGTCCATGGTCACGAGCCGGCCCAGGGGCGTGCGGGCGACCACGCGCTGCAGCACCTCCGGCGGCTTGCCGTTCCAGGCGGGACTGTCCCCCACGATGCCCGGATGGATCGCGTTCACCCGCACCGGCGCAAGCTCCACGGCGAGCGTCTTGATCATGGTGTTGACGCCGCCGTTGATCGTGGTGACGGTGGTCGAGCCCGGATAGGGCCTTTCCTTCGCCAGTCCGCCGAATAGTATTATGGAAGCGTCGAGCGCGAAGCGCGGCGCGAGCGTGTGGATGACCTCGGTGTAGCCGACCAGCTTGAGGGTGACCAAGCGCACCGCGCGCGCGATGTCGTATTTCTTGACGCTGTTCTCGTCGCGCTCGATCGCGGCGATCACGAGGTGGCTGACGCTCCCCACGCTCGCGAGCTTGCCCGAGATTCCCTCGGGGCGCGCGAGGTCCATCGCGATCCCGCTCGTCTTGCCACCGATTTCCGAGGCCACGCCCTGGGCACGCGCCTGATCGCGGCCGGTGAGAATCACTTCCTCGCCGCGCGCCGCGAGCGCCTTCGCAAGCTGCCTGCCGATCCCCGAGGTACCTCCGACCACCACTGCACAACCTTTTGCCGCCATGACTCCCTCTTCGTTCAGATCGTTCAACGAGGCGCGCTGCCGCGCGCCCGATCAAGTCCGGCGCGCCGCTAGGCCTTCGCGGCGAGCTTCTCCTTCAGGTACTCCCAGTCGCGGCTGAAGCGGTAGCCGTACCGGTCCGGCAGCGGCGGCGACTGCGTCTCCAGCCAGCGCACGGTCTTCTTGCTCGTGTTGTAGAAGGCATGCACGCAGCCCACCCCGGTCCAGAACACGTCGCCCTTCTTCAGCGTGTAGCGCTTGCCGTCGCCGACCGCGTCGACCTCGCCGTCCAGGATCACGTAGGCCTCCTCCATCGGGTGGTCGTGCGGGTGCGCCACGCCGCCGGGCTGGTATTCCACCATGAACATGGTGTGCAACTGGGCATCCAGGCGCTTGTCCACCAGCATTTTGAGCGCGATGCCGCTGTAGGCGAGGAGCGCCGTGTTCATGCTCGCCGACACCTTCGGCGCATCGGCGCGGGCGCCGATCTTCAGCTTGTCCACGATGATGTCGTCGTCGGCCATGCGGAAGAAGTTGCGCGAGCGCGGATCGCGGATGTCGAGCTGCGCCTTCTCGTACCGGCTGAGCGGGCCGAGGAACCAGGTGTCCTCCTCGGCGCCCGCGGGGCGCGGCTGCGGCGCCATCATGTCGATCCACCGGGCCGTGCCCTTGGCCGAGCCGACCCAGGCGTGCTCGACGCCCAGCGGGATGAGGCCGCACGCCCCCGGCGCGAGCCGCACGCCGCGGCCATCCATGACGAGGGTCGGCGCACCCTCGAGCACGTAGAAGCTCTCCTCGAAGGAATGCACGTGGCGGTCGATGCCCCCGCCCGGCTCGAGCGCGCAGATGCCGACGCCCATGTGCACCGACCCCGTCGTGTCGTTCACGGCGGAGCAGCGGGAGAAGCCCTTGCTGTGCCCGCGGTACGCCGCCGCGGGACGGACGTCCTTCGCGCGCAGCACGTGATGCATGGTTTCCTCCTTCCCGGCCGGTCGCACCCGCCGGCGGCTGTGTAGCAGCGCTGCACGCTACACCCTACGATGTACAGCGTCAATAAACGGCGGCTATACTTCCGGCCCATGCCCGCCCAACCCCGATCCCGTCGCCGGAGGTCTGCTGCCGTGCCTTCCCCCAAGGCGGCGCCCGGCGGCCTCGGCGTGCGCCTGCGCGCCGCGCGCGAGCGTTCGGGGGTGAGCCTGCGCGAGCTCGCCCGCCGCGTCGGCGTGTCGCCCAGCCTCGTGTCTCAGATCGAGCGCGGCAGCGTGAAGCCCTCGGTCGGAACGCTGTACGCGATGGCGAACGAGCTCGGCCAGGTCCTCGACGAACTCTTCAGGGACCGCGCGCCCGCGTCCGCGGACCGGCGGCGCGGTCCGGCGTCCGCCGCCGCAGCGGGACCGATGCAGCCGCACGACAGCCGCGAGACCATCCGGCTCGCCTCCGGCGTGCGCTGGGAACGGCTCACGGCGGCGCCGGACAAGGAGGTCGAATTCCTGCGCGTGGTGTACGACGCAGGCAGTGCGTCCTGCGACGAGGACGCGCTGATGCGCCATGGCGGTACCGAATACGCTTACCTGATCAGCGGACGGCTCGGCGTGCGCATCGGTTTCGAGGAATACCGGCTCGGCCCGGGAGACTCGATCTCGTTCGACGCGCAGTCGCCGCACCGGCTCTGGGCCATCGGTAAGCAGCCTGCCGTCGCGATCTGGGTGATCGTCAATCGCCACGGCGACAAGCGTAAGCGCGGATAGCCGCGCCACTTTCGGGGGAGGCGGAGATGAAAGTCGGATTCGTCGGGCTGGGCAGGATGGGCAGCGCCATCGCCGGCCGGGTGCTCGCGGCTGGCCATGACCTCCTGGTGTACAACCGCACAGCGAGCAAGGCGGCCGACCTCGAACAGGCGGGCGCCAGGGTCGCCGGTTCCGTCGAAGCGGTCTGCGAGGCGCGCGAGGTCGTGATCAGCATGCTCGCCGACGACGCCGCGCTCGAGCACGTGGCCTACGCGCCGCGCGGACTCGTGCAGTCCCTGCCGAGGGGCGCGGTGCACCTGGCGATGGGCACGCACGGCGTGCAGGCGGTGCGCAGGCTCGATGCCGCGCACCGGGAAGCCGGGCAGTTCCTGATCGCGGCGCCGGTGTTCGGCCGCCCGGACGCGGCAGCGGCAGGGCAGCTCGGCATCGCGGCGGCGGGGCCCGCGGAGCAGGCGCACCGCTGCGAGCCGCTCTTCCAGGCGATCGGCCGGCGTACGTTCGACGCGGGCACCGACCCGGTGGGCGCGACGGCCATCAAGCTCGCCAACAATTTCATGATCGGCTGCGCGCTGGAATCCATGGGGGAGGCGTTCTCCCTGGTGCGCAAGTTCGGCGTCGCCCCGGCCGTGCTGCTGGACGTGCTCACCAACGTCAGCTTCTCGGCGCCGGTGTTCAAGATCTACGGTCAGATCATGGTGGACGAGTCCTACGACCAGGTCGGGTTCACGGCGAACCTCGCGCTCAAGGACGCGAATCTGATCCTCGCAGCGGCCGACGCGGCCCGGGTACCGCTCGCCTGCGCGAACGTGGTGCGCGACCGGCTGCTCAGCGCCATCGCTCACGGCGGCGGTGAGAAGGACTGGGCGGTGATGGCGCGGGAGCAGGCGCGCTCGGCCGGACTGGACTGACGCGACGGGCGGTAAGCGGTACGCCGCAGGCAGTCGCCGCAGCGCCAGGCTTCGTCTCGCGCAATCCGAGCAGTCGCTTCAGCGCGCGATGTTCTCGCGGCTCGGGCGAGCCGTGCGAAGCTGCGACGTAGCGACGCCTCGCCTTACACCCGACCGACATCCGGAGCGCGCGCGTCCCTTCCCGCCGCATGACGCCGGAGCGAGAACGCCCCGGCCACGATCGCGGCTGCGAGGAGCGCGAGGAGCGCGATCCGGAAACCGTACAGCACCTGGGCAGGGTGCCCGAGGTGCGTGGGTTTGCCGACGTGCACCGCCATCGCGATGCTCACGAGGGCGACACCGAAGCTCGCGCCGAGCCCGCGCATCATGTTGAGCAGCCCGCCCTCGACCCCGAGTCGATCGGCGGGCGCTGCGGCCATGATGCTCGCGTTGTTCGACGGTATGAACAGCCCCACCCCGAAACCGAAGAGGACCAGGGCCGCGGCGAGCGCGGTGAGCGAGCTTCCGGCCGCCCACGCCATCAGGCCGAGTCCTGCGGCCGCGATCGCCATGCCGCTCACCGTCGGCAGCCGCGCACCGAAGCGGTCGCCGAGCCACCCGCCGACTTGCGCCACCACCATGAGCACCGCGGGCACCAGCGTGAGGATGAGCCCGGCCCGATCGGGCGACTCGCCGAACACGCGCTCGAGCAGGATCGGCACGCCGAACAGAGCGCCGAAGAGCACCGTGTAAGAGAGCAGCGCCGCGCTGATGCCCGCGGCAATGCCCGGCGCCCGCAGCACCTCGGGGCCGAGCAGCGGCTCGCCGGCACGGCGCTCGGTGTAGACGAATCCGGCGAAGAGGAGGAGCGCCACGGGCACGAGGTACGCGGCGAGCGAAACATCGGTGAGGCCGAGGAGCAGCGCGCCGATCGCGATCGGCATGAGGAGCGAGCCCGCGCGGTTGAAGGACTGGGCCCGGTGCGGGCCCGCGGTTCGCGGCAGCGTGTAGCGGGCGAGGATCATTCCGGCGATGCCGAACGGCACGTTCACCCAGAACACCCAGCGCCAGTCGAGCCAGGCGATCAGGAAGCCGCCGACCGTGGGGCCGATCGCGAGCCCGAGCGCCTGCGCGGTGGCTTGCACGCCGATCGCCCGGCCGAGCTTGTCGTGCGGCACGGCTGCGGTGATGAGCGCGACGCTGTTTGCCTGCAGCATCGCGGCGCCGAACGCCTGCAGGGCGCGCGCCGCGACCAGCGTCCACAGATCCGGCGCGAAGCCGCAGAGCGCCGAGCCGGCGATGAACACGGCAAAGCCGCCGGTGTACAGCGCCTTGCGCCCGAGCGCGTCGGCGACGCGCCCGAGCGGCGTGAGGAGCCCGATGAGCACCAGGAGATAGACGATCGCCACCCACTGCACGCGATCCAGCCGCGCGTCGAAATGGACTTCCAGCGCCGGCAGCACGAGGCTCACGATGCTCGTATCGAGTTGCCCCATGAACGCGCCGACGCACACCGTCGCGACGATCACCCAGGGGTAGGCTTCGAGCCGCTCGAGGCGCGGGTGCGGTGCGGGCTCATGCAGCACGCGCTGCAGGAGGGTCGGGCGGGATCGGGGCGGTGCCGGTGTGGGGTCCATCGAGGGTCAGCGGCGGGGTATCGACGGTGAGCACGCATCGCGCCGGGAATTCGCCAAGGATATCAAGCTCTCCCGCGTCGAAGGTCAGCTTCTGCACCGGACCGAGCATTCGCCGACGACGCGTTTCCAGGATCCGCGCGGATACGGCCCGGCCGGCCGCGTGAGTCCCTTCGGCATCGAAGCGCCGGGGCTGACCGCGAGCCTTGCGCGTGCCGACCACGTGCTCGCGGCGCGGCGTTGACACGGAGCGAGACCCTGGCCGAAGATGCCGGCTCGACCGGCGCTCCCCTCATGCGCCGGGAACAACAAGCTCGAAGGAGATCGCCATGAACCGACGCAGGATCGTCATCGCGATTTCAGCGGCGGCCGCACTCGCGCTCGCGGCCGGCGCCGTGCGCGCCCAGACGAAGTGGGACATGCCGACGCCGTACCCGGACAGCAACTTCCACACCAAGAACGTGGTCCAGTTCACCCAGGACGTCGCCAAGGCGACTGGCGGAAAGCTGGTGATCGCGGTGCACTCGAACGGCTCGTTGATCAAGATGCCGGAGATCAAGCGCGCCGTGCAGACCGGCCAGGTCCCGATCGGCGAGATCCTCGGCTCGGTGCTCGCGAACGAATCGGCGTTGTTCGCGTTCGACTCCAACCCGTTCCTCGCCAACAGCTACGCCAAGCAGCGCAGGCTCTGGGACATCGCGCGCCCCTACGTCGAGAAAAAGCTCGCGGCGCAAGGAATCGAGCTGCTGTACACGGTAGCCTGGCCGCCGCAGGGCATCTACACGAAGAAACCGATCCAGACGACCGCCGACCTGAAAGGCGTCAAATTCCGCACCTATAGCCCGACGACTTCGCGCTTCGCCGAGCTGTTGGGCGCGGTGCCGACCACCGTGCAGGTGCCGGACATTCCGCAGGCGTTCAAGACCGGGCTGGTCGACGCGATGATCACCTCGGGCGCCACCGGCGTGGACACCCAGGCGTGGGACTACCTGTCCTACTACTACGACGCGCAGGCGTTCCTGCCGCAGAACATGGTGCTCGTGAACAAGGCCGCGTTCGACAAGCTGCCTGCCGCCGAGCGCAGCGCCGTACTCAAGGCCGCCCAGGCCGCGGAGGCGCGCGGCTGGAAGGTGAGCGAGGCGGAGAACGAGAATTACGTGAAGACCATGGCCTCGCACGGCATCAAGGTGGAGCAGCCCTCTGCCAAGCTCGAGGCCGAGTTCGAGGCGATCGGCAGGCAGATGGCCGAGGAGTGGGCGAAGAAGGCCGGCCCGGAGGGCGAGGCGATCCTCAAGGCCTACCGCGGCAAGTAGCAACCCGGCGATGCGCGCGGCGCTCGATCTCCTCTACAAGATTTCCGGCTTCCTGGCCGGATTTTTTTTGGTGGCGATCGCGGTGCTCATCGCCGGCGAGATCGTCGGGCGCGAGCTCGGCCTGGAGGTACGCTCGTTCGACGACTTCTCGGGCTTCTGCCTCGCGGCGACCTCGTTCCTGGGTCTCGCCTACACGTTCCGCGCCAACGAACACATCCGCATGACGCTGCTGCTGCACCACCTGCGCGGCAGCGCACGCCGCGCCTTCGAGCTCGCGAGTCTCGGCGTCGCGGCCTTCCTCGCCGGTTATTTCGCCTGGTACAGCTGCGAGATGACCGTCGTGTCCTGGCAGATCCACGACGTGTCGCAGGGGCTGATCGCGGTGCCGCTGTGGATCCCGCAAAGCGGCATGGCGCTCGGCCTGCTCGTTCTCTTCATCGCCGTCGTCGACGACCTGGTGAGCGCGTTGCGCGGCCGGCCGACGGCCTGCGAGGCCGCCGAGGCGAGCGCGATCGGATCGCAGCCAACCTTCGAGCGGTAGCGGCGTGGACCTCTGGCTGCTGTCGGTGGTGCTGCTCGCGGCCCTCGCGGCGCTGCTCGTCGCGGGCGTGTGGATCGCGCTCACCCTGCTTGGCGTCGCCTGGGTCGCGATGGTGTTCTTCACCAGCTCGCCGGCAGGCAGCCTCATGGCGACCACGGTGTGGGGTGCGAGCACCAGCTGGGCCCTTACCGCCTTGCCGCTGTTCATCTGGATGGGCGAGATCCTGTTCCGCACGCGGATCTCGGAGGACATGTTCCGCGGCCTCGCGCCGTGGATGGCGCCGCTGCCCGGACGCCTGATGCACTGTAACGTGTTCGGCTGCGGCATCTTCGCCGCGATCTCCGGATCGTCCGCGGCCACCGCAGCCACCATCGGCCGGATTACGATTCCCGAATTGCTCAAGCGCGGCTATGACGAGCACATGGCAGTCGGCTCGCTCGCGGGCGCGGGCACGCTCGGCCTGCTGATTCCGCCCTCGATCATCATGATCGTGTACGGCGTGGCGGCGAACGTCTCGATCGCGCGGCTCTTCGTCGCCGGGGTGCTGCCGGGCATCATGCTGATCCTGATGTTCTCGGGCTACATCGTCCTGTGGGCACTGCTCAACCGGAAGAAGACGCCGCCGCGCGACCAAGTGACTTCGCTCGGCGAGAAGCTCAACGCGTCGCGCCTCCTGATTCCGGCGGTGCTCCTGATCGGCTGCGTGATCGGATCGATCTACGCCGGCATCGCGACGCCCACCGAGGCGGCGGTGATCGGCGTGGCCGGCTCGCTCGTGCTCGCCGCGGTCACCGGGTCGCTCACCTGGAAGACGTTCTCCGACAGCGTGATGGGCGCCACCCGGACGTCGTGCATGATCGCGTTCATCCTCGCGGGCGCGTCGTTCCTCACCGTCGCGATGGGCTTCACCGGCGTGCCGGCGGCGATGGCCGAGTGGATCGGCCAGCAGGGCTTCACCGCAGTGCACCTGATCGCGGTGCTCACGCTGCTCTACATCGTCCTCGGCTGCTTCATCGACGGCATCTCGATGGTGGTGCTCACCTCCTCGGTGATCCTGCCGTCGGTCCAGGCCGCGGGGATCGACCTGCTGTGGTTCGGTATCTTCGTCGTCCTGGTCGTCGAGATGGCGCAGATCACCCCGCCGGTGGGCTTCAACCTGTTCGTGCTGCAGGGCCTGACCGGCAAGAACATGTTCTACGTCGCGCGCGCGGCGTTGCCGTTCTTCATCCTCATGGTCATCGCGGTGGCGGTGATCTGGACATTCCCCGAGATCGTGACCTTCCTGCCCGGCAAGATGTTCAACCTCGGCTGAGCGGCACCGCGGGCGCGCCGCTCTGCACCACCACCGAGGTGCGCGCGCTGGAGCGCGCCGCCTTGACAGCCGAAGGAGGCGCCCCGAGAATCGTCCGGCCCGTTCGACCGAACGGGGGTTCCGTTGCCGGGAATTCCGCCATGCTCCTGACCGAAGAACAACGCATGGCGCGCGACGCGGCGCGCGAGTTCGCGCGCCGCGAGCTCGCGCCGTACTCGGCCGCATGGGAGCGCACGGCGACCTTCCCGCGCGCCGCGGTGAAGGCGCTCGGCGAGCTCGGATTCATGGGCGTCACCGTGCCGCAGGAATGGGGCGGGGCGGGGCTCGACTATGTCGCCTACGCGCTCGCGCTTGAAGAGGTGGCGGCGGGAGACGGCGCCATCTCCACGGTGATGAGCGGGCACAACTCCGTCGGGTGCATGCCGATCCTCGAGTACGGGACCGCGGCGCAGAAGGAGAAGTACCTGAAGCCGATGGCGCGCGGCGAGATGCTGAGCGCGTTCTGCCTCACCGAGCCGCAAGGCGGCTCGGACGCATCGGCGCTGCGCGCGCGGGCGAGCCGCACGGCGGGGGGCTGGGTGCTGAGCGGCACCAAAGAGTTCATCACCAGCGGGAGCACGGCGGAGGTCGCGCTCGTCTTTGCGCTGTCGGATCCGGCCGCGGGCAAGCGCGGGATCAGCGCATTCATCGTCGAGACCTCCAACCCGGGCTACAGGGTCGCGCGCGTCGAGAAGAAGATGGGCCAGAACGCCTCGGACACCTGCGAGATCGTGTTCGACGACGCGCGCCTGCCGGCCGACGCGCTGCTCGGGACCGAGGGGGGCGGCTACCGGATTGCGCTCGCCAACCTGGAAGGCGGACGGATCGGCATCGCGTCCCAGTGCGTCGGCATGGCGCGCGCCGCGATGGAGCTCGCGCTCGCGTACGCGCGGGAGCGGATCACCTTCGGCAAGCCGATCATCGAGCACCAGGCCGTCGCCTTCAGGCTAGCGGACATGGCGACCGCCATCGAGGCCGCCCGGCAGCTCGTGCTGCATGCGGCGGCCCTGCGCAGCGCAGGGCTGCCGTGCCTCAAGGAAGCGTCGATGGCGAAGCTCTTCGCCTCGGAGATGGCGGAGCGGGTGTGCTCGGACGCGATCCAGACGCTCGGCGGCTATGGCTACATCGAGGAGTACGGCGTGGAGCGCATCTACCGGGCGGTCCGCGGCGCGAAGATCTACGAGGGCACGAACGACATCCAGCATCTCGTGATCAGCCGCGCGATCGCGGGCGAGTGACGATGCCTGCCCTGACGGCCGCGAGCTGAGGCGTCCATGCGCGCGGTCCGTGTGGTGCGGTTCGGCGAGCCCGAGGATCTCGTAGTCACGGAGGTGCCCGTGGCGGCGGCGGGCCCGGGCGAGGTCCTGATCGAGGTCCACGCGTGCGGCGTGAACTTCCCGGACCTGCTCGTCGCGCGGGGCGAGTACCAGATCCTCGCGCCGCTGCCGTTCAGCCCCGGCAAAGAGGTCGCGGGCATCGTGCGGTCGCTGGGCGAAGGTGTGACATCGCTCGCGCCCGGCCAGCGGGTCGCCGCGCAGATGGAGAACGGCGGCTACGCGGAGCAAGTCGTGGTGTCCGCCGGCATCACGCCAGGAACGGCGTCGCGACCATCACCATCAACCGGCCGCAGAAGTTCAACGCGTTCCGCGGCAAGACCTGCGAGGAGCTGATCGGCGCGTTCCACCGTGCCGGATGGAGCCGCGACATCGGCGTCATCGTCCTGACCGGCGCCGGCGAGAAGGCGTTCTGCACCGGGGGCGATCAGGCGGCGCACGAGGGCAGCTACGACGGCCGCGGGATGATCGGCCTGCCGATCGAGGACCTGCAGCGCGTGATCCGGGACGTGCCGAAGCCGGTGATCGCCAAGGTGCAGGGGTACGCGATCGGCGGAGGCAACGTGCTCGCGCTGCTCTGCGACCTCACCATCGCGGCCGAGTCGGCGGTGTTCGGGCAGGTTGGGCCGAAGATGGGCTCGGTCGATCCGGGGTTCGGCACGGCCTACCTGGCGCGCGTCATCGGCGAGAAGCGGGCACGGGAGGTGTGGTTCCTGTGCCGGCGGTACAGCGCGCGCGACGCGCTCGCGATGGGCATGGTGAATGCGGTCGTCCCCGACGCCGACCTCGACGCCGAGGTGGCGCGCTGGTGCGCGGAGATCGTCGAGAAGAGCCCCACCGCCATCGCGATCGCGAAGCGCTCTTTCAACGCCGACACCGCGGGAATCATCGGCATTGGCGACATGGGGATGCAGGCGCTCAGCATGTACTACGAGACCGACGAGTCGAAGGAGGGCGTCAATGCGCTCAAGGAGAAGCGCAAGCCCGAGTTCCGCAAGCACATGAAGTGAGGGCGGCGACGTGTGCGTGTCACTTCGACCGCGGCGGGACGTTGGCCGGTCCGCTGCCCGACGGTGGCGGCAGGAACGGGGTTACCCCGGGCGCAGCCGGCGACGCGGACGGCAGCTGGGCGATGATGCAATCGACGCCCCGGTGCGTGGCGGCGCTGTTGTCCGAGAAGGAGACCATCGCGTCCCGGAAGCGCGCTTGGCTGATCTTCCCGTAATACAAGCGCGACGCCATGTCCAGGAAGTACGGCGCGGGGGTATAGATCAGATCGCCGATCGGGTAATGTCCGAGTCGGAGCGGATTGCACTTCTTCGCGACCGTGTCGAGGTACTGGTCGAAGCTCGACTGCGCGTTCCACGCATCGGGCGCGCAGCCGGCGAGCACGCCCGCGGCGACGATTGCAGCGACGATTGTCGTGAGGCCGATGCGGTCCCTTCCCATCGCTTCTCCCTGTAGGTGACGGCGCCGCCGATCAGCCGCGCCTCGGCATCGTGAAGCCCCGGCGCTGGCGTGTCCCGGTGCAGCCACGGCGCGTGAGCACCTCGGTCCTGGTGTAGAACCTTACTCCCTCGACGCCGCCCACGTGCAGGTCGCCGAGGAGCGACTGCCTCCAGCCGCCGAACGAGCAATAAGCGACCCGGGCCGGGATCGGCACGTTGATGCCGGCCATCCCGACCCTGATCTCGCCCTCGACGCGCCGCGAGCGATCCAGAAACAGGGCGGTGGTCCGCTCGTCAATGGGCGCTCGCTGCGTCTGGAGCCGCGCCCTTGCGGCGCGGCGGGCGTGCGAGCCACAGCAGCGGGATCAGCGCAACCAGGAGCCACGCCGAGAGGTAGAAGAGATCGAGGGCCGAGAGCGTGAACGCCTGCTGGTTCACGAGCTGGTCGAGCAGCGCGTACTGCCGCTCGGGCGGCACGCCCAGCTCGGAGAGCGATCGCATCGTCGCGCCCGCCACCGGATCGTTCGGCGTCAGCCGCTCCACGAGTTGCGCGTGATGGAAAGCAGCGCGGTTTTCCCAGAGCGTCGTGGTGATCGACGTCGCAAAGGAGCCCGCGGTAATGCGCAGGAAGTTGTTCAGTCCCGCGGCGGCGGCGATCTGCTCCTGGCGCAAGCCCGCGAACGCGAGCGTGATCAGCGGGATGAAGAACATCGCCGTCGCCGCGCCCTGCACGATGGTCGGCACGACGAGCGTCCAGAGATCGACCTCGACGTTGAAGCGCGAGCGCATCCAGGCGACGATCGCGTAGATGGCGAGCGACGTGGTGGAGAGGAGCCGCGTATCGACCCGGTCGCCATAGCGGCCGACGATCGGCGTGAGGATGATCGCGAGGAAACCCACCGGCGCGAGCACTATTCCGGCATCGGTCGCGGTGTAGCCGAGGAACTGCTGCAGCCACAGCGGCAGCAGCACGATGCTGGCGAAATAAGTGCCGAAGCCGAGCGAGATCGCCGCCGTGCCGATGGCGAAATTGCGGTCGCGAAAGAGCCCCAGATCGACGACCGGGTGGCTCTCGGTGAGCTCCCACACCATGAACAGGCAGAAGGCGAGCGCCGCGGCGACGCCGAGCGCGATGATCTCGGGCGAGGAGAACCAGTCGAGGTCCTTGCCCTTGTCGAGCATGAGCTGCAGCGCGCCCACCCAGACGACCAGCAGGACGAGGCCCATCGCGTCGATCGGCTTGTTCACGCGCTCGGTCTCGCGGTCGTGGTAGAACGTCCAGGTCAGGACGAGCGCGACGAGGCCGACGGGCACGTTGATGAAGAAGATCCACTGCCAGGAGAAATTGTCGGTGATCCAGCCGCCGAGCAGCGGCCCGACGACCGGCGCAACGAGGATGGTGAGCGAGAACGTGGAAAGCGCGATGCCCGCCTTCTCGCGCGGGTAGCTGGAAAGGAGCAGTGTCTGCGCGAGCGGAATCATCGGCCCGGCGACCGCGCCCTGCGCGACGCGCAGAGTAACGAGCATCGGCATGGAGACCGACAGGCCGCACAGCAACGAGGCGAGCACGAACAGCCCGGTGACGGTGAGAAAGAGCCGCACCTGCCCGTAGCGCTCGGTGAGCCAGCCGGTGAGCGGCACCGTGATGGCGTTGGACACGGCGAAGGACGTGATGGTCCAGGTGCCCTGGTTGGGCGACACGCCGAGGTCTCCCGCGATCGCCGGGATCGACACGTTGGTGATCGACATGTCGAGCACGTTCATGAAGGTGGCGAGCGCCACCGCCAGCGAGGCGATGAGCCGCGTGCTGCCTTCGAGCGGCGGCGGCGGAGGTCGGGCGGCCACGGTGCTAGCGTCCGGCGGTGGCCGTCGAGCCGCCCTCGCTCGAAGTCACGCTGTTCGCGGCGATGATCTGCTCGATGCGCCGGTCGGCCTCGGCTGCCGGCGAAGCGAACGCGCGCGTCTCGTATGCGGGCGCCTGCCGTGCCACGCGCTCGAGCCGCGCACTGGAGCGGTCGTGCGTGTCGACGTCGACACGCATCGACAGGCCGATCTGCAGCGGGTGCGCGTCGAGCTCCTGGCGTTCGAGCGCGATGCGCACCGGCACGCGTTGCACGATCTTGATCCAGTTGCCGCTCGCGTTCTGCGCCGGGAGGAGCGCGAATGACGCTCCCGTGCCGGCGCTGAAGCCGGCGACCTTGCCGTGGAACACCACGCCGGAGCCGTAGGCATCGGCCGTGAGCGTCACGGGCTGACCGGGCCGCAGGTTGGCGAGCTGGTTTTCCTTGAAGTTCGCATCGACCCACACGTCCGCGAGCGGCACGACGGTCATCAGTACGCTCCCGGGGGCGACCCGCTGCCCGAGCTGCACCGAACGCCGTACCACGAAGCCCGAGACGGGCGCCGGAATCCGGGTGCGCGAATAGGCGAGGTAGGCCTCGCGCACGCGCGCGGCGGCGTTCTTCACGTCCGGGTGATCGTGCACGTCGGTGCGGTCCACCATGGCGCGCTGCGCCGCGAGCTGCTGCTCGGCCGCTTCGAGCGCGGCGCGCGCCGCGCTTGCCGCGTCGACCGCGTGCTGGAGCTCTTCGCCCGATACCGCACCCGAGGCGCCCACCGCACGGCGGCGCGCCAGGTCCTGCTCGGCCTTGGCGAGCTCGGCGCGGCGCAGCGCGACGTTCGCCTTGCCCCCGGTGCTCGCCGCACGCAGGGTGCGTACGTTGCGCACGGTCATCGCGAGCTGCGCTTCGGCCTGCTCGAGCACGAGCTGCGCGTCGGCCTGGTCGAGCGCGACCAGCAGCTCGCCGGCCTGCACGTAGTCGGTGTCGTCGGCATGGATGGCGATCACGGTGCCCGCCACCTGCGGGGTGATCTGCACCAGGTTGCCGCCAACGTAAGCGTCGTCGGTGGTCTCGTGGTATTGACCGTACAGGAAGTACCAGAAGGCGACGGCGGCGCCGCCGAGGAGGAACACCGCGAGGACGCCGAGCAGCAGAATGCGTCGCTTCATTGCATCGCCACCGTCGCGTCGAAGCCGCCGCCGAGCGCACGGATGAGATTGATGGAGAGCGTGAGCTCGCGCGAGTGCAGGTCGGCGTGCAGCGTGCGCTGCTCGAGCACCGCCGTTTCGACGCTGAGGACCTGCAGCAGGCTGCCGAGGCCGGCCCCGTAGCGGATCACCGCGAGACGGTAGGCCTCCTCCGCGGAGGCGAGGGCGGTCTCGACGTCCATGCTCTGCTGGCGCACCGAACGCAGCGAGGTGAGCTGGTCGACGACCTCGCGCAGCGCGCCGGCGAGCGTCTGGTTGTACTGCTCGACCGCGACGTCGTAGTCGGCGTCGCGCGCGGCGAGCGCGCCGCGCAGGCGCCCGCCGTCTAGGATCGGCAGGCTGACCGCGGCGCCGATCGACGGGATGGCGCTCCCGGCCGTGAGGAGCTTCGACAGCGTCACCGATTGCACGCCAATCAGCGCCGAGAGGTTTACATCCGGGTAGAACTGCGCCTTCGCCGAGGCGATGTCGCGCTTGGCCGCCTCGGCCCGCAAGCGGCTCGCGACCACGTCCGGCCGGCGGCCGAGCAAGTCGGCCGGCACGCGCGCAGGCAGCGCGACGCTCGCCGCCTGCAGCGCCGGCCGCTCGATCGCAAGGCCACGGTCCGGGCCTGCGCCGAGGAGCGCCGCGAGCTGATTGCGGCGCAGCCCGATTTCCTCCTCCATCTGTGCGATGCGCGTGCGCGCAGCCGGAATGGAGGTCTCCACCTGCTTCAACTCCAGGCGCGAGTCGAGGCCCGCGCGTACCCGGTCATCGGTGAGCTTGCGCACCGATTCCCGTTCGTCCAGCTCGCGCTTCGCGAGGTCGAGCCGATCGAAGGCGCGCGCAAGCTGCACGTAGGCGGTTGCCACCGCCGACGAGAGCACCAGAGCGGCGGCGAAGCGCTCGGCCTGCGCCGCGCGTGCGCGGCCGAGCGCCGCCTCGTAGATCGCGCGATTCTTGCCCCAGAAATCGAGCTCGTAGCCCGCACCGAGCGCGAGTTGCGTGGTGGTGTAGATCGAGCCCGCGATCGGTGGCGGGAAGATGTAGTTCTCGGAGATGCGCGCACGCGTAATGTCGGCGCTCGCGTTGACCTGGGGCGAGAGCGGCGCGTGCGCGATCTGCGCGGCCGCCGCTGCCTGGTCCACGCGCGCCTGCGCGAGGCGAATGTCCGGGCTGCCGGCAAGGGCGTCGCCGATCAGCGCGTCGAGCTGCGGATCGCCGAAGCGCTGCCACCAGTCGAGCTGCGGCCACCCGCGTTTCGCCTCGTCCGCGGGCGGCACCATTGCCGCGAGCGAGGCGGCGGCCTCGAGCGACGCCGGCTCGATCGGCGCCGCGCGCGGCTCGAGGCCTTGATCGCTGGCGCAGCCGGCGACCACGACGAGTGCCCCCAGGAGAGCACGGCGGCTCATGCCGGTTCCGGTGTGCCGTTCGCGAGCACGCGCTCGAGCAGCCCCTCGAGCTCGCGCGCCTCGCTACGCGTGAAGCCGCGCAGCATGCGATTGAGAACCTCGACCTGCACGCGCACGAGCCGCGCGTGCAGCGCGCGGCCACGCCGGGTGAGCTCGAGGCGTGCCGGGCGGCGATCGCCGGTGCCGCGCACACGGTCGAACTCGCCGACCAGCCCCTTGCTCGCGCCGTTGGTCAACGCCCCGATCGCATCGGCGCTGCGAAAGGTGTCGAGGGAGTATATCCTTGCCTGGGCGACCACTGCCGGGGCAAGGCTAGCGGCGCCCCGTCCCGCCGTCAAGACAACGGCCGCTCGGCGCGCGCCCGGCACGGCGGAAGCTGCGGGAGCGGAGCACCGGACCGCCGCGCCATGCACGAGGGGATGCGTGGAACTACAATAGAGCCGCAGTACCGGAGCGCCGCTGCCCGAACCGGGCGCCCGCAATCCACGCCTGTCACGATCACACGAAAGGAGGTCACCATGGCCCGGATCGTGCTGCTGCTTGCAACCCTGCTCATGAGCGCCGCTGGCTGGGCCCAGACGATCAACCTCGGGGCCTCGGTCCAGCTGACCGGACCGATCGCCAACACCGGCCGCTACTACAAGGACGCCTACGAGTTCGCGATCGACAAGATCAACGCCGCCGGAGGGGTGAAGGTTGGCGCGACGCAGCACAAGCTCGCGCTCAAGGTGCTGGACAACCAGTCCGACGTCAACCTGAGCGTTCGCCAGTACGTGCAGCTGCTCGCGGAGGACAAGGTGAATTTCCTGCTCGGCGGGTTCGCGAGCAACTTCATCCTGGCCGATTCGTCGATCGCCGAGAAGAACCAGGTGCCGATGGCGCAGGGCGGCGGCGCTTCGGACCAGATCTTCGCCCGCGGCTACAAGTACATCTTCGGCCTGCTCGCCCCGGCGAGCGATTATTTCGGCAGCACGATCGCGGCGATGGGCAAGCTCGACCCGAAGCCCGCCAGCGTGGCGCTGCTCTACGCGGACGACGCCTTCGACGTCTCGGTGGCCAAGGGCACGCGCGAGCTGCTCGCGAAGGCCGGCTTCAAGGTGGCGCTCGACGAGCGCTACAGCAGCAACGCCTCGGACTTCTCCTCGCTCCTCTCCCGGATCAAGAGCGAGAAGATCGACGCGGTGCTGGTGGCCGGACACGAGACCGAGGTGCTCAACTTCATCCGCCAGGCGAAGAGCCTCAACGTGAGCCCGAAGCTCTACTCGTTCACCGTCGGGGTGCCGAGCGAAGACTTCCGCAAGGCCCTGGGCAAGGACGCGGACTACGCCTACGGCATGACGCCCTGGCTTCCCTCGACCGCTCTCAAGGACAAGTGGTTCGGCGACGCCGAGCAGTTCGCGCAGGCCTACAAGGCGAAGTTCGGCTATGAGCCGGACTACCACGCCGCGGCAGGGGTGGCCACGGTCGAGGCGCTGGCGAACGCAATCGAGTCGGCCGGCAGCCTCGATCCGGCGAAAGTGCGCGACGCGCTCGCCAAGGTCAACTTCGAGAGCCTGTACGGCCGCATCGCCTTCAGCCCGAACGGCCAGATCAGCCTGCCGCAGATCATGATCGAGATCCAGAACGGTGCGGTGGTGCCGATCTACGACGCGAAGGGGTTCGAGAACAAGCCGCGCTACCCAATGCCCGCCTGGGACAAGCGCTGAGCGGGATCGAAGGCACGCGGGGCGCCCGAGCGTGGAGCTCCTCGTCCAGGTCGTGGTCAACGGCCTCCTCCTCGGAGGCCTCTACGCCCTGATGGCGCTCGGGCTCGCCCTCGTGTGGGGGGTGTTGAACATCGTCAACCTCTCGCACGGGGCGCTCATCATGCTCGGCGCCTACGCGACCTACTTCCTGTACACGCTGGTGGGCATCGATCCGTTCGCGGCGCTGCCGCTCGCCGCGCTCGTGCTATTTGTCCTCGGGTACGCGATCCAGCGCGGCATCCTCAACCTGGTGATGCGCGGGCCGATGTTCAACACGCTCCTCATCACCTTCGGCATCGAGGTGGTGCTGACCTACCTCGCGCAGCTCGCGTTCTCGGCCGATTTCCGCACCATCAATCCGAGCTACGCCGGAGCCAATTTCTCGCTGCGCGGAATCACGGTGCCCTACGTGCAGGCGATCGCCTGCGGGATCGCGGTGGGGCTGACATTCGCGATGTGGGCTTTCCTCCTGCACACACGCGCCGGCCGCGCCATCCGGGCCGCCGCGCAGAATCTCGTCGCCGCGCGGCTGCACGGAGTGAACCCGCGCAACATCTACGCGCTCACGTTCGGCCTGGGCGCCGGGCTCGCGGGCGTCGCCGGCGGGCTCTACGGCACGGTCTCGCAGATCAATCCCTACATCGGCGGGCCGCTCACCGCGAAGTCGTTCGTGATCGCGATCATCGGCGGGCTCGACAATCCGCTCGCGGTGATCGTCGGCGGGCTGTTCCTCGGCGTCGTCGAGTCGCTCACGTCGCTCTACATCGGGCCGACCTACCGCGACGTCATGAGCTTCGGCATCCTGGTGCTGGTGCTCATCGTGCGCCCGACCGGGCTCCTCGGGAGGACCGCGTGAGGCGCATCGCGGCGGCGGTCGCCCTCGCCGCGATCGTCGCGCTGCTCGCGGCGCTGCCCTGGATCGGCGGTCCGGTGCTCGTGCAATTCGGCATCAGCGTGCTGCTCCTCGCCACGCTCGCGCAGGGCTGGAACATCATCGGCGGCTACACCGGCTATCCCTCGTTCGGCAACTCGGTGTTCCACGGTCTCGGCGCCTACGGCGTCGCGATCGCGATGGTCCAGTTCGACCTGCCCTTCTGGGTCGGCATGCTGCTCGGGCTCGCGCTCGGCGTGGTGTTCGCGGCGGTGCTGGGCATGGCCGTGCTGCGCCTGAGGGGCCACTACTTCGCGATCGCCACGCTCGGACTCGCCTTCGTCATGACCGCGATCGTCTCGAACCTCGAGATCGCAGGGCGCAACGTCGGGCTGGTGCTGCCGCTCTTGAAGAGCGATGTGCTCTTCTACGAGCTGTCGCTCGCGGTGCTCGCGCTCGCCACGCTGACGGTCTACTGGCTGTCGCGCAGCCGCCTGGGCTTCGGGCTGATCGCGATCCGCGAGAACGAGGACGCCGCGGCGGTGATGGGCGTGAACACCACGCTCTACAAGGTGCTCGCGTTCGTGCTCTCGGCCGCGTTCAGCGCGCTCGCCGGAGGCATCTACGCGTACCACATCACCTTCATCGACCCGGTCGGCGTGTTCGACATCGGCCTCAACGTCAAGATGATCATCATGGCGGTGTTCGGCGGGCCGGGCAGCGTGTTCGGCCCGGTGGTCGGCGCGCTCATCCTGTCGATCGTCTCCGAAGTGCTCGCGAGCAAGCTCACCAGCTTCGCCAGCCTGTTCTTCGGCATCGTGATCGTCGTCGCGGTCGTGTTCATGCCGCGCGGCATCGCGGACCTCGTGCAGAGCTTCAAGCGCGCGGGCTGGCGCTACTTCCTCGAGAACGTGAAGGCGCACCGCCTGTGACCGAGCATATCCTCGAAGTCCGGGGCCTGACCAGGCGCTTCCACGACCTGGTCGCGGTGAGCAACGTGAGCTTCCACCTGAAGCGCGGCGAGATTCTCGGCCTGATCGGGCCGAACGGCGCCGGCAAGACTACGGTGGTCAGCATGGTGAGCGGTACGCTCGAGCCGAGCGAGGGCGAGATCGCGTTCGAAGGGCGGCCGCTGCGCGGCATCCCGGCTTTCCGCCGCGCGCACCTGGGAATCGGCCGCACCTTCCAGATCATGAAGCCGTTCCCGGGCATGAGCGTGCTCGACAACGCCTCGGTCGGCGCTCTCTTCGGCGCGGGAGGCGGCGAGCGCAGCATCCGCGCCGCGCGCGAGCAGGCGCGCGCGAGCCTCGAGTTCGTCGGCCTCGGCAAGCGCGCAGCGCAGCGGGCCGATGCGCTCGGCGGGCCCGACCGCAAGCGCCTGGAGCTCGCCAAGGCGCTCGCCATGCAGCCGAAGCTCCTGCTGCTCGACGAGGTGATGGCCGGCCTCCACCACGTCGAGATCGAGGAGGTCATCGACGACATCAAGAAGGTGCGCGACCGCGGCATCAGCATCCTGGTGATCGAGCACGTCATGAAGGCGATCAAGAGCCTTTCGGACCGCGTGCTCGTCCTGTACCACGGCGAGAAGATCGCCGAGGGCGGCACCGGGGAGGTGCTGCGCGACGCGCGCGTGATCGAGGCCTACCTCGGCCGGAGGCGGGATTGAGCGGCGCGCTGCTTAGCATCGCCGGGCTCAACGCGGGCTACGGCGGGATGCAGGTGCTGCGCGATGTGCGCTTGGCGATCCGCCCGGCCGAGATCGTCGCGATGGTCGGCGGCAACGGCGCGGGCAAGACCACGCTGCTGCGGGCGGTATCGCGGCTCATCCCGTCGCAGGGAGAAGTGAGCTTCGACGGCCGCAGCCTCGCCGGCGCCGAGGCCGAAGAGGTGTTCGGCCGGGGGCTGGTCCAGATTCCGGAGGGTCGCCAGCTCTTCGACCACATGAGCGTCGAGGAGAACCTGCTGATGGGCGCCTACAGGCGCAACGACAAGGCCGCGATCCGCGCGGGGCTCGAGTGGGTGTACGGCCTCTTCCCGCAGCTCGCCGCGCGCCGCCGGCAGCTCGCCGGGAGGATGTCGGGCGGCGAGCAGCAGATGTGCGCGGTCGCACGCGGGCTGATGGCGGCGCCGCGGCTCATCATGGTGGACGAGATGAGCCTCGGGCTCGCGCCGGTGATCGTCGATGGGCTGCTCGACATCATGACCCAGATCCGCAAGCAGGGCGTCACCGTGCTGCTGGTCGAGCAGGACGTGAACGCCGCGCTGTCGATCGCCGATCGCGGCTACGTCATGGAGACCGGCGAGATCGTGCGCGAAGGCAGCGCCGCCGAGCTGCGGCACGATCCCGAGGTGCAGCGCGCCTACTTGGGGCTCTGAGCTCCGCTTCGCTCTCGGCAGCGAAGCGCATCTACCGGCAGGGCGAGCCCGGTATTCGCAGCAGAAGGGCGCGCCGGCGATGCGGAAACTCTGCTACGCTCATCGCCGCACGCCGTGCTTGCGGTGGTTGCGGATATGGTCCGTGCGCCGGGCACAGATCCGATGCATGAGACGCCGGTCGTCCTGGCAACCGGGATCGCGAGCTTTCCGCGCGGACGAGGGCCGCGCGGCGGGCCGCGCTGCATGAACCTTCGAATCCCTTCGGGAGAGTCGCGTCATGAACACGCATCGGATGATCGGCAGGGGTCCGCGCAAGGTGATCGCGCTGCATGGCTGGTTCGGCCACGGCGGCGGCTGGGGGCCGATGGCGGGCGTGCTCGACACCCGCGGCTTCACCTACGCGTTCATGGACTGCCGCGGCTACGGCGGGATGAAGGGCAGCGGCGGGCCGTACACGATGGAGCAGGTCGCGCAGGATGCGCTCACCCTGGCCGATGGCCTGGGCTGGGAGCGCTTCTCGCTGATCGGCCATTCGATGGGCGGAGCGGCGATCCAGCAGGTGCTCGCGGCCGCGCCGCGGCGCGTCGAGCGGATGGTGGCGGTCACGCCGGTGCCGGCCGGCGGGGTGCCGTTCGACGACGCGGGCTGGGCGTTCTTTTCGAGCGCCGCCAAGGACGCCGCCGCGCGCAGGGGCATAATCAACGTGACCACCGGCAGCCGGCTTTGCGATGCCTGGCTCGATCAGATGGTGGCCTCGTCGATCGAGCATTCGGACGAGGCGGCGTTCGCCGCGTATCTGCCGTCCTGGGCGAAGACGGACTTCCACGCCGAGATCGCGGGCAACCCGGTGGCGATCAAGGTGATCGTCGGTCAGCACGACCCGGCGCTCGGGGAGGCGGCGATGAAGGACACCTACATGCGCTGGTATCCGAACGCGGTGCTCGAGGTGATGGCCAACGCGGGCCACTACCCGATGAACGAGACGCCGGTCGCGCTCGCGACCAGCATCGAAGCGTTCCTGCGCGGCTGACCGCGGCGGCGATCGGCGCCGCGCGCCGGCCCACCCCGGGCTGCCCGATGCGCGCGGGCGCGCGCACCCGTCCCGAGTTCGCCGTCACGGCAGCGCGCGCCGAGCGCGCGAACGATCTCAGCCGTCGGACGGCGGAATGTCGAAATCGACCAGCATCGGCTCGCGCCCGCACGAGCGAATGAAGCGCAGGAGCTCGGCGGGCTTGATGCCGGTGCTCTCGGTATTGATCAGCGGATGGAAATTGAGCTGTTCGGCCTGGAGCAGCGACACGTCGATCACGGCGGTCACCGCCTGCGCCGCATCGTTCATCAGCCCGAGCGGCGTCAGCGCACCCGGTTGCACGCCGAGCGATTCGATCATGCGCTCCGCCGGCGCGAAGCCGAGCCGTCCCTTGGCGCCGATGCGCGTATGCAGCGTCTTGAGATCCAGCGCGCGATCCTCGTGGATCGACAGCAGGTAGAGCCGCGCCTTCTTGTCGCGCAGCAGGAGGTTCTTGGTGAAGGTGCCTGCCATGTCCCCGCGCAGGCGCTTGCCTTCCTCGACCGTCTCGTGCGCCGGATAGGGCACGGTCGGCGCTTCGATCCCGAGCGCGGAGAGCCGGTCGAACAGCCGGGCGCGGGCAGCGTCCGTCGCGGTAGGGGACTCGGAGATCCCGCTCATCGGCGTCGCCCGGCGTTCAATGGCATTCGTTGCCTGCGCGCGGCCCTTCCCGGCGGCGGCGAAGGTGGCGGTGAGGAGCGCGGTGCTGCATCAGAGTCCTTCCCTGGGGCGCAGAGCTTACCAGAGCGACCCTCGCGCGACGACTCGGTTGCCGGAACCGCCCCGTTTCCACTAAATTACGCCCTCGCGCGCGGGCGGTGCCCGCCCAGGCGCCCGCCATCCGCATATTCGTCGCTTTCGCCCCATGGCCATCGACTATCTCGAGAGCATCCTCACCGCCCAGGTCTATGACGTCGCGGAGGAGACGCCGCTCGAAGTCGCGCCCAACCTGTCCGCGCGGCTCGGCAACCGGCTGATGCTCAAGCGCGAGGACATGCAATCGGTGTTCTCGTTCAAGCTGCGGGGGGCGTACAACAAGATGGCACGCCTCGCGCCGGCCGCGCTGAAGCGCGGGGTGATCGCAGCGTCGGCCGGCAACCACGCCCAAGGCGTCGCCCTCGCGGCGCGCAAGCTCGGCTGCCGCGCCGTCATCGTGATGCCGGTCACCACGCCCGCCATCAAGGTGAACGCGGTGAAGGCGCTCCGCGCCGAGGTCGTCCTGCACGGGGACTCCTACACCGACGCGTACGACGAGGCGATGCGCATCGTGCGCCGCCAGCGCCTCGCTTTCGTGCATCCCTACGACGATCCGGACGTGATCGCCGGCCAGGGCACGGTCGGCATGGAGATCCTGCGCCAGGCCACGCGCCCGCTCCACGCGATCTTCGTCTGCGTCGGCGGCGGCGGGCTGATCTCGGGTATCGCTGCGTACGTGAAGCGGCTGCAGCCGAAGGTCAAGGTGATCGGCGTCCAGCCCACCGATGCGGACGCGATGACCCGATCGGTGCGCACCGGGCGGCGCGTGATCCTGCCGCACGTCGGGCTCTTCGCCGACGGCGTCGCGGTGAAGCAGGTGGGCGTCGAGACCCTGCGCCTCGCGAAGAAGCTCGTCGACGACTGGATCCTGGTGGACACCGACGAGATCTGCGCTGCGATCAAGGACGTCTTCGAGGACACTCGCTCGATCCTCGAGCCCGCCGGGGCGCTCGGCGTCGCGGGCGCGAAGGCCTACGCCGCCGCGACGGGCGTGCGCGACCAGGTGCTCGTCGCGATCGCCTCGGGTGCGAACACGAACTTCGACCGGCTGCGCTTCATCGCCGAGCGCGCCGGGGTGGGCGAGCAGCGCGAGGCGCTCTTCGCGGTGACCATTCCGGAACGCCCCGGCAGCTTCAAGCGGTTCTGCTCGGTGCTCGGCGGGCGCAACATCACCGAGTTCAACTACCGGATCGCCGATCCCCGCGAGGCGCATGTCTTCGTCGGCGTGCAGATCCGCGACCGCGAGGAGCGCAGCCGCGTGGTGAAGACGCTCGAGCGGCACAGCCTGAGAACCATGGATCTGTCGGACAACGAGCTCGCCAAGCTGCACGTGCGCTACCTCGTGGGCGGGCATGCGGCGCTCGCCGACCACGAGCTCTTGTACCGTTTCGAGTTCCCCGAGCGCCCGGGCGCGCTCCTGAAATTCCTCGAGGCCATGCGCTCGGACTGGAACATCAGCCTGTTCCACTACCGCAACGACGGCGCGAACTTCGGCCGGGTGCTGGTCGGGATGCAGGTGCCGCCGAGCGAGAAGGCGGCATTCCGCCGGTTCCTCTCGACCCTCGGCTATCCTTACGTCCAGGAGACCGGCAACCCGGCCTACCGGCTGTTCCTGGGGTGAGCCGCGCGCGGGCGGCGGCGCGCTCCGGCCCTGCGGCGGTCGGCGTGCTTCACCCGCCGCCGAAATACCCCGGATCGATCTCGTCCGCGTAGCACACGGGCGAGGCCATCTTGCTCCCGGCCGGCCCCGGCGCGCCGAGGAACTCGAGCTTCCCTGCGCGCCGCTCGTAGATCCCGCGCTCGGTCACGACGAAGTCGACCGGAATGTCCCAGGATTGCGGATGGATGGTGGAAATGTGACCGAGTTCGTACGCAACGCCGATGACGTGCGGGCGCTCGGCGAGGGCGGCGAGCGTGCGGTCGAAGAATCCGCCCCCGTACCCGAGCCGGTAGCCCGCGTCGTCGAAACCGGGCATCGGCAGCAGAACGGTGGTGGGTAGGATTTCGGGGCCCTCCGCGGGGTAGTGAATGCCCAACGCGCCCCTGGCGAGGGGCACGCCAGGGTGCCATTCCCGAAAGACGAGCGGGGTCTTCGGCGCGACCACCACCGGCAGCGCGGTCGTTGCGCCCGCTTCGCGCAGCTTCCGGGCGAGGAAGCGCGCGTCGTACTCGCCCTTGAACGGCCAGCAGAACGCGACCGTGCCGCGCGCCAGGTTCGGGAACCCGCGCTCCAGATGCCTGTCGATGAGAAGTCGATGCGCGTGCAGCGTGTCGGGCGGCAGCGCTGCGCGCTTGGCGATCAGCTCCTCGCGCAGCTGCTTTCGCCATGCGCGCAGGTCCGCCGGCACGGGTGTTGCGGACGCGCCACGCGCGGCGCGATCAGGGATGCTAACACCCGGAATCGGCGGGACTTTCCGATCGCCGTCCGTGCTATTCTTCATGTGGTTTCTCGATCGTCGCAATTATCATGGTACTCCCATGCTGAGGCTCTTCGCGATCGCGCTCTTGCTCGCCGTGGCGGCGCCGCTCTACGCGGCCGGGCAAGACGATACGTTTCGCGTGGCCGCCGACGCGTTTCGCAAGGGCCATGCCGGCCGGCTCGACGCGCAGGCGAAGGAGCTCCACGGCTATGCGCTGGAACCCTACGTCGAATATTGGCAGCTCAAGTTGCGACTCGGGGAAGCCGATGCGGCGGCCGTGCAGGCGGTGCTCGCGCGCAACGAAGGCCTGCTGCTCGGCGAGCGACTGCGCAACGACTGGCTGCGCGTGCTGGCGAAGCAGCACCAGTGGGACGTTCTGCTCGCCGAGTATCCGAAGCTCGCCGCCGAGGACCCCGACGTGACGTGCCTCGCGCTGCAGGCGCGCTGGCGGAACGGCGACCGGTCCGCGCTCGCGGAGGTGCGCGCCTTCTGGCGCGCGCCGCAGGACATCCCGGCGGGCTGCGCGCCGCTCATCGAGAGCGAGATCGCCGGCGGCAACATCGCCACGCACGACGTCTGGGAGCGGGTGCGTGCCCTGCTCGCGGCGAACAAGACCGGGCCCGCGAAGCGGACGATCAACTATCTGCCGGCGGCGGAGACGCCGCGCGAGCGCCCGATCGATGCCATTGCGCACAATCCCAACCACTACCTCGAGAAATACACGCACGACCTGAAGAAGCGCGTGGACCGGGAGCTCGTGATCTACGCCCTGACGCGGGCGGCGCAGCGCGACGCCGAGCTCGCGGCGAGCTACTACACGCCCAAGCTGCAGGAGCAGTTCCCGGAGAAGGACCAGGGCTACATCTGGGGGCAGATCGCGACGAACGCCGCCAAGCAGCATCTGCCCGCGGCCACGCTCTGGTTCGCACGCACCGGCACCGCGCAGCTCACCGACGAGCAGCTTGCGTGGCGCGCGCGCGCCGCGTTGCGGCGCGAGGACTGGCCCGAAGTCGGCGCGGCCATCGACCGCATGAGCGCGGAGGGGCGCGATGACCCCACGTGGGTCTACTGGAAGGGGCGCTCGCTGCGCGCCGCCGGGGACGCGCGCGGCGCCGAGCTCGCATTCGCGCGCATCGCCGACGGCCATGATTTCTACAACAAGCTCGCCCGCGAGGAGCTCGGCCTCCCGCTCGACGTCCCGCTGCGCGGCTACGTCCCGGCGGACGACGAGGTGGCGCGGGTGGCGGGCAACGAGAGCCTGAAGCGAGCGCTCGCGCTGTTTCGCGTGGACCTTCGCACCGAGGCGGTGCGGGAGTGGAACTGGGGCGTGCGGGGCATGGGCGACCGCGAGCTGCTCGCGGCCGCGGAGCTCGCGCGCCGCTACGAGATCTGGGACCGCGCGATCAACACCGCCAATCGAACGATCGGCATGCACGACTTCTCGGTGCGCTTTCTCGCGCCGTACCGCGAGATCTTCAGCGCGCAGGCGCGCGCGCAGGGGCTGGACGAGCACTGGGTGCTGGGGCTCGTGCGCCAGGAGAGCCGCTTCATCAGCGGCGCGCGATCCTCCGCCGGGGCGTCCGGGCTGATGCAGCTGATGCCGCAGACCGCGCGCTGGGTCGCGCGCCAGATCGGCATGCGCGACTTCTCGCCGCGGCGCCTGACCGACGTCGACGTGAACGTGGCGCTCGGCATGAGCTACCTGAAGTACGTCTACGACGGGCTCGGCGAGAGCACCGTACTCGCGGCCGCCGCCTACAACGCCGGACCGCGCCGCGCCCAGGCGTGGCGCGCCGAGCGCCCGCTCGAGGGCGCGATCTACGCCGAGACCATCCCGTTCGACGAGACGCGCGACTACGTGAAGAAGGTGATGAGCAACACCGTCTACTACGCCGCCATCTACGGCGGCGAGGTGCGCCCCCTGAAGGAGCGGCTCGGCGTCACTCCAGCCCGTGGCGGCGGCGACAGGACCGACGGCACCGGCGCGCCGACGCTAGAATAGCGTCGGTTGCCGGCCTCGCGCCGCGGCCGTGCGTCGCCGGCGCGACCATCCACTTCGCGAGCGAGTGAGCGAGCAATGTCCCGCATCTGCGTGCTAGGCGGCTCGGGCTTCGTCGGCCGCCATATCGTCGAGCATCTGGTCGAGCAGAGCCACTTCGTCGTCGTGCCCACGCGGCGCCGCGAGCGCGCCAAGCATCTCATCACGCTGCCGACCGTCGACGTCGTCGAGGCGGACGTGCACGATCCGGCGGCGCTCGCGCGCCTGTTCCGGGCCTGCGACGCGGCGATCAACCTGGTCGGCGTGCTGCACAGCCGGCCAGGCGAGCCGTACGGGCCGGAATTCGCGCGCGCGCATGCCGAGCTGCCGCAGCAGATCGTCGCCGCGTGCATCGCGGCCGGCGTGCCGCGGCTGCTGCACATGAGCGCCCTACGGGCGGCGCCGGATGCGCCGAGCGAATACCTGCGCTCGAAGGCCGAGGGCGAGGCGGCGGTGATCGCGTCGCGCGGCCGGATTGCGGCGACGATCTTCCGGCCGTCGGTGGTGTTCGGACCGGAGGATCGTTTCCTGAACACGTTCGCCGCCCTGCAGCGGTACATGCCGATCCTCTTCCTCGCGTGCCCGGATGCGAAGTTCCAGCCGGTCTACGTGGAGGACGTGGCGCGCGCGTTCGTCGCCAGCCTCGCGCGTGACGAGAGCTTCGACAAGGCGTTCGACGTGGTCGGCCCGAACGTGTACACGCTGCGCGAGCTGGTGGAATACGCCGGGCGGATGTCCGGACATCCGCGCCCGGTCGTGGGGCTCGGCCCCCGCATGTCGCGCTGGCAAGCGCGCGCGATGGAGCTGCTGCCGGTCAAGCTCATGAGCCGCGACAACGTGCGCACGATGCAGGTCGCGAGCGTGTCCGACGCGCGGCTGCCCTTCGGCATCGAGCCGACGCCGCTCGAAGCGGTGGCGCCGGTCTACCTCAAGGGCGCCTACTCGCGCTCGCGGTTCTCGGCGTTCCGCTACCGGGCGGGGCGCAAGCCGAGAGAAGTGTGAGCGGCCAGGCCCTCGCCGCCAAGCGCCGCTCGTGCTGGCCGTTGCGGGTGTCGCCCGCCGCCGTGCTGGCCGCGACCGGGGTCGCTTCCGGGGGCGCACCGCACACCGCGGGGCCCTGATCCGCGATGGAGATTTTCACGGTCGGCGGCGCGGTGCGGGACGAGCTGCTCGGCCTCGCCGTGAAGGACCGGGACTACGTGGTGGTGGGCGCGACGCCCGAAGAGATGGTGCGCCGCGGCTTCCGGCCGGTCGGCAAGGACTTTCCGGTCTTCCTGCATCCCGAGACGAGCGAGGAGTATGCGCTCGCGCGTACCGAGCGCAAGACCGGGCGCGGCTATCGCGGGTTCCAGGTGTATGCCGCGCCGGAAGTGACGCTGCAGGAGGACCTCGCGCGCCGCGACCTCACCATCAATGCGATCGCGCGCGACGCCGGGGGACGCCTGATCGATCCGTTCGGCGGCGCGGCCGATCTGAAGGCGGGGGTCCTGCGGCACGTGGGACCGGCGTTCGCCGAAGACCCGGTGCGCGTGCTGCGCGTGGCGCGATTCGCCGCGCGCTTTCCCGCGTTTCGCGTCGCCGACGAGACGCTTGCGCTCGTGCGCCGGATCGTGGCCGACGGTGAGCTCGACGCGCTCGTGCCCGAGCGTGTGTGGCAGGAGCTTGCGAAGGGGCTGATGGAAGATGCGCCGCAGCGGATGTTCGCGGTGCTGGCCGACGCCCTGGCGCTCACGCGCGTGCTGCCCGAATGGCGGGCGCTCGACGGGACGCGGGCACTCGCGGCGCTCGCGATCGCGGTCGAGCGCAGGCTCGCGCTGCCCTCGCGCTTGGCGACGCTCTTTGCCGGGGCCGATGTCGGGACGGCCGAGCAGGCATGCCAGCGGCTGCGCTGCCCGGGCGACTGCCGGGACCTCGCCGTGCTCGCAGCGCGTTACGGCGGGCCGATCGAGGATGCCGAGCGCCTCGACGCCGCCGCGCTCGTCGCGCTGCTGGCGGGCTGCGACGCGCTCCGTCGCCCCGAGCGCTTCGCGGCGCTGCTGGAGGCAGTCGACTGCGACGCGATGGCGCTCGGTCGCGAGCGCCACTATCTTGCCGCGCAACGCGTCGTGCACGCGTTGAAGGCCGCGCAAGGAGTGGATGCGGCCGCCGTCGCCGCGCGTGATCCGGCCAACGTGGCGGAGGCCATCCGTGCCGCGCGCATCGCGGCGGTAAAATCGGCGCTCGAGCAGTAAGCCCTGGCGGCCGTTCACCGAGGCGTTTGGCGCCGCGCCGCCTCAGAGGACCCGCGCGATCAGCGTCAGCGCGACCGAGAGCAGGATCGTCGTGGTGAACGGTAGATGGTAGTCGCGGCCCTTGTAGCGGACGGTGACGTCGCCGGGCAGGCGGCCGAGCCCGAAGCGCGCGAAGAACGGCGTCGCGGCCGTGAGGATCACCAGCGCGACGGCGAGGGTCAGCAGCCACTTGAGCACAGCAAGCTCCAACGCAACCGGACGGAGTCGTGATGATCGAACTGTACACCTGGGGAACGCCCAACGGACGCAAGATCTCGATCATGCTGGAGGAGGTCGGGCTGCCGTACAACGTGCACCCGATCGACATCACGAAGGGCGAACAGCATGCGCCGGCGTACGTCGCGATCAATCCGAACCACAAGATCCCGGCGATCGTCGACCCGTACGGACCCGACGGGAAGCCGATCGCGATGTTCGAGTCGGGGGCGATCCTGATCTATCTCGCCGGCAAGGCTGGGCAGCTCTTGCCGGCGACGCTGCGCGGCCGCTACGAGGCGCTGCAGTGGCTCATGTTCCAGGTGGGGCACATCGGTCCGATGTTCGGCCAGGTGCATCACTTCGTGCGCTCGGCAGAGGTCGAGGTGCCGTATGCGATCGAGCGCTACACGAAGGAGAAGGACCGCCTCTACGGCGTGCTCGATCGCCGGCTCGGCGAGGCGGAGTACCTCGCCGCCGGCGAATACTCGATCGCCGACATTGCGACCTACCCGTGGGTCGCGCGCCACGAGTGGCACGAGACCGACCTCGGTGCCTTTCCGAACGTGAAGCGCTGGTTCGAGGCGATCGGCGCACGCCCCGCGGTCGCACGCGGCATGGCCGTTCCGGTCAAGCCATGACCGGGGCGTTCCCGTCGGCCGCCGCCGGCGCGATCGTGCGGGACATCCGCGCCGGCGGCGGTGACCGCCTCGAGCTCCTCGCGGCCGAGCCGCTCGCGCCGAGCTTTCCGCACCCGCTGCTCTTCCTGCATGGCGCCTTCGTCGGGGCCTGGTGCTGGGCGGAGCATTTCCTCCCGCGCTTCGCGGAGCAGGGCTTTGCCTGCTACGCGCTCTCGTTCCGCGGCCATGGCGCGAGCCGCGGCCGCGAACGATTGATGGCCGCGAGCGTCGACGACTACGTCGAGGACGTGTTCCTGGCGGTGGGCCGCATCGGACGGCCCCCGGTGCTCGTCGGACACTCGATGGGCGGATTCGTCGCGCAGAAGTATCTCGAGGACGCGGCTGCCCCCGCGGCAGTGCTCATGGCCCCGGTACCCCCGCAGGGTCTGCTCGCGTCGCAGCTCAAGCTTGCGTTCGCGAATCCGACGCTCTTTGCGGAGCTCAACCACGTGCTCGCGCATGGGCGGGGATCGCCGCAGGGGCTGCGCAAGGCGCTCTTCGCCGGGGCGGTCGCGCCGGAGAAGCTGGACGAATGGTTTCGCCGCACCCAACCGGAATCACAGCGCGCCATCTGGGACATGACGCTCTTCGCGCTGCCATGGCTCTGGCAGCTGAACCGCGCGCCGACGCTCTGGCTCGCCGCCGAGGAGGACGCGCTCTTTCCCGTGGAGCAGCTGCGGATCGGGGCGGAAATGCGGGGCGGCACGCTGGAGGTGGTTCCGGGCGTCGGCCACGCGATGATGCTCGACGCCGGCTGGCCGGCCGCGGCCGAGCGGATCGCGGTTTGGTTACGGGCGCAGATCGAGGGATGAGCGGCGAGGGCCGCGCGCCGCGGCTCACGCGGTGGCATGGCGCGCCCGCGCGAGACTACAACGTATGGCGGCGGTCGCCGGAGCGAAAGCCGAGCAGCGGCGCGGACACGTCGCGCCCGATCGCGATGGCCTTGAAGAGCTCGCCCATCTCGGCAGGAGAGAGCAGCTGGTTGGCGGCGGCCGCCTGCGGCGCGTAGCGCGCGACGTCCTCGGGCGGAACGCGCAGCATCAGGTCGGTGATGCCGCAGTTCACGAGGAACTGCGCCTGATCGACGTAACCCAAGACGTCGAGTCGCGGGCCCGCCGCGGCGGCCGCGACGGCGCTGAAGTCGACGTGTGCCGTCATGTCCTGCAGCCCCGGCAGGAAGAACGGGTCGCCGTGCGCGCGATGGCGGTAGTGGCACATCAGCGTGCCCTCCGAGCGCTGCGGATGGTAATACTCGTGGGCGGGGAACCCGTAGTCGATGAAGAGCGCGACGCCGCGCTCCAGCATCGCGCCGATGCTGTGCACGAAGGCGCGCGCCACGAGCCCGATCTCGGTCCGGTAGCCGGGCGGGAGCGCGAGCTGCATGGCCGCGTCGCGCAGCTCGCCCGCCGCCGGCCGAAATGCCCACGCGAACGGCGTCTCGCCGGCCGCCGCGACGACACCGCCTTCTTCGATCCCGTCCGCGGTCGCGCGCACCACGTGCACCGGCATGGCATCGAGCACCTCGTTGCCGATCACGAGCCCGGAGAACGCGGGCGGCAGCACGTTCAGCCACGCGATGCGCTCCATGAGGTGCGGCACCCGGCCGGCGAGCAGGTCGCGACTGCGGGCGCGCAGGTCGGCGGAGAGCTCGAGGATCAGGAAGCTCCTGGGTACGGCGCCGAGGCGGTCGAGCTCCTCGAGCAGCGTTGCCGCGAGCGCGCCCGAGCCGGCGCCGACTTCCAGGATCTCGTCCGGCCCGAGCTCGAGCACCTGCAGCGCCTGCCGGGCGATGCACTGCCCATAGAGCGGCGTGAGCTCTGGCGCCGTCGTGAAGTCGCCTTCGGGTCCGAGCTTACGCGCCCCTGCGCTGTAGTAGCCGAGTCCCGGCGCATAGAGCACGAGCTCCATGTAGCGCGCAAAGCTCAACCAGCCGCCGGCGCGCTCGAGCTCGCCGCGCACGTGATCGACCAGGCGCGCGCTGTGCGCGAGCGCATCGGGCGGCGGTGACGGAAGCGCGGTTTGCCTCGTCATGGCGGAACGCCATAGTGCGCCATTCCGGTAGAATCCTCAATCGACCCGACGGCCGTGATTTTGAGATAGCGACCCACCTCGCGCCGGATTCGCGTACCGATGACCGCACCTCTCTCCGGAAAAGTCGCGCTCGTGACCGGCGGAGCGAAGCGCGTCGGCGCGGCGATCGCGCGCCGGCTGCACGCGGGGGGCGCATCGGTGATGATTCATCATCGCAGCTCGGCGAGCGACGCCAAGGCGCTCGTCGGCGCGTTGAACGCGGCGCGCGCGAACTCCGCGGCGTCGGTACGGGCGGATCTTCTCAATCTGGGCGCTGTCGCCGAGCTCGTCAAGACCACGGTGGAGCGCTTCGGCGGGCTCGACGTGCTGGTGAACAACGCGTCGACCTTCTATCCGACGGCGATCGGGAAGATCAAGGCGACCGACTGGGACGATCTCGTCGGCACCAACCTGAAGGGCCCGCTCTTCCTCGCGCAGGCCGCGGCGCCGCATCTCGCGAAATCGCACGGCTGCATCGTGAACATCACCGACATCTATGCGGAACGGCCGCTCAAGGGCTACGTCGTCTACAGCGTGGCGAAGGCCGGGCTCGCCTGCCTGACGCGCTCGCTTGCGCGGGAGCTCGGGCCCGACGTGCGGGTGAACGCGGTCGCGCCGGGGCCGATCCTGTGGCCCGAGGACGGCTCCTACGACGAGGTTGCGCGGCAGCGCGTCGTGTCGCACACGCTGCTGAAGCGCACCGGCGATCCCGAGGACGTCGCGCAGGCGGTTTACTTCCTCGTCGCCGACGCCCCCTACGTCACCGGCCAGACCATCGCCGTGGACGGCGGGCGCAGCGTCAACCTCTGAGCATCCCGTCACTCGACGTCGCGCTGCTCGAGCACGGCGGCCCACCGCCTGCGCGGGTGCGGGACGAGCACGCCCCGCACGTCGACGCCGAGGCGGGTGAGCGCGACGACGTCCCTCACGTTGCCGCCGATCACCTCGATCTCGCCGGCGCGCGCGGCCACCACGAGATCGCAGTGGTACGGGCCGCGGCGCAAGTGCGGGAAGCCACCGCCGGCGTCGGCGAAGTCGGGCGCCTCGTCGCTGTTGCGCGCGTTGCAGACCAGATCGCCGACGCGCGGCGCATAGCGCGCCGGGTCACGCGCGGCGAAGCGGTCCCGATCGCCGGCCGAGAGGAAGCGCTCGATGTAGTCCCAGTGCAGCACGGTGGACGGAAACTCGGCGGGCGTCAGCCCTGCGCTGCGGGCGAGCCAGGCGATGAATGCGGCGGACCACGGCTGCAGCTCGCCCTGGTGGCCGACGATCGGCTGTCGCGTGACGCGATACCAGTACATCAGCACCCGCGCTAGCATCGGGCCCTGGACCTCGTTGGTCGCGTTGCCGTCGCCGAAACCGAGCACCGGTTCGCCCGCGCCCGACTCGACGACGACGGGCCGCCCGAAGAGCGTCCACTCTTCCTCGGCGAGATACACCATGCGGCTGCGGGCGTCGGGCACCACGAAGTTCGGCGTGACGTCCGGTGACGGCGTGAGCGGCGGGCGGCCCGGGGCCGCGCAGCCGGCAATGGCCAGCGCGAGGAGCGAGAGGGTGAGGATGCGCATCGGCGGTCTCCGCAAGCGGTGGCGCAATGATCGGCGAGCATCGGCTCGCTGGCAAATGCTGCCGCCTTGCGGACGGGCTGCGCTCGCGGCGCCTGGGCGGCTCTGGGATAATGCTCGGATACGCTGCCGCACCCGAGCCCCCTCTCGCCCCATGAACGCGCCCGACCACCGCCGCCTGCAGAAGGAAGCCTACGAAGCGAACAAGCTCGAGAAGCGCCTGCGCCGTCTTGCCGGGCAGGCGATCGCCGACTACGCCATGATCGGCGCGGGCGATCGCATCATGGTCTGCCTGTCGGGCGGCAAGGACAGCTACGGCCTGCTCGACCTCCTGATGAAGCTGCGTACGGTGGCGCCGGTCGATTTCGAGCTCGTCGCCGTCACCCTCGATCAGCGCCATCCCGGCTTCCCGGAGCACGTGCTGCCGGAGTATCTGCGCGCGCTCGACATTCCGTTCCGCATCGAGGTGCAGGACACGCACTCGATCGTGAAGCGCGTGATCCCCGAGGGGCGCACGATGTGCTCGCTCTGCTCGCGGCTGCGGCGGGGCGTGCTGTACCGCGTCGCGCGCGAGCTCGGCGCGACCCGCATCGCGCTCGGCCATCACCGCGATGACATCCTCGAGACCTTCTTCCTCAATCTCTTCTTCGGCGGGAAGCTGAAGGCGATGCCGCCCAAGCTGGTCTCCGACGATGGCCACCACGTCGTGATCCGCCCGCTCGCGTACGTCCGCGAGCGCGACCTCACCCGCTACGCGGAGGTGCGGCGTTTCCCGATCATCCCCTGCGACCTGTGCGGCTCGCAGGAGAACCTGCAGCGCAAGCAGGTGAAGGCGATGCTGCGCGAATGGGAGAAGCGCCATCCCGGGCGGGTCGCGACGATCTTCCGCAGCCTCGCGAACGCAACGCCGTCGCATCTGCTCGACCGCGCGCTCTTCGACTTCGCCGGGCTCGCGGCGACCGGCATCCCGAGCGCGTCGGGCGATCGGGCGTTCGATCCGGAGACGTTCGCCGCCCCCCGCGTGCCGGGCGATGAACAGGGCTGAGGCGCCTCAGGCCTCGCGCAGGCGATAGCGCTGGATCTTGCCGGTCGCCGTCTTCGGCAGCTCGTCCAGGAAGCGGACGTCGCGCGGATACTTGTAGGGCGCCAGCACCGACTTGACGTAGTCCTGCACCTCGCGCGCCGTGGCGTCGCTCCGCTCGGCCGGGTCGCGCAGCACGATGCACGCACGCACGACGTTGCCGCGCGCCGGGTCCGGGACACCGACGACCGCGCAGGCTTGCACCTTCGGATGGTCGCAGACGACGCGCTCCACCTCCTGCGCGGAGATGTTGTAGCCCGACGAGATGATCATGTCGTCGGTGCGGTCGACGTACCAGAAGCAGCCCTCCGGGTCCTGCTCGCACAGATCCCCGGTCACGTTCCAGCCGTTCTGCACGGCGGCCTGCTGGCGCTCAGGATCGCCGATGTAGCGGCAGCCGGTCGGGCCGATCACCGCCAAGCGGCCGCGCTCGCCCCACGGCAGCGGGCGGCCCGCGTCGTCGATCACGCGCGCCGTGTACCCCGGGACGGCATGGCCCATCGAGCCCACGCATGCCACCGGCATGGACTCCGAGACGAAGTGCGTGAGCATCTCGGTGGTGCCGAGACCGTTCACGATGCGCCGGCCGGTCGCCTCCTCCCAGTCGCGAAAGAGGCGCTGGCGCAGATTCTCGCCGGCGGAGGTGCACTTGCGCAGGCTGGAGAGGTCGTAGTTCCAGACGAGCGGCAGCATGGCCTGGTAGCTCGTCGGAACGCTGTAGAGGCTGGTGGCGCGGTGGCGGGCGACGGCCCCGAGGATCGCCTCGGGCGTCGGCCGCGGCAGCAGCACGGCGCTCGCCTGGTAGCGCAGCGGATAGAGCAGCGAGGCTGCCAGGCCGTAGGTGAACGCGAGCGTCGGCGAGCCGACCACTACCTCGTCGCGAGCGACGGTGTAGACGCGCGGCCAGCAGTCCGTGACGGCGAGGAGGTCGCGATGGAAGTGCGCAGCGCCCTTCGGATTGCCGGTCGTCCCCGAGGTGAAGCTCACCAGTGCCACGTCGTCCGCGGCGGTCGCGACGCTGCCCGCGCCTGCCGGCGTCGCCGCGACGCGACGGTCGAGGTCGGCGTCGGCGCGGCTGCCGTCGCACGTCGCGGTGAAGTAGCTGACCCGCTCGAGGACAGGGCTCTGCGCTGCCGCCGCTGCGAGATCCTCGGCGACGCCGATCTCGCAGAGCGCGAGGCGCACCTGCGCCTTGTCGAGGATGAACGAGAGTTCGCGCGCGCGGAGGAGCGGCATGGTGTTCACGACCACGCCCCCCACGCGGGCGACGGCGAGCCAGCACGCGGCGACCATCGGCGTGTTCGGCGAGCGCAGCAGCACGCGGGTGCCGGGTACGACGCCGAATTGCTCGACCAGGACGCGCGCGATGCGCTGCACGCGATCGAAGAGATGGCGGTATGTCCACGCGACGTCCTCATAGAAGAACACCGGCCGGTCGGCCGCGCCGGCGTCGATCGCGGCGTCGAGCAGCGCGACCGACGCGTTCAGCCGGTCGGGGTATCCGCGCAAGTGCGGCGCCGAGTAGTCGAAGCGCGGCCACAACTCCCGCGGCGGGAGCTGGGCGGCGATGAACGGGTCTCGATGGGCGGAAGGGAGTCCGCCAGGGAGGCGCATCACCCCCTCCTCCGGAAGGTGCAGGTGACTGAATGATGGTTCAGTCGACCCGCTGCGTCCGTGCGGCAGATCAAGGATTTTCGGGGTACCGGCCGATCGGCGCTCGCGCGCATTGCACGTGGCGCCAGTCCCGCGGCCGTGGGCCACCACGCCGCGGGGAATGTTCAGAGGCGAGTGCGGCGAGGCACGACCGGGTGAAGCGGGCGCTCCGCAGAGCAACCCATTGAACGCACAACGGAATAATTTGCGGAGTCCACGGCCGATGCCCGGTTGGCAAGCTCAGCTTGTCAAAGTCAACTTGATAAGGCAGACTGGCGCCCAGGATTCATACGACCGTGCCCGTGATGAGCTGCGTCGAACGACTCGTGAGCCTTTTCGGCAGCCAGGCCGAGGTGGCCCGGCGCCTGAGCCTCGACCGGGCAGTGGTGAGCAATTGGGTGAAATCCGGCTACGTGCCGGCGCGCTGGGCGATCGAGATCGAGCGCGTGAGCGATGGCCGCATCAGCGCCGTCGAGATCCTCGACGAGGCCGCGGCCAAGCGGCCGGTGAAGGTCAAATCGCGCCCCGAGGATTTCGGGGCGCCCTACTCTGGGAGTCAAGCCATGAACGAGTACGCGCCCGCGAAGCGCATCAGCTCCTTCCATCCCCCGCAGCGCACGCTGATGGGCCCAGGCCCGACCGAGATCCACCCGCGCGTGCTGACCACGATGAGCCAGCCGGCGATCGGCTATCTCGATCCGGTGTTCGTCGGGATGATGGAGGAGCTGAAGGCGCTGCTCCGCTACACCTTCCAGACCAGGAACGCCCTCACGTTCCCGGCGTCGGGACCCGGCTCGGTCGGCATGGAATACTGCTTCGTCAACATGGTCCGTCCGGGCGACAAGGTCATCGTCATGAAGAACGGCGTCTTCGGCGGCCGCATGGCCGAGAACGTCGAGCGGAGCGGCGGCGTTCCGATCATCGTCGACCACGAATGGGGCGAGCCATGCAACCCGCAGAAGCTCGAGGACGCGCTCAAGCAGAACCGCGACGTACGCATCGTGGCGTTCGTGCACGCCGAGACCTCGACGGGCGCGCTGTCCGACGCGAAGGCGCTGGTCGAGATCGCCCACAAGCACGACGCGCTCACCATCGTGGACGCGGTGACCTCGCTCGGGGGCTGTCCGGTGCTGGTGGACGAGTGGAAGATCGATGCGGTCTATTCGGCGAGCCAGAAGTGCCTGTCCTGCACGCCGGGGCTCTCGCCGGTGTCGTTCTCGGAGCGCGTGGTCGAGCACGTCAAGGCGCGCAAGGACAAGATCCGCAGCTGGTTCATGGACATGAACCTCCTGCTCGGCTACTGGGGCGCGACTACGCGCACCTACCACCATACCGCGCCGACCAACTCGCTCTTCGGCTTGCACGAGGCGCTGCTGCTCCTGCGCGAGGAAGGGGTGGAGAATGCCTGGGCGCGCCACCGGCGCCATCACGTCGCGCTGAAGGCGGGTCTCGAGGCGATGGGCCTCAGGTTCCTGGTCAAGGAGCAGTACCAGATCCCGCAGATGAACGCCGTGCGGGTTCCCGAGGGCGTCGACGAGGCGAAGGTGCGCCGCACGCTGCTCGAGGAGTTCAGCCTCGAGATCGGCGCCGGCCTCGGCCCGCTCGCCGGGAAGATCTGGCGCTTCGGCATCATGGGCTACTCGTGCCGCCCCGACAACGTGATGCTTTGCCTCTCCGCGCTCGGTTCGGTGCTCTCGGACATGGGGCTGCCGATCCAGGTCGGCGACGCGGAGGCCGCGGCGCACAGCGCATACGCGCAGATGCATCAGACCGCCGCCCAGCAGAAGAAGGCGCGGGTGCCCGCTGCCGCTTGAGGCGGGGCGGCGCAAGCGAGCATGGCGGACCTCGGTCCGCCGTTCTCGTCCGAGAGGCGCTCGCAGGCCCGCCGCGCGGGCGCGAGCGGACCGATCCCCGCGTTTGAGGCATGTCACGCGTTTATGGCTGCATTCCGCTGCGCCGCTTGTCAGGCAGGACCGCCCCGGTAGACTCGAGCGATGAGCCAATCCGACACAGCAACCTTCCAGACCGACCCCGAGGGATATCTCGTCGATCCTGCGCACTGGACCGAGGAGATCGCCCGGGAGCTCGCGCGGCGCGAGGGCATCGCGCTCACCGATGATCATTGGCGCGTCATCCGCTTCATGCGCGATTACTACGCGTCCCACCAGATCGCCGCCGACGCACGCTTCGCGATCAAGCACCTCGCCGAGGTGCACGGCGCCGCGGCGCGCAAGCGCCTCTTCGAGCTGTTCCCCTACGGCTACGTGAAGCAGGCCTGCAAGATCGCCGGCATGCGGCGCCCGCGCGCTTGGAGCACCGGCTGAACGCGGGAGCGTGAGCCAGCCAGCGCGCCGTGAGGCGCGCGTGTGGATTTTCCGCTCGCTGTCGGGGCGGAGAGGCGCTGCGGAAGGGGCGCGAAGATCGCCTCAGCGCGAGCGGAATGCCCGGCGCGCGAAATCCTCGAGCAGCGCATTGAACCGCTCCGGCTCGTCCACGAACAGCGCGTGCCCCGCGTGCTCGAAGACCACGGCTTCGGTGCCGGGTCGGTTGCGCTGCAGGTTCGCCGCCTGCTCCGCGAACTGGGGCGTGACGACGTAGAGCAGCGGGACGTGCACGCCGTGCGCGGCGGCGCGCCAGTACTCGCGCGGCACCGGGTAGGAGAGGAGCGCCAGGCTGTCCTCGAGCCGCATCCGGAGCGCCCCGGTCACCAGGGCGGAGAGCTCTGCTTCCGGGGGCGGCCGCCTGAAGATCGCCCGCATGAACTCGTCGAGCGCGCGCCGGCGGTTGCTCTGCAGCGATTCCTTGAACACGCCGGCGGGCGGCGCTGGCGGCTCGCCGACCGAGCTGTCGACGAGAACGAGCCCCGCGATCGATGCCTCGCCGTGCGCCCGCACCATCTCGAGCGATTCGAGCGCGCCGAGGGACCAGCCGACCAGCACCGCGTGCCGGTAGGGCGCGAGAAACTCGCGCAGGTCCGCCGCGCGCCGCTCGAGCGTATAGCCCGTGCGTGGCGCCTCGGATTGACCCTGCCCGCGCGGATCGAGCGCCGCCACGCGGTAGCGCGTGCCGAGCGCCTCCAGCTGAAAGTGCCAGATCCCGGCAGGCATCGACCAGCCCGGAACGAAGGCGATCGCCGGCGCGCCCGGCCGCCCGCCCTCCAGTGCGTGCAGCCGCACGCCGTCGGAGGTCGTGAAGAACCGGCTGTCGAGCGGAAGGGCGCGAGCGGGCACGAGCGCAAGCATAACCGCCAGCGCGCGGGTGACGAGCCCGCGTACCGGGCTCACAAGCGATTCGCGGCGCGGCGCGCGAGAAGCAGACCGGAGCGGCCGTCCTTCCAGTGATAGCCAAACGGGAAAGGCAGCGCCTCGACCGTGCTGCTCGTCAGATAGGCCGCGTCGAGGTCTTCTTGGTAGCCATAGTTGAAATCGCGGATCGGGCGTGCGTAGTGGCCGAACAGGCGGATCTGGAATCCGCTCTGGCGCAGGAACCGGTACGGGATGCCGGTGTCGTCCTCCACGAGCAGCTCGGTCGCGTCGAGCAGCACACGCCGCGTGCCTGCGAACTCCTTGCCGTGCAAGAGATACGAGGCCGACTTGAGAAACGTGACGGAGGGTCCGAACCCACCGAGGAACGGAAGGAACTCGGGGTTGGCCGCGAGCGCACGGTCGCTCGCGTCGAGGGAGAGGTAATAGAGCGTCTGGCGCTTGCCGGTCTGCGGATCCGAGAACGTGATCTTCGTCCCCCGCGCGCGACGGCCCGCGCTGCGGGCCGCCTCCGCGCCGGGCCCGAAGTCGAAGGGCTCGACCGCAGCGACATGCAGGTTGAGCAGCCCCATCGAAGCGAGCACGAGCGGCAGGACGCCCTTGAGGTGCGGTGTTCGAAGCTGGGTGGCCATGTGGCTGGTGATGAAGTAATTGCGCGCCACGAAGTTGGCGAGCGCGTGGCGCATGTCGCCGAGGAGCAGCCCGGCCTCCTCGCTGCTCATGGTCTCGAAGGCGGGCACCGCGCCCGGCGCCTCGAGGCCGAACATTACGTAGGTGTCGCAGCGCGGGAAGAGCAGGTACGCATTCAGGAAGTCCGGGCCGCTGAACGGATAGAGGAGCGTGCGACAGGTGACGCGGTCTGCACCGAGATACCGGTCGCGCCAGGACTCGATCACGTGCAAGCGCTCGCGCTCGAGCCGCGCCCACTTCGGGACCAGCTCGGCGCGGTGGGCCTGCCACTCCGGCAGCGCGGCGATGCGCGCGTGCCGCGCGTAGTCGGTCTCGACGCCGGCGAGCAGTCGCGCGCTCGAAGTCAGCTGCGCCTCGGATAGGTCACTGGCAGTCTGGGCGGAGGCAGCCCCGCAGAGCGCGCAGGCGGCTGCCAGCACGAGCAGTGCGCGGGGCAGGACGGTGAGCAGGCGAGCGGACATGAGGGGCGAGTTTGCGCGTAGCCGCGCGGCCGCGGTATTGACGCGCATCACGCTCTAACGCACACGCCCTGCCGGAGTTGACGATCCCGGAGCGCGCTGCCAACTATTCCGCATGCTCCGAAGCGGGCTCACCCATGAGTGACCGAAGGCCGTCACCCTGCCTGCCGAGGAGGATCGCCGGTTGGCCTGCCCGGCCACCCGTGCCCCATTGCGGGACGCGGTGTACCGATGTCCGCGACCGGGTCACGCGGGCCGTCGGGCCGCTCCCTACGCCGCTACTTCTTGCGCCAGTTTCCGCCGGGGTCCTGCACCCACCAGCCGGCGCTCGCTCTCGCGATCCAGCGCTCGCCGAACTTGGCGCGGATGTCGCTCTCCCACTCGGGGTGGCCGTTGGCGCGCGCGATCTCGCGATAGAGCGCGAGCCGGTCCTGGTTCTCGGCGGCGACGAGGGCGTTCACCTGTGCCCGCTGCGCGAGCGGCACCGCGCCGGCGTCGCGCAGGGCGACGAGCCCGTCGCGCGTGATGCCTACCGCGCCGCTCGCATAGAGCGGCGCGAGCTGCGCATGGCGCTGCTGCATGCTGGCCGTGAGCGAGCGGATCGCCGGCGTGTCGATGTCGAGGTTCGCCTGCGCGGCAGCGTGGCCCGCGAACAGGAGGGCAAAGAGCGCGAGGACGAGCGGGACGACGCGCAGGCGGAGATGTTTTGCACGCATGGATTCACCTCGACTGTGGCTCGTTCGTTCCCGGCTTGTCGCTCGCGCCGCCGCGCTTCTGGTCGAGCTGCCAGACCTCGTCGATGATCTTGTCGGCCGCCTTTTCGGCGGCGGCGGCCGGAAAGTAGATGTTGATCGTGACGCAGCCGGGCAGCGCGACCAAAACCGCTCCGACCGCCGCCCCGAGGAGCCCCACGATGCCGCGGCCGGCCAGACTGCGCCCGCTACCATTGTGTCGCGTCGCATTCACCGCTTTCCGCTCCCCGGTCCGTTCGCTCACTGGATGGTGGCCTTCACGTTGGCATCGAGCACCCGCTTCAGGCGGGTGACGAGCTCTTCCCACCCGACGTCGCGATTGTAGCCGAGCACGTTGATTGCCGGCACGCCGCCGCCCGCCACGAGTACGTAGCCCCCGAGGCGGTCCTCGATCCCGCCCATCCGGCACACGCCGTTCTCGAGCCGACAAGTGATGCCGAGCTTCGAATAGCCGAAGGTCTCGAAGAAGCGCAGCGCCGTCTCCTGGATCGCCTGCGCGGCGCCGCCGCCCCCGAGCGCGGTGATGCTGTTGACCGCGGTCTGGCTGATGCGCTTCGGATAGTCGCCCGGGCTCGACGCCACGCGCGCATCGAACCGCACCGGGCGCCAGTCGGACAGCACCAGGTCGGCGATGTGCGCGTCGATCTTGCCCGTCATCCTCCCGAACGCAAAGGTGCGCGTCACGAGATCGAGATCGAGCCCGCGCGCATCGAGATCCGCGCGCAGTCGCGGCGCGAGGCCGAGCGGGCTCTCGAGCTGGAGCCCCGTCACCGTCACCGTCCCGTCGAACACCCGGATCGTCAACGCCCCATCCACCGTGAGCGTCGACCGCTCGTAGCGCACCCGCGGGATCTCGCCGGCGATCGTGCCCTGCATCGCCGGCAGGCCGAAGTGCGCGAGGAGCTCGGGCAGCGGCACCGGCGAGAGCGCACCGGACACTTGCCACGCAAGTCCTTCGTCCGTCCGGCGCACGCGCAGGTCGCGCAACTGCAGCAGGCCCGAGAGCACCGGGATGTTGAAGTCGTCGGCGCGTACGTCCTCCGAACCGATGTCGAGCGTCGCGCCGACCGCGCCGAGCGGCAGGCGCTGCACCTCCGCGCCCGACATGCCGATGCGGCCTTCGGTGCGCGCGCCTTCCTTCCAGGGCGCGTGCGCGTAGACGCCGAACAGCGCGAAGCGCTGCCGCTCGTCTTCGACCGAGAGGTCGTCGACGTCGAGCGTTGCCTCGGTCACGCGGCCGGCCTGCACGGTGGCGCTCGCGCGCAATCGCCCGTCGGTGCGCAGCTCGCCGAGCGCGCTGTTCGCGGCGAGCGGCTTCAGGAAACGCGCATAGAGCGGCGGCACCGGCAGCTCGGCGGTCTCGATCCGCGCGCGCACGATCGCGCGCGTGGCGAGATCGACGGAGGCGCTGGCCCGGACCTCGCCGATATCCTGCATGGCGAGCGTCGCTTCCCCGACCTCGAAGGTCCTCCCGCCGTACGTGCCTGCGGCGACGAGGCGATAGCCCGCCTTGGTGTACACCGGGTCCCAGAAGACCTCGCCCTCCGACCACGTGGCGTCGATGTCCCAGCGCCAGGCCGAGCCCGGTGCGCCGGCATGGGCCCCGTTGAATGCGACCCGCCCCGCGAGCGCGTCGCCGGCGTGCAGTCCGCTCGCGTCCGAGAACGCGGCGTTGCGCACCGTGAGCTCGCCCCTCATCTCGGTGCGGCCGGACGCGGCGCGCGTCGCGCGCACGACGCCGTCGACGGCGCCCGCGCCAAGCGTGATCGGGAGCGCGGGGGCGACGGCCTGGACGCGCGCGAGCTGCGCGCCCGCGAGCGTCAGCGTGATGGTGCGCGCGGAGCCGCCAGCGGGCAGCGGCTCGAGGACGGCGTGCCAGCGCTCTCCGGGAGCGGGACTGAGCGTGACGCTGCCGGCGGCGGCGTCGAGGTCATAGCAGAATGCGACGGGCAGCGTGACGGGCTGTTCGATCCGGCCCGCGTCGCACGCGACCGTAGAGCGCTCGAGGCGAAACGCGTTGCAGCGCACTGCGAGGTCGTGCCAGCGGTGATCGAGCGCCGCGAGCTCGCCGATCCGCAGTGTCGCTCGCGTGAGCGAGTCGCCGGCCAGCTCGAGGCGCAATCCCCTTGCCTCGAAGCCGGGCCCCGAAAGATCGCCGATCGAGACCGAGATCGACTGCGTCTGCGCGCTGGCGGCGCCGACGCTCGCAGCGGCGAGGAGCGCGATGTGGGTGCGCGTGACGATCAAAGCGGCTCGCCGGGCCTCGCCGAACCGGCAAGCCAGGCGCGGCCTTCCGCGTAGAGCTTCGCGACGGCCGCGCCGCGCAAGCCCGGCAGGCCGTCCTTCACCTTGAAGCCGTTTCTCGACTGCAGGTACGCGAGGTGCCGGTAGCCCTCCGGAAAGCGCGCGAGCAGCGCCGCGTCGAGCTGCGGCGCCGCAGCCGGGTCGACCGGGTCGATGCGGTCCTTTTCGTAGATCGGCTGGCGACGCACGATGCCCCAGCGGCCTTCGCGCTTCTCGAAAAAGTCGTAGAAGCGCCCGGTGCAGACGACGTCGCAGAGCACGCCCTCGACCGGCGCGCGCTGGTTGATCGTCATCTTGGTCTGCGAGACGGCGCGGTTTCCCGCGATGTCGCAGGTCCACCCGCCGAGGAAGTGCAGGATGCTCACGCCTCGGTCGAAGCCCTCGCGGCTCACCGCGATGAACTGGACAGCCGGTCCCTGGAACCACGTCGCCGTCATCCAGCCGTCCGCGTGCCACACCGTGCGGAAGCGCTCCCAGTCGCCGGCGTCGCGCCACATCGCCCAGTTCTCGACCGTCTCGCGGATCGCGAGCTTGTCGCTCGTCGAATCGTTCGTCATCGCCGTCCTCGTTCTCCGTGCCTGGTCGGCGACAGTCTAGCATTCGCATCGCGCACGCCAGCGCACCGAGCGGGGTAGGCAGCCGCGCGCATGCGTATTAGAATCCGGCGCAAGAAGACGCGGCCCGCATGTTGCGCCGCGCCAATCGTTCCACCAGGAGGAGCACTCGCGTGTACGTGGCCGACGCCAAGCGACTCACCCTCGCCGGCGCGCGCAAGATGATGACCACCGCGGTCGGCATCGCCGAGCAGGCCGGCATTCCGATCGCGGTTGCGATCGCGGATGCGGGCGGCCATCTCGTCATGCTCGAGCGCATGGACGGCGGGCGCTTCCACACCGTGCACTCCTCCACCACCAAGGCGGTGTGCGCGGCCTCGAACAAGCGCCCGACGACTGCGAAGGGCGCGCAGGCGCAGCCGCTCGACACCACGCACGCGATCGGTCTCGCGCTCGCCGCAGGGGCCGAGCGCTGGACCGCGATGGAGGGGGGTTACCCGATCATCGTGGACGGCGAGTGCATCGGCGGCATCGGCGTGAGCGGCGGCAGCTGGGAATTCGACGACAAGGTGGCGCGCGCGGCGGTCGAGTCGATCGGCGCGGGCTACCTGATCGACGCGAAGTAGCGTTCGCCGGACCGGCGGAAAAATCGAAAGCGCGGCGCGAGGCCCCCAGGGGCCGCCCGCCCGCGCCGCACGGACTTGATCAATCGAGCGAAGGAGGGTGAGGTCATGGCACGTAGACGCTTTCCAGTGCACCGCGTTCTCGTCGCGGTTGCCGCGGCATTGCTGTCCTTCCCGGCGGCCGCGGAATTTCCGGACCACCCGATCGATTTCATCATCCCGTTCGGCGCAGGCGACGGCGCCGACATCGAGGGCCGCGTCCTCGCCACCGAGATGAGCAAGGTGCTCGGCGTTCCGGTGGTGCCGGTGAACAAGCCCGGCGCCGGGGGGGCGGTGACGTACACGAATGTCAAGGACGCAAAGCCCGACGGCTACACCGTCGCCTGGAACTCGACGTCGCTTCTGACCACGACCAACATCGGCAACGTCGACTACGATTACAACGCGCTCGACCAGATCGGGCAGGTCGAGTATCAGTCGATGCCGTTCGCGGTGCGGGCCGATGCCCCGTGGAAGACGATGAAGGATTTCGCGGCCGACTGCAGGAAATCCCCGGGCAAGTACAAGATCGCGAACTCGACGACCGGGAGCGGCACGCACCTCGCCGCCATCGCGATCGCGACCGCGATCGGATGCGACGTCATCCACCTGCCGGTCGGCGCCCAGCGGCGCAACGCGACGGTGCTGAGCGGGGAGGCCGACGCCATGGTCGGGCCGCTCACCGGCCTCATCAGGCTCGCGCAGGCCGGCAAGATCCGCCTTCTCGCGATTCCGAGCCCGCAGCGCAATCCGCTGATTCCCGACGTGCCGACCATGAAGGAGCTGGGCTACGACGCCGAGCTGCTGCTCTTCCGCGGCCTGTCGGTGCCCAAGGGAACGCCGCGCGCGGTCAAGGAGAAGCTCGCCGATGCCATGACCAAGGCGGCCCACTCCAAGGCGTTCATGGACCTCGCGGCGAAGAACGGCTTCACGGTCGACACGCTGGGCGTCGACGCGTTCGAGAAGGTCCTCGCGGCCGAGGACGTGAAGGTGAAGGCCATCATGAAGGCGGCCGGCCTCTATCAGAGCGAGAAGGGCAAGAAGCAGTAGAACATCGGCGGGATCGATTGCGCGGGGCGCGAGCGCGGTCTTCTCGCGCCGTGCCCCGGGGAGACGCCGTGACCCTTGCTATCCGACCGTGATGCGCACGAAGAATATCGTCACCGCCCTCGTCCTCATCGTGTTGGGCACCGGGTACGGGTTTCTCACCGCCGGGCTCCCCACGCGCTCGCTGCCGAACGCGCCCGATCCCTCCTTCTTTCCGTGGGTGATCACCGGCTGCCTGCTGCTGCTGTCGGCGATCCTGCTCGTGCGAGGGCTCGCGGCGCCCCGTAAGGGCCGGAGCGACACGGTCGTCGCACCGCCGCTGCGCACCCCGATCGTCTTTCTGGTCGTGTTCGCTCTGTATGTCGCATTCCTGTCGTTCGCCGGGTTCGTGGCGGCAAGCGTGCCGTTCTTCGCCGTCCTGATGGTGCTCTACGGCGAACGCCGCTGGATCGCGATCGGCGCGGCATCGCTCGTCGTCCCGGTGATCCTCGTGCTCGTCTTCCGGTACGTCCTGCAGGTGCCGCTGCCCGAGGGCGTGCTTTCGGGTTGGATCGGATGAGCCCGGACATCGCCGCGGGTTTCATCGCCGCCACGCTGCCCGGCAGCCTCCTCGCGACGGCGATCGGCGTGGTGGTCGGCCTGGTCGTCGGAATGATTCCGGGTGTGACGGTGAGCACCGGTATCATCATGGTGCTGCCGCTGACATTCGCGCTGGACCCCACCATCTCCATCGCGCTCCTGCTCGGCATCTACGCGGGCGGCATGACGGGCGGCAGCTTCTCGGCGGTGCTGCTGAACATCCCGGGGACCCCGTCGGCGTCGGCGACGATCCTAGACGGGTACCCGATGGCGCGCAAGGGGGAGGCCGGCCGCGCGATCTCGGTCGCCATCGTTGCGAGCTTCGCGGGCGGCTTCTTCAGTTTCCTCTGCCTCTACTTCATCGCGCCCAGCCTCGCCGACCTGGCGCTGCGCTTCAAGGCGCCCGACCTCTTCAGCGTCGTCTTCTTCGGACTGTCGGTGATCTGCACCTTCGCTGCCCGTTCTCCCGTCAAGGGGCTCCTGTCCGCGGTGATCGGGCTTGCGATCGTGACGGTCGGGCAGGACCCGGTGATGGGAACCGCGCGGTTCACGTTCGGGAACGCCGAGCTGCTCTCCGGCATCCATTTCCTGAGCGCGCTCATCGGGCTCTTCGCGATTCCACAGCTCGTCGACAACATGATCGAGCTCGCGCGCGGCGCGGTGGAGCAGCGGACGAGCACGCGCATGGGATCGCTCTTCCTCCGGCTGGCGGACCTGAAGGCCATGGGGCTCCCGGTGGCGATCGGCTCGGTGGTCGGGGCTTTCATCGGCATCCTGCCGGGCGCCGGCGGCCCGATCGCCGCGTTCATCGGGTACGACTACGCGAAGCGGTGGAGCCGGAACCCGGACAAGTTCGGCACGGGCTGTGTCGAGGGCGTCGCGGCGCCGGAGTCTGCGAACAACGGAGTGACCGGCGGCGCGCTCATTCCCATGATGACGCTCGGCATTCCGGGCGATCCGATCACCGCCATCATGATCGGCGCGCTGCTCGTGCACGGGCTCGCGCCCGGCCCGCTCCTCTTCATGCAGCGCGGCGATTTCGCCTATGCGCTGATCTGGTCCTTCATGTGGGCCAACATCCTCACCCTGCTGATCTCGCTCGCCGGCGTGCGGATCCTGGTCAAGCTGCTGGCCGCGCCCAAGACGCTGCTGATGCCGGCGATCGCGATTCTCTGCGTGATCGGCAGCTACGCGCTGCGCAACTCCTTCTTCGACGTCTGGATGATGCTCGCCTTCGGCCTGCTCGCGCTCGCCATGCGGTCGATCGACATGCCGGTCGTGCCCATGCTGCTCGCTCTGGTCCTCGGCCGCCAGCTGGAGGAATACCTGCGCCTGTCGCTCACGGCATCGAAAGGCGATCCGACCGTGTTTTTCACCTCGCCGTTCAGCCTCGCGTTCCTGGTGCTGTCGGTCGTCTCGATCGTCTGGTCCTTCGCCGCCGAGCGCCGCCGCGGCGGCGCCCGGTCCGCGCCGGCTGGCTGAGCGTGGCCGCGCCGACGCGTTTCAAGGAGGAGAAGGATGCCCACTGAACCCGTTCGCGTCGCATCGATCGGCCTCGGCTGGTGGTCCGACGTGCTGGCCGACGCTGCGAAGCGCACGCCCAAGCTCGAGATCGTCGCCTGTTACACCCGCTCCGAGGACAAGCGGCGGGCCTTCGCCGGGAAGTACGGCTGCCGGGCCGCAGCGAGCTACGCCGAAATCCTCGCCGCCGACGACGTCGACGCGATCATCAACACGACGCCGAACCCGACGCATCTCGAGACGGTCCAGGCGGCGGCCGAGGCCGGCAAGCACACCTTTCTCGACAAGCCGATCGCCACCACGATCCGCGACGGGCGCGAGATCATCCGCGTGTGCGAGCGGGCCGGCATCGTCCTCGCCGTGGGCTACCAGCGCCGCCGGGAGACGCACTTCCGCTGGATCCGCGACAGGATCGCCGCGGGCGACTTCGGCAAGGTCGTGCAGGCCGAGGCCAACATCAGCCGCGACCGCGAGGGCAAGTTCGACCTCACCTCGTGGCGCTTCACCGCTGCAGGCATGCCGGGTGGCGTGATGCTCCAGATCGGCGTGCACTACACCGACGTGCTCGAGATGCTGCTCGGGCCGGTCAAGTCGGTGTCGGGGATGACGGCGCAGCTCGCGCTGCAGGGGGAGAATCCGGACGTCGCGGGCCTCCTGATGCAGCACGAGAGCGGCGCCGTCTCGACGCTCAACGCGGGCTACGCCTCGGCCTCCGAGTACTACCTGATGAACGTCTACGGCCGCGAGATGACCGCCTATTACAGCCTGCACGAGGGGCTGAAGGTGCTCAAGCGGCGCACCACCGAGGCGGTCCCGGTCCCGACGAAGAAGAACGACACGCTCGTCGAGGAGCTCGAGGAGTTCGCCGAGTGCGTGCGCGGCAAGGGCCGGCCCGAGACGGGCGGCGCGGAGGCACTGCGCTCGCTCGCCGTCATCCGCGCCGGCGTGAAGTCGGCGCGCGAAGGCCGCCACGTGGCCGTCGCCGAGATCCTCGCGGGCGATGAGTAGCACAGCGATGGATGCGCCGATCGTCACCACCGACTGGCTCGCCGCGCACCTGGACGACCCCGGCGTGCGCATCGTGGAGATCTCCTCCAAGCCGGAGCGGGACATCTACCGCGAGGGCCACATTCCGGGCGCGGTGTGGTTCTACTGGAAGGACATCTGCTGGCACGACACCGACCGCGAGTTCGTCTCGCCGGAGAAGCTCGCTGCGCGTCTCGGCGCCGCCGGGATCGGACCGGACCACACGCTCGTGCTCTACAGCGACGTGGTGCAGTACGGAACCTACGCGTACTGGGCCTTCACCATGGCGGGGCGCCGCAACCTCCGGGTGCTCGACGGCAGCCGGACCAAGTGGACGCGCGAAGTCAGGCCGCTCACCAAGGATGTGCCGCGGTACGCGTCGGTGCCGTATGCGCCGCAGCCCGGCGACGCCAGCATGCGGATCGGCCGCGATGCGGTGCGCGCCGGGCTCGGCCAGCCCGGACGCCTGCTCCTCGACGTGCGTTCGCCGGAGGAGTACGCGGGAGAGCGCGTGATGGAGCTCGGCAAGTTCGACCACGGCGCCGAGCGCGCCGGGCGCATTCCGGGCGCGGTGCACCTGTACTTCAGGAACCTACTCAACGACGACGACAGCTTCAAGAGCCCCGAGGCGCTCAGGCGCATCTTTGAGCGCGTCGGCGTCTCGCAGGGGGAACCCGGCGAGGTGATCGTCTACTGCCGCCTCAGCCACCGCGCGACGCTCACCTGGGTGGCGCTCACCAAGCTGCTCGGCGTCGAGAACGTCCGGATCTACGATGGCTCCTGGACCGAGTGGGGCAGCATCGTCGGGTTTCCGGTGGAGCGGTAGAGCGCGCCGCCATTCCCGCGCTCACGCGCGTGCATGCCGGCGGCGCAGCTCGCCGGCGACCGGGAACGCGGCGAGGGCGAGGCCGGCGAAGGCGGCGGCGGGAGCCCACCACGCGGGCCATCTCCGCGGGGTGAGAAGGGAGATGGCGATCGCTACAGCGTGAGCTGCGTCCCGAGCTCGATCACGCGGTCGGGCGGCAGCTTGAAGTATTCGGCGGCACTCTGGCTGTTGCGCTGCATCCAGCGGAACAGCCGCCGTCGCCACGTGAAGAGCCCAGGGCGCTCCGCCAGCGCGATCGTCGACTTGCCGAGGAAGAAGGTCGTTTCGTTGCGCTCGAAGACCAGGCCGTGGCGCGCGAGCAGGGCGAGCGCGCGCAGCGCGTCGGGCTCCTCCATGAAGCCGTACCGCACCGTGGCCTGGTAGGCGCGCTGCGGCGCCAGCACCGTCACCTCGGTGCGCTCAGAGTCGGGCAGGCGCGGGACGTCGGCGTCCGCGATCGTGAAGAAGACGACGCGCTCGTGCAGCACCTTGTTGTGCTTCAGGTTGTGCAGCATCGTGATCGGCACCGACGCCGGGTCGGCCGAGAAGAAGATGGCCGTGCCGGACACCGTCGCGACGTCGCCGAGATGCTCGAAGAATCCCTCGAGCGGCGCGCGCTTGCGCGCCGCGTCGGCGTTCACGATCTCGGTCGCGCGCTTCCAGGTGGTGAGCAGCGTGAAGATCGCCAGGCCGCACAGCAGCGGGAACCAGCCGCCGGCCGGGATCTTGACGGCGTTCGACGCGAGGAAGAGCAGCTCGACCAGGCCGATCGTGGTGAGCCCGGCCAGGAGAAGCGGGTTGGCGCGGCGGGGCAGCGAGAGAACGAGGATGAAGATCAGCACCGTCTCGAGCACCATCGTGCCCGACACCGCGACGCCGTACGCGGCCGCGAGCCCGCTCGACGTGCCGAACCCCACCACGAGCAGGACGACCAGGCATAGCATGAGCCAGTTCACCGGCGCGATGTAGATCTGGCCGCGCGTGGTCTCGGAGGTATGAACCGCCGTGATGCGCGGGAGGTAGCCGAGCCGCGATGCCTGCTGCGTCACCGAGAACGCGCCGGCGATGACTGCCTGGGAGGCGATCACGGTCGCCGCGGTCGCCAGCACCACGAGCGGCGCCAGCAGGTCGGGCGGCGCCAGCAGGTAGAACGGATTCCGCGCCGCCGCCGGCTCGTCCAGCACGAGCGCACCCTGCCCGAAGTAGTTGAGCATCAGCGCGGGAAAAACCAGCCCGTACCACGCGATGCGGATCGGCTTCGGGCCGAAGTGCCCCATGTCCGCGTAGAGCGCCTCGGCCCCGGTGAGCGCGAGGAACACCGCGCCGAGCGTGAGGAACGCGCGTCCTGGCGCCTCGACGGCGAACGCGGCGGCATAGCGCGGGTCGATGGCAGCGAGGATGCCCGGTCGCGCCAGAATGCTCGCGAGGCCGAGCCCGGCGAGCACCAGGAACCACAGCACCATCACCGGGCCGAACCAGCGCCCGACGCGCCCGGTGCCGTGGCTCTGGATCGCGAAGACGGCGACGACGATCGCGAGCGTCGCGGGGACGACCCACCGGTCCAGCGCAGGCGTCGCGACGGAGATGCCCTCGACCGCCGAGAGCATGGTGATCGCCGGCGTGATCACCGCATCGCCATAGAAGAGCGAGGCTGCGAAGACCGCGAGCACGCCCACCGTCCATTGCAGCCGCGGGCTCGCCCCGGTCAGCCGGTAAGTCAGCGCGTAGAGCGCGAGCACGCCGCCCTCGCCGCGGTTGTCGAAGCGCAGCATCAGGGCGACGTACTTGAGCGATACCACCAGCGTCACCGCCCAGAAGATCATCGAGACCACCCCGAACACGTTCGCCTCGGTCACCGCCAGCGCATGAGCGCTGCCGAAGGCTTCCTTGAACGCATAGAGCGGGCTCGTGCCGATGTCGCCGTACACGACGCCGAGTGCGCCGACCGCGAGCGGCGCCAGGCCGCCGGCGCGAGCGCCCGGCCCGTACTCTTGAACGGAGTGATCCGCCATGCCTCGGCTAAGTAGTGGGGGGTGTTGCGGCGCGACAGTCTACCCTCATTGGCGTGGCGAAGGACCGCGCTCCGCGGCTGGCGCGGGCATGATTCTCGGATCGCCGGTCAAGCGGGCGGCTCGTCGACGTAGCGCAGGCCCGCCGCGGCGAGCTTCTCGCGCATGCCGTAGAGGTCGAGGCCGAGCTCGCCGGCGGCGAGCCGCTCACGTGTGGCACCCTCCTTCGCCTCGCGCGCGGCCGCGGCAGCGGCCACCTCGGCGGCGGCAGCGCGCGGCACCACGACCACGCCGTCGTCGTCGGCGACCACGACGTCGCCCGGGTTCACGAGTGTGCCCGCGCACACGACAGGGACGTTGACCGCACCGACGGTCGACTTGACGGTGCCCCTGGCGGAGACCCCGCGCGACCAGACCGGGAAACCCATTTCGGTGAGGCTCCGCACGTCGCGGCACCCGGCGTCGATCACGAGCCCTTTCGCGCCGCGCGCCCGGTAGGAGGTGGCGAGGAGCTCGCCGAACATGCCGTCGGTGTTCCCGGTCGAGAGCGCGACCACGACGACGTCGCTGGGCCGGATCATCTCCGCCACGACGTGCAGCATCCAGTTGTCGCCGGGATGCGCGAGCGCGGTGACCGCGGTGCCGCAGGCGGCGGCGCCGGGGTAGATCGGGCGCAGGTAGGGCTGCAGGAGCCCGGTGCGGCCCTGCGCCTCGTGGATCGTGGCGACGCCGTGGCGGGCCAGCCGCTCGACGGCCGCCGCATCCGCCCGGCGGATGTTACGCACTGCGATGGTGCTCATGAGAACTCCTCGGTCACGTGCGGGAACACGCGCTGGTAGGCCTCGGCGTACTCGATGTGCTTCCTGTTCGAGTTGCGCGCGGCTTGCACGCCGCGATTCAGCGCGACGCGGGTGTAGTAGTCCCAGAGATACTCCTGCGCGGCCATCAACTCGAAGGCCTGGCGCTTCTTCTCCCACACCGGCGTGATGTCGAGCAGCACCTGCGGCTTCCAGTTGCACTGCTCGGTCTGGTGCGGCTCGAACAGGAACACCCCCGGCGCGCCGAGCACCTTTCCGCCAGGCCTGTGGCCCATCGCCTGCGCGACGACGCGCGCCTCCTGTGCGACGCTCGCCGCGAGCGGATGATCGAAGTTGTAGGGATCCTCGAGCGAGTGCGTCAGGACGAACTCCGGCTGCAGCTCGCGGTAGATGTCGGCGAGGCGATAGATCGCCTCGTCCGGAACCCGCATCGGGTAGTCGCCGAGATCGAAGCACTCGAGCTCGCCGCCGAGAAGATCGGCCGCCGCCTGCGCCTCGCGGTGGCGCGCCTGCTTCACCTTCTCGAGCGTCATGCCCGGCTCGCGCCACAGCTTCGCCGACTCGCCGCGCTCGCCGTACGAAAGGCACACGATCTTCACCTTCCAGCCGCGGCTCGCATAGAGCGCGATCGCGCCCCCCGCGCGCCACACGAAGTCCGCCGAATGGGCGCTCACCACGAGCGCGGTCTTGGCTGTCTCACTTGTCATCGATTGCTCCTCCTGGGCTGCGTGCGCCGGTCAGGCTTTCTGCTCGCCGGGCGACCGATCGTTCGCGGCCGCGTGAGCTGCCGGGTAGATGCACGTCTCTGCGCCAGGAGTCGCCTGCTTCACGGCTTCGATGATCTCCGGCGGCGCGTGCATGTCCTAGGCGCCGAAGTGGCAGAGCATTGGGCACCTCGGCGGCGTGTCGAGAAACATGCCGAGCGGCGCGGCATGATACCGGCGCGGCATGATACGACACCGCACCGGCGAGCGGCAACTCGCAGGTGCCGCGCAACGCGAGTCCGCCGTCGAGGCAATCGCCGGAGACCCAGACCCCCGGCCACGCTCGTCGATGCGGCCGGCGCTTGCCGTTCACCTAAAATGGGCGGCCGCCAGGAGATTGGAGCGTGCCGATGAGGGATCCCGGAGTCCTCGCCTTGCACACGCTGCTCGGAGACTATCCGGGCACCCGCGCGCTGAAGACGGGCGAGCTTGGCTCGGCGCGCGTCAAACTCGAGTTCGCCGACGTGAAGGTGCCGAACCGCGCCTTCAAGCAGGTCGTGCGCGAGGGCGCGTTCGATGTCGCGGAGCTCGCGATCGTGACCTACTTGCAGGCCCGAGCGTTCGGCAAGCCGCTCGTCCTCCTGCCCGCGGTGGTGCTCGGACGATTTCAGCACGCGTATCTGGTCTACAACCCGGCGCGCGCGCGCCTCGTCCCGTCGGATCTCCCCGGCCGGCGCGTCGGCATCCGCTCCGCGTCGGTGACGACCGTGGCGTGGCTGCGCGGGCTGCTTGCGAACGACTACGGCGTCGATCTGGAGCGCGTGCGCTGGGTCACGTTCGAGGATGCCCATGTCGCCGAGGCGCAGGACCCGCCCGGCATGGAGCGGGCGCCTGCAGGCCGCGAGATCGAGGCGATGCTCCGCGACGGCTGGCTCGACGCTGCCGTGCTGGGCGCGATTCCCGCGCCTGACTCCGGACTGCGGCCGCTCATTTCCGATCCGGAGTCGGCGGCGCGCGACTGGCATGCGAAGCACCGCGCGGTGCCGATCAACCACATGGTCGTGGTGAAGCGGTCGCTCGCCGAGGCGCACCCGGATGCGGTGAAGGAGGTCTACCGGCTGCTTCTCGAGGCGAGGCGCATCGGCGCGCCCACCGCCGCCGGCGAGGTCGAAATGCTGCCTTTCGGAATGGCAGCGGTCAGGCCGGGCTTGGAGCTGATCCTCGACTACGCATTCCAGCAGCGGCTCATCCCGCGGCGCTGCGCGGTGGAGGAGCTCTTCGACGACACTATGCGGTCGCTGTAGCACCCGCCTCGTGGATGGTCACGCGGTGCGGAGGGCGGCACGCGGCGCCGCGGCTTGACCGCGGGGCCGGGTCCGGAATAAGGTCGGCGCAGGCCGAGCGCGACGCAAAGTCCACCGAGGACGACAGATGACCCGCAGCCCACGCAACGACCGCCCCGTGGTGATCGCGGGCGGGGGCATCGGCGGGCTCGCCTGCGCGCTCGGTCTCGCGCAGCGCGGCTTCCGCGTGACGGTGCTCGAGCAGGCGCACCAGTTCGGCGAGCTCGGCGCCGGCATCCAGCTCGGACCCAACGCGTTCCACGTTTTCGATGCCCTCGACGTCGGCCCGCTCGTCAAGCGCGATGCGGTGTTCATCGAGCGGCTGCTCATGATGGACGGCGTCTCCGGCGAGGAGGTGATCAGCGTCCCGCTCGACGCCGCGTTCCGCCGCCGCTTCGGCAACCCGTACGCGGTGACGCACCGCGCGGACATCCACCGCGCGTTGCTCGAGGGTTGCCGCGGGCTCCCGCGCGTCGAGCTGCGCACGCACGCCAAGGTGGCGGGCTTCGCGCAGGAGGGCCGCGGCGTGAGCGTCCAGCTCGACGGCGGCGAGCGCATCGCCGCGGCCGCGCTCGTCGGCGCCGATGGCCTGTACTCGCAGGTGCGCAGCCGCATCGTCGGCGACGGCGACCCGCCCGCGTCCGGGCACATGTGCTACCGCGCCGTGCTCGCCGCCGAGGCCATGCCGAAAGAGCTGCGCTGGGCCTCGGCCACGCTCTGGGCCGCGCCCAACACGCACATCGTGCATTACCCGCTGCGCGGCTGGAAGCTCTTCAACCTCGTCGCGACCGTGGTGCGCGACCGCGCGATGGGCGGCCACAACGAGGAAGCGTCGCCCGAGGAGGTGCTGCCGCTCTTCGCGAAGAACTGCGAGCTGCCGATGCAGCTGATGCGCACGCCCAAGGCGTTCCGCCGCTGGATGCTGCGCTTTCGCCCGCCGGTCGCGAACTGGACCCAGGGCGCGGTGACGCTGCTCGGCGACGCCGCGCATCCGACGCTCCAGTACATGGCGCAGGGCGCGTGCATGGCGCTCGAGGACGCGGTATGCCTCGCGGTGGCGGCCGACGCGGCGGACGGCGATTTTCCGGCGGCGTTCCAGCGCTACCAGGCGCTGCGGCTCGTGCGTACCGCGCGCGTGCAGCTCTCGTCGATCATGCTCGGGCATCTCTTCCACGCCGACGGCGTGGCGCGGCTGGTGCGCAACGAGATCTACCGCGACCGCATCCCGGCGAGCTACCACCAGGCGCTCGAGTGGATCTACCGCGCGCCGGACTACGTCGTGGCCGCGAATCCGAAGGCGAAGGGGCGCCGTAAGCCGCCGCCCGCGCGGCGGACGCAACCGAAACGCATCCGCACGATGACCGCGCGGAAGCCGAAGCGCGCGCCGTCCAAACGGCGGCGTTGAGGCGCAGATCGCGTCCGGGAAGGCGGCGGCACGCGCCGGCGGCGGGGGGAGCGAAGCTTCCGCAGAGCGTCGCCGGGCGCGCCTACAATGCGCCGACCGCGGCGAGCGCGCGGCGCACTTCTTCCGCGCCCTCGGGCGAGAGCGGCGCTTGCGGCGGAAGCGGCACGCCGACCGCGTAGCCCTGCAGCGCGAGGCCGCCCTTGATGCAGGCGGCGAGGTTGTATTTCGCGAACGCCTGGTTGAGGTCCCACAGCCGGCGCTGCAGCGCCATCGCCTCGACCCACGCGCCGCGCCGGCAGAGCGCGTAGAGCTCGACGCTCTGGCGCGGCACGAGGCATGCCGGTCCCGCCATCCAGCCGACGCCGCCGATCAGCATCACGCACGCGGGAATGTGCGCCGAGGCGGCAAAGATCCTCATGCGGTCGCCGACCCGGTTCGCGATTCCGAGCAGGCGCCCGGTGTTGACCGAGGCGTCCTTGAGGTAGCCAATGTTCGGGACCTGGCTCAGGCGCTCGATCACCGGCAGGCTGAGATCGAAGCGCTGAAAGTTCGGGTTGGTGTAGAGCACCACCGGCAGCGACACCGCCTCCGCGACCGCCTTGAAGTAGGCGTAGACGCCCTCGTCCGGGACGGGAAAGTACGCTTCCAGGGTGGCGAGGATGCCGTCGCAGCCGAGCCGCTCCATCTCCCGCGCCTGTTGCGCCGCGTCGGCGGTCGTGGTCGAGGCCACGCCCGCGACCACCGGCACGCGGCCGCGCGCCGCTTTCACGACGGTTTCGACCACGCGCCGCTTCTGCGGCCACGACAAGTAGGCGAACTCGCCGGTCGAGCCGAGCGGCGCCAGCCCGTGCACGCCGGCGGCGATGAGGTCGTCGCAGAGCCTCGCCAGGACGTCGGTCATCACCTCGCCGGCGGCGTCGACCGGCGACACGAGATAGGGAAAGACGCCGTGGAATTCCGAAGTGCCCATCGTTCGCTCGCTGTCCTTCGCACCGCGTTCGTCGGTGGCTGCCCCGGCCGCTCAGCCCATCGCGGCGACGATTCGCTCGGGCGTGATCGGCAGGTCGCGCACGCGCACGCCGAGCGCGTCGAACACGGCGTTCGCGATCGCCCCCGCGACCGGGCCCTGGGCGGCTTCGCCCGCGCCGACTGCGCGCTCCTCCGGCCGGTTCAGGATCTCGACGTCCACCGCCGGGACTTCGGAGAAGCGCAGGATCGGATACTCCTCCCATGACGTGCTGGTGACGCGCCGCCGGTCGAACTTAACCGCCTCCTTCAGCGTCCAGCTCGCCGCTTGCACCGCGCCGCCTTCCATCTGGTTCGCGACGCCGTCCGGATTCACCGCGAGACCCACGTCCGCGGCGATCGTCAGGCGCCGTACCCGGATCTCGCGCTCGGCCTCGACCTCGGCGACGACCGCGCAGTAGGCGCCGAGGTTCTTGTACTTCGCGAATGCGATGCCGAAGCCGCGGCCTTCCGCTTTTTGCCGTGCGCTCCAGCCCATCCGGCGTGCTGCCGCCTCGATCACCGCGCGCCCGCGCTCGTCCTTCAGATGGCGCAGCCGGTACTCGACCGGATCGACGCCGGCTGCGAGTGCGAGCTCGTCCATGAACGACTCGATCGCGAAGACGTTGGCGAACGCGCCCAGCGCGCGAAGCGCGGAGGTCCGCAGCGGCATGTCGGTCACCCGGTGGCAGACGATGCGCCGCGGAAAGTCGTACAACGGGACGGCGTTGCGCTCCGTCCCGCCGCCGGGCAGCGGCGGATTCATGGCGACGGGCGGCTCGAACGGTCGCTCGAGGTGCCAGGCCGCGAGCAGTGCCGGTGTCGATCCGCGCCCCGGACGCAGGGTGTGGCCGTTCGAGTAGTTCTCAAGCGTCCACCGGACGATGTTGCCCGATGCATCGAGCCCGGCGCTCAGGTCGACGATCATCGCCGGCCCGTACGGCGCCCAGGCGAGCTCGTCCTCGCGCGTCCACTGCAACCGCACCGGGCGGCCGAGCGCGGCGCGCGCGAGGAGTGCAGCGTCCAGCGCAGCGTCGTCGGCCGGGTTGTGCCCGTAACAGCCGGCGCCTTCGACGTGAGTGACCGCGACGCCGTCAGCCGCGAGCCCGAGCACCTTCGCGAGATCCGTGCGCAGGTTGTACACGCCCTGGCTGTGGGTCCAGATCGCCACCGACTCCGTGCCTCTCCACTGCGCGAGCGCGCAGGAGAGCCCGATCGCGGCGTGCGCCGTGAAGGGCCGCGAGTACGTCGCCGAGTACGTGCACGCCGGTCGGACATCGAACGCATGCTCCTCGACCACGTTGGTCTCGCGCGGCGCCGAGCGCAGCCATTGCGCGAGCGCGTCGCCCGCGGGCAGCGTGTCGCGCTCGTCCCAGGTCGCGCGCTGGGCGAGCGCCTGGGCCGCCTTGACCGCAACCTCTTCGCGCTCGGCGAGCACGCCGAGGAAGCTCCCGTCCCGCACCACTGCGACGACTCCGGGCATCGCGCGAACGATCGCGTCGTCGAGGGCAACGAGCCGCGCGCCACGCGAGGCCGGGCGCACGACGCGCCCGTGCAGCATGTGCGGCAGCACGAGGTCGTGGATGAAGCGCGGGCGGCCCAGGATCTTGTCGGGCAGATCGAGCCGCGGGACGGGTCGTCCGACGATCTTGTAGTCGGCCGGGCGCTTGGGCGCGACCGACCCGGTCGCTTCGCGGTCGAGCAGCGCATCCTCGGCAAGCGCCCAGTAGCTGGTGTGCCTTCCGTTCGGCGCCGTGATCCGGCCGTCATCGACGCGCAGCGTCTCGACGGGCACGCCGAGCTCGGCGGCCGCCTCGGCGAGATAGATCGCGCGCGCCTCGGCGCACGCGTGGCGCACTGCCGTGCCCGAGTCCTGGATCGACAGGCTGCCCGAGGTCACGCCCTCGTTCGGGCTCGTCCCGGTGTTCACCGGGATCACGCGGATCCGGGCGAAGTCCACGTCGAGCTCTTCGGCCGCGATCTGGCCGAGCGCGGTGATGATGCCCTGGCCGAGCTCGACCTTGCCGGGAGAGAGGGAGACGACGCCCTCCGGCGTGATTCTCAGCCACTGCGAGAGCCGGCGGTTCGCCTGCAGGTTTCCCGGCAGTCGCGTTTCCGTGGCGTCTGACGATCGTGCGGGCGTGCTCATCCGGCGAGCTTCGCGGCATGCGCGACCGGGATGCGCGTCCGGCATGCGCGCGTAGGAAGTCTCCACGACTTCACGCCGACTCCTTCGCCGCGCGGAGCACCGCGCGAATGGTCCGGTTCTGGGCCCCGCAGCGACACAGATGCCGCTCGAGCGCGCTGCGCACGTCGGCCTCGGTGGGCGAGGGCGTGCGCTCGAGCAGCGCGGCCGCCGCGATCAGGATGCCGGACAGGCAGAATCCGCATTGCCCCGCCTGCTCCTCGAGAAAGGCTTGCTGCAGCCGGTGCGGCCGGCCCCGCGTGCCGAGGCCTTCCACGGTCACGACGTGCTTGCCGGCTGCCGCCCAGAGCGGCGTGTCGCAAGCCGGCACCGCGTGGCCATCCAGAAGGACATGGCACGCGCCGCACTGGTCCTCGCCGCAGCCGAAGCGCGCCCCCTTCAACCCGAGGTCGTTGCGCAGAACGTACACGAGCGGCGCGTTGCCATCCGCCTCGATGTCGGCGGCGGCGCCGTTCACGGTCAATTTGAATCGTTCGGCCACGGTCCGACGCCCCTGGTGCGGCGATGATCGCGCGCTACTCGGCGGTCGCGCTGGACGCTGCCGCGACCTTTCCCCACTTCTCGATCTTCTTCACCGGGCGCGACGGATGCTGCTGCTACGCTCGTCACGGCGACGCGCGCGGGTCCTTGCAGGCTGAATCATGCCATACTGGTGAGGACACGGAGGCGGCGCGGGCACGCGAGCGCGCGCCCGGCGCGCCGTGCATAGCCTGGCGTTCGAGGAGCCTGATTCCGAGCCGTGACAGCGCCCGTCGTGCCGCGCCCCTCCGCGACGCTCATCCTCTTGCGGGATGCGCACGCCCACTTCGAGGTGCTGCTGCTGCGGCGCACCGAGCGCGCGCAGTTTGCGGGCGGGGCTTACGTTTTCCCCGGAGGCGCGGTCGAGGAGGCCGACCGCGACCCGGCGCTCGCCGCGCTCTGCCGCGGCCTGGACGAGGCGCACGCGAGCCGCGCGCTCGGGGAGCCGTCGGGCGGGCTTGCGTACTGGATCGCGGCGATCCGCGAGTGTTTCGAGGAGGCGGGGCTCTTGCTCGCCTACGACGCGGCGGGCGAGCTGCTCACGATCGAGGACGAGCGCGGCGTCGAGCTCACCGCGGCCCGCCGGTCGATGATCGCAGGACGCATGCCGCTCATCGATCTCCTGCGCCACGCCCGGCTCGCGCTCGCCGCCGATCGCCTCGCGTACCTCGATCGCTGGATCACGCAAGCCGGACGCCCCCGCCGATTCGACACGCGCTTCTTCGTGGCGCGCGCGCCCGCGCGGCAGGCGGCCGCGCACGACGGCGTCGAGCTCATGCACCACGCATGGCTCGCGCCGCCGACCGCGCTCGAGCGCAATCGCCGGGGCGAGCTCGCCCTCGTCTATCCGACCATCAAGACCCTCGAAACCCTCGCGCGCTTTCGCCGGATCGACGAGGTCCTCGCGTACGCGCGCTCGGAGCGCGCGCTGCCGCCGATGGCGCCTCGGACCGCCGCGAGCCGTGACGGTCCGCGGTGCCTATTCCCGGGGGACTTCGCCTACGCGGAGATCGGCAAGCTCGATCCGGACGGCGCGGGGACCGCGTCGTGCGAGATCGTTCCCGGCGTCGCCGTACAGCTGTCGCCGCGCGTCCGGCGCGTGACGGCGCCCAATCCGGGAATGATGACGGGGCCCGGAACCAACACGTATCTCGTCGGTGACGCCTCGAGCGGTGTCGCGGTGATCGACCCCGGCCCGGCGATCGAAGCGCACGTCGAGGCGGTGATCGCGGCTGCACGGGGCCCGATTCGGACGATCCTGTGCACGCACTCGCACGTCGATCACTCGCCGGCGGCCGCGGCGCTGAAGCCGCGCACCGGCGCGGCGGTCCTCGGCATGCTGGCGCGCTTCCCGGAGCGCCAGGACGGGACTTTCCGGCCCGATCGGTCGCTCGCGCACGGCGAGCGCATCCGCGCCGGAGGGGCGAGCTTGCGCGTGATCCACACGCCCGGCCACGCGTCGAATCAGCTCTGCTTCATGCTCGAGGCGGAGCGGCTGCTCTTCACCGGCGACCACCTGATGCAGGGCTCGACGGTGATCATCAACCCGCCGGACGGCGACATGGCCCAGTACATCGCCTCGCTCGAGGCCCTGTTCGCCGAGGACATCGAGTACCTCGCGCCCGGGCACGGCTTTCTCATGGGCAAGCCGCACGAGATGATCGAGCGCGTGATCATCCACCGGCGCGATCGCGAGAACAAGGTGCTCGCCCGGCTGCGGGCCGCCGGCACGGCGACCGTGGAGGGGCTGATTCCGTCCGTGTACGACGACGCGCCGCCGCAGCGCCACGGCATCGCGAGCCGGTCGCTGCTCGCCCACTTGCTCAAGCTCGAGGGCGAGGGGCGCGTGCGGCGGGTGGACGGGGCGTGGGCGGCGGAGCGCGGTTGACTCGCGACCCGCGCCGGCCGATCGGCGAGCACTCCAACAAAAAAGCCCGGTCGCCCGGGCTTTCTTGTCGCTGAGGTGATCGCTCAGAGCGGCTTGATGTTCGCCGCCTGCGGGCCCTTCTGGCCTTCGCGCACTTCGAACTCCACGCGCTGGCCCTCCTTGAGGGTCTTGAACCCGCTCATCTGGATCGCCGTGTGGTGCGCGAAGAGGTCCTTGCCACCGCCCTCAGGCGTGATGAAGCCGTAGCCTTTTTCCTCGCTGAACCACTTCACAGTTCCGGTTGCCATTCAGTTTCCTTTCCTCGAATCGATGACGAATAGCCGTGGCATGACCGGGCCGCGGCGGCCGGGCACGAAGATCAAGGGAGGGAACCGACGGCGCCGTGGGAACGGCGAAAGGGGCGGTAACGATAATGCATACTCACTTCTTGAAGATCCTGCGGACCGGACTCTAGCACGTTCCCGCCCCGGATGGAGGATTCGTTTTCGTGCCGGATTTCACGCCTCCGGGGCGGGCGCGCGGCCCTGGCGCCGGCCCCCCGCGGGGACGGGGTCGCCGGGGCGTGCGGCCCGGACCGGGCCGTAGTTGGCACTTGCCGGCGCGCCGGTTTGTCGCACCGGGACGGCTCTGCTATCGTTGCGTCACGGCATGTGCCGGTGTTTGCAGAAAGGAGGTGATCCGATGTCTAGTCGATTGCTAAGCATCGCTGCCGCCATCGTGTTCGTCATGGCGAGCGGCGCCGCGTTGGCGTGCTCCGGCGCGAAGGCGAAGTCGGCGGACGGATCACAGGGGTCCGGCGCCTCCACCACCATGGAGAAGCGCGGAGGCTGAGCCAGGCCTCACCGGCTACGCTGCCGGGTCCGGCCTTGAAGGGCCGAGCCGGCGCGAGAACAAGCAGTCGAAGAAATCCACAATTGCGGCCGCGGGGTGCTCTCCCGCGGCCGTTTTCTTGGTGCGCCCGGCACGGGCGCGTCGGCTATGATCCAGCCGTGCGCCGGGCGGACGGAACTCCGGTGCGCCCCCGGCTGTCCGATTCGTGCTGAGCATCCGACGAGACGCGATGAGCATTCGACGAACTTTCTCCCTGGCGCTGGTCCTTTCGGCGTTGTTGCTCGTCGCCGTTCCGCCCGTGCGCGCGCAGCACGGCGCGCAGCCGCTGCACGGTCACTTCGAGGACGCCGAGCGCTGGGCGCAGGTCTTCGACGATCCGGCGCGCGACGCCTGGCAGAAGCCCGCGGAAGTGATCCGCGCGCTGGCGCTCCCACCGGATGCGGCGGTGGCCGACATCGGCGCTGGCACGGGGTACTTCTCGGTCCGCCTCGCGCGCGCGGAGCCGCACGGGCGCGTGTACGGCGCCGACATCGAGCCCGACATGGTGCGCCACGTGACCGAGCGCGCCCGGCGTGACCACCTTCCCAATCTCGTCGGACATCTGGCGCGCACGGACGATGCGCAGCTGCCGGCGCCCGTCGATCTCGCGCTGCTGGTCGACGTCTATCACCACATTCCGCATCGCGCCGCCTACTTCGGGCGACTGGCCGGGTCACTGAAGCCGGGCGGCCGCGTTGCCATCATCGACTTCCGGCCGGACGCGCCCACCGGCCCGCCGCCGAGCGCGCGCGTCGCCCCCGACGAGGTCAAGGCGGAGCTCGCCAAGGCGGGATTCCGGGTCGTCGGGGAACACGGCTTTCTGCCGTATCAGTACTTCCTGGTGTTCGCCCGCTCCGGGCCTTGAGCCGGAGCGCGCACCCGTCCGCGTGGGCACGCGGACCCGCTCGCCCCGTTCAGCTGCCGGTCAGTCGCCGCAGCGCCCCGTCGAGGCGCGGATGCGCGTCGAAGCGCGCGAGGTACTCGTCTTCGGATGGCCCGGCCTTGGCGGCGATGACCCGCGCGAGTGCGCGCCGGTCGAACGCGCTCCAGCGAGTGATGCCGGGCAGCGCAGCCACGATCGGCGCCCAGCGGCTCCACGTGGTGCGCTCGCCCGCCCCGCGCACTCGCCCGGCTTCGAGCAGGCGCATGGCCGCGCGCACGCACTCGCGCACGGCGGACTCACGATCTGCCCCCGCGCGCGCTGCGAGCCGGGCCGCGACGCGCTCGCCGAGCGTGTCGAGGCTCGGCCAGTGCGGTGCGCGCGCACCGGCAGTCTCGAAGTAGAGGTAGTCCTCCGCGAGCCGAGCGAGCGTCCTGGGCGACGACCGGTGCCGCGGGTTCGCCGTCATGCGCGCGAGCTCCGCGCGGGCGATCGCGCGGATCGCAGCCGCGCGCGGGCGAAAGCCGAGCTTGTAGTAGAACCACCAGGCGCCCGAGTCGATCGCTTCTTCGTTGTCGCGCCCGAGCTGGTAAGGGGCGAGCGTGAACGACGTCGCCGCGAAGAGATGGCGGAGCGCCGCGAGCAGGCGGGCGAGGACGTGCGCCGCCTCCGCGCCGCGAAAGGACGCGAAGGTGTTGTACGCGAGATCCGCGCAGCCGAAGAGCACGTGGATGTCGAGGTAGCCGATCGGCACGCCGTTGCGCAGCGTGACGATGCCGTAGACGCTGCGCAGCACCGGCCGGCGCTCGGGGACGACGCCGATGATCGCCCACGCGAGTCCGTCGCCGTCGTCGACGACGCGCACGTCGCGCGCGCTTCCATAGGCGAACGCGTCGAGGTCGCGGGCGCGCGTCGCCATCGCCGCCCGGCCGAGATCGATCAGCTCCCGGGCCTCCCGGGGTGGTACGCGGCGCACTGCGCGCGGTGGCCGCGCGAGCTCGCGCGCGAGGTCCGGGCGAGCGCGCTCCGGCGGGCGCGTGCGGAACACCACGGGTGAGCTCGCATGGCGCGCATGCGTGCGCGAAGGCGTGTCGTCGCCCGGTTGCAGCACGAGCGGTACGTCGAGCGCGTCGAAGTACGACTCGCGCGTGAAGTCGTCGCCCGGCATCGCCGCGACGCGCCGGACGTAGAAGGTCCCGTCCGGCGTGCGCTTGCCGCGCAGGCGATCGAGCGCGCGCCGCGGGGTGGTGTCGCCCAGACGCAGCCAGATCGCCTCCACCGGCGTGACGAGGAGCGGCAGTGCACTGGCGAGCCGCTCGGGCGCGTCGAAATTCGTCCAGTCGATCGAAAGCCGGGCGGGCCAGCGCGTCGCGAGCCAGCGCGCGGTCGGCCAGAAGAATGCATACCGGATCGCGGTGCCCGCGATGCCCGAGTCGGCAAGCGCGCCGCGGTAGCGGCGCAGGTCGCCGCGGCGCACGAATCGCCGCAGCATGCGCTCGACGCGCGCGAGCACGGCACGGTCGTCCGGGTAGGCGCGCATGAAGGCGAGATGCTCGTGCAAGCGCAGCACCTGCTGCGCCGTCCGCAGGCGCGCGCGGTCGAGGCGGGCGAGCAGCCGAAGCTTCTCCGCGGCCCGGCCCGACCCGTAGTCGAGACGCGTGGATTCGAGTCGGCGGAGCAGCGCGGCGGGCGGGATCGGCATCGTTCGCGCATGAAGGTAGCCTTGCGGCAGCGATCCTGCAAGGGCCCTTCGTCGATGCGCCGCTCATCGCAGCCGCGGCGCGACCGTGCGCCCGGATCCGCACGCTTGGGTCGGCCGCGGCGCGAAATTGACGCGCCGGCCGCGCGGCTGCTACCGTGCCCGGGAGGACGCTGCGCCAGGAAACCACCGATGATTTCGCTTGCCTGCAAGGAAGTGCTCGCCGGCCGCGCGCCGGGCGACGTGCCGGTCACCATCCGGGGCTGGGTGCGCACCCGGCGCGATTCGAAGGCCGGCATCTCCTTCGTCACCGTCGCCGACGGCTCGTCCTTTCACCCGGTGCAGGTGGTGGCGCCGAGCACCCTGCCCAACTACGCGAGCGAAGTCCTGCGCGTGACCGCCGGCTGCGCGGTGGAGGCGACCGGCATGATCGTGGCTTCGCCCGCCAAGGGCCAGCCGTTCGAGATGCAGGCGAGCGAGATCCGGGTGGTCGGCTGGGTCGATGATCCGGATTCTTACCCGATCCAGCCGAAACCGCACTCGCTCGAGTTCCTGCGCGAGGTGGCGCACCTGCGGCCGCGAACCAACGTCATCGGCGCCGCGACACGGGTCCGGCACACGATCGCGCAGGCCATCCACCGCTTCCTGCATGACCGCGGCTTCTGCTGGATCAACACGCCGATCATCACGGCCTCAGACGCCGAAGGCGCCGGCGCGCTGTTCCGGGTGTCGACGCTCGATCTCGCGAATCTGCCGCGAACGCCGGAGGGACGCGTCGACTTCGCGCAGGATTTCTTCGGGCGCGAGACGTACCTCACCGTCTCCGGCCAGCTCAACGTCGAGTGCTACTGCCTCGCGCTCTCCAAGGTCTATACGTTCGGGCCGACCTTCCGCGCCGAGCACTCGAATACGAGCCGGCATCTCGCCGAGTTCTGGATGATCGAGCCCGAGATCGCGTTCGCCGATCTCAACGATGACGCCGACCTCGCCGAGGCGCTGTTGAAGCACGTCTTCCGGACCGTGCTCGAGGAGCGCGCCGACGACATGGCTTTCTTCGAGGAGCGCATCGAGAAGGGCGTGATTGCGAAGCTTCGGGGAATCGTTGACTCGGAGTTCGTGCGGATGGACTACGCCGAGGCGATCGGGATCCTCGAGCGCGCGAAGGAGAAGTTCGAGTTCCCGGTGAAATGGGGGATCGACCTGCAGTCGGAGCACGAGCGCTATCTCACCGAGCGGCACGTCGGCCGCCCGGTGATCGTCATGAACTATCCGAAGGGCATCAAGGCGTTCTACATGCGGCTGAACGACGATGGCCAAACCGTCGCCGCGATGGATGTGCTCGCGCCCGGAATCGGCGAGATCATCGGCGGCAGCCAGCGCGAGGAACGGCTCGTCGTGCTCGACGCGCGCATGGCCGAGGCCGGCCTCGACCCGGCGTACTACGGCTGGTACCGCGACTTGCGTCGCTACGGCACGGTGCCGCACGCGGGCTTCGGCCTCGGCTTCGAGCGCACGGTCGCCTACGTCACCGGGCTCTCGAACGTGCGCGACGCGATTCCGTTCCCGCGGACGCCAGGCCACGCGAAGTATTAGCTTGGTTCCGCTCCTCTCCGGGAGCGATGCCGACGCAGCCGATGGGGAAGTCTCTTTCCCCTCCTCGGAGAGGAGGGGATGAAACGCCACCCCCCACGCTTCGCATGCCACCCCTCCTCAGGGGGGGCGGGACAGACACCACCCCGTCGCGCCGCACGCGACCTAGGATTGCTTGCCCGGGTGGGGATACTGCGGCTGATCGAAGCTCTTGCGCACGAACGCGCCGGAGACCCGCAAGGCGCGCTCCTGCTTCCTCGAGATCAACGGGTAGTGTCGCGCGTCGAGGACGCGCTCGGTGACGGGCCAGCAGTTCCTGGGGTTGGTGACCCACAGCTTCGGATCGATGCGCCGCAGATCGAAGGCGCACGAATACTTCCGCAGTGTCTTCTGTCCGCGCCGGTTGGTGTACTCGTGGAAATACGACATCGCCAGTTCGCGCAGGCTGCGGTAGATCGGGTCGCGAAAGCGCAGCGGCGCGTGGTTGGTCTTGGAGATCGCGCCCCAGCAGCCATGGCGGCGGAACAAGGTGATCGCGTGGTCGAAATCGCGCACCGCGGACAGATAGAGCAGGAGCGGCGGTTCGCCGTGGATCCACAGCGCGCAGGCTGCCAGCATCGCGCCCTCGATGCAGTGCGCGTGCCGCGCGCGCAGCACCTCGCGCACCGAGAGTGCGGTGTCCCCGGTGAGTTCGTGGTTCTGCGAGACGCGGTGCTCGAGGAAATCCTGGATCTTCCAAGGCGAGTCGAGCCGGCGCAGGATGGCGAACTCCGCCGGCGTGAGGCCCAGATCCTCGCGGCGCGCAAATCGCATCACTGGTTGTCAGCCCCTCTCGTTGTCGCCGAACGCGCTTGGACGCCCGGTCCGGAAGAGTACCTGCGGGCGACCGGCGCGGCTAGAGGGAAAGTAGACGCCTTGCGAGCCGGTGCGGGGCCGCGTCCGGATCGGTCGCGGTTGAGTGCCGCGGCCGGCCCGCGTATGCTTCGACCATGAGCCTGACCCTCGTCGAGGGGAGCCACGGCGCGCGCGAGGCCCGCAGGTTCGTGCTCGCGGTCGATCTGGATGGCGTGGTCGCCGACTTCACGCACGGGTTGCGGCCGATCGCCGCCGAGTGGCTCGGCGTGCCGCTCGATGCGCTTGCGGAAGAGGTGACGTACGGCTTCCCGGAGTGGCATCTCGAGCGCTGTGGCGGCTACGATGCGCTGCATCGCTTCGCGGTCAAGCAGCGCAGCCTCTTCAAGAACCTGCCCGCGGTTCCGGGTGCGGCCGCCGCGCTCCGGCGGCTGTCCACCCGCAACATCCGCATCCGCATCGTCACCCATCGTCTCTACATTCCCTGGTTCCACCAGGAGGCCGTGCAGCAGACGATCGAGTGGCTGGAGCAGCATGGCATCCCGTATTGGGATCTCTGCTTCATGCGCGACAAGGCCGCGGTCGGCGCCGATCTCTACGTCGAGGACAGCCCGGCAAACGTGGAAGCGCTGCGTGCCGAAGGGTACGAGACGATCGTGGTGGTGAATTCGACCAACCGGCACCTGCCTCCGCCCCGCGCGGCCTCCTGGAGCGAGGTGGAAGCGCTGGTGGCCGAGTCGCTCGCCCGCTGGCAGGGTCGCGGGTGATGCGGGGGAGCCGCTACAGCGGCAGGAACACCATCGTCGCCACGCTCTGAACCACGCGCCGGATGGTGCGATTCGTGTGCTCGGCGACCACGCGGGCGAGCACATCCTGGTAGGCGATCAGCTTGCCGATCTCGCGCTCGAAGCTGAGGTTCTGCGCGCCGTTGCCGATCTCGTTCGAGAGGAGCAGGGGCTGGCCGGAAGCGTCGCGCGCGGTGGCGAGCTTCCATGCCGCGACTTCCACGTTGCGCGCGGCGTTGTAGAGCTTCTGCGGGTCGAGCGCGTCGAGCGCGTAGAACTCGGTCTGGTCGCCGTAGGCCTGCATGAGCATGCTCCCGAGCCCGACGCCGAACGCGAACACGCGATCTCCGGCGAACTCCGGGCGGAATGCGAGCTGCAGGGCGTCGGTGCCGCGGGCATTGCCGAGTTCGGCGAACCGCCAGCCGTGGTGCGGATCGAATGCGCGCGCCACGGCTGCATCGAGGCTCGCATGCCCGCCGCGGCGCCACTCGCGCGGGTTGCGGCGATAGAGTTTTTCGGTCAGCAGGCGCGCCGAAGCGAGGCTTTCCTGGAGATGGATCTCGGCGATGCTGTCGACGTCGGTCTTGGCGAGATCGCCGGCCTCGAAGTCGCGGCTCTGTGGCGGCGGCCGATGTCCGGTGCTCGGGGCCGCCGGCGGGATGTGCACCTGCCGCGCGCAGCCGGCGAGCGGACCAAGCGACGCGAAGGCAGCGACGGCGAAGAGCATGCGCCGCCGCGCCGACGGCGTTCGCACCTGCGTCATCCGGTCCGCACCCGCGGCGCTGGCACGTCTCGCATCCTCCGCGAAGGGTACGCGACCGGGCGGTCGGATGCCACCCCGTTCGCGCCGTCGGCCTGGCCGAAGTCACGCAGACGGGGGCGCCGCGCCCGAGCGAGCCGACGGACCGGGCTAGCGACCGTCGAAGCGAGGGGCGCGCTTCTCGACGAAGGCCCGGATCCCCTCCTTGAAATCCGCGGTTGCCGCGCACGCGCCGAATGCCTCGATCTCGGCGGCGAGCTGTGCGTCGAGCCCGTTGCGCGCCGACTCGCGCAGCAGCTGCTTGAGCCGCCCGAACGCGTGAGTCGGTCCCTCCGCGAGGCGCCGGGCGAGCCGCAGCGTCTCCGCTTCGAGCTGCGCGGCGGGCACCACGCGATTCGCGAGTCCAAGGGCAAGTGCGCTGGCCGCGTCGATGCGCTCGGACAGCATGAGCAGCTCGGCCGCCTTGCGCGCTCCGAGCGCTCGCGGCAGAGAAAAAGTCAGGCCGCAGTCGGGCGTCGTGCCGAGCAGCAGGTAGCCGGTGACCAGGTAGGCCCGATCCGAGAGGATCGCGAGGTCGGTCGCGAGCGCGAACGAGAGCCCGGCCCCGGCGGCTGCGCCGTCCACGCTGGCGATCACCGGCTTCGGCATGCGTCGCATGGCGATGATCGCAGCGTGCGCCGCGTGGATCCCGCGGCGGAATCCGGCGGTGCGGTCACGCTCGTCCGCATCCAGGTCGGCGGCGAACGTGCCGATGTCGCCACCGGACATGAAATGCCCGCCGGCGCCGCGGAGGATCACGCAGCGCACCGCGGGGTCGGCCTCGAGGTCGTGCATCGCATCGCCGAGCGCGTCGGCGAGCTCGAAGTCGAGCGCGTTCAGCTGCTTCGGCCGGTTGAGCGTCACCGTTGCCACGCCACCGTCGATCGCGGTGAGAACGGTGTCGCCGGCCGGCGCCTTCTTGGTGATCTCCCAGGACTTCATTGCGGCATGCTCCGTCGGATGATCGGTGCGCCCGCTCACTCGGCGCGCGATGCGTGCGCGGCGATGACCTCGGCGACGCACGCCGTCAGCTTCTTCGCGTAGGCGATGTGCAGGAACTCGTTCGGGCCGTGCGCGTTCGAGTGCGGGCCCAGCACCCCCGTGATCAGGAACTGGGCGGACGGAAACCGCTCGCCGAGCATGCCCATGAACGGAATCGTGCCGCCCTCGCCCATGAATGCCGCGGGCCGTCCATAGTGGCGCTGGGACGCGGCCTCGAGCGCGCGCGCGAGCCAGGCGGCCGCGGGTGGCGCATCCCATCCGCTCGCACCCTGGTCCGCGTCGAAGCGCACCTGCGCGCCATGCGGCGGGTCGGCCTCGAGAATCCGCTTCATCTCGCGCGTCGCCTTCTCGCCGTCCACGCGCGGCGGGATCCGCATCGACAGCTTGAGCGAGGTGCGCGGCCGCAGCACGTTGCCCGCGTCGGCGATCGCGGGCAGCCCGTCGGCACCGGTGACCGAGAGCGCGGGGCGCCAGGTGCGGTTGAGCACCGCCTCGCCCGGGTCGGACGTCGTCGGCCGCGTCCTGCCGGCGTAGGGAAACTTCTTCCAGGTCATGTCGCCGAGAATCGCGCCCGCCGCGTGCGCCTGCGCGACGCGCTCGGGTGGGATCTCGCAGTGAAGCTCGCGGGGAATCACCTCGCCGGTGCGGGAGTCGTCGAGTCGATCGAGCAGCGCGCGTGCGAGGCGAAACGAGGAGGGCACGACACCGCTCGCGTCGCCGGAGTGCACGCCTTCGGCGAGCACTTCGACCGCGAGCGTGCCGGCGGCGATCCCCCGCAGCGAGGTCGTCACCCAGAGTTGCTCGTAGTTGCCGCAGCCCGAATCGAGACCGATCACGAAGTCCACGGCCCCGAGCCGCGGCGCCAGCGCACCGAGGTACGCCGGCAGATCGTGGCTGCCGCTCTCCTCGCAACATTCGATCAGCCCGATGCAGCGCGCATGCGGAATCTGTTGCGCGCGGAGCGCGAGGATCGCGGTGAGCGAGGCAAAGACGGCATAGCCGTCGTCGGCGCCGCCGCGTCCATAGAGCTTGCCGTCCTGGATCTTCGGCTGCCACGGGCCGAGCCCTTCGCGCCAGCCGATCATCTCCGGTTGCTTGTCGAGGTGGCCGTACAGCAGGACGGTGCGCTCGCCGACGCCCGGGATCTCGAAGAAGAGGAGCGGTGTGCGCCCTGGCAGGCGCACGACCTCCAGCGTCATCTCCGGGATCGGCCGCGAGCGGCACCACGCCTCGGCCTGCCGGACCACGGCCTCGATGTGGCCGTTCGCTTGCCAGTCGCGGTCGAAGTGCGGCGACTTCGCCGGGACGCGGATGTACTCGACGAGTTGCGGAACGATTTCGTCGTCCCACATCCTCGATACGAAGGCACCGATCGCTTCGGCGGACATCTCTTGCAGCGCGGGGCGTGGAGGCGAGGCGCCGGGATCGCGGCGCCTCACTGCAAGGATAGTCGAGTTCCGGCCGAGCGGCAGGCCTCCCGCCCGCGGGCCGACGCGTCGCGAGTCAGGGTGCGGAGGGCGAGCGGTAACGCGCGCTAACCCGCCGGGCAGGTGGCCAAGTCGGCAGGCACCTTGCCGACGAGCAGGAGGAAGCTCTCGAACGGCCCCATGTTCCCCATCGCCTCCAGCATGGGCCCGCTGAAGTGGAGCCGTCCGAACATCATCGCCCGCATCGGACCGTACGCGCCCTCGCCCATTTCCTTCCAGTGCGCCATCTCGGCGTACATCACGTAGTCGGCGTCGGGGGCGAGCGGTGCGGTTTCGGCCTTGCCGCCGTACACGCACGTCGCCTTGCCATCCTTCAGCGCGATCCGAAGCTCGATGCGCGGGCTCTTCGGGCAATCCTCGCGATAGACCTGGAGCACCTTGAAGCCGCGGCCTTTGTCGTTCTTCGTCCAGCCCGATTCGACGAGCTTGGTCGTCAGGATCGGGTCCTTGTTCCAGGCAGCGCAGGCCTGTGCGGCCCAGTCGTTTGCCATCAATACGGGCGCTGCCACGACTGGCCCCGCAAGCAGTGCGGCCGCCGGCGTGAGCACCAGGCACAATATCAAGCGTCGCATTGGTTCCTCCCCGAATGGTTCCTCGTCGCCGGCGCCCCATGCGAATCCGCCGGTTCGTGGTCCTGCTCGTCGCCGGGTCGCGCCTTCTCGGCTGGCGCGGTTCAGTCGATCCGGTCGCGGCGAATTGCAGCACGGCCGTGGTCGGCGCGCAACGCGGTCCGCAGATCAAATTCTCTGATATGCCGATTGAGCTGTGGCCCGGCGCGATCGAACGTCGCCGTTGCGCACGCAGGATTCCCCGCGCTCGCGCGCATACGCTGAAGCCTCGAGGTTGCTCGTTCCACCCGGGGAGCGCGTCCGTGTGTAGGATTGGCGGTCAGGCAGCGGGGGCACCGTGACCAAGTTGAGTCTTGCCGCGCTCGAGCGGGCGGCGGCGATCGTGCATGGCGTCATGCCGCCGACGCCGTAGTACAGCTGGCCGCTGCTGAATGCGCGCGCGGGCTGCGAGCTCTGGGTCAAGCACGAGAATCACACGCCGATCGGCGCGTTCAAGGTGCGCGGCGGCGATGCGCCGCTACTTCACCGACTCGCACAACGTGGCCGAAGGTGCGGGTGCGGCGCCGCTCGTCGCGCTGCTCAAGGAGCGCAGCGGTTGGGCGGGCCGGCGCGTGGGCATCGTCCTTTCCGGCGGCAACGTGGATCGCCCGGTGTTCGCGCGCGTGCTGACTGGCGGAGAATAGCGGCGCGATCGGGTCGATCGGATCCGGGCAGCGCGCCGTCCGCCGCCCGCATGCCCGCTCGCGCAAGAATCGGGTGGCAAGCGGCCGGCGCGCCTCATAGACTACGCTGCATGAACGCGGTCGGCGAGCAGCAAACCCCGGAGCAAGCCTTGCCCTACGCGCAGGTCGCCCGCGCGATCGAGTATCTGCGCGCGCACGCGCGCCGCCAGCCGCGCCTCGCGGAGGTGGCCGCGTTCGTCGGCCTGTCCGAATCGGAGTTCCAGCGCCGGTTCTCCTCCTGGGCCGGGATCAGCCCGAAGCGATTCCTGCAATTCCTCTCCAAGGAGTACGCAAAGGAGGCGCTGCGCCGCTCGGCGAGCGTGCTCGAGGCAGCTTTCGACGCCGGGCTCTCGAGTCCGGGGCGGCTTCATGATCTGCTCGTCACCTGCGAGGCGGTCACGCCGGGAGAAGTCCGCGCGTTCGGCGACGGCGTGTCCATTCGCTGCGGGTTTCATCCGTCGCCGTTCGGCGAGATGTTCGTCGCGGTGACGCCGCGCGGCGTCTGTCGCCTCGCGTTCGTGGAGGCGGACGGTCGCGATGGCGCGCTCGACGCCTTGCGGGAAGAGTGGCCGCGCGCCGACGTTCGACGAGACGATGCCGGCGCGGCGGACATCGCGCGGCGCATCTTCGGCTCCGGCCGCGCGGCCGATTCCCTTCACCTCTGGGTCAAGGGCAGCAACTTCCAGCTCAAGGTGTGGGAGGCGTTGCTACGCATTCCCGCCGGATGTCTGGTCTCGTACCGGGACGTTGCGCGGGCGATCGGCCGGCCGGACGCACCGCGCGCGGTTGGCTCCGCGGTCGCGGCGAATCCGGTCGCCCTGCTCATTCCGTGCCATCGGGTGATACGAGCGAGCGGCGACCTCGGCGAGTACCGGTGGGGCCTCGCGCGAAAGGCGACGCTGATCGCGAGCGAAGCGGTTGCCGCGCTCTAGCCGCTGTGCGACCGGGCCGGTGGATCCGCGTGGAGCGCGGTGCCGTCGAAGGTCAAGCCGAGGCGCGCCGCTTCGATGACCGCCTGGGTGCGCGTGCCGACGTTCAGAGCCCGCAGGATCGCGGCGACGTGGATCTTCACGGTGCCCTCCGCGAGCCGGAGCTCGCGGCAGATCACCTTGTTCGGCTTGCCTTCGAGGACGAGCGCGAGGACCTGCGCCTGGCGGTCGGTCAGCCCGAGATCGCGCGGGGTGGTCGAGCTCCGGTTCGCCGCGGCGGTGCGGCCCGCGGTTGGCGCGCGCGATTCGGACGCGGTCTCCTCGAACCTGGCGCGTGGCACGTACACCCCGCCCATCAGCACGAGGCGCAGCGCGCTGACGATGAGCTCCTTCGAAGCGCGCTTCGGGATGAACCCCGCCGCGCCGAAGTCCATTGCACGGACGATCTCCGCGCGCCCATCCGACGACGAGAGCACCACGACCGGAATCCCCGGATACCGGGAGCGAAGGTCACCCAGCAGAGCGAAGCCGTGCTCGTCGGGCGGCGTGAGGCCGAGCAGCATGAGGACCGCATCCGGGTGGGCCTGCGCGAGCCGGCGGGCGTCGTCGGTCTGCGCATCGAGCACGCGGACATCGCCGTCGAGCAGCTTCAGGACGTGATGAAGCCCCTCGAGAATGAGCGGATGGTCATCGACCACCAGGATCTTCACGGTGTCCCTCGTCTGCCCGTTTTCTCGTTGTTTCGAACATGGTAGCACCGGGATGCCGCGACGGGAGACCTCCGGCACGAGCGGGCGGAACGAGTCGACAATCGGCGTGCTGAAGATGCGGCCGGCCGGCCGCGGAGAGGCCCCGGGGCACCGGGATGGTGCAAGCCCAGGTGGGCGGGGCTACAACCCCAGTCGCTGCCAGATCGTCGTGGTCAGCCCGGCTTGGTTCATCGTGTAGAAGTGCAGTCCGGGCGCGCCCGCTGCGAGCAGCTGATCGCAAAGCTCGGTCACGACGTCCAGCCCGTAGCTGCGGATCGACGAGATGTCGTCACTGAAGCCCTGCATCCGCATCCGCAGCCAGCGCGGGATCTCCGCGCCGCACGCATCGGAGAACCGCGCGAGCTGCGCGAAATTGCCGATCGGCATGATGCCCGGGACGATCGGCACGCCGATGCCGCGCGCCTCGCACTCGTCGACGAACCGGAAGTATGCCTCGGCGTTGTAGAAATACTGCGTGATCGCCGAATCGGCGCCCGTATCGATCTTGCGCTTGAAGTTGTCGATGTCGTCCTGCGCGGTGCGCGACTGCGGATGGAATTCCGGGTAGCACGCGACCACGATGCGAAACCAATCGCCGGTCGCCGCGCGGATGAGCGCGACGAGCTCGTTCGCATGACGCAGCTCCCCCGCGCTGGGGGACCCGGACGGCGGATCGCCGCGCACGGCGACGATGCGGCGGACGCCCTTGGATCGGTAGAGCTCCAGGAGCGCGACGATCTCCGCCTTGGTGGCCCCGACGCTGGAGATGTGCGGCGCGACCTCCAGGCCTTCGGCCTGCATCTCGAACACGGTCTCGAGTGTCCGGTCGCGCGTCGAACCCCCGGCGCCGTAGGTCACCGAGAAGAAGGTGGGCTTGAGCTGCGCAAGCTGCCGGCGCGCAGCGCGCAGCCGCTCGATGCCCTCGGCGCTCTTGGGCGGAAAGAACTCGAAGCCGAAGGTGCGCGGATGCTTCTTCTGGGTTTCCATCGGCTACGCCGTCGCCGAATCGGCCGTCCCAGCCGGACCGCGCCGCGTTGCGCGTCGCGCGTCGCAACGTGACGCTCGATCGCCCGGTCGGAAATCCGGCTCAGTACCGATAGCTGTCCGGTTTGTAGGGACCCTGCTTGGGCACCCCGATGTACCTTGCCTGCTCGTCGGTGAGCTCGGTGAGCGTCGCGTCGAGCTTCTTCAGCTGCAGGCGCGCCACCTTCTCGTCGAGGTGCTTGGGCAGCGTGTACACGCCCACCGGATACTTCCCGGTGTTGGCGAAGAGCTCGATCTGCGCGATCGTCTGGTTCGCGAAGGACGAGCTCATGACATAGCTCGGGTGGCCGGTGCCGCAGCCGAGATTCACCAGCCGGCCCTTGGCCAGCACGATGATCCGCTTGCCGTCCGGAAACACGACGTGGTCGACCTGCGGCTTGATCTCCTCCCACTCGTACCTCTCGAGCGAGGCGATGTCGATCTCGCTGTCGAAGTGGCCAATGTTGCAGACGATCGCCTGGTCCTTCATCCGCGCCATGTGATCGTGCGTGATCACGTGATAGTTGCCGGTGGCGGTGACGAAGATGTCCGCCTTGTCCGCGGCGTAGTCCAGCGTGACCACGCGGTAGCCTTCCATTGCGGCCTGCAGCGCGCAGATCGGGTCGATCTCGGTGATCCAGACCTGCGCCGACAGGGCCCGCAGCGCCTGCGCCGAGCCCTTGCCTACGTCGCCGTAGCCGCACACGAGCGCGATCTTGCCCGCCACCATCACGTCCGTGGCGCGCTTGATGCCGTCCACCAGCGACTCGCGGCAACCGTACAGGTTGTCGAACTTGCTCTTGGTGACCGAATCGTTGACGTTGATCGCGGGGAACATCAGCCGGCCCGCCTTCGCCATCTCGTACAGGCGATGCACGCCGGTGGTGGTCTCCTCGGTGACGCCTTTGATGTGCTTCGCCCGGGTCGAGTACCAGCCGGGCTGCGATGCGAGGCGCTTCCTGATCGCCGCGTACAGCACGCGTTCTTCTTCGCTCGTCGGCTGGTCGAGCACCGTGGCGTCCCGCTCCGCGCGGACGCCCAGGTGCATGAGCAGCGTCGCGTCGCCGCCGTCGTCCAGGATCATGTTGGAGAAGCCGGCGTCGGGCCACTCGAAGATGCGGTGCGTGAACTCCCAATACTCCTCGAGGGATTCGCCCTTGTAGGCGAAGACCGGCGTGCCCTTGACCGCGATCGCCGCCGCAGCGTGATCCTGTGTCGAGTAGATGTTGCACGAGGCCCAGCGCACCTGCGCGCCGAGCGCCTGCAGCGTCTCGATCAGCACCGCCGTCTGGATCGTCATGTGCAGCGAGCCGGTGATGCGGGCGCCCTTGAGCGGCTGCTTGGTGGCATATTCGTCGCGGATCGCCATGAGGCCGGGCATCTCGGTCTCGGCGATGCGCATTTCCTTGCGGCCCCAGTCGGCCAGGCCGACGTCGGCGACGCGAAAGTCCTGCTTCGGTTGCAGCACTGCGCTCATGACATCACTCCTTCAACGCGCGGGCGCCGTTCGCGTCGGGGACGCGCGCCCGTCGAGCCTGGCGGGACGGCGAGCACCCGCTGCAGCGCCCCTCGACGGGGGTCCGGAAAAGACAAAGCGCCCGCACCTCGAATGAGATGCGAGCGCCGTTGATTCCGCTGAGCCTGGCCGTCCACGCCCGAAGGCGGCGGTCGCAACGCTCCTCAGCAAGCGGCGATTATACCCGCCCGGCGTGCCTGCGGGGATGCCCGGGATGGCGATGGCCCGGCCCTTTCGCCCGTCCCGCGGCGAAGGAGGGGGAGGCCTGCGCGGCGTGCTAGCGCCTCACGCCGGCGTCGGCAGCCAGCGCCTGTGCCTTGTCGGCACGCTCCCACGTGAACTCGGGCTCGTCGCGCCCGAAGTGGCCGTACGCAGCAGTCTTCTCGTAGATCGGGCGCAACAAGTCGAGCATCTGGATGATGCCCTTCGGGCGCAGGTCGAAGTGCTTCTGCACGAGCTCGGCAAGGCCCTCGTCGGAGATCTTGCCGGTGCCGTACGTGGTCACCATCACGCTGGTCGGCCGCGCGACGCCGATCGCATAGGACACCTGGAGCAGGCACTTCGAGGCGAGCCCGGAGGCGACGACGTTCTTCGCGACGTAACGCGCGGCATACGCCGCCGAGCGGTCGACCTTCGACGGATCCTTGCCCGAGAACGCGCCGCCGCCGTGGGGCGCGGCCCCACCGTAGGTGTCGACGATGATCTTGCGTCCGGTGAGTCCGCAGTCCCCATGCGGGCCGCCGACCACGAACCGGCCGGTGGGGTTCACCAGGTAACGCACGTTGCCCTTCACCAGCGCCTTGGGCAGCACCGGCTTGATGATCTCCTCGATGACGCCTTCGGCGAGCTTCTCGTGCGGAACGTCCGGCGCATGCTGCGTGGACAGCACCACGGTGTCGATCGATTCGGGCTTGCCGTCGACGTAGCGCACCGTCACCTGCGACTTGGCGTCCGGCCGCAGCCATGGGAGGCGGCCGTCGCGGCGAAGCTGCGACTGCCGCTCGACGAGCCGGTGCGAAAGATGGATCGGCAGCGGCATGAGCTCGGGCGTCTCGTCGCACGCGTAGCCGAACATGAGCCCCTGGTCGCCGGCGCCCTGCTCCAGGTCGAGGCCGGTGCCCTCGTTCACGCCCTGCGCGATGTCCGGCGATTGCTTGTCATAGCACACCATCACCGCGCAGCCGCGGTAGTCGATGCCGAATTCGCTCGAGTCGTAGCCGATCCGCTTCAGCACGTTGCGCGCCACGGTCTGATAGTCGATCACCGCGTGGGTGGTGATCTCGCCGGCGAGCACGACGAGGCCGGTCGACACCAGCGTCTCGGCGGCGACCCTGGCGCGGTTGTCCTGGGCTAGAATCGCGTCGAGAATCCCGTCCGATATCTGGTCGGCGACCTTGTCGGGGTGCCCTTCCGAGACCGACTCGGAAGTGAAGAGAAAGCTGCTCATTGCGCGCGCGCTCGCTGTCTTGAACTCGAGGGCACCAAGGATAACAGAACTCATTGGTGGGATGTCCCACTGACGCCCCACTCGCCCCTCGCGCCACGCAATGCGGCTCCTGTTCCGTCTTGTTGCAGCGCTGCCGCTGCGATTCGTGCACGCGCTCGGCGCCGCGGCTGCTCGCTTGGCGTTCGCGTTTGCCGCCGGCGAGCGTCGCCGCCTCGACGAGAACCTGCGTTGCGCCGGTTACGCCGAGCGGTCGCTCCGCACGGCGGCGATCCGCGAGTCCGGCAAGCTGCTGCTCGAGATGCCCTGGGTGTGGAACCGACCCCAAGAGGAGGTGGTGGCCCTGGTGCGCAGCATCGAGGGCGCGCAGTTGGCCGAGGCGGCGCGGTCGCGCGGCAAGGGGGTCATCCTGCTCACGCCGCACCTCGGCAGCTTCGAGGTCAGCGTCCATTACCTCGCGGCGCGGTTCGGACCGGTGACCGCGCTCTACCGGGCGCCGCGTCAGAAGGCGTTCGAGCCGTTGGTACGCGCAGGCCGCGAGCGCGGCGACGTGCGTCTCGCGAGCTCCGACGTGAAGGGCGTCAAGGCGCTGCTCCGCGCCCTGAAGCGCGGCGAAGCAATCGGGATCCTGCCCGACCAGGTGCCGACGCGAGGCGAAGGGGCATGGGCCGACTTCTTCGGCCGGCCGGCGTACACGATGACGCTTGCGACCCGCCTGCAGGAGTCGACCGGGGCGACGATCCTGCTCGTGCTGTGCGAGCGGCTGCCGCGCGGGCAGGGCTATCGCCTGCGCATCGCACCGTTTCCGCAACCCGAGAACGGCGAAACGCCCACGCGCCGGCTCAACCGGGCGCTCGAGGGATTGATCCGCATGCTCCCGGAGCAGTACCTCTGGTCCTATAACCGGTACAAGGTGCCCGGCGGCGTTACCCCGCCGGACGGAGGCGCGCGCGCGTGAGCCGCATCGGCCGCCCGCGCGCGGGCCGTGCCGGAGACCGCACGTGCGAATAGGTCGCTTTTGGCGCGGTTAGGCATTGCGATCCTCTGGCTGCTCGGCCGGTTGCCGCCGCGGCTGCGCCGGCGGGTGTGCGAGCGGCTCGCGCTCGTCTTCATGGGCCTTGCCCGCGAGCGCCGGACGGTGGTGCGCGCCAACCTGCGGCTATGCTTCCCGGGCCTGTCGGCGGTCGCGCGCGAGGCGCTCGCGCGCGAACACTTCCGCGCGCTCGGGCGGAGCCTCGCACTCAACTGCACCGTCTGGTTCGGGTCCGCCGCCGACGTTCGACGCGCCGTGCGCGTCGAGGGCCTCGGGCACCTCGCAGCGACGGCGGGTGCGCCGCGCATCCTGTTTGCGCCGCACTTCGTCGGGCTGGAGGCGGCCGCCATCCGCCTGTCTCTGGAGCATCCTGCCGTTGCCATGTACAGCACCCAGAAAGCGCGTGCCTTCGACCGCTTCCTGGCTGCACGGCGAGCGCGCTTCGGCGAGGTGCGGCTGGTTGCGCGCGAGCGCGGCATCCGGCCGGCCCTCCGCGGGTTGCGGCGGGGCCTACCCCTCTTGCTCCAGCCGGACATGGACTTCGGGCCGCGCGACTCCCTGTTCGTTTCATTCTTCGGCACGCCGGCGGCGACGGTTCCCGTCCTATCGCGCATCGCGCGCTTGACCGGGGCGGGGGTGCTCACAGTCGTCGCTGAGCTCGCGCCGCGTGACGAGCACGGCGGCGTTGCGGAGCGTAGCGGCGCCGACTGCGTCGTGCGCATCGCGCCCTTTACGGGCTTCCCGGACCGCAGCGTCGAGTCGGACACCCGTCGCATGAACGAACTCATCGAGGAGCACGTGCGGCGCATGCCCGAGCAGTACTACTGGATTCACAAGCGCTTCAAGACCCGGCCGCCAGGTGAGCCGCCGGTCTACGTGTGATCGGGACGCCGATGGCCTTCGCGAACCCGGAACCGGAGGCGATCCGGCGACTGCTCGTCGCGGCGCGCACGATCGCGATCGTCGGGTTCTCGCCAAAACCGTCGCGGACAAGCCACTGGATTGCGCGCGCTGCAGTCGGTCGGCTACCGGGTGATCCCGGTGCGACCGGCGCTGCAAGAGGGCCTCGGGGAGCGCGCCTATCCCAGCCTGAGTGCGATGCCGGAACCGGTGGACATCGTCGACGTGTTCCGCCCGCCCGGGCACGTCCCGGCGATCGTGGACGAGTGCCTCGCGCTCGGCCTCAAGGCGCTGTGGGTGCAGGACGGCGCAGTGCACCCCGCCGCGGCCGAGCGAGCGGCTGCCGGCGGCATGACGGTCGTCATGGATCGTTGCATCCTGCGCGATTACACTTCGCTCTGTCGGGACACGCAACGTTAGCCGTGGATCGTGGATCGTGGATCGTGAAGCAAAGATAGCGCGTCGCGCGAGGCGGCGGCGGTGCGCCTGAGATTCACCAAGATGCAGGGCGCGGGCAACGACTTCGTGGTCCTCGATGGCACGCGCCAGCCGATCGCGCTCTCGCCGGCGATGCTGCGGCGGCTCGCCGACCGCCATTTCGGCATCGGTGCCGATCAGATTCTCGTCGTCGAGCGCGCGCGGACCCCGGGCGTCGACTTCGGCTACCGGATCTTCAATGCCGACGGCGGCGAGGTCGAGCAGTGCGGCAACGGCGCCCGCTGCTTCGTGCGGTTCGTACGCGACCGCGGGCTCACGGACAAGGACGAGATCCGCGTCGAGACGGTCGCTGGCATCATCGCGCCCAGGCTCGAGCGGGACGGTAGCGTGACCGTCGACATGGGACGGCCGGTCTTCGACGCGGCGCGGGTACCGTTCGTGACCGACTCCGACGCGCTCGTGCAGCCGCTCGACGTGGACGGCACGGTGGTCGAGATCACCGCAGTCTCGATGGGCAATCCGCACGCGGTCCAGCTGGTTGCGAGCGTCGACCGCGCGCCGGTGGCGGAGCTCGGCCCGCGGATCGAGCGGCACCCGCGTTTTCCGCAGCGCGTGAACGCCGGGTTCATGGAGATCGCCGATCGCAACCGGATCCGCCTGCGCGTCTACGAGCGCGGCGCCGGCGAGACGCTTGCCTGCGGCACCGGCGCCTGCGCGGCGGCGGTGGCCGGCATCCGCCGCGGCCTGCTCGAGTCGCCGGTGGCGGTCGAAACGCGCGGCGGGCAATTGACGATCGCATGGCGGGGCGCGGACAATCCGGTCTACATGACGGGCCCCGCCGAGACTGTGTTCGAGGGAGAGATCGAGATCGGAGGACGCTCTGGGTAGGGCATTCCGGCTCGCGCCCCGCACCGGATGGCGAACGCGCCATGGCGGGGACGACGTGGAGGTCGCGTTCCCGGGTTCCCGCCGTCGGGGCGCCACGCCCGACGGCGTTTCCTTGCGGCAGAACACCCACATCCCCGACACGCCATGAATCCCGAAGACGTCGCGCGCTATCTCCAGGACAACCCGATCTTCTTCGAGCGTTACGCGGATCTCCTGTCGCAGATCCACGTCCCGCATCCGCACGGAGACCACGCGATCCCGCTCTCCGACCGCCAGGTCATCAGCTTGCGCGAGAAGAACCGGGCGCTGGAAGCGAAGCTCTCCGAGCTCATCCAGTTCGGCGAGGAGAACGATGCGATCAGCGAGAAGGTGCACCGACTCGGCATGGCCATGCTGTCCGCGGCAGACCTGGCCGCGGTGTTCGCGTGCCTCGAATTCAACCTGCGCGAGGACTTTGCGGTTCCGCACGTGGCGCTGCGCGTCTGGCGCGGCAGCGCCGATCTGCCCGAGTTTGCGCCGGTGAGCGAGGAGGTGCGCGGGTTCGCGCGGGCCCTGGAGCAGCCCTTCTGCGGCCCGAACACGGGCTTCGAGGCGGTCGCCTGGCTGCGCGACGCGGCCGAGCACATCCGCTCGGTTGCCTTCATGCCGGTTCGCGACCGGGACGAAGTGATCGGGCTGCTCATGCTCGCGAGCGAGGATGCGCAGCGCTTCTATCCCGAGATGGGCACGCTCTACCTGAAGCGGATTGGCGAGCTGGTGGGCGCTGCCCTGCTGCGCTTCGTCTGACGTGGGCGCGGGGCGCGCCGGCCGCGCGCCGGCCGATCAACGCACCGCGGCGCTTGCCGCGTATCTGGGCAACCTCCGGGACGAGCGCCGGCTGTCCGAGCATACGACTGCCGGCTACTCGCACGACATCGAGGCGCTCTTCGCGCTCGTGCCGGACGTTCCGCTCGAAGGGATCGGCACGCATGTCGTGCGCCGCGCCATCGGCCGGCTGCACGCGCAGGGGCTCTCCGGCCGCACGCTCGCGCGCATGTTGTCCGCCTGGCGCGGCTTCTTCGCTTGGCTCATCCGCCATCGCGCTCTCGCGACGAATCCCTGTGCCGGGGTGCGCGCACCGAAGAGCGCACGGGCATTGCCCAAGGCGCTCTCGCCCGACGCCGCCGCACGGCTTTTCGATCGGGAGGTGGAGGACGCGCTCGAGCTGCGGGACAAGGCGATCTTCGAGCTCGCGTATTCGTCCGGCCTGCGTCTTGCCGAGCTCGTGGGGCTGGACCTGGGCGATGCGCAGGCGATCCTGCGCGACGGCGAGGTGACCGTCACCGGCAAGGGCCGGAAGACTCGCACGGTTCCGGTCGGCGCGAAGGCGCGCCGCGCCCTCGAGCACTGGCTGGACGCGCGCGGTCCGCTGGGAAATCCGGGCGACTCTGCGCTGTTCGTGTCGTCACGCGGGCGGCGGATCTCGCCGCGGTCGATCCAGCTGCGCCTGAAGCGATGGGCGCTGCAGGCGGGACTGGGCACCGGGGTCCATCCGCACGTGCTCCGGCATTCGTTCGCGAGCCATGTCCTGCAATCGGCCGGCGACCTGCGCGCCGTCCAGGAGATGCTCGGCCACGCCAGCATCTCCACCACGCAGGTCTACACGAAGCTCGACTTCCAGCACCTCGCGAAGGTCTACGACCAGGCGCATCCACGAGCGCGCAAGAAGCGCTGAGACGTGTTCCTTCGGTAGCAAACCGGGGATCCCCCGCCGTTCGATTCGCGGAAATCGTGGCGGTCGTGTCCCAGGTTTACGCGCCGCATCCGCTGCGGTATAAAGGCGTGCTCCGGGTCGCGGGCGAGCCCGGGAGCCCTGGTTTTCGGGGTCGCCCCGGTCGTGAGCGTCCATTTCGACCGGCGATTGGCAGCGCGCGAATGCCGGGTGAGCGGTGCTGGCGTCGATCGGTCGCAGGCAGCCGCAGAACGCGTATCTTGGGGGATGGGAGCAATGCCCCGTGCCGAGACAGTGAGAAAGCCCGCGAGGAAGTCCGCGGGGAAGGCGGGAAGCCCTGCCCGGAAGCCGACCGTTGCGAAGTCGGCTCCCCGCAAGGCGGGAGCGACGCGGCCGCCAGCCAGGAAGGCGCCGGCCAAGAAGGCCGTGGCAGCGAAACCCGTGCCCAAGCGGGCGCCTGCAGGCCGAGTACCGGCAGCGCGGATCCCCCCAAGGGAGGTCTCGGGGAAAGGCGCGTCTGCGCGGCGTACGCCCGCCCTGGCGGCGGCGCCGCGCATCCCGGCAACGCCCGCGCCGCCTTCCGCGCCTGCCGCACCCACGGCGGGTCGCCCGGCGCTCGCACCGGTCACCGTGCAACCGGCGTCCGCGGCGCAGCGACCGGCACCGCCGCTGCGCGTCGAGCGATCGCCGTCCGAAGTGGCGCTCTATGCCGGAATCTCCGAAGCGGAACTGCTGAGGATGCCGGCCGGCAACTACATGAACGAGCGGCAGCTCGCGTACTTCCGCGCGATGCTCGCCGCCATGAAGCAACAGCTCCTCGACAACGCCGACGTCACTTCAGAGCATCTGCGCGAAGCCGCCGTCGTGCCGGATCCGGCCGACCGCGCGACGATCGAGGAGGAGCACGCGCTCGAGCTGCGGACGCGGGATCGCGAACGCAAGCTGATGAAGAAGATCGACGAGGCGATCGGCCGCATCGACGACGGCAGCTACGGCTGGTGCGAGGAGACCGGCGAGCCGATCGGCTTGCCCCGCCTGCTCGCTCGGCCCACCGCGACCCTGTCGGTCGAGGCGCAGGCGCGCCGCGAGCTGAAGCAGAAGATGTACGGCGAATAGGCGCGCGAACCGGGCATCGAGGCCGCGCCGCGGCCGAAAATCGCACATTTTCCCGGCTGCGGCGCGTTGCGCCGCAGGGCGATCTGGACAGGTTGATTGCTGCGGGCTGGCCGCATGTGGTAGAAGGGTCTGACGCGCGCACCCCGGTCGCCTGACCGAAGTTAACTGCCGGATCGCCCTTGGTTTTCTCCCTTTTTGGCAAGAAGCCGCCGGAGAAGAAACCGGTGGAGAAGAAGCCTGCGCGGCCGGCCGTGAAGCCCGCCGCGCCGGCGCCTGCCGCGCCGCCCTCGGAACTGCCAGACGACGCGCCGGATCTCGACTTCACCAGCTACGTTCCGACGCCCGCAGCGGAAGCCCCTCCGTCCGCCCCCGCCCGCGCAGAGCCCGCGCCGGCACCGGCGCTCAAGCCGAAGGCGCAGCCTCCGCCATCACCAAGTCCAATTCCGGCGCTCGACTTTGGCGATCTGCCTGCCGCCGCGCCGAGTCGGCAACCGGACAAGGCGGATTCCGTGCGGGACGCGGCGGGAGCGGAGGCGAGCCGCGCCGCACCGCCTCCGGCCGTTCCTGCGGTTGCGCCGCCGAAGCCGCCCCGCAAGTCCAAGATGGACGTCGACTCGACCTTGTCCATCGAGGTCGAGGACGGCGCGGCAGAGGTGCCGGGCGTGATCGAGGAGGGCGCGATCCTGTTTGCGAATGGCCAGGCCGATCAGGCGCTTGCGCGGCTCGAGGCGGCGCTCGCCGACGAATCCCTCGGCGCATCACTCGGCGCATGGCGGCTGCAGATCTGGCTGATGCTCTTCGATCTGTACCAGCATCTCGGCCGGAAGGCGCGTTTCGAGGAGCGCGCGCTCGATTTCGTTGTGAAGTTCGAGCGCTCCCCGCCCGCGTGGACCGAAGCGCCGAAAGCCGACAAGGCGCCCTCGGCACTGCGCACCGGGGGCGCTGCGCACGTGTCGCTCTCAGGCACGCTTTCGGCTGCGAGCGCGAACGCCCTCGAGCAGCTGCGGAAGATGGCGGAGCGGCAGTCGAAGCTCCGTGTCGACTTCGCCAAGCTGCAGGGACTCGATGCCGACGGCTGCCGGCTGCTGCTCGACGCGTTGAAGGCGCTCAAGAAGGCGAAGAAGGAGGTGTACTTCTCGGGCGAGGCGCAAGGGCTGAAGCTCGTGCGCGATCTCGCGAAGCCGGGCGATCCGTCCACCGACCAGGCCGTGTGGCAGCTGCTGCTCGAGCTCTACCAGCAACTCGGGCTGCAGAACGAGTTCGAGGAGGCTGCTGTCGACTTCGCCGTGACCTACGAGCTCTCTCCGCCATCGTGGGAGGTGCCGCCGCCGAAGGCGAAGGGTACTGCTCCGCCGCCGGCCGAACCCGAGGCCGCTCGCGCGCCCGAGGACGCGTTCTACTTCGAGGGAGAAGTTGCCGGTGCGAACGACGCGCTCTTCACCGAGCTCGCCGATTACGCGCAAACCGCCAATCCGCTCGTGATCGACATGTCGCGCATGCGGCGCATCGACTTCGTGAACGCCGGCAGGCTGCTCAATACTTTGGAGAAGGTCGCGAGCGCGGAGCGCTCGATCGTGCTCCGGGGCGTGGGCGAGATGGTCGCCGCGCTGCTTTCGGTCATGCGGATCACGAAGCTCGCGCGCGTCATCCCGCGGAAGTGACCGCCGCCCGGCGTGGCTGGCGCCGGGCCGGCCACGATCGGCTTGCGCACCGAGCGTCGACCCGCGGGTTGAAATCCGGGACCTTCACCCTCAACTCACTCGAAATCCATCGAACATGGAACAATTCCACGGCACGACCATCCTGTCGGTGCGCCGCAACGGCCAGGTCGCCCTCGGCGGCGATGGGCAGGTGACGCTCGGCAACGTCGTGATCAAGGCGGGGGCGCGCAAGGTCCGCCGCCTCTATCACGATCGCATCCTCGCCGGGTTCGCCGGCGGCACGGCCGACGCCTTCACGCTCTTCGAGCGCTTCGAGGCGAAGCTCGAGAAGCACCAGGGGAACCTGCTCCGCTCGGCCGTCGAGCTCGCCAAGGACTGGCGCACCGATCGCGTGCTGCGCCGGCTCGAGGCGATGCTGGCGGTCGCGGATCGCGAGGTGTCGCTGATCGTCACCGGCGCGGGCGACGTCCTTGAGCCCGAGCACGGCTTGATCGCGATCGGCTCGGGCGGCCCCTACGCGCAGGCGGCGGCGCGCGCCCTCATGGAGAACACGTCGCTCTCGGCGCTGGAGATCGTGCGCAAGGGGCTCTCGATCGCCGCCGAGCTCTGCATTTACACGAACCAGATTCACGCGATCGAAGTGCTCGAGTGACCAGGCCGTCCATGACACCGCAGGAAATCGTCCACGAGCTGGACAAGCACATCATCGGCCAGGACAAGGCGAAGCGGGCTGTGGCGGTCGCGTTGCGCAATCGCTGGCGCCGGCGGCAGGTTGCCGACCCGCTGCGCCACGAGATCGTGCCGAAGAACATCCTGATGATCGGGCCGACCGGCGTCGGCAAGACCGAGATCGCGCGGCGCCTCGCGAAGCTCGCGGATGCGCCTTTCATCAAGGTGGAGGCGACCAAGTTCACCGAGGTCGGTTACGTCGGGCGCGACGTCGATACGATCGTGCGCGACCTCGTCGAGACGGCGATCAAGGATGCGCGCGAGGCGGCCATGCGGCAGGTGCGCACGCGCGCCGAGGACGCCGCCGAGGAGCGGATCCTCGACGCGCTGCTGCCGCCGGCGCGCGAAGTCGGCTTCGCGGCCTCGCACGGCGACCGTACCGAGGAATCCGCGACCCGCCAGAAATTCCGCAAGAAGCTGCGCGAGGGCGAGCTCGACGAGCGCGAGATCGAGCTCGAGGTCTCGGCGTTGCCGGCGCAGATGGAGATCCTCGCGCCGCCCGGAATGGAGGAGCTCACGCAGCAGATCCAGTCGATGTTCCAGAACATCGGCGGCGGCCGGAAGCGGGTGCGGAAGCTCAAGATCCGCGACGCCATGAAGCTCGTCACCGAGGAGGAGGCGGCGCGGCTGATCAACGACGAGGACCTCAAGGTCCGGGCGCTCGCCAACGTCGAGGAGAACGGGATCGTGTTCCTGGACGAGATCGACAAAGTGGCGAGCCGATCGGAAGTGCAGGGCGTGGACGTCTCGCGCCAGGGCGTGCAACGCGACCTCCTGCCGCTCGTCGAGGGGACGACCATCTCGACGCGCTACGGCATGGTGAAGACCGACCACATCCTGTTCATCGCGAGCGGCGCGTTCCACCTCGCAAAACCCTCGGACCTGATCCCGGAGCTGCAGGGACGTTTCCCGATCCGCGTCGAGCTCTCGTCGCTTTCGGCCGCCGACTTCGAGCGCATCCTCACTCAGACCGACGCCTGTCTCGTGCGCCAGTACCAGGCGCTGCTCGCCACCGAGGATATGACCCTCGACTTCCGGACCGACGCGGTCCGCCGGCTCGCGGAGATCGCGTACGCGGTGAACGAAAAGACCGAGAACATCGGCGCGCGCCGGCTGTACACGGTCATGGAGAAGCTGCTCGAGGACATCTCGTTCGACGCCGGGCGGAAGCCCTCGGCGACGATCGTCATCGACGCCGCGTACGTCGACGCGCGGCTGGCCGACCTGGCCGGCAGCGAGGATCTCGCGCGCTACGTGCTATGAGCCGCGGGGCTCGCGGGAAACCTCGGCGAGACAGCGCGGGCAGTAGCAGCCTGAGGCCGGGTCGGTCGGGGCGATGAGCGGAAATCCCGCGCACCAGCACGCGCCGAGGCCCGCCTCCATACCGCAGTCGAACAAGGCGCCGCAGCGGGCGCAAACGGATGCGCGCGCCGGCTCGAGCGCGCAGTAGTGGAAGCGCTCCCCCGGCGGCAGCGGCCGCCGCGCGAATCGGATTGGAAAGGCGAAGCCGGGGCCGTCGTACACGAAGCTGTGGTATTCGCCGTTCTCTCCGCACGGATCCGCCGTGGCCGGGAGATCCCCGAAGAACGACTGATCCAGCTCCCTTCCCGCGAACGCGCCGGGCAGCTGCTGGCGGTCGACGCAAACCGTGACCGCACGATAGCCGGAGCGCCGGAACTCCACTGCGAGCGCGCGCGTGTCGCGACCCCACAGCGGATACACGCCGGTGAAGCCTGCACGCGCGAGCATGGCGTCGCGGTAGGCGCGCACGTCCTCCAGATGAAGGTCGCCGAAAGCGGCCGTCGCGATGTCGTCCGCCTTGAAGCGCGCCAGCGCATCGGCCATGCGTGACTCGTAGACGCCGTCCGTCGGCCGGCGGGGCACGCGGACCGTCACGAGAGGCACTCCGAGACTGGATGCCTGTTGCTCGAGCAGGGCCAGCGGAACGCCGTGCATCACGAGGGTGCCGTCGTCCTCGTTGACCGTCGACAGCAGGGTGCGCACTTCGTACGTGCCTGCCGCGCGCAATGCTGCCAGCGCAAGCACGCTGTCCTTGCCTCCGCTCGAAGCGAGAACGACCGGAGTCACCACCGGCCGTCCTCCGCCTGCGCGGCATTCCGCAGCTGTCTTATCACAACTTTTTCTAAATGAGGGCAATGCTAGTCGAGTTCAAGCGGCTCGAGCACGCTCGCGAGTCGGCGCGTGGCCATGCAGGCGTGGTCGGGCGATCGCGCGGGACGGGTTGTCGCCGGCCCGCGACGCCGGACTGCCAAAGCAATCTAGTCGCGCTCGCCTCGCATAGCAACCGGGGGTTGAAATGCGCCGGTGCTCACACCATTTTCCTGGGAGTGGAGCGCGGGCTTCAACCAATGCAAGGAGATGGCCATGGCAAGCATCCGCAGATACGACCCGTTTGAGGAAGTGATGGACGATTTCTTGAAGGGCTTCTTCGTGCGCCCGGTCGTCGGCGAAAGCGTGCCGGCGACGCCGCGCGTCAAGATCGAGGTGAGCGAGCAGGACAAGGCGTACCGCGTGCAGGCCGAGCTGCCCGGAGTGAAGAAGGAAGATATCCAGGTCGAAATCGACGGCGACCAGGTGTCGATCGCCGCCGAGGTGAAGCAGGAGAAAACGGTCAAGGAGGGCGAACGGGTCGTACACACCGAGCGCTACTACGGCAAGGTCGCCCGTGCGTTCCGGCTCGGCCAGGAAATCGATCAGGCCGGCGCGGTGGCGAAGTTCGCCGACGGCGTGCTCGAGCTGACCCTGCCGAAGAAGGCCGCGGCAAGCCGCAAGCAGATCAGCATCTCGTAGACGTCCGGCGCGGGCAACCGCAAAGGCGGCCGATGGGCCGCCTTTTCTTCGAGCGCCGCGTGCGCAGCCGCTTTGCCCGGCTTGGCGACGCGGCCGTCGAGCGCGGTAGAATCCGCGCGAGCCGTCCATACGAACCGCCAATGTCCATCTCGTCCGTGACCGCCGCGCTGAAGGCGCAGATCCTCGCCGAAGCGCTGCCCTACATCCGTCGCTTCCACGGCGGGACGGTCGTCGTCAAGTACGGCGGCAACGCCATGACCGACGAGCGCCTGAAGCGCAGCTTCGCGCACGACGTCGTGCTGCTCAAGCTCGTCGGCATCAATCCCGTGATCGTGCACGGCGGCGGCCCGCAGATCGACGATCTCCTGCGCAGGGTCGGCAAGCAGGGGCAGTTCATCCAGGGCATGCGCGTCACCGACGCCGAGACCATGGATCTCGTCGAGATGGTTCTCGGCGGCCTGGTGAACAAGGAGATCGTGAATCTGGTGAACCAGGCGGGCGGCCGGGCAATCGGCCTGTCGGGAAAGGACGGCGCCTTCATCCGCGCGCGCAAGCTGCTGGTACCGGACGCCGAGCGGCAAGGCGGCATGCTCGACATCGGGCAGGTGGGCGAAGTCGCCTCGATCGATCCGGAGATCGTCGCGCTCATCGAGTCGCGCGAGTTCATCCCGGTCATCGCGCCGATCGGCGTCGGACCCGAGGGCGAGTCCTACAACATCAACGCGGACCTCGTCGCCGGCAAGCTCGCCGAAGTGCTGAGGGCCGAGAAGCTCATCCTGCTCACCAATACGGCCGGCGTGCTCGGCCAGGACGGCAAGCTGCTCACCGGCCTCACACCCCAGCGGGTCGACGAACTCGTCGCCGAGGGCGTGCTCTCGGGCGGGATGCTCCCCAAGATCGCCGCGGCGCTCGATGCGGCCCGCGCCGGGGTGAAGAGCGTGCATATCATCGACGGACGCGTCGAGCACGCGCTCCTTCTCGAGATCTTCACCGACGAAGGCGTGGGAACCCTCATCCGGAGCATGTGACGCATGTATCGCATGCGTCATCCCCGCGCAGGCGGGGATCCAGGCACAGTCAAGCCACCGGCCGGCGGAGCTCGTCGAACAGGCCTTCGCGGTAGCCTTCCCCGTCGTCGTACACTGTGAGCACGCGGCGCCGCGGCGTGCGGCTGAAGGACACGTGAACCCATCTGCCGAACTCGAGGATGCACTGGTCGAACGCGATCGGCGAGCGCCAGATCGCGGCGACGATCTCGAGCGGCGTGCCGAATGCGGGGCAGTCGAAATCGGCGGCGAGCCCCTCGCAGTGCTGCGACGTGAGCGCGCCGCCCACCGCCGCGTTCAGCTCCGGGCAGCGGTATCCGCTCGAGATTCGCAAGCGATGGCCGAGCAGTCGGCGCACCTCGTCGAGCCCGCGGGCGAGCAGGCGAAGGTTCGGAACGAGCTCCGGCGGCGGCCGGTTGTCGATGCCGTGTCGGCGCGCGGTATCCGAGCGCGTGAGTCCGGCCAGGGTGAAGTGGCGCGACAGGCGCGTGGGCAAGCGTGTGGCCGCGGCCGAGCGCGGCCCGGCGGGATCGCGAATTGAGCGCACGGCGCGATTCTAGACGTGCCGCGAACGGCGCCGCGGGGCCCGCGGCCGCGCGCCGCGCGGGCACGGCCGTCGCACCCGGAACGCATCGCTTCCGCGGGACGTGGATCTTCGATCTGGACAATACCTTGCACAACGCGACGCCGCACATCTTTCCGCACATCAGCCGGTGCATGACCGCCTATCTGCAGGAGCACCTGCAGCTCGACGCCGACGATGCATCGGCGCTGCGCATTAAATACTGGCGTCGCTATGGGGCGACTCTGCTCGGGCTGATGCGGCACCACGGGACCGATCCCGGCCACTTTCTCTGGCACACCCACCAGTTCCCCGAGCTCGCCCGCATGGTCGTCGCGGACCACGCCCTCGTCCACACGGTGCGCCGTCTGCCGGGACGCAAGATCCTGTTCTCGAACTCGCCGGCGCACTACGCCCATGCGGTGCTCGACGTGCTGGGGCTCGCATCGCTCTTCGACAGCGTGTACGCAATCGAGCATGTGCGCTATCAGCCCAAGCCTCTGCGAGGCGGGTTCCGCCGGCTGATCGCGCAGGAGCGGCTGGTACCCGGTCGCTCGGTGATGGTCGACGACTCGCTGCCGAACCTGCGGGCCGCGCGCCTGCTCGGAATGCGCACCGTCTGGGTGAGCCGCGAGCCGCGTGCGCCCGACTACGTGACCGTGCGCGTGAGCTCGGTGCGGCAGCTGCCGCGATTGCTCGATGACCTCGGGATGGCGGGGTAGGGCACCCGCCGGGGTGAGCGCTCACCCGGTCGAGCGGGTTCGGCTAGAATCGCCTTCCCCTGTCGATCGCCGCGAACGGGGGCGCGGTCGGCACGCAGTCGACGTGGGATACCGAGACGCGAAGCGAAGCGCGCCGCACGCGGATGCCGTGCGACCGGTCCGACAGGGAGGAGGCTGCAATGGCGACCAGACCGGGCGAGCGAAAGCTGCAGATACTGCAGGTCCTCGCCGAGATGCTCCAGGATCCGAAGGGCGACCGGATCACCACGGCCGCACTCGCCAAGCGGCTGGACGTCTCCGAGGCGGCGCTCTACCGCCACTTCGCGAGCAAGGCCCAGATGTTCGAGGGCCTGATCGAGTTCATCGAGGGGACCCTCTTCGGCCTGGCGAACAAGATCTCCGCCGAGGAGCCGGACGGCCTGAAGCAGGTCCATTCGATTCTCGGGATGATGTTGAGCTTCGCCGAAAAGAACCCGGGCATGACGCGCGTCCTCATCGGCGACGCGCTGGTGAACGAAGACGATCGGCTGCAGGCGCGCATCAATCAGCTGCACGACCGGCTCGAGTCCACGCTCAAGCAGAGCCTTCGCGTCGCGGCGACTGCGAGCGCTGCGGCCGGGATCCGGAGCGAGGACGCGCCGAAGACCGACGAGCACGCCGCCAAGGCGAATGCGCTGCTCTGCTACGTCGTCGGCCGCTGGCACCAGTTCGCCAAGAGCGGCTTCAAGCGCAAGCCGACCGACCAGTGGGAGCGGCAATGGCCGCTGTTGCTCTAGCCTGAAGTTCCTGCTGTAGCCGAGCGAGTTTATCGCTACGTAACAAATGCTTGGCGTGAGTTTTAGGTTCCGGTTGCTGTCTACAACCGGATCTGCTGGATCAGGTCGAGTGCGCGCTGCTGC
>JADLAV010000065.1 GCA_020848075.1 Burkholderiales bacterium
AACCAAGGTCTTCACTACAACGGCTTTCGCGCCGGGCACTCACCACCCGCGTGACGAATCAAACGATTACGAAGATGACCCCGCCGAAATCCGCCCGATTGGGCGGCGAATCCGCGAAGTTCGGCTAGTCGCGGAACTTGAGGTCGTGCCCGAGGATCGTCAGCGACACGTAGTTGCTGCCGTTGTGATCGGTGGGCGAGAACGTGACGACGTAGCCGCCGACGTCCACGGTGCCGAGATTGTCGAGCGCTTTCAGCAGCGATTCACGGGTCGGGTCGCGGCCGGCGTGGCGAATCCCCTCGACGAGCACCTTGGCGGCGATGAAGCTCTCGAGCGACGTGTACGAGTAGTCCTTCTTGCCGAGCAGCTTGTCGCTCGCCTGCTGGTACTCGCGCACGATGGGGGTGGTGGTGCGTGCGACGCTCGGCACGATCTGGGTCATGACCACCCCGAGCCCGTCCTTGCCGAGCGTCTGGGCGAGGGCGGTCGAGCCCGCGAACGAGGTGCTGACGAACTGCGCGGTCAGCCCCGCCTTCAGCGAGAGCTTCACGAATTCCGCGGTCGTCTTGTACAGCGTGGTCGCGATCACGACGTCGGGGGCCGCCTTCGCCACGGCGGCCACTTCCTTCGAGAGATCGGTCTGCGTGCGCTCGAAGGACGCGATCGCGACCGGTGTGAGCCCGCGCGCCTTGAGCGCGCGCTCCACCACCGCGAGGTTTTCGTTGCCGATCGCGTCCTTGTGATGGAGCACGGCGAAGCGCTTGACCCCGATCGTGGTGTAGTGCTCGATGATCTTCTCGAGCTCGTCGCCGTAGCTCGCGCGGTGGTTGAACACGTAGCGGTTGAACTTGCGCATCGGTTCGGCGCCGGTGAAAGGGGCGAAGAACGTGATCCCCGCCTGCGCGACCAGCGGCAGCGCGGGGGTGCTCAGCGTCGCGCTGCCGTAGCCGAAGAGCGCGATCACGCCCGGGTCCTCGAGCAGCTTGCGGGTGTTCGCCTCGGAACGCTTGGTGTCGTTCGCGTCGTCCAGGGAGACGAGCTCGATCTTGCGGCCGTTGATTCCGCCCGCGTCGTTCACCTTCTTGAAGTAGGCGAGGGCGCCGTTGCGAATGTCCTCGCCGAGATCCTTGTTCGAGCCGCTGAGCGGGGCGGACTGACCGATCACGATCGCGCCGCCGGCCTGTGTCTGAGCCTGTGCCGTGGCGGACGCTGCAAGCAGGCCGGCGCAAAGCGCCACGGCGAGCGATTGGCAAAGCTTCATCATGCCTCCTGACGGGGAGAATGTACCACTTGAAGGGCGCTCCCTAACGTGCTGATGCACGAGTGGAAAGATCGCCGATCCGCGCCGTGGGCGCCAGGGAATACTGCCCGCCGCCGCGCATGCCGGCCCGGGGGGGACAAACTCCGTCACGCCGATCTGGCGGAGCCCCTCATTCCGGCGCAACGGCGTCACCCCGGGGTTCTCATCCGAGGCGCGAATCCAGCTCGAGCGGAATCAAGGGCTTGCCTGCCAGGTGTCGCCCGCGTCACGCGCGCTCACTGCCGTGACCCGGCCGGCCCACAACGCGGGGTCCAGCGCGACGTCTCAGGGCGTGAAGAACTCGCGGACCCGGTCCATCCAGGACTTGGCGCGCGGGTTGTGGCGCTCGCTGTCTTTCTGCGTCACGGCGTCGAACTCGCGCAGGAGCTCCTTGTGCCGCGCCGTGAGGTTGACGGGGGTCTCGATCGCCACGTGGCAGAAGAGGTCCCCGGGGCTGCTCGACCGGATGCCTTTGATCCCCTTGCCGCGGAGCCGGAACACCTTGCCGGTCTGCGTCTCGGACGGTACCTTGATCTTGGCCGAGCCGTCGAGCGTGGGGATCTCGATGTCGCCGCCGAGCGCCGCGGTCACGAAGCTCACGGGCATCTCGCAGTGCAGGTCGTCGTGGTCGCGCGAGAATACCGGGTGCTGGCGGACGTGGATCTGGACATACAGGTCGCCGGGCGTGCCGCCGCGCATCCCGGGCTCGCCTTCGCCGGCGAGGCGGATGCGGTCGCCTTCATCCACCCCCGTGGGGATGCGCACCGACAGCGTCTTGTGCGCCTTCACGTGGCCGGCGCCGCTGCACGTGCGGCAAGGCTCGGGGATGTGTTTGCCGCTGCCGTGGCAGCGAGGGCAGGTCTGCTGGATGGAGAAGAATCCCTGCTGCATGCGCACCTGGCCGTGGCCCTCGCAGGTGGGACAGGTCTGCGGCTGGGTGCCCGGCTTGGCGCCGGTGCCGCTGCAGGCCGTGCAGACCTCGGCCGTGGGAATCCGGATCTTGGTCTCGGTGCCGCGGGCGGCCTGCTCGAGGGTGATCTCGAGGTTGTAGCGGAGATCGGCGCCGCGCTGGACGCTCGAGCGCGCCCGGCCCCCGCCGAAGATGTCGCTGAAGATGTCGCCGAACGCGTCGGCGAAGTTCTCGAAGCCGCGACCGCCGGAGCCGGGGCCCGCCCCGGCCGACGGATTGACGCCGGCGTGGCCGAAGCGGTCGTAGGCGGCCCGCTTCTGCTCGTCGGTGAGGACTTCGTAGGCTTCCTTCGCCTCCTTGAAGAGCTCCTCGGCCTGCGGGTTCCCGTGGTTGCGGTCCGGGTGGTGCTTCATCGCGAGCTTGCGGAAGGCCTTCTTGATGGCCTCCTCGTCGGCGTCCCGATCGACCCCCAGAACCTCGTAGTAATCCCGCTTCGCCATCCTGACCCTACGCGTGAAAACGCAGAGCGCGCAGAAACCTCACGCTCCGCGACCCTCTGCGTTCTCTGCGCCTCTGCGTCGAGGCTAGTTCTTCCCGCCGTCCTTGACCTCGGTGAACTCGGCGTCGACCACGTTCTCGTCGGCCTTCTTGCGGCCGGCTTCGGCCCCCGCTTCGGCGGCGCCCGGCGCCGCGCCGGCCTGCGCCTCGGCGTGCATCTTCTCGCCGAGCTTCTGCGCCGCGGCGGAGAGCGCCTCGGTCTTCGCCTCGATGTGCGCCTTGTCGTCGGACTTCAACGCTTCCTCGACGTCTTTCAGCGCGGCCTCGATGCGCGACTTCTCGTCCGCGCCGATCTTGTCGCCGTGTTCGGCGAGGGACTTCCTCACCGTGTGGGCCAGGGTATCGGCCTGGTTGCGCGCGTTCACCAGCTCGTGCGTCTTGCGGTCCTCGGCGGCGTGCGCCTCGGCGTCCTTCACCATGCGCTGGATCTCGTCCTCGTTCAGGCCCGAGTTCGCCTTGATGGTGATCTTGTTCTCCTTGCCGGTCGCCTTGTCCTTGGCCGAGACGTGCAGGATCCCGTTCGCGTCGATGTCGAACGTGACCTCGATCTGCGGCATGCCGCGGGGCGCGAGCGGAATGCCCTCGAGGTTGAACTGGCCGAGGCTCTTGTTGCCGGCGGCCATCTCGCGCTCGCCCTGCAGCACGTGGATGGTCACCGCGCTCTGGTTGTCGTCCGCGGTCGAGAACACCTGCTGCGCCTTGGTCGGGATCGTGGTGTTGCGCTTGATGAGCGGGGTCATCACGCTGCCGAGCGTCTCGATGCCGAGCGTGAGCGGGCTGACGTCGAGCAGCAGCACGTCCTTGACGTCGCCCTTCAGCACGCCGCCCTGGATAGCCGCGCCGACCGCGACCGCCTCGTCGGGATTCACGTCCTTGCGAGGCTCCTTGCCGAAGAACTCGCGCACCGTCTCCTGCACCTTCGGCATGCGCGTCATGCCGCCGACGAGGATCACGTCGTCGATCTCCGACACCTTCACGCCGGCATCCTTGATCGCGAGCCGGCAGGGCTCGATCGTGCGCGCGATCAGCTCCTCGACCAGGCTCTCGAGCTTCGCCCGGGTGATCTTCATGGTCAGGTGCTTCGGCCCCGACTGGTCGGCGGTGATGTAGGGCAGGTTGAGCTCGGTCTGCTGCGAGCTCGAGAGCTCGATCTTCGCCTTCTCGACCGCTTCCTTGAGCCGCTGCAGCGCGAGCACGTCCTTCGAGAGATCGACGCCCTGCTCCTTCTTGAACTCGCCGACGACGTAGTCGATCAGCCGCTGGTCGAAGTCCTCCCCGCCGAGGAAGGTGTCGCCGTTGGTGGCGAGCACCTCGAACTGCTTCTCGCCCTCGACGTCCGCGATCTCGATGACCGAGATGTCGAAGGTGCCGCCGCCGAGGTCGTAGACCGCGATCTTCTGGTCCTTGCGCCCGCCCTTGTCGAGGCCGAACGCGAGCGCAGCCGCGGTGGGCTCGTTGATGATCCGCTTCACCTCGAGCCCCGCGATGCGGCCGGCATCCTTGGTGGCCTGGCGCTGCGAGTCGTTGAAGTAGGCGGGAACGGTGATCACCGCCTCGGTGACCGGCTCGCCGAAATAGTCCTCGGCGGTCTTCTTCATCTTGCGCAGCACCTGCGCGGAGACCTCGGGCGGGGCGATCTTCTTGCCGCGCACGTCCACCCACGCGTCGCCGTTGTCGGCGCGCATGATCTTGTAGGGCATCAGGTTGATGTCCTTCTGGACTTCCTTCTCCTCGAAGCGCCGGCCGATCAGCCGCTTCACCGCGAAGAGCGTGTTCCGGGCATTGGTGACCGCCTGGCGCTTGGCCGGCGCCCCGACCAGGACCTCGCCGTCCTCCATGTAGGCGACGATCGAGGGGGTCGTGCGCGAGCCTTCCGAGTTCTCGATGACCTTGGGCTTGCCGCCTTCGATGACGGCGACGCAGGAGTTCGTCGTTCCCAGGTCGATTCCGATGATTTTTGCCATGGCTGGAGTCCTTGGTGTGTCCGGTGCGAATCTTGATCCGAATCTGGGGCTAATCGGCTGAAGTTCAAGCGTCTTTGGGCCTGGCGACGGTCACGAGCGCCGGGCGGATCAGGCGGTCGTGCAGCGCGTAGCCCTTCTGCAGCACGTTGATCACGGTGTTCGGCTCCTTGTCGGACGGGAGCATGCTGATCGCCTCGTGCTGGTGCGGGTCGAACTTCTGCCCGACCGGGTTGATCTCGCGGATCTGCTGCCGCTCGAACACCGTGGCGAGCTGCTTCAGCGTGAGCTCGACGCCGCTTCGCAGGTTCTCGACTGCTGCGTTCTCGGTGGCGAGCGCCGCCTCGAGGCTGTCCTTCACCGTGAGGAGGTCGGTCGCGAACTTCTCCAGGGCGAACTTGTGCGCCTTGGCGACGTCCTCCTGCGCGCGCTTGCGGACGTTCTCCGTATCGGCGGCCGCGCGAAGCCAGGATTCGTAGTGTTCCTGGGCCTTGGCCTCCGCCTGTCTCAGCGCCTGCTCGAGGTTCGCTGCCTCGCTGTGCGTTGCGCCTTCCGCGCTCGGCTCGGCGGCTTCCGCCTCCTCGGGCGACGGGAAATCGGGATCGCGTTCCTGCATGTCTCAGTTCTCTCTCGGGGTCCATATCCGTGGGAGCTTCGTGGTTGTTGGGGCGCTTCCCGCGATTTCAAGAGCCTGTCAGAATCGAACCCGATCAAGGAGATGACGGCAGGGATATGACCACCAAACCAAGCGCCGGCGCGGACCCCCGGGCAGGCACCGTAGCGGAGAGTGAAGCGGACCTTCGCGCCATGCCGGCAAGCCGCGTGCAGACCGCGGCCTTCTACGAAGTCAAGGACCTCGCCGCGGGCGAGGCGGTGGTGCTGATCACCGTCGCGGATCCGAAGCTCGTCATGGAGAGCCTCAACCTGCAACTGCGCGACGCGCTCGCGTGGGAGACGCGGGCGGGACCGGAGGGCTTTCGGACGCGCGTCGTGCGCCGCGAGGAGACCGAGCCTGCCGACGTGGTCGACCTGCTCATCCGCGACCACCATCGCGTGGACGAGCTGCTGGGGAAGGCGCTCCGCCGGCTCAACGTCGCCGACGTCGCCGGGGCGCAGCCGCTCCTCGCGGCGTCCGCCGCGGGCCTGCGACGCCACATCCGTGTCGAGAACGAGATTCTCGCCCCGATGCTGCCGCAACCGATCGGCATGGACGGCACGAGTCACACTGCCGTCATGCTGCGCGAGCACGACGAGATCCTGGCGCAGCTCGCCGAAGTGGAAGCGAGCCTCGGGCTCGATGCCGCTCCCGAGGCCTGGGAGGTCGAGCCCTTCGTCGCGATCCTCTCGGGCACGCTCGCCAAGCACGAGCATCGCGAGGAATCGAACCTCTTCCCGCACTGGGCAGCGGCGCTGCGCGCGCGGCCCGCGGCCGAGCAGAAGTCGCTCCTTGCCCGCGTGCGCGCGATGCTCGAGGCCGCGACGGCGGACGGCGCCTAGCGGTCTTACACGCCCGTCGCGCTCCCGGAACCGAGCGCGCCGAACACCAGGGTGCTCACCGCCCAGCTGATGATCGAGTAGACGATCGCTCCCCAGAAGGCCGACCAGAAGCCGGCCACGTGGAAGCCCTTGACGAACGAGGCGACGAACCAGAAGAGCAGCGCGTTGATGACGAGAATGAAGACCCCGAGGGTGAGCACGGTGATCGGCAACGTCAGGAGCACGAGCACCGGCCGGACGATCGCGTTCAGGAAGCCGAGGATCAGCGCCACGATCAGCGCGACGTAGAAGTTCTTCACCTCGATCGAGGGCATGACGTACGGCAGCAGGAGCAAGGCCACCGCGTTGATGATCCAGCTGATGATGAGCGCCATCGTCAGACTCCTCTCCGGTTCATTGCGCCGCGCCCAGCGCTTTCGCGCGCTGCTCGCTCGCCCGCGCGGCCGCTTGCGCCGCGGCGTGGTCCCACGCGCTGCTCACCCACCCGCCCAGGTGCCCGAGCGCGATGGTGACGAGCGCCTTGATCCAGTCCTCGCGCTCGTTCGCGCAAGGGATGTAATGGAACGATTTGCCCCCGTGCGCGAGAAAGGCGGCGCGGCACTCCATGTTGATCTCCTCGAGCGTCTCCAGGCAGTCGGAGACGAATCCGGGACAGATGACGTCGACCCGCGCCGCGCCCTGCCGCGCGAGCGCCTCCAGCGTCGGCTGGGTGTAGGGCTTCAGCCACTCCGTGCGCCCGAACCGCGACTGGAAGGTGAGCAGCCAGCCCGACGCCACGAGCTCGAGGTCCTCGGCAAGCAGCCGTGCGGTCTTCTGGCATTCGCAGTGGTACGGATCGCCGCGGTCGAGCGTGTAGCGCGGCAGCCCGTGGAAGCTCATGACGAGCTTGTCGGGCCGGCCGTGCTCGCGCCAGTACTCGCGCACGCTCGTGCCGAGCACGCCGATGTACGCCGGATGATCGTGGAAGTGCCTGACCGTCCGGATCTCGGGCACGTTGCGCGTGCGCGCGATGAATGCCGCCACGCGGTCGAGCGCGGTCGCGGTCGTGCTCGCGGCATACTGCGGATAGAGCGGCAGCACCAGGATGCGGTCGCAGCCCGCCGCCTTGAGCTTGTCGAGCGCCGCGTCGATCGACGGCGTGCCGTAGCGCATCGCATACTCGACGGCAAACGGGGACTTGACCTGCAGCCCGAGGTAACCCTGCAGGAGCTTCGCCTGGCGCTCGGTGTGCACGCGGAGGGGTGAGCCGTCGGGCGACCAGATCGCCGCGTACTTCCGCGCCGAAGCCTTGGGCCGCGTGCGCAGGATGATCCCGTGCAGGAGCGGCCACCAGACCGCCCGCGGGAGCTCGACGACGCGCGGATCGCCCAGGAACTCGCGCAGGTAGGTGCGGACCGCCGCCGGAGTGGGGGCCTCGGGCGTTCCGAGGTTGACGAGCACGATGCCGGTCTTCGCGATCGTGCCGTGCTTGCAGGGCGGCTCCGCGCCAAACGCCATGCGCCGCTCCGCCTACGGTGCGACGCAGGTCATTCCTGCGAGAGCGCGCTCGACAGGAGCCGCGCCGTGATGTCGACGATCGGGATCACCCGCTCGTAGGCCATGCGCGTCGGGCCGATCACGCCCACCGTGCCGACGATCCGCCCTTCCACCTCGTAGCCCGAGGTGACTACGCTGCACTCGTCGAGCGAGGCGATGCCGGCCTCGCCGCCGATGAAGATCTGCACGCCCTCGGCGCGCGTGCTCACGTCGAGAATCTGCATGAGCGCGGTCTTGCGCTCGAAGAGCGCGAAGAGCTCGCGCAGCCGCGCCATGTTGGACGCGAGGTCCGCCGAGTCGAGCAGGTTCCGCTCGCCCGAGACCACGTACGTCTCGGAGCTCTCGGAGAGCGCCTCGCTGCTCGCGTCGAGGGCCGCGGTCATGAGCGCGGTCATGTCGGCCCGCAGCTGCTTCAGCTCCTCGTGCAGGCGGACGCGGATCTCGGCAAGCGTCATCCCGGCGTAGTGCTCGTTGATGAAATTGCCGGCCGCCGTGAGCTCGGCCTGGCTGTAGTCCCGGTCGGTGAAGAGGATGCGGTTCTGCACGTCCCCGTCGGGCGCCACGATGATGAGGAGGACGCGCTTCTCCGAGAGCCGCAGGAACTCGAGGTGGCGGAACGCTGGGTCCTTGCGGCGCGTCGCCACCACGATGCCGGCGAAGTGCGTGAGCTCCGACAGGAGCTGCGATGCCTGGTTGATGAGCCGCTGCGGATGAGCCGGGTGCAGGTTCTCCTGCAGCTGCTCGAGATCGACGCGCTCGAGCGCCTTCACGGTCATCAGGGTATCGACGAACACGCGGTAGCCGCGCGCGGTCGGCACGCGCCCGGCCGAAGTGTGCGGGCTCGCGATGAAGCCCATGTCCTCGAGGTCGGCCATCACGTTGCGCACGGTGGCCGGCGAGAGCTCGAGGCCGGAGAACTTGGAGAGCGCGCGCGAGCCGACCGGCTCGCCCTCGACGATATACCGCTCGACGAGCGTCTTGAGGAGGATTTGCGCGCGCTGATCCAACATGGAGAGGATTGTACCGGACCGTGAGCCGGGGCAAACGTCCGGCTGCCCGATGATTTCCCGTGTCGCCTGCATGCCCGTCGCCCGCCTATGCTCTAATGTGGCGCCATGGCGCCCGCCTTCAAGACCGTTGCACTCATCGGCCGCTACAAGAGCCGCGACGCCGCCGAGCCGCTCGGCGCGCTCGGCCGGTTTCTCGCCGGCCGCGGGTGCACCGTGCTCATGGAGAAGGAGACGGCCGCCGAGTCGGGCGTGGACGCATTCCCGCTCGTCGACCGCGCGGACATCGGATCCCGGGCCGACCTCGTCGTCGTGCTCGGAGGCGACGGCAGCATGCTTACGGCCGCGCGCTCCCTCGCGCACGCCGGCGTGCCGCTCGTCGGGGTCAATCAGGGCCGGCTCGGCTTCCTCACCGACATCGCGCTCGGTAAGATGGTCGAGCAGATGGGCAAAGTGCTGGACGGCGAGTACCGCGTGGAGCCGCGCACGATGCTCGACGCGGCCGTCCAGCGCGCCGACAGCGTGCGGTTCAGCACGCTCGCCCTGAACGACGTCGTCGTGAACAAGGGCGCCACCGGGCGCCTCATCGAGTTCATGGTCCACATCGACGGCGAGTTCGTCTACGACCTCCGGGCCGACGGGTTGATCGTCGCCACGCCGACCGGCTCGACGGCCTATGCGCTCTCGTCGAACGGCCCGATCCTGCAGCCGGGGGTGCCGGGTCTCGCGCTGGTGCCGATCTGCCCGCACACGCTCTCCAACCGGCCGATCGCCGTGAGCGACGCTGCGGTCATCCAGGTCACGATCAAGCGCGCCGCCGATGCGCTCCTGCACTTCGACGGCCACCCGAGCTTCGAGCTGGAGGAGGGCGACCGCGTGACGGTCAAGCGCGCCGAGCACGTGGTGAAGCTGGTTCATCCGCCCGGCTACAGCTACTACGCGATGCTCCGCGAAAAGCTGCACTGGAGCGAGGCCCTGTTCTAGGCGGCGGGTCGTTCCGCACCCCTCACGTTCTCCCGTGCTCGTCCACCTCTCGATCCGCGACTTCGCGATCGTCGATGCGCTGGAGCTCGACTTCGAGCGCGGCTTCACGGCGCTCACCGGCGAGACCGGCGCCGGGAAGTCGATCCTCATCGACGCGCTCGCGCTCGCGCTCGGCGAGCGGGCCGACGCGACGGTGGTGCGTGCCGGCGCCGAGCGCGCGGAGGTGGTCGCCGAGTTCGCGCTCGAGCGGCTGCCCGAGGTGCGCGCGTGGCTGAAGGAGGGGGAGCTCGAGGGCGACGAGGGCCGTCTCCTCCTGCGTCGCGTGCTCGACCGGAGCGGGCGCTCGCGGGCGTTCATCAACGGCACGCCCGCCACGGTCCAGCAGATGAGCGCGGTGTCGGCCTGGTTGCTCGACATCCACGGCCAGCACGCGCACCAGTCGCTGCTGCGCGCGGACGCGCAGCGCGCCATCCTCGACGGTCATGCCGGTCTCGCGCCGCTCGCGCGCGACGCGAACGCCGCGTGGAAGGAATGGCAGCGTCTCGCGCGAGCACGCGCGGAGTACGAGACCAACGCCGCCGCACGCAACGCGGAGCGGGAGAGCGTCGCCTTCCAGGTGGAGGAGTTGAAGAAGCTCGCGCCCCGGCCGGGCGAATGGGAGGCGGTGAGCGCCGAGCAGAGCCGGCTTGCGCACGCCGCCAGCCTTATCGAGGGCGCGCAGTCGGCGGTCGACGCCCTGTCGGAATCCGAATCCGCGGCGTCGGGCGCGATCTCGGCGGCGGCGTCACGCATCCGCGCGCTCGTCGACTACGACGCCGCGCTCGCCGAGCCGCTCGGACTCCTGGAGAGCGCGGCGGCCCAGCTCGACGAGGCCGTGCACGCGCTGCGCCACTACGCCGACCGCGTCGACCTCGATCCGGGGCGGCTCGCCGAGGCCGAGCGCCGCGTCGAGGCGCTGCACGCCGCGGCGCGCCGTTTCCGGACCCAGCCGGAGGCCCTTGCCGGGCTGCTGGAGAGCCTCGAAGCGCGCCTCGGCGAGCTCGTCGTGGCCTCGAACCTCGAGGAGGTCATCCGCCAGGAGGCCGCAGCGCGGGCGCGCTACGACGAGCTGGCCGCGCGGCTCTCCGCGCAGCGCCGGTCGGCCGCCGCCAAGCTCGCCAAGGAAGTCACCGCCGCCATGAAGGAGCTTGCGATGGCGGGCGGGCATTTCGAGGCGGCGCTGCGTTCGGTCGAAGGCGGGAGCGCGCACGGCAACGAGACCATCGAGTTCCTCGTCTCCGCGAATCCCGGTCAGGAGCCGCGGCCGCTCGCGAAGGTCGCCTCCGGCGGCGAGCTCTCGCGCATCAGCCTCGCCATCCAGGTGATCACCAGCAAGGCCGCGGCCGTCCCGACGATGATTTTCGACGAGGTCGACGCGGGCATCGGCGGCGCGGTCGCCGAGATCGTCGGCCGCAAGCTCGGTGCGCTCGGCCGCGCGCGCCAGGTCCTGTGCGTGACGCACCTCGCGCAGGTCGCCGCCCAGGCCGATCACCAGTGGTCGGTCGCGAAGAGCTCGGCGAACGGGAAGGTGCGGAGCCGCGTGGACGTGCTCGACGAGGATGCGCGCGTCGAGGAGCTCGCCCGCATGCTCGGCGGCACGAGGATCACCCCCACGACCCGCAAGCACGCGGCCGAGATGCTCGCGCTCCGCGGGCGGTAGGCGAGTGCCCGCGGAAAGGCGTCGTTCCGGATCTCCCGCGAACCCTGCCCCCGAGCGGGGTCATCGGGGGCGGGGAAGAGTTCAACACGAGGGCGCTTGCCGGGCGATTTGCCGTCGCCAGCGGCTCTCGGCTAGAATCTGCGGCTCGCAGGCGCGTAGCTCAGCTGGTTAGAGCACTACCTTGACATGGTAGGGGTCGTTGGTTCGAGTCCAATCGCGCCTACCAGCTTTCAGAGCGCACACGTTCGGGCACTGACCCCGGGCCCAGTCGCGCACCCTGGAAAAAAGTGCGGCTCGACCGCACTTTTTTTGCGCTAACCGAACCTATCCCAAAATACGAATGCCGTCGAGAAAGAGGGGATATACAAGGGGCTCGCCCCTTGTTCGTACGACCTCGGTTCAGGGAGAAGCACGGCCGCGATTTTGAGATAGCTTTTGTAAAGCTGGAATGGTGAAGATCACTCTCCCCGACGGATCGAAGAAATCCTTCGACGGGCCGGTCACGGTCGCCGAGGTCGCGCAGTCGATCGGCGCCGGCCTCGCGCGCGCCGCGCTCGCGGGGCGAGTGAACGGCAAGCTGGTCGACGTTGACCACCGCATCGAGGCCGACGCCGACGTCGCCATCGTCACCGACCGCGATAAGGACGGCCTTGACCTCATCCGGCACTCGACGGCGCATCTCCTCGCCTACGCGGTGAAGGAGCTCTTCCCCGACGCCCAGGTGACCATCGGGCCGGTGATCGAGAACGGCTTCTACTACGACTTCTCGTACCAGCGGCCCTTCACACCCGAGGACCTCGAGCGCATCGAGAAGAAGATGGCCGAGCTCGCCCGGCGCGACATCCCCGTCCGCCGCGAGGTGTGGGAGCGCGACCGGGCGGTGGCGTTCTTCAAGTCGATCGGCGAGCACTACAAGGCCGAGATCATCGCCGCGATCCCCGCGGGCGAATCGATCTCGCTCTACCGCGAGGGCGACTTCGTCGATCTCTGCCGCGGGCCGCACGTGCCCTCGACCGGCAAGCTCAAGGTCTTCAAGCTCATGAAGGTCGCCGGCGCCTACTGGCGCGGCGACTCGAAGAACGAGATGCTCCAGCGCATCTACGGCACCGCGTGGGCGAAGGAGGAGGAGCAGGACGCCTACCTCCACATGCTGGAGGAGGCCGAGAAGCGCGACCACCGCAAGCTCGGCCGCGCGCTCGATCTCTTCCACGTGCAGGAGGAAGCGCCCGGGATGGTGTTCTGGCATCCGAAGGGCTGGGCGCTCTGGCAGGCGGTCGAGCAGTACATGCGCCGTGTGTACCGCGACAACGGCTACCAGGAGGTGCGCGGGCCGCAGATCCTCGACGTGAGCCTGTGGAAGCGCTCCGGGCACTGGGACAACTACCGCGAGAACATGTTCTTCACCGCCTCCGAGCATCGCGAGTACGCGGTGAAGCCGATGAACTGCCCCGGCCACGTCCAGATCTACAACGCGGGGCTGCGCAGCTACCGCGACCTGCCGCTCCGCTACGGCGAGTTCGGCGCCTGCCATCGCAACGAGCCCTCGGGCGCGCTGCACGGGATCATGCGCATCCGGGCCTTCACCCAGGACGACGGGCACATCTTCTGCACGCCGGAGCAGATCGAGCCCGAGGTCGTGGCGTTCCACAAGCTCGCCCTTGAGGTCTACGCGGATTTCGGCTTCGCCGACGTCGCCGTCAAGCTCGCGCTCAGGCCCGACAAGCGGCTCGGCGACGACGCGACCTGGGACCAGGCCGAGGCGGCGCTGCGGGCCGCGCTCGCTGCGTCAGGCGTCCAGTGGGAGGAGCTGCCCGGCGAGGGCGCCTTCTACGGACCCAAGATCGAGTATCACCTCCGCGATTCGATCGGCCGCTCCTGGCAGCTCGGGACCATGCAGGTGGATTTCGCGATGCCGGGCCGGCTCGGCGCCGAGTACGTCGCCGAGGACAACGCCCGCAAGGTCCCGGTGATGCTGCATCGCGCGATCGTCGGATCGATGGAGCGCTTCATCGGCATCCTGATCGAGCACTACGCCGGGGCGCTCCCCCTCTGGCTCGCGCCCGTTCAGGTGGCGGTGGCGAACATCTCCGAGCACCAGGCCGACTACGCGGCGGCCGTCGCGGCGCACCTGAAGGCGCGGGGTTTCCGCGTCGAGGCGGATTTGCGGAACGAGAAAATTTCTTATAAGATCCGCGAACATAGCTTGCAGAAGCTGCCTTACCAGCTCGTCGTTGGCGACAAGGAAAAGGCGGCGAACAAGGTGGCCGTGCGCACCCGCGGCGGCGAGGACCTCGGACAGATGGACCTCCGGGCCTTCGTCGAGCGCCTCGAGCGTGAGGGCGTCCCGGGAGGCACGGCTTGATTTTTTGAACTGACGGAGAGAACACCATCGCCTATCCCAGAGGTCGGCCACTTCCGCAGCCGGAGCGCGAGCGGGCGCACCGGATCAACGCGGAGATCAACGTCGCCGAGGTGCGCCTGATCGGCGACGCCGGCGAGCAGCTCGGCATCGTCCCGGTCCGCGAAGCGCTGCGGATGGCCGAAGAGAAGGACGTGGACCTCGTCGAGATCGCTCCGCTTGCCGAGCCGCCCGTGTGCAAGCTGATGGACTACGGGAAGTTCAAGTACCGCGAGCAGAAGAAGGCGCACGAGGCGAAGCTCAAGCAGAAGCAGATCCAGGTCAAGGAGGTGAAGTTCCGGCCGCGGACCGACGAGGGCGACTACCAGATCAAGCTGCGCAACCTGGTCCGGTTCCTCGATGAGGGCGACAAGGCCAAGATTACGCTGCGCTTCCGCGGCCGCGAGATGGCGCACCAGGAGTTCGGGGTGCGGCTCCTAGAGCGGGTGCGCGATGACCTGGAGTCCCACGCGACGGTGGAGCAGTTCCCGAAGCTCGAGGGCCGGCAGATGGTGATGGTGCTCGCGCCGAAGAAGAGCGTGGCGGTGAAGAAGGCGGCGAAGCCCGCTGCGAAGGAAGCGGCAGGACCGCCGGCCAAGGAAGGCAAGACCGCGAAGACGAAGGAAGCGAAGCCAGGAACCAAGGAAGGACCGAAAGAGAAACCGGCCGCCGCCGCCGAGAAGACACCTGCGACGCAGGCGACTTCGCAGGAGCGGTAGCCACCCCCGGGTCGGGCGCGGGTGCCACGCGCGCCCGCCTAAAACAAGTGGTGTCCGAGGTTGCAAGCGCCGCGCATGCGGCCACCCGGCGCCAGGCTACACAGGAGTTGTCGTCATGCCCAAGATGAAGACGAAGAAGAGCGCATCGAAGCGCTTTCGCTTCACCGCCACCGGCAAGGTGAAGCGCAGCCAAGCCTTCAAGAGCCACATCCTCACGAAGAAGGCCACCAAGCGCAAGCGTTCGCTGCGCAGCCCGGCGCTGGCGCACCAGACCGACGTCGCGCACGTGCGGGCGATGCTGCCGTACGGCGCCAGGTAAAAGGGGGGAGTCGCCATGCCACGAGTGAAACGCGGCGTCGTCGCGCGCGCCAAGCACAAGAAGGTTCTCGCCCAGGCAAAGGGTTTCCGCGGCCGGCGCAAGAACGTGTTCCGGGTCGCCAAGCAGGCGGTGATGAAGGCGGGGCAGTACGCCTACCGCGATCGCCGGGTTCGCAAGCGCGAGTTCCGCGCGCTGTGGATCGCTCGCATCAACGCGGCCGCACGCGGCCTCGGGCTCTCCTACAGCACCCTCATGAACGGGTTGAGGAAGGCCGAGATCGAGGTCGATCGCAAGGTGCTGGCGGACCTGGCGGTGCACGATCTCGCCGCGTTCGCCAAGATCGCCGATCAGGCCAAGGCGAAGCTCCACTGAGCCTGCGTTGGGTCCCCTCCTCTCCGAGGAGGGGCGGCAAGCCTGAGTTGATCCCCTCCTCTCCGAGAAGGAGGGGTGGCAAGCCTGAGTTGATCCCCTCCTCTCCGAGGAGGGGTGGCTGCGAAGCAGCCGGGGTGGTGTGATGGGCAGCAGGTATGCCGCCGCCTGTAACCACCCCGCCGCCTCCGGCGGCACCCCTCCTTGAAAAGGAGGGGAGAGAAGACCGAGTTAGTCCCCTCCTTGAAAACGAGGGGAGAGAAAACCGAGTTGGTCCCCTCCTTGAAAGGGAGGGGAGAGGAAACTGATCGCGTCTCTGACTCGTTCCCAGTGCACGACCTCGACAAGATCGTTGCGGAAGCGATCGCCGCATTCGATGCGGTCGCCGATCCCGCGGAGCTGGAGCAGGCCAAGGCCCGCTACCTCGGGAAGCAGGGCGCGCTCACCGAGCGCCTGAAGGGCCTCGGCAAGCTCGCGACCGATGCGCGGCGTGAAGAGGGCGCGCGCATCAACGCCGCCAAGGACCGCATCGAGGCGGCGCTCGCGGCGCGCCGCCGCGCCATCGCGGACGCACGGCTCGAGTCGCGCCTCGCCGAGGAGGCGCTCGATGTCACGCTGCCCGGCCGCGGACTCGCGCGCGGCGGCCTGCACCCGGCCTCGCGCACGCTCGAGCGGATCGAGCGGATCTTCCGCTCGATCGGCTTCGACGTCGCCGACGGCCCCGAGATCGAGACCGACTTCCACAACTTCACCGCGCTCAACACGCCGGAGGACCATCCGGCGCGGTCGATGCACGACACCTTCTACGTCGCGGGCGGCAAGGCGGGCCCGGTGCTCCTGCGTACCCACACCTCGCCGATCCAGATCCGCCACATGCAGAGCCACGTCGCGCGCTACCGTCATCTGCCGGTGATGCCGGAGATCCGCGCCATTGCGCCCGGGCGCGTCTATCGCGTCGATTCGGACGCCACCCACTCACCGATGTTCCACCAGGTCGAGGGCCTGTGGATCGGCGAGGACGTGAGCTTCGCCGATCTCAAGGGCGTGCTCACCGCCTTCCTGCAGAAGTTCTACGAGGACGAGACGGTGCGCACGCGCTTCCGGCCGTCGTTCTTCCCGTTCACCGAGCCCTCGGCCGAGGTGGACATGACCTGCGTCTTCTGCCACGGAGCCGGCTGCCGCGTGTGCAGCCACACCGGCTGGCTCGAGGTCGCCGGCAGCGGCGAAGTGCATCCGAACGTCCTCAGGCACTGCGGCATCGATCCGGAGCGCTACATCGGGTTCGCGTTCGGCATGGGTCCGGACCGCATGACGATGCTCCGCTACGGCATCGACGACCTGCGTCTCTTCTACGAGGGCGACCTGCGCTTCCTCCAGCAGTTCGTCTGACATGAAGTTCTCCGAAGCCTGGCTGCGCACGCTGGTCGATCCGAAGCTCCCGACGCGGGGGCTCGCGACCGCGCTCACCATGGCCGGCCTCGAGGTGGACGCGCTCGAGCCCGTCGCGCCGCCGTTCACGAAGGTCGTGGTGGCGAAGGTGCTCGAGGTCGCGCAGCACCCGAACGCCGACAAGCTCACGCTCTGCCGCGTGGACGTCGGCGAGGAGGCGCCGCGCGCGATCGTCTGCGGCGCGCCGAACGTCCGGGCGGGCATGAAGGTGCCGTGCGCGCTCGCGGGCGCCGAGCTCCCCGGCGGTCTGGCGATCAAGGTGGCGACGGTGCGCGGCGTGCAGTCCGACGGCATGCTGTGCTCGGCACGCGAGCTCGGCCTCTCGGACGATCACTCCGGGCTCCTCGCGCTGCCCGAGGACGCGCCCGTCGGCGAGGACTACCGCAGGTACGCGCGCCTCGACGACATGCTCTTCACGCTCAAGCTCACGCCGAACCGCGGCGATTGCCTGTCGCTCCTCGGCATCGCGCGCGAGGTCTCGATCCTCACCGGCGCGGCGCTCAGTGAGCCCGCGCTGCATCCGGTCGCTCGCGCGATCGACGACCGGCGGGAGATCCGGCTCGACGCCCCGGCGGGCTGTCCGCGCTACTGCGGCCGCATCATCCGCGGCGTGGACGCCAGGGCGCCCACGCCCGCCTGGATGGTCGAGCGCCTCGAGCGAGCGGGGCTGCGCTCGATCAGCGCCATCGTGGACGTCACCAACTACGTCATGCTCGAGCTCGGCCAGCCCCTGCACGCGTTCGACGATGCGAAGCTCGAGGGCGCGATCGTCGTGCGCTGGGCAAGGCCCGGCGAGAAGCTCGTGCTCATCAACGGCAAGGAGCACGCGCTCGAGCGCGACGTCCTGATGATCGCCGACGAGCGGAAGGCGCTCGCGCTCGCCGGCATCATGGGCGGCCTGGAGAGCGAGATCTCGCTCGACACGCGCGACGTCTTCCTCGAGGCGGCGTTCTTCGACCCGAAGGCGATTGCCGGGCGCCCGCGCCGGCTCAACATGACGAGCGACGCCTCCTACCGCTTCGAGCGCGGCGTCGATCCGGGCATCACCGTGCGCGCGATGGAGCGGGGCGCGGAGCTCATCGTCGCGCTGTGCGGCGGAAAAGCCGGCCCGATCAGCGAGACGCACGACGAGGCGAAGATGCCCGCGCGCAAGCCCGTGCCGCTTCGCACCGGCCGCGCCGCCAAGATTCTCGGCGTGCGCCTCGGCGACGAGGACATCGCGCGCATCCTCGGCCAGCTCAAGCTGCGCTTCGAGCGCAACGCCGACGGCTTCCTCGTCGCCCCGCCCACGCACCGCTTCGACCTCGAAATCGAGGAGGACCTCGTGGAGGAAGTGGCGCGCGTGCACGGCTACGACAACATCCCCACGCGCCCGCCGGCGGCGCGCATGGCGATGCTCCCGCTGCCCGAGGCGCGCCGCTCGATCTGGGCGCTCAAGCACCTGCTCTGCGGCCGCGAGTACTTCGAGGTCATCAACTACTCGTTCGTCGAGGCTGCCTGGGAGGCCGATTTCGCGGGCAACGCCGACCCGATCGCCCTCGAGAACCCGATCGCCGCGCAGATGAGCGTCATGCGCTCGAGCCTGATCGGCGGCCTGGTGGGCGTGCTGCGCCACAACTTTGCGCGGCAGGTCGATCGCGTGCGGGTGTTCGAAACCGGGCGCGCCTTCCTGCGCACCGATGCGCCGCCCGACGAGGCCCATGCCGCAACGGCGGTGAAGGGCTACGACCAGCCGCACCGCATCGCCGGACTCGCCTACGGCACGGCGTACGGCGAGCAGTGGGGCGAGAAGGCGCGGCGGGTGGACTTCTTCGACGTGAAGGGCGACGTCGAGGCGCTGATCGCGCCGCACCGCGCGGGGTTCGTCCCGGCGCCGCACCCCGCGCTTCACCCAGGGCGGTCAGCGCGCGTCGAGTTGAACGGCCAGCCGCTCGGGTGGATCGGGGAGCTGCACCCGAAGTGGCTGCAGAAGTACGAGCTTCCGGCTCCCGCGGTGGTCTTCGAGCTCGACCTCGACCCGCTTCTCGCGGTTTCGCTGCCGCGCTATGCCGAGGTCTCGCGGTTCCCGGCGGTCGTCCGCGACCTGGCGATGGTGGTCGCAGAGGAGGTGGCCGCCCAGGCCATGCTGGGAGCATTGGCGGCGGGCAAGCCCGCGGTCGTCACGGACGTGAAATTGTTCGATCTTTACCGCGGATCGGGTGTGGAAAAGGGCCGAAAAAGCCTTGCTTTTCGGGTAGTTATGCAAGATACTGCGAGAACGCTCACCGACGCCGAGGTCGAAGCCGCAATGGCCCACCTGACCGGGATCCTGGTCAGCCGGTTCGGCGGGAAACTGAGGTCTTGAGGGAGAGAAGATGACGCTCACGAAGGCGGAGCTCGCCGACATGCTCTTCGAGAAGGTCGGGCTCAACAAGCGCGAGGCCAAGGACATGGTCGAGGCGTTCTTCGAGGAGATCCGCATCGCCCTGGAAGCCGGCGAGAGCGTCAAGCTGTCGGGCTTCGGCAACTTCCAGCTGCGCGACAAGCCCCAGCGGCCCGGCCGCAACCCGAAGACCGGCGAGGAGATTCCCATCACGGCGCGGCGCGTGGTCACCTTCCACGCCAGCCAGAAGCTCAAGGCCCTCGTCGAAGAGGCCCACGGTGGAAGCGGGCAGGAACAGCAAGGTTAGCCTTCCGCCGATCCCGGCGAAGCGCTACTTCACCATCGGCGAGGTGAGCGAGCTCTGCGGCGTCAAGCCGCACGTGCTGCGCTACTGGGAGCAGGAGTTCACCCAGCTGAAGCCGGTGAAGCGCCGCGGCAACCGCCGCTACTACCAGCACCACGAGGTGCTGCTGATCCGGCGCATCCGCGAGCTCCTCTACGAGCAGGGCTTCACCATCAGCGGCGCGCGCAACCGCCTGGACGAGCAGGCGCGCGAGAAGCACCGCGCCAAGGAAGAAGCCGGCGGCGTCTCCGCCGCCGCCCTGTTGGCGCCCGACACCGTCACTCTCACCGCGCCCGGCAGCATCGATCTCGCCAAGGTCCGCCGCGAGATCGAGGAAGTCATCGAGCTCCTCGAGGCCTGACGACCCCGCGCGGCTGGAGAAGATCCCCTCCTTTTCAAGGAGGGGTGAGAAAAGCTCCCCTCCTTTTCAAGGGGTGCCCCGCGCAGCGGGGCGGGGTGGTTCCCGAAGTGGTACGCGGTGGTTCATGCAGTGCTGCGGGGTGGTTCACGCAGTGCCGCGGAGTGGTTCGCGCCAGTCGCAGCCGCCTGCGCCCAGGTCGCGCCGATCCCGCTGCTATAATCGCCGCTCCGGTCGGGGCGTAGCGCAGCCTGGTAGCGCACCTGCATGGGGTGCAGGGGGTCGAGTGTTCGAATCACTTCGCCCCGACCAACAAATCTAATACATAGTAGCCGGCTAGTGGCTGCGCATCGCCACTATTTGCAAGAATCTGTACCGAATCTACACAGATTCTCGCTCCCACCTCTCGGTGGTACCACCCGTTCACGTTCCTTCGGTAGCACCGTTCAGCTCAGGTCGGAATACGCACTCGGGTTCCTCCTCGTGCAGCGCGCGCCAGCGTGCGATCGACTTGCCTCAGATCGACTTGCCTCTCTTACGGCGGCTTGCTACCCTTTGAGCGTTTAGACGTATATACGCATAGGAGCCGATCGTGGCCGAAGCCGACGAACTCGTTCGCTGGACGGTGAAGGTCTCCAAGGACACCGATGTGTCCCTGCGCTCGTTCCTCGCCCAGCGCGGGCTGAGGAAGGGTGATCTCTCCAAGTTCATCGAGCGCGCAGTTCAGAAGGAGGTCTTCGCGCAGACGGTCGCAGCTGTCCAGGCGCGCAACGCGAACGTGCCCGATGAGCAGATCGAGCAGGCGATCGAGGAGGCGCTGCGCGAGGTTCGAGCCGAGATGTGGGGCCCGGTGAAGGCGGCGCGGCGCCGTGCGAAGCGCAAGCGCTAGGTGCGCGGGCGTTGCGGGTCGTCCTCGACACGAACGTGCTGCTGAGCGCGCTGCTCCGGGTCGACTCGAAGCCCTACAAGCTCGTCCGTGCCTGGCTCGACGGCCGGTTCGAGCTCGTCTCGAGCGATGCGCAGCTCGAGGAGCTGAGGCGCGCCTCGCGCTACGAGCAGGTCCGCCGCTACTTCGCGCCGGCGGAGATCGGCTGGCTCATCAACCGGATCCGTGAGCGAGCCCTCCTCGTCGGTCGGCTCCCGAAGGTCGAAGTCGCGGACGATCCGGGGGATGACTTTCTCCTCGCGATGGCGGCCGCAGGCAAGGCCGAGTACCTCGTCACGGGAGACAAGTCGGGCCTGCTGGCACTCGAGCGGCACCTCGGCACGCAGCTCGTGACCGTCCGGGAGATGTTCTCGACGCTGAAGCTGCGGTGAATTGCACCGGGCCCAACTCAAAGGTCGCTGAGGAGGCCTCCCGCGCAATCATTCGGACGATTCCTTTCGGCGACTTGTCTCTTTCGCCTGGCCGACCCCCGCGTCACGCCCTCGCGCGGGCGGTCGCTTTCTGCTCGAGCAGCTTGACGAGCGCCGTGAGCGTGCGGTTCACCGGCGCCGCGACGCCGAGCGCCTCGCCCTTGCGGACGACGAGCCCGTTCAGGTGATCGATCTCGGTGGGCTTGCCGCGCGCGAGATCCTGAGCGGTCGATGAGAGCTGCCCCCGCATCGCGTCGACGATACGCTCCACCGCCTGCCAGGCATCGCCCGGGACGCGGACACCGGCTGCCGCCGCCACCGCCAGGCATTCCTGCACGACGTCGCGCATCACCGTGAGCACACCGTCGCCCTTCACCAGACGCCCGTACGGCAGCTGGGCGATCGCCGAGAGCGCGTTGTACGCGCAGTTGACGATCAGCTTCGTCCAGAGGGCGCCATCGATGTTGTCGGAGATGTCGACGTGCACTCCCGCGGCTTCGAAGACTTCGCCGATGCGGCGAGTGACCGGCGAATCGGCGATCACGAGATCACCGCGCCCGTAGTGTTTGACGTGGCCTGGGCCGGCCATTTCCGAAGCGACATACACGACCGTGCCGATGACCTGCTGCCCGAGCACGCGAGCGAGGCGCTCGGGGTTATCGACGCCGTTTTGCAGGCTGAGGACGACCGCATCGCGCCCGAGGTGCGGCGCCATGGCAGCCGCCGCCTCCTCGGTGTCGCCCGACTTGACGCAGAAGAGGACGAGCTCGACGCCGTGCAGCAGCGCGGCATCGGCCCCGGCCCGCACGGGAACGCGAACGTCGCGCGATTTCATCTCGAGCCGCAGGCCGTCGCGATTCATCGCCTCGACATGCTGCGGCCGGCCGACCATGCGCACCTTGTGCCCGGCGAGCGCGAGCATCGCCCCGAAATAGCAGCCCACCGCGCCCGCACCCATGACCCCTATTTGCATGGTGCAATGATAGTCGAGAAGCCGGCCCTCGCGGTCCCCGGCTGGTTCCGTGACGGCCCGATTCTCGCCGCACGAAGGACGAGTCCGCGGGCATTCCGCTCATCTTTTCGGTGGTGCGGCAACGAGCAGGCTGGGCACCTTTGGCGCGGCTCGCTGGCGACCGGGAAGGTAACGCCGGCGTCGATATCTCGTATCACAACGGGGACGACGTCTTTGAGAGGCGACGACCGGCAAGGAGATGCACCACACCGATCGCAATACGCCGCGTCGCACTCGGCGCATCACCCCGAGCGCCGAAAACGTCTAAGGAAGCTCTGAAGAAGCCCGTCATTCCCGCCCCCCGATGACGACACTCGGGGGCAGGGTTCGCGGGAATCCAGATCATGCGCAATCAACAAGTTGCTGGATCCCCGCTTGCGCGGGGATGGCTGAATCAGAGTTTCCATGATTGGTACGCTCGCTGGCCGATTTGGCGGGCGAGCTTGCGGCGGCCGATTTTCTTCGACAGCCGGCGGAAGTCTCGCGGGTCGGGGGCAGGTGACCTGGCTGCGCAGGTGCTACAGTCTGCTGCGATGACTGACCGGGAATCAATGCACGGTGGACGGGGCCCGGTTTCGCCCGAAACCGCCGCCGCGCAGGCGCTGGGGCGGGTCGATCCGGAAACACGGGCGCTCATTCCGCCGATCCATCCTTCCACCACCTACGAGCGCGACGCCGATGGCGGGTATCGCTCGGGGCGCGGCTACACGCGCCCGCACAACCCGACGTACGACGAGCCCGAAGCGCTACTGAAGACGCTCGAAGGCGGGCGAGACTGCATGCTCTTCGCCTCTGGCATGGCGGCGTGCACCGCGGTCTTCCAGTCGCTGCTGCCCGGCGACCACGTGGTCGCTCCGCGCGTCATGTACTGGTCGTTGCGCAAGTGGCTGCTCGATTTCGCGCTGCCCTGGGGCCTCGAGGTGGACTTCATCGACGCTTCCGACCCCGACGCGCTCGCGGCAGCGGTCCGCCCGGGCGAGACGCGGCTCGTGTGGGTCGAGACGCCGGCCAACCCGACGTGGTCGATCACCGACATCGCCGCCGCGGCGGAGATCGCGCATGGCGTGCACGCACGCCTCGTCGTCGATAACACGATCGCGACGCCGGTCCTCACGCGTCCGATCGAGCTCGGTGCGGACCTCGTCGTGCACTCGGCGAGCAAGTATCTGAACGGGCACAGCGACGTGCTCGCGGGCGCGATCGTCTGCGCGCGCGAGGATTCGTTCTGGCATCGCATCCGCGCCTGGCGCCGCGACGCGGGGGCGATGCTCGGCCCGTTCGAGGCGTGGCTGCTCCTGCGCGGCATGCGCACGCTCTTCGTCCGCGTGGCCCGCTCGTGCGAGAGCGCGCTCGCCATCGCTCGCCACTTCGAATCGCACCCCCGTATCGCGCAGGTGCTCTACCCGGGGCTTGCGAGTCATCGCGGCCACGCGCTCGCCGCGAGCCAGATGCGCGGCGGCTTCGGCGGCATGCTCTCGCTGCGCCACCGCGAAGGCGAAGCCGCCGCGATCGCCACGGCAGCCGCCGTGCGCGTATTCAAGCGCGCAACTTCCCTCGGCGGCGTCGAGAGCCTGCTCGAGCATCGCGCGAGCGTCGAAGGTCCCGCGACGCCCGTGCCGGCGGATCTGCTGCGCCTGTCGATCGGCCTCGAGAGCGCCGCCGACCTCATCGCCGATCTCGAGGAGGCGCTCGAGCGCTCGGCAGGCACGGCCGCCGCGAGCGTCTCCTGCGCGCCCGCAGAGGCGACGCCCGAGCCGATCCGGGCCGAGGATGCAGCGACGCGGCGTCTGCGCAAGCTCGTCGAGCGGCAGATCCGACCGCTCGTGCTCGAGCGCGGCGGCGACCTCAACTGGAGCGGGTACGCAAACGGCGTCCTCGAGCTCGCCTACGCGGGCTCCCCCGGCGCGGCGCTCGCGGCCCGCCGGGAGATCCGCGACACCGTTGCGCATTACGCGCCCGAGGTGCACGACGTGAAGCTCGTCGCGCGGCGCTCGCCGTCCGCCGGTGAAGCGCGGAGCGCCGCCGCGCCCGGATCGCTGCTCGATCGGGTCGAACGGACGCTCGAAGAACATGTCAACCCGGCGGTGCGCAGCCACGGCGGGCGCGTCGCGCTCGTCGGCGTCGACGACGGCACGGCCAGCATCCGCTTCGAGGGCCGCTGCCAGGGCTGCGCGATGGCGGAGGTGACCCTGCGCCAAGGGGTCGAGGTGATTCTCAGGGAGCAGGTCGCCGGGATCGTCGGTGTAGTCGATCTCACCGATCACACGGCGGGCACCGATCCCTACTTCAGGACTCGCAAAGGCACCGCGTGAGCGGCGCGCCGCAGCGCATGCAGCGTGTGCTCCTCCTCATCCCGTCCTCGTCGTACCGCGCGAGCGCCTACGTCGAAGCGGCACGCCGCCTGGGCGTCGAGCTGACGGTGGGCTCCGACCATCGCCAGGCACTCGAAGGCCGCGCGGGCGGCCGCAGCGTCGCGCTCCCCTTTACGCCGGTCGGCGAAGGCGTCGCGCGCATCCTCGAGTTTGCAGAGCGCCATCCCATGCACGCCGTGGTCGGCACGGATGACGAGACGATCGTGCTCGCCGCTGCGGCCGCGCGCGCACTGAAGCTCTTGCACAACAGCCCCGAGTCGGTCGCTTGCGCGCGCGACAAGTTTCGTTTCCGGCAGGCGCTCGCGCGCGGCGGGTTGCGCTCGCCGTGGTTTCGGCGCGTCTCGCTCGGCGGCGATCTCGTCGCGCTCGCGCGATCGATCGCCTACCCCTGCGTGCTGAAGCCGCTCGCGCTCTCCGCGAGTCGCGGCGTGATCCGGGCCGACGATGGGGGTGAGTTCGTCAAGGCCTGCACGCGCATCGGCCGCATCCTGCGCGATGCAAACCACGCGCGCATCGCCCCCTCGGCGGATTCGATTCTGGCGGAGGGATTCATTCCCGGGCGCGAGGTCGCGCTCGAAGGGCTGCTCGAGCGCGGACGCCTGCGCCCGCTCGCGCTCTTCGACAAACCCGATCCGCTCGACGGGCCGTTCTTCGAGGAGACCCTGTACGTCACGCCCTCGCGCCTGCCCGATGCGCTGCAGGCCGAGGTCGCTGCCGAGGCCGAACGCGCCGCCCGTGCGCTCGGATTGCGCGAGGGGCCGGTGCACGCGGAGCTTCGCGTGAACGAATCGGGTGCCTGGATGATCGAGATCGCCCCGCGCACGATCGGCGGACTCTGCTCGCGGGCGCTGCGTTTCGCCCCGGAAACGATGCTCGAGGAACTCGTGCTGCGCCACGCGCTCGGGCGATCGGTCGACGACCTCGTGCTGCGCGCCGGCGCGGCGGGCGTGATGATGATCCCGATCCCACGCGCCGGATGGCTGCGGGGGATCGGCGGAATCGAGGGGGCGCGCGCGATGGCGGCGATCGAGGACGTCGTCCCGAGCATTCCCGTCGGCGACTGGGTGCAGCCGCTCCCGGAGGGCGACCGTTACCTCGGCTTCATCTTCGCTCGCGCGGGGACCCCGGATGAGGTCGAGGCCGCGTTACGTGCAGCGCACGCCCGACTGTTGATCGATATCGAGGCTGAGGCTCAGGCGGCGCGCAGGTCGCCGGGGTAGCGCCCGGACCGGCTCAGGCCAGCCAGCGCTTGCGGCGCCGGTAGTGCTTGACGTTGTGGTAGTCCACGCGCTCGCCGCCGCCCAGGTAGAACTCCTGGATGTCGGGGTTCTGCTTCATGACCTCGGCCGTGCCGCTCATCACGATGTTGCCGTTCTCGATCAGGTAGGCGTGGTCGGCCACGTCGAGCGCCGCGGTGGCGTTCTGCTCCACGAGCAGCACGCTCGTTTTCTGCGTGCGGTTGATCGCGCGGATGATGGCGAAGATCTCCTTCACCAGCACCGGCGCGAGGCCGAGCGACGGCTCGTCGAGCATGATGAGCCGCGGCTCGGTCATCAGGGCGCGCGCGATCGCCAGCATCTGCTGCTCGCCGCCCGAGAGGTAGCCGGCCTTGCTGCGCGAACGCTCGGCGAGCCGGGGGAAATACGCGTACGCCTGGTCGCGCAACTGCTTGAAGCTGCTCCTGGCATGGTGGCCCGGATAGGCCGCCAGCAGGTTGTCGTTGGGCGTGAGGTGCTCGAAAATGCGCCGGCCCTCGAGCACGTGAACCAGGCCCATGCGCACGCGCTGGGGCGGGCTCAGGTGACCGATGTCGCGGCCGAGGAAGCTCACCTGGCCGCGCCGCACCGCGCCGCGCTCGGGCGCCAGCAGACCGCTGATGGTTTTCAGCGTCGTCGATTTGCCCGCGCCGTTGGCGCCGAGGAGGGCCACCATGGAACCCTCCTCGACGTCCAGCGAAACCCCCTTGATGGCGAGGAACACCCGGTCGTAGGCGACCTCCACATTGTTGAGGCTCAGCAGGCTCACTTCTTGGCCTTGGCCTCGTCTTCCCTGATGAGCTGCCAGACCACATCTTGGAAGGCGTGCGACCAGTCGCTCTTGGGTGCCCACTGCTTGCCATCCCATTCGGACACCCGGCCCCAGCCGCCGCCCTGGTGGTCCTTGTCGGTGATGGTGAGCGGCGGCATCAGGCCCTCGGCGGTGAAGTCCTTGAGCATCTCGAAGCCCTGCTTGAGCTTCTCACCCGTCAGCGGCGCGCCGAGCTTCTTGGTCGCGAGCCTCGCCGCCTCGACCGCGATCGCCATGCTGGCGACGCCGATGTTGTAATAGGTGGTGCCGACCTTCGCCTTGTCGCCGCTGCCCTGTCCCGGTGTGATCACCTTGTCGACGATGCGCTTGAGAATCGCGGGGCTGGTCCCCGTATTGACCGCGGTGAAGCGCTTGAGGCCCACCACCGTGTCGCCCGTGAAGGACTGCATGTCGCTCTCGGACAGCCAGATCACGGAGTGGATGTCCTTGGGCGCGATGCCGTTCCCCACGGCGCCGCGGATCGAGACCGCCTGGCCGGGACCGGCGCCCCAGATGATGACCTTGTCCGGACGGTAGCGGCGCACTTCGGTCCAGGTGGCGGCCTGCTCCGTGCCCGGCACCGGGTAGGGGAACAGCTTCAGCTCGAACCCCTTCAGCGCGGACACCTTGTTCAGCAGCTCGATCGGCTCCTTGCCAAACGGCGAGTCGATGTGGACGAAGGCGATCTTCTTGCCCTTGAGACCGCCTTCGTGCTCGTCGATGAATTGCAGCAGGAGGGCGGCCTGCGAGCGGTAGATGGCCGCTGCCGGGAAGACGTAGGGGAACTTCTGGCCGTCGGCCGCGTCGGCGCGGCCGTGCGCGAACGCGATCATCGGCAGGTGATCTTCGTTGGCGCGCGGCATCAGAGCGTTGGCCACCGGCGTGCTGAGGAAGTCGAAGAAGACGGCGCCGTCGCTGCGCGCCTCGTTGTATTGCGCGATGCCGCGCTCGGGGTAGCTGGCGTGATCCTTGATGATCAGCTTGATGGGTCGCCCGTCGACGCCGCCTTCCATGTTCACCAGCTTGATGTAGTCCTGCTGACCCTGGCTGTATTCGCTGGTGAGGAAGGTGTAGACGCGGGTGAAGTCCATCAGCGTGGCGAACTGGATGGGCGCCTTGTCCTGCGCCTGCGCCACTCCGACCACTCCGATGCCCAGACCGGCCGCGAGGGCAGCGGCCTTCAGCAGACTCCTGCGAGTCGGCGATGGATGGGTTCGTTTCATTGCGAAGGCCTCCTTTGCGTGGTTGGCTGCGAAACTGGTCAGCTTTGCGTATGCCGAAACGGCCAGACCAGGAAGTACTTGCGGGCGTTATCGTAGATCTTAGCGAGGCCGAGCGGTTCGAACAAGAGAAAGCCGATGATCATGGCGCCGTAGAGCATCAAGGGGATGTGCGCCATCAGCGTGGTCGAGACGTTGAGCCAGCCCGCATCGGTCATGCGGGCGATGAGGTTGAGCAACACGATGGGTGCGAGTAGCACGAAGCCCGCGCCCAGAAAGCCGCCGATCACGCTGCCGAGCCCCCCCACCAGCGCCATCGCCACCAGCTGGATCGTGACGTCGAAATTGAACTGCGACGGCGTGACCGCCTGGTAGAAGCAGAACGCGAGGATGGAGCCGGTGACGCCACCGAGGAACGAGCTGGTGAAGAACGCGAGCAGCTTGTACTTGAAGATGTTGACGCCGATCACCGCCGCGGCGAAGTCCTTGTCGCGCACGGCCACCAGGGCACGGCCGAAGCTGGTGCGCTTGATGTTGAGCACGAGCAGCGTGACGATCGCGGCCCACAGCAAGGCGAGGTAGTAGCGCGCCGTGAGGCTGGCGACGGGAACGAAAAGGTAGCTCACTTGCGGCGTCTGCAGCGTGGCCACCGCGCCGCCCGAGATCGCGTTCACGTTGACGATCACCCAGTCGACCAGGAATTGCATGGCGAGCGTGGCCATCACCAGGTACAGGCCCTTGACGCGCAGCGCGGCGGCGCCGAACAGGCAGCCGATCAGCGCGGCCATCAGGCCGGCGGCGAGCAGCGCGAGCTCGAAGGGTACGCCCGCGCGCGCCAGGTGGATGCTGGTGTAGGCGCCGATCGCCATCACCGCGCCGAAGCCGAAATGCAATTGCCCGGCGAGGCCCATCAGCAGGGTGAGCGCCAGCGTGGCGGCGCTGAAGATGAGCCAGGGCAGCAGGTAGCTCGACAGGTACAGATCCGACATGTAGAGCGGCGCGGCGAGCGCCAGCACCGCAACTGCGCCGATCTGCCAGCGATCGGCCGGGATCGGCCAGAGCTGTCGGGTGGCGCTGTAGCGGGTGTGGTAGACGCCGGACAGGCGGTAGAACATGGCTAGATTCTCTCGATGTCTTCGCGGCCGAACATGCCGTAGGGGCGGATCAGGATGGTGAGCAGGATGACGACCGAGGTCACCACGTCGCGCGTGCTGCCGCCGACCAGCGAATCGACGTAACCGGGAATGACGCTGCCCAGGATGCCGACGGCGAGCCCCGCCACCAGCGCGCCCAGGATGCTGTCGACGCCACCCAGGATGACCACCGCCACCGCCGGGAACAGGAGCGCCGTGAGCGACCAGTCGACGCCCTGCACCGCGCCCCACATGGTCCCGGCGGCCACCGCGCACAGCCCGGCGAGACCCCAGGAGATGGCCACCGCGCGCTCGACCGAAATGCCCACCGACCAGCTCGAGACGTGATCGTCGGAAACGGCGCGCAGCTTGGTGCCGAGCCGCGTGCGAAAGAAGAGCAGCGCGAGCGCGATCAGCACCAGCGCGATCACGCCGCCGACGGCGTAGGTGCGGTTGGTGAGGACGTCACCCAGGATCAGCGGCGCCATGCCGATGCCGATGTCCAGGTGCTTGGGCTCGGTGCCGAGCAGCCCCGGGCCCAGGGCGCGCAGGAAGATGTCCAGCCCGAGGGTGAGCATGACGATCATGATGATGGGCTGGCCGACCATGGTGCGCAGCAGGACCCGCTCGGCCAGCAGGCCGAACGCGAACATCACGAGCAACGCGAGCATGATGGCCAGGGTGATCGGCAGGCCGGTCTCCGCGAGCAGCCACACGGCGTAGCCGCCGATCATCACCATCGCACCCTGCGCGAAATTGAGCACGCCCGACGATTTGTAGATGAGCACGATGCCGAGCGCCACCATGCTGTACATGAGCCCGGTCAGCGCGCCGTTGATCAGGAGCTCGATGAAGTAGCTCATGCCGCCGCCTTCGCTGCGCCGATGGGGGGAACGTCGCGGATCGCCAGGTGACGCTTGAGCACGCCCGATTCACCCGTCTCGTAGGTGATCTGCGCCTGCGATTCGACGGCATCGCGCCCGGCGTAGATCGCATCGATGATGTCGCGGTAGTGCTCGGCGATCACGCCGCGGCGCAGCTTGCGCGTGCGCGTGACTTCGCCGTCGTCGGGGTCGAACTCCTTGTGCAGGTTGACGAAGCGGCGGATCTGCGTCGCCTCGGGCAGCTTGCCGTTGACCGCCGCCATCAGGCCTTCGATCAGATCGTAGACTCGCGGCTGCTGCGACAGATCGGCAAACGAGGTGTAGGCGATGCCGCGCTCCTGCGCCCAGTGGCCGGCGGCCTCCCAGTCGATGGCCACCAGCGCCGCCAGGTGCTCGCGCCCGTCGCCGAGGACACACACGTCCTTGACGTAAGGGCTGAACTTGAGCTGGTTCTCGATGAAGGTGGGGATGAAGCGCGCACCCGCGCGCGTGTGCACGATCTCCGACACGCGTCCGAGCACCACGAGCTGGCCGTCGTCCTCGATGTGGCCGGCGTCGCCGGTGTGCAGCCAGCCATCGCGCAAGGTCTCGGCGCTCGCTTCGGGGTCGTTGAAGTAACCATCGAACACGTTGCCGCCGCGCACCAGGATTTCGCCGCTGTCGCTGATGCGGATCTCCATGCCGGGAAACGGCTTGCCCACGGTGTGCAGCTTCACGCTGTCCAAGTCCTGCGCCGCGCAGAGCGCCGAATTTTCGGTCTGGCCGTAGAACTGCCGCAGCGGCAGCCCCAGCGCGCGGAAGAAGAGGAAGATCTCCTCGCCGATGGCCTCGCCGGCAGTGTACGCGTGCCGCGCGCGCGCGAGGCCGAGCTGGTCCTTGACGGGCCCGTAGATCAGCGCTTCGCCGATGGCGCGCCACAGGCGCTGGCCGGCGCCGGGCTGCTCGCCGGCCAGCCGGCGTCGCTCGAGGGCGATGGCGAACGGCATGAAGCGCTCGTACAGCCAGCGCTTGACGCGCGTCGACTCGGCGATGCCGACCTGCACCCGCGTGAGCATGGTGGACCAGGCGCGTGGCGACGTGAAATACACGGTGGGCGCGATTTCGCGCAGATCGCGCTGCACCGTCTCCTGCCGCTCCGGGATGTTGACCGAAAAGCGCAGGGCGAGCGCCGCCGCGATCGAGAAAATGAAGTCGCCCACCCAGGCGATCGGCATGTAGGCCACGTGCGTCTCGCCGGGCTCGAAATAGCCCGCCTCGGCCGCGCTGCGCACCGCGAAGAGCACGTGGCGGTGCTTGAGCAGGATGCCCTTGGGCGCACCGGTGGTGCCCGACGAATGCAGCAGCACGGCCACGTCGTCAGCCTGCGGCCGGGTGAGCAGCTCTTCGCGCAGCGCGGGGTTGGCCTGCAAGCGTTGTTGCCCCCGCCGCACCAACTCGGTGAAGGCGATCACGCCCTGGGGCGTGTTGCCGGCGAGCCCCCGCGGGTCGTCGTAAACGATCCATTCGAGGCCGGCGTACTGCTCCCGCAGGCCGAGCAGCTTGTCGACCTGTTCCTGGTCCTCGGCCAGCGCGAAACGCACGCCCTCGCGCTCGATCTGCCCGAGCAGCTGCTCGGGCGTGAAGTCGGGATAGGCGGGCGAGGGGACCGCGCGCAGGGCAATCGCCCCCAGCATGCCGAAGTACAGCGCGGGGCGGTTGTCGCCGACGATCAGCACCTTGTCGTCTGGCGCGACGCCGAGGGCCTCCAGGCCAGCCGCGGCGCAGAGGACCCGTTCCAGGTAGGTCTGCCAGCTGTACTCCTGCCAGATGCCGCGATCGCGCTCGCGCATGGCGATCTCGTGCCCGTGCTCGCGCGCGTTGGCGGCCAGCACGGAAACGAGATGCGCCTCGCCGGTGATGGTCTCTCGTCTCATTCGCCGATGTACGCCGCGATCACCGCCGGGTGGCGCACCGCCTCCAGCACAGGGCCCTGGGCGATCACCTCGCCGTTGTTGAGCACCACCGCGCGGTCGCAGATCGCGCTGATCACGTCCATGTGATGCTCGATCAGGAGCACGGTGAGGTCGAGCGCCTCCTTCGCGTCGAGGACGAAGCGGACCATGTACTCCTTCTCTTCCTGGTTCATGCCGGCCATGGGTTCGTCCAGGATCAGCATGCGCGGCTCGGCGGCGAGCGCGCGGGCCAGCTCTACGCGCTTCTGCATGCCGAGCGGGATCACCTCGACCGGTTCGTCGCGCACGCTCTCCAGTTGCAGGAGGTCGATGATCTCCTCGACTTTGTCGCGGTGCGCGACCTCCTCGCGCTCGGCCCACCACCAGTAGAAGAGCGAGGCGAGGGCGCTCGGGTGCATGAACGTGTGCCGCCCCAGCAGGATGTTGTCGAGTACGCTCATGCCCTTGAACAACGCGACGTTCTGGAAGGTGCGCGCGATGCCGAGCGACGCGATGCGGTGCGGCCGCACGCGGTTCAACGTGTGCCCTTCGAACCGGATCGTGCCTTGCTGGGGCGGGTAAAAGCCGGTGATGGAGTTGACCAGCGTGGTCTTGCCCGAGCCGTTGGGACCCACGAGACCGAAGATCTCGCCCTGCTGGATGTCCAGCGATACGTCGGACAGCGCTCGCACGCCACCGAACCAGCGGCTCACCTTCTCGCAGGCCAGCACTGGCGCGCCTTGCGGCGGCGGCGTTGATATCGTGCCCAACTTTTCGTCTCCCTGATGTATCCCGCCGCCGGCGACGTGGGCGCTATCGCGGAAGGATTCTACCTTCAGATCACCGCGCGTTGCAGGTCTTCCGGACGATCCAGGTCCCACAGGACCGGCAGCTCGTGCCAGCGGTATCCGCGCGCCGCGAGACGCGCGCGTGTGGCATCCAGGACCTGCGCGGTGCCCCACGCGACGCCCTCGAACAGGCGCGGATCGGCGCGGCGCAGACCGATCAGGACGTAACCGCCGTCCTCGGCCGGTCCCAGCACCGCATCGATGCCCCGCGCAAGCTGCCCGGCCGCCTCGCGCAGGTGATCGGCAGCGAGGGCCGGGCAGTCGGTGCCGATCAGGATCGCGAACCGGCTGTTCCCCAGCGTCGCCTGGAGAGCGTGCGCCATGCGTTGGCCGAGATCGCGCCCACGCTGGATGCGGCGCGGCAGCAAGAGGGTGCGAAAGAACGGGTGGGTGTCGTCGGGGCTGCACCAGAGTTCGACGGGCGCGACGCGCGCCGTGACCGCCGTATCGAGGGTGCGCTGCACGAGGCGCGCGTGCAGATCCGCCGCGGCTCGCGCGCCCAGCGCGGGCACCAGGCGCGTCTTGACTTCGCCGGATACCGGCGCCTTGGCGAACACCAGGATGCGCGCGTCGGGATGCTCTTCGGTCGTCCCGACCATCGCGCCGCTCGTCCTCACGCCTGATATCGGTCGGCGAGCCGGTGCGGATCGGCGCCGAAGAAAAAGGCGAGCCGCAGCCGCCACATGAGCAGGATGGTGCGCAGAACGCCGCGCGCTTCCCAGCGCCGGCTGGAAGTCTCGAGCCGGTTGCGCACGCACACCGGTCGTCCGCCCCGCTTGAGCCGCCGCGAGAGGGCGACGTCCTCCATGAGCGGAATGTCCGGGAACCCGCCCGCGGCCTGGAAGCATGCGCGTCGCACGAACATGCCCTGGTCGCCGGTGGCAATGCCGGTGAGGCGCGAGCGCAAGTTCATCATCGTCTCGACGATCCGCAGCAGCGGATGACGACCGGACAGCCGCACATCGAAGCGTCCCCAGTCGCGGCCGCTCGCGGCGAGCGCGGCGAGGATCGTCTCACCCGCATCGGCGCCGGGAACGCTATCGGCGTGCAGAAACCACAGCACGTCGCCGCGGGCGAGGGCGGCGCCGGCGTTCATCTGTCGCGCGCGCCCGCCCCGCGTGACCAGCACCCGGTCGGCGAGCGGTGCCGCCAGCTCGCGCGTGCCGTCGTCGCTGCCGCCGTCGACCACGATCGCCTCGTGGCCGGTGCGCCGCAGCGGAACGAGGGCGCGCAGGGTCTCGCGAATGCAGCCGGCTTCGTTCAGCGCCGGCATCACGATCGAGATGCGCTGCATGATTTGCCCCGGCGTCAGGCGAGCGCGCCGTCGCAGCTGCTGCCCTGGCCGGTGGTGCAGCCGTAACAGTGGTCCGCCACGCGGATCGGCAGCCCCTCCAGCTTCGCACCCGTCAACTCGGTGATGTGCGTGCGCGGCCGATGACCGGCGCGCAGCGGCACGCCGAGCATCTGGTTGAAGTCGCAGTCGTACACGTAGCCCTGCCAGTCGACGCTGACGAGCGAGCGGCACATGACGGCGGCCAGGTTCTCGTCGCGGTGCGCCGTCTTGAGGAGCCGCATGTAATCCTCGAACCGGCCCTGCGACACGAGCGTGCTGCCGAAGCGCTGGATCGGCATGTTGGTCAGGGTGAAGAGCTGGTGGAAGACGATGCCATGGCGATTGCCGAGCTCGCGCCGGTAGGCCTCTTCGAGCGTCGCCTGGGCCGGCGGCAGAGCGGCGCCGGCCGGGTTGTGGACGAGATTGAGCTTGAGCCGGCTCCGCGGCTGGCCGTACCCCAGGGCATTGAGTTGCTTGAGCGCGCGGATGCTCGCCGCGTAGACGCCCCGTCCACGCTGGGCATCGACGTTCTGCTCCAGATAGCAGGGCAGCGAGGCGATGACCTCGACCGCGTGCTCTGCCAGAAAACCGGGAAGCGCCGCGTGCTCGGGTAACTCCAGCACGGTCAGGTTGCAGCGGTCGATGACGTGCACGCCACGTGCCCGCGCCGCATGCACCAGATCGCGAAACCCGGGGTTGAGCTCCGGCGCGCCGCCGGTGAGATCGAGCCGGTCCACGCCGGAGGCCTCCATGAACGCGATCACCTGGTCCATGGTTGCGCGGGTCATCGTCTCCTTGCGCGTGGGCCCCGCATTCACGTGGCAATGCAGACAGGCCTGGTTGCACCGGTAGCCGAGATTGACCTGGAGCGTCTCGAGCCGGGCGCGGCGCAATGCCGGAAACGAGTCGCCGAGGAGGCGCAGTGTGGCGTGCATGATTCGGGCGGGGCGGTGTGCGTCGAACCTTCAGCTGCGCGCACCTGCACGCGGGCGTCCGGCGCGCGGGGCGGCTTTCGGCGCGGTCGCGCCTTCCTCGACTGGCAGATCGGCCGACTTCCACTCCGGGAAGCCGCCCTGCAAGCGACGGGCACGATACCCGAGCGCGCGCAGGCGCGCCACCGCCTCGAACGCCAGCACGCAGTACGGGCCGCGGCAGTAGGCGACGACTTCCTGCCTGCGCGGCAGCCTGCCGAGCTCTGCCTCGAGTGACCGCAGCGGTACGTTGAGCGCATCCGGCAGATGGCCGGCCGCGTACTCTTCGGGCGGACGCACGTCGAGCACGGTGACGTCGCCCCGCGCGGTGCGCTCGAGCAGATCGGTGCGCGACACCGGTTCGAGCGCATCCTTTGCGGTGAGGTAGGTCCGCACGATGCGATCCACCTCGCCGGACTGGCGCTCGGCGAGGCGCTGCATCGCCCCGAGCAGGTCGTAGGCGGCCGGGTCCGCGAGCCGGTAATGGACGTGCAGCCCGTTCTTGCGCGCCGCCACCAGGCCCGCGCGCCGCAGATGCTGGAGGTGCTGGGATGCGTTGGCCACCGAAAGCCCGGCGACCTCGGCGAGCGCCTCCACGGTGCGTTCGCCCTGTGCGAGGTGCTCGAGCAACTCCAGCCGATGGCCGTTGGCGAGCGCCTTGCCGACGCGCGCGAATTGCTCGAAGAGCTGTTGCTTGAAACCCTGTCTTGACACGGCCGGTCCCGCTATTCTAGTATTCAAGCGAATTATTGAATAGCCATTCGAGGCTGTCAATACACCGCGATCGGGCGTCGTGATCAGGCGTCTCGGTCTGGCTTCATCTCCGAGGAACGGATCACCGATGACCGCACGCCTGCAACACGAACCGGCGGTTCCGCTCGGTTTCTTCTTCCGAGTGTTCACGGCCGTGGCGCCGTGGGCGGGCTGCCGCCGGGGAGGCGCGGCATGAGACGCGGGACGGCGACACGACTCGGGATCCTTGCGCTCCTCGCCGCCGCGATCGCGCTTGCCGTGAGCTATCGCGGCGCCCTCGGCACCGAGGCGCTCGAAGGCTGGGTGCAGCGCTTCGGTGCGGCCGGGCCGCTCGCCTTCATGCTGATCTACGCGATCGGCACGGTGCTGTTCCTGCCCGGCTCGGTGATCACTCTCGCGGGCGGCGCGCTGTTCGGGCCGGTGTGGGGCACCTTCTATAACCTCACCGGCGCTACGCTCGGGGCGGCGGCTGCGTTCCTGATCGCGCGCTACCTCGCTTCCGACTGGGTGCACCGCAAGGCCGGCGGCTGGGCGAAGCAGCTCATCGACGGCGTGGAGCAGGAGGGCTGGCGGTTCGTGGCGTTCGTGCGCCTGGTGCCGCTCTTTCCGTTCAACCTGCTCAACTACGCGCTCGGCCTCACGCGCATCCGCCTCGCGAGCTACATCGTGGCGTCCTACGTGTTCATGCTGCCCGGCGCGATCGCGTACACCTATCTCGGCTACGCCGGGCGCGAGGCGGTCGCGGGCGGGGAGGGCATGATCCAGAAGGGCTTGCTCGCGCTGGCGCTCCTCAGCGTCGCGATGTTCCTGCCACGGCTGGTGAAGCGGCTGCGCGGCGCGCCGCCGGCTGCGACCGAGGGCCGCATCTCGAGCGCCGAGCTGAGACGACGCCTCGACCGCGGCGATGACATCGTCGTGCTCGACGTGCGCCCGCCCGCCGATTACGCGGGCCCGCTCGGGCACGTCCCCGGCTCGCTCAACGTCCCGCTCGACGATCTGCCGACGCGGCTCGCCGAGCTCGCGTCGCGGCGCGACCGTCCGCTCGCCGTCATCTGCCGCACCAACCGCATGTCCGCCAAGGCCGTCGGTCTGTTGCGCGATGCGGGCTTCAAGCAGGCGCTACTCGTGGACGACGGCATGATCGGCTGGCAGAAAGAGACGAGCTCCGCGGGGGCGGACCCGGTGTCGGGCAACGCGCATGCGCCTGCGCGCCCGGTGGACCGCGCGGTCTGAAAGCATGCGCAGCGAAGGAGACGATCATGTGGGGTCACATGGGCGGTTACGGCGGTGGGTGGGGTTTCGGCCCCCTTTCGATGGCGCTCTTCTGGATCTTGATCATCGCGGGCATCGTGGTGCTAGGGAAATGGATCTTCGACCGGTCCGGCGGTGCGCCGCGCGGCAAGTCGGCGCTCGACATCCTCGAGGAGCGCTATGCGCGCGGGGAGATCGGCAAGGAAGAGTTCGAGCAGAAGAAGCGCGACATCGAGGGATGACGTGACATTCGACGCCATCGAATGAATCCCTCCATGCGGACGCGCCGCTGGCTGATCCTCGCGCTCGTCCTCGCGCTGGTCGGCTTCCTCGGTTGGCGCTTCGTACGGCCGCTCAACATCTTCACCGTGTCGCCGGCCTTCGAGCGGCCGATCGACACCAGCGCAGTCCCTGCGAGCGTGGGCAGCCTGCGCGCCGAAGACTGCGGGCGCTGCCACGGCGCGATGTACGCCGAGTGGCAGACGAGCATGCACGGCCGCGCCTGGACCGATGCCTACTTTCAGACCGACTGGCGCTTCGATGGCAGCCAGCAGATCTGCAAGAACTGTCACATTCCGCTCGACCGCCAGCAGGAGAGCCGGGTGCTCGGGTTCCGCGACCGCGACAAGTGGGACCCGGTCCTGGCCCCCAACCCCGACTTCGATCCGGCGCTCCAGCACGAGGGCGTGACCTGCGCCGCCTGCCATCTGCACGAGGGCAAGATCCTCGGGCCGTATGGCGATGCGCGAGCGGAGCACCCCGTGGCGAAGCTCACCGACCCGAACGAGATCTGCCTGCGCTGCCACGTGGTGCAGGGCGAGCGCTGGGACACGTTCTACCAGATCCCGCCGTGCGGCACTGCGGCCGAGATCGCCGCCGGCGCCGGCAGCGAGCCCGGTCGCAGCGGCGAGTACCTCGTGAAGAACGTGGCCGCGCTCGGCTGCGTGGAGTGCCACATGCCGGCGGTCGAGCGCCCGCTCGTGCCCGACGGCACACCCCGGCTCGCGCGCCGCCATCTTTGGCGCGGCGGTAACGATCCAGAGACGGTCACGCGGGCGCTCGATGTTCGCGTCGCCGAGCAGGCCGCCGGCTCGGCGCACGCGCGCGCCTTCGCGCTCACGCTTACCAACATCGGCGCGCGCCACTTCCTACCGACCGGAACGCCGGACCGGCACCTGACCGTCGAATGGCGGCTGCTCGACGCGCAGGGCCGGCTGCTCGATTCGCGGGACGAGACGCTCGAGCGCAAGGTAATGTGGCGGCCGTTCATCGTCGACCTGTGGGACACGCGCCTGCGCTTCGGCGAACCGCGCACCCTGCGCTTCGAGTTCCGCACCGATCGCGAGCCGCGGCCGGCGGCGCTCGCCGTAGCGGTGCGCTACCACCTGCTGCACGAAAGCCGGCGCAAGCGGATCGGCTACGCGAACGCGACGCCGATCGCCTACCCGGTCTTCGAAGAGACCATTGCGCTCGATGCGACGGCGCAGACCGGGAGCCGGTGACGATGCGCGATCTCGTGGTCGTGGGGGGCGGGGCAGCCGGGCTGGTGGTGGCGAGCGGCGCCGCGCAACTCGGGCTCGAGGTCACGCTCGTCGAGAAGGAGGCGCAGCTCGGCGGAGACTGCCTGCACTACGGCTGCGTGCCGAGCAAGAGCCTGATCCACGCGGCCAAGGTGGCGTCGCTGCAACGGCGCGGCGCGGAGTTCGGACTCGCGGCCCTCGATGCCAAGGTCGACCTCGGTCTGGTCAATGGCTACGTGCAGCGGGTGATCGCCCGCATCCAGAAGCACGACGATCCCGAGCGATTCAGGAGCTACGGGTGCGAGGTGCTGTTCGGCGCGCCACGCTTCGTCGATCCGCACACCCTCGACATCGACGGCACGACGCTGCGTGCCAAGCGCTTCGTCATCGCCACCGGCTCGCGCCCGGCGGTGCCGCCGATCGACGGGCTGGCCGAAGCCGCGTACCTCACCAACCTCGATGTGTTCTCGCTCGATCGCCTGCCGGCGCGCCTGGTGGTGCTGGGCGGCGGGCCGGTCGGTCTGGAGCTCGCGCAGGCGCTAGCGCGTCTCGGCAGCCGGGTGACGATCGTCGAGATGGCCGACGCGCTCCTGCCGCGGGAAGACCCGGAGGTCACCGCGCGGCTGCGGGCGCGCCTGGAAGCCGAGGGCATCGCGATCCACACCGCCACGGGCGCGCAGCGCGTGCGCGCGTCGGGGAGCGCAAAGGTCGTGGAGTGCCGGCGTCGCCTCGACGGACAGAACGTGACGATCGAGGCGGATGCGATCCTCGTCGCCGCCGGCCGGCGGCCGAACGTCGAAGGCCTCGGTCTCGAGGCCGCGGGCGTGGCGTACTCCGAGCGCGGCATCGGCGTGGACCGGCGTCTGCGCACCTCGGCGAAGCATGTCTACGCCTGCGGCGACGTCTGCGGCCCGTATCCGTTCACGCACATGGCCGAGTACCAGGCCGGCATCGTGATCGCGAACGCCGTGTTCCGTCTCCCGAAGCGCGCCGACTACCGCGTGGTGCCGTGGGTGACGTTCACCGATCCCGAGCTCGCGCGCGTCGGCCTGACCGAGCGCGAGGCGGTGGCGCAGGGCCTCGCGCCCGCGGTGCTGCGCCTGCCGTTCCGCGACGTGGACCGGGCGCTGACCGAATCGGAGACCGATGGCCTCGTGAAGCTGGTCGTGCACAAGGGCCGGATGCTCGGCGCCTCGATCCTCGGGCCGCGGGCGGGCGAGCTCTTGCCGGAGATCGTGCTCGCCATGAAGGTCGGCGCGAAGATCGGCAGCATTTCAGGCGCGATCCACGCCTATCCGACGCTTGCGCAGGCGCTGCGCCGCGCGGTCAACACCTATTACGGGCCGAAGCTCTTCAGCCCCGCGACGCGGCGGCTGGTGAAGTGGATGCAACGGGTCGTGCCATGAGAAAGGGCCGGTCACGATTGCGGGGATCGGCTCGTCTGAGTGATGCGCCGAAACCACCCCGCCGCGCTGCGCGCGGCACCCCTCCTTGGAAAGGAGGGGACAGGACGGACGCCACCCCGCCGCGCTGCGCGCGGCACCCCTCCTTGGAAAGGAGGGGACAGGACGGACGCCACCCCGCCGCCTTCGGCGGCACCGCTGCTTGAAAAGGAGCGGATCCCATCAGCGAGTCGTTGATCGCGCTCGCGCTGGATTTCCGCGGATCCCGCCCCCGAGTCGTGTCGTCGGGGAGCGGGAATGACGGACGCCTGCAGAGGTCCTAGGCCCGGCCCTGATCGAGCCGGCCCTCGCGGAAGACCCGGCTCGCCAGCACCTCCTCGGCCTCGAGCGTCATGAGATCGTCCCGGGTGAGCGGCCGGCCGCGGCGCTCGAACAGGCGGTTCGCCTGGCGCAGGCGCGCGCGGTCGAGGGCGTTGCGCACCGATCGCGCGTTCGCGAAGTGCTCCATTTTCATGCGTAGCTCCAGGTATTCGGCGAAGGCCTGCTCGCCCTCGGCGCTGAAGCGATAGTTCTGGTTCGCGAGCATCAGCCTGGCGATGGCCAGGAGCTCCTCCGGCGCGTAATCCGGGAAGTCGATGTGGTGGGCGATGCGCGAGCGCATGCCGGGGTTGCTCTGGAAGAAGCGGTCCATCTTGTCCCGGTACCCGGCCAGGATCACCACCAGGTCGTCGCGATTGTTCTCCATCACCTGCAGCAGGATCTCGATCGACTCCTGGCCATAGTCGCGCTCGTTCTCCGGCTTGTAGAGATAGTAGGCCTCGTCGATGAACAGCACCCCACCCATCGCCTTCTTGATGACTTCTCTCGTCTTGGGCGCGGTGTGGCCGATGTACTGGCCGACCAGGTCGTCGCGCGTCACGGTCACGAGATGCCCCTCGCGCACGTAGCCGAGGCGCTTGAGGATCTCGCCCATGCGCATCGCCACCGTGGTCTTGCCGGTGCCGGGATTCCCGGCGAAGCACATGTGCAGGGTCGGCGTCTCGGAGGTGAGCGCGAACCGCCGGCGCAGGCGGTCGACCAGCAGCAGCGCCGCGATCTCGCGGATGCGGGTCTTGACGGCCTGCAACCCGATCAGCTCGCGGTCGAGCGTGTCCAGCACCTCCTGCATGTTGGAGGCACGAAACTCGGCCTCCAGATCCACGGCATCGACCGGGTTGTTCGTTTCCGTCTGCATGGTCCGGGTCATGGCGGGCGCCTCTCCGCTCCGCCGTCAATACCGCTCCTGCTCCGGCTTGTCCGCCGCGTACGAGCGCACCGTGTAGCGCACCACGCGCCCCTCGCTCTCCTGCCGCACCAGGCCGAAGCCCGGTTCCTGCTTCGGCCGGTTGACGATGAACGACATGCGCGGCGTCTCCCAGCCGCGGGCGGAGTCGAACGCCATGACCCGCACGTAGTGGTCCGGGAAGGTCTTGCGGCAGTTGTCGATCTCCACGAGGATGCCGGCCGGGTCCCTGAGATCGAACATCGGGTTGCCGAACATTTCCCAGTAGGTGTTGCGCGGGTGCGGGTCGTCGGTGTACTCGACGCTGACCGCCCAGCCCTTGCCGAGCGCATACTTGATCTGCCCGGTGATCTGCGCGTCGGTCAGGTCGGGCAGGAACGAGAACTGCCCCTGCGTCAGGCGGTTGCCTGGATTGGTCATCATGATGCTTGCTCCTCGATTCGGTCAGACGCTGGCGGTGGCCGTCGGCACGAAGTCCGCGGTGTCGGTGGAGGCGTAGTCGAAGGTGACGTCCTTCCAGGTGTCGAGCGCGGCCCGGAGCGGCGAGCAGGTTCTGGCCGCCTGGTCCAGGATCTGCGGGCCCTCCTTCAGGTAGTCGCGGCCCTCGTTGCGGGCCAGGATCATCGCTTCGAGCGCCACGCGGTTGGCGGTCGCGCCCGCCTGGATCCCCATCGGGTGACCGATGGTGCCGCCGCCGAACTGCAGCACCACGTCCTCGCCGAGATAGTGGATCAGCTGGTGCATCTGGCCGGCGTGGATTCCTCCCGACGCGACCGGCATGACCTTGTTGAGCGACGCCCACTCCTGGTCGAAGAACAGGCCATTCTCGAGCGACATCGGCGTGCGGGTCTCGCGCAGCGTATCGTAGAAGCCCTTGATCATGAGCGGATCGCCCTCGAGCTTGCCGACCACAGTGCCGGCGTGGAGGTGGTCGACGCCCGCCATGCGCATCCACTTGCAGATCACGCGGAAGTTCATGCCGTGGTTCTTCTGCCGCGAGTAGGTCGAGTTGCCGGCGCGGTGCAGGTGCAGGATCACGTCATTCTTGCGCGCCCACTTGGCCATGCTCTGGATGGCGGTGTAGCCGATTACGAGATCGATCATGACGATGACGCTGCCGAGGCTCCTGGCGAACTCGGCGCGCTCGATCATTTCGTCCATGGTCCCGGCGGTGACGTTGAGGTAGTGGCCCTTCACCTCGCCGGTCGCCGCGGACGCCTTGTTCACCGCCTCCATGCAGTACAGGAAGCGGTCGCGCCAGTGCATGAACGGCTGCGAGTTGATGTTCTCGTCGTCCTTCACGAAGTCGAGGCCGCCCTTCAGCGCCTCGTACACCACGCGGCCGTAGTTGCGGCCGGAGAGGCCGAGCTTGGGCTTGGTGGTCGCGCCGAGCAGCGGGCGCCCGAACTTGTCGAGACGCTCGCGCTCGACCACGATGCCGGTGGCCGGACCCTGGAAGGTCTTGAGGTAGGCGACCGGGATGCGCATGTCCTCGAGGCGCAGCGCCTTGATCGCCTTGAAGCCGAACACGTTGCCGATGATCGAGGCCGTGAGGTTGGCGATCGAGCCGGGCTCGAAGAGATCGAGGTCGTAGGCGATGTAGGCGAAGTACTGGGCGTCGGTCTGGGTGCCCTCGCCGGTGTTCGGCACCGGATCGACGCGATAGGCCTTGGCGCGATAGAGCTCGCAGGCGGTCAGGCGATCGGTCCAGACCACGGTCCAGGTCGCGGTCGACGACTCGCCGGCCACCGCCGCCGCGGCCTCTTCCGGCTCCACCCCGGCCTGCGGGGTGATGCGGAACAGCGCGATGACGTCGGTGTCCTTCGGTTGGTAGTCGGGCTCCCAGTAGCCCATCTTCTTGTAAGGAAGAACGCCCGACATGTAGCGTTCCTTGGCTTCCCCGATGGTTTCGATCTTGCCCATGCTCGCCTCCGCTGAAATTGGCATCTGTGCGCCGACCGGCCTTGCGCGGGCTCCGGCACGAACCCGCATGGCCAAATCGCCCCGCAGGGTGCTTGCTCGGCGCGCACGGCAATGCTGCCTGCTCCAGACCATCAATAACAGTCAATCTTTTCGATGGTTTTGATAGACTTACACCTATCGTTCACGAGGAGACCGGCATGCGACGCAGCACTCTGCGCCAGCTCGAAGTGTTCGAGGCCATCGCCCGCCTCGGGAGCTTCACGCGCGCCGCCGAGGAGCTGTTTCTCACCCAGCCCACGGTCTCGATGCAGATCAAGAAGCTCGCCGATGCCGTGGGCATGCCGCTCTTCGAGCAAGTGGGCAAGAAGATCTATCTCACCGGCGCCGGGCGCGCGCTGCACGCGTTCACGCGCGAGCTGCTCGATCATTTCGCGCGCTTCGAGATGACGCTCGCCGACATGAAGGGGCTGAAGCGGGGCACACTCCGCCTCGCGGTGGTCACGACCGCCGAGTATTTCGCGCCGCGCCTGCTGGGGCCGTTCTGCCTGCAGTACCCGGGCATCGACGTGTCGCTCAAGGTCTCGAATCGCGAGCGCGTGCTCGAGCGACTCGCCGACAACCAGGACGATCTCTACGTCCTCGGCCAGCCGCCAGAGGGGCTCGACGTGGTCGCTACGCCGTTCCTGGGCAATCCGCTGGTGGTGCTGGCGCCCGCAAATCATCCGCTGGCCGGGAAGAAGAAGGTGCCGCTCGGACGCCTCGCCGACGAGCCGTTCCTGATGCGCGAGAGCGGCTCCGGCACGCGCGCCGCGGCCGAGCGATTGTTCCGCGAGCACGGACTCGAGATGAAGGTGCGCATGGAGCTCGGCAGCAACGAGGCCATCAAGCAGGCGATCGTCGGGGGGCTCGGCGTTTCCGTGCTGTCGCGGCACTCCCTCGCGCTGCGCGCGCCGGTCGGCGAGCTCGTGATCCTCGACGTCGTCGGGTTTCCGATCGAGCGGCAGTGGTACGTGGTCTACCCGGCCGGCAAGCAGCTGTCGATCGTGGCGCGGGCGTTCCTGGACTATCTCAAACGGGCTCCGGCGTTCGCCGGGATTCCGGCGGCCGGCCGGAAGACTGCCGATGCGGGTCCTGGGTCGGAAGCTCCCGCTCGCCCGCGAGCGAGCGAGCGAAAGGCTCAGGCGAGAGCTCGCGCGGCCAGGCGCGCAACGACCTGAAGCAAGACGGACCGTTTGCAGCGGCGGTCTTGCGCCCGAGGATGCCGCGCCGTGGCGTTGATCTCCTCGATCGCGAGCGCCGGACCGAGTGCGGGCATGACGGCCGCCGTTGCCGCCATCCGATTTGCGGCCTTCTCCTTCCTGGGTTTGGTCTCGAGTGCTACTGCGGGGTCTTCGCGCGGATATCGTCTTCCACGAGCATGCGCAGCTCGGCGGTCACGGTCGGCGTGGCGCCGAACCATTTCCCGAAGCCGAACCCCGCCTGCTGCAGCAGCATGCCGAGGCCGTCGACGGTGCGATGGCCGCGGATGCGCGCCGCCGCGAGAAGCTCCGTTTCGAGCGGAACATACACCACGTCGTAGACGACCGCGCTCGGCTTGAGCAGCGCGAGACCGACCTCGAGGCGGGGCTTGCCCACCATGCCGGCCGACGTGCAGTTCACCAGCAGATCGGCTCCGCGGAGCAGCCGCCCGAGCGCATCGACGCCGTGCGCGTGGACGCGGGGGCCGAAGCGCGCGGCGAGCTCCACGGCGCGCGCGACGGTGCGATTCACGAGATGGACCTCGACGCCGCGCTCGCTCAACACGTAAGCCGCGGAGCGCGCTGCGCCCCCGGCGCCGAGCACGACCGCGCGGCAGCCCGCCACGTTCCAGCCGGGCGCCCGGTCGTCGAGGTTGGCGATGAAGCCGTGCGTGTCGGAGTTGCCGCCGACGAGCGCGCCGTCCTCGTACCAGACGGTGTTGACCGCGCCGACCGCCTCGGCCGCCGCATCGCGCCGGCCGACGAGCCGGTACGCGGCCTCCTTGTGCGGCACGGTGACGTTGCCGCCGACGTAGCCGTGCGCGGCGAGGTTGAGCAGGAAGCCGTCGAAGTCCTCGGGCGTCACGTCCTCGAGCTCGTACGCGCCCGGGATGCCGAGGTGCTTCAGCCAGTAGCCGTGGATCATCGGCGAGCGCGAATGTGCGACCGGGTGGCCCATCACGCACGCGCGAGGAATCGAGGTGGAGGACATCTGCGTTTCGTTCGGCTGAGCGGCGGCGGGGGCGACGCGCGCGCCGACCGCATCGCACCGCGGATCGACGCCCTATGGAAGCTCCGTGGAAGTCCGTCATTCCCGCCCCCCGATAACACCGCTCGGGGGCAGGGTCCGCGGGAATCCAGCTCGAGAGCAACCAACGGCTAACTGGATCCCCGCTTGCGCGGGGATGACTTAATCAGAGCTTCCTCAGCGGCGCCTCCGCACATCCGGGCCCGGAGGGTACACCTTCGATGCCGACTCGCCAACACTGCCGCCCGCCTGGACGGGACGGTCGCGTCGCGCCGTGCTCCGGAGCGAAATGATGTCGGCGCAGGCGGCGGACTGCGCAGCGGTTCGGCGCCTACTCCGAGCGTCGCGACGAGGATTCGACGCGCAGCGGCTCGGCGGTTGTCCGGGTGTCGCCCGAACGACCGAGGGCCGATGGTTCGGCCGCAAACCGCGCCCGGATGTCGCTGATTTCGGTGAGCCAGCTTTGTCGATTCGGCCCCGTGCCCAGACCGGTCACCGGCTTGCTCCAGCCGCACTCGAGGATCGCGGTTGCGGCGGCGAGCCGTATCCGGGGCGTCGCATCGGCGTCTTTCATGAGGTCCAGCAGAGCGGTGAGGGCGGCTTGCGCGTGTGCGGCCGCCTTGTCTCGAACGACTTCGCCGCACCCATGCGCGAGCAGCGCGTTCGCCGCAGCGATCCGGGCGAGCGGCGGCGCGTTTGCGTTGGTCATGACCTTGAGGAGGAGCGCGAGGGCGTCCTGAGGGGCGTGGTTGCGTGCGTGGTTCTTGGGATTCGGCCGGCTCTTCGGCGCACTCGCGCTGCCCCCCGGGAGGTGGAGTCTGGATTTCGTCATTTCCGTATCGTTATTCGTGTCCGCGGCCGTTCGGGCGTGCGGTCGCTCCGCGCATCACATGCCATTGGCATCGGATCGCCAACGTCCGATGTGCCCGACGCATCAGGTCACGCATAAAGCGGACCCGCTCGCACACTCTTCGAGTAATCAATGCGTTAGTCCAGAGGCTTCGCGCGACTGACGGCGGGGCGTAAGGTGCGTCGACAAGTGCGCGTGGCTGCGCGCGACTGGCGGTTGGGCGTAAGGTGCGTCGACAAGTGCGCTTGGCTGCGCGCGACCGACGGCCGCGCCGCGCGCCGGCTGGGAGCCGAAGGCACGGTCGTGTGACCATGTGATCTCCGAAGGAGGAAACTTCATGAGCGTGAGCGATCGAGGGTTGTCCGAAGAGCAGCGCCTGATGCGCGACAGCTGCCGCGCGTTCGTCGACGATTTCGTGACCCCGTTCATCCGCAAGGAGTGGCAGCGCGAATGGCTGATGGACCCGGACGCCCGACTGCCGGCGTCGATCCTGGAGGCGGCGGACAGGATCGGGATCCGCACCCTCGGCGTGCCCGAGGAGTTCGGCGGGTTCCAACTCGATCCGGCGAGCGAAGTGCAGACCTTCGCGATCATCGCCGAGGAGATCGCCCGCGGCGACTCGGGGCTGGCGGACAAGCTGGTGCAGAACTGGAAGGTCTCGGTGCTGCTGCGCAACGTCGCGCCGCGCCACCTGCAGGAGCGCTGGTTCCCGCGGCTGGTCGGCGATCCCGCGTTCCTGCTCGCGCACTGCCTCACCGAGCCGCGCGGGGCCTCGGATCGCTGGCTCCCCTACAACGTGCCCGAGGCCGCGATGCACACGAGAGCGGTGCAGGCGGGCGACGAGTGGGTGATCAACGGCCGCAAGCAGTTCATCAGCAACGGCTACGATGCGGGGCTCTTCGTCGTGTACGCCAACACCAACCCGAAGGTCGGCATGCTGCAGGGCACCTCGAGCTTCCTCGTGCCGCGGGGCACGCCGGGCCTTACCGTCGCGCGCTGCAACGAGACGATCGGCTGCCGCTTCATGAACAACGGCGAGCTCGCGTTCGAGGATTGCCGCGTGCCCAAGGACCATCTGCTCGTCGCGAACGATGCGCTCGCCAAGGCCGGGATCTACTTCCGCCCCGGCAAGATCATCCAGGCCGCGAAGAACCTCGGCGTCGGGATGGCCGCGCACGAGCGCACCGCCGACTACGTGCAGCACTACGTGCAGGGCGGACGCATCCTCATCAAGCATCAGGCGGTCGCGCTGCGGCTCGCGGACATGGCGACGCGCCTCGCCGCCGTGCGCGCGCTGCTGCGCGAGGCCTCGCGCGCGGTGGACGAGCGCGGGCCGGACGCCGACGCGCTCTGCAACATGGTCAAGGTCTTCGCCTCCGAAGAGATCATGAAGGTCGCGCAGCACGCCGTCGAGTTGCACGGTGGCAACGGCGCGATGCTCGACTTCGGCATCGAGAAGCTCCTGCGCGACGCCTCCATCTTCCTGCACATGGACGCGACGGCGGACATCTCGCGGCTGAAGATCGTGAAAGCGCTCTTTCCGCACACCGCGGGCGCCTACGCGGGCGCGGAGGATTAGCGGAACGCGGGGAGAACGGCGCCCCTCGCGCGGGCGGGCGCGCTAGATGTGCCGCTCGGCACCGTTGCAGGTGCGCTCGACGCGGCCCTTCAGCGCGGCGTTCATCTCGCGAAATCCGCGCGCGAGGTTGCGCTCGATCCTGTCCTGCACGAGCGGTGTGAGGAGCCCGCTGAACCGCTCGCTCTGCTCGAAACGGACTCTGCCGTCCGACAGAGGCTCGATCAGGAAGCAATGCTCGTCGTCGAAGACGCCGGGCACGAGCAGTCGGCCGCGCCAGCGCAGCTCGCGCGGCGGATCGACCACCAGCACCGTGGGTCGAAATCTCGCGCCCCGCGCCCCGGCCGGGTGCATGCAGACCTCGAGCGCGCTGCCTTGCTCGGCGACCCCAAGGATGTGGCGAATGAACGGATTCCATCGCGGGTACGCCGCAAAGTCGATCAGGATGCTCCAGATCTCCTCGGGCGCGGCGGCGATCTCGATGTCTGTCCGGAGCTCGTACATGCTTGGGTAACCTGGTGAAATGCGGTCGTCGCACCCCTTCGACCCGCAAGGGCACGTTCCATGCGACAGCGCTCGGCCGATGAAATTCCCTCCTCGGCCAAATTGCCTAGCGGGTGCTCCCTCGCGCGGGCGGCGTGCCGCGTTCCGTGCGTCACGAGCCACGCCTTGCCGGCGTCATAATTCTCCAGCGAGTGCTTTGCGGAGGCGGGACACACGGAGGAGTGTCGGGGAAGCGCGACGACCCGACGCGCGCTGTCGAGATGCGAACGGCGCGCGCGGCTGACGAACCGCCGACACCGCTCGCGTGGGGTATGGGCGTCAGCGCTGCGCGCGCCGCTGCGCGCGGCGCAAGAGCGGCTGCGAGATGTACTGCTGCCGGAAGGTCTCGAAGGGCACCTTGTCCGAGGCCTCGATCGCGCGCTGCTCGGCGAGCGACGCCGCCGCCATCCGCTCGAAGCGCTGCTCGACCTCGGGCGCAAGCGGCAAGCCCTGGAAATAGGGGCGGTGCGCGAGCGACTGCGCGAGCGCGAAGCACGTATAGCTGTCCCCGTGGTTCTCCGTGATCGCCTGCAGGACGCGCGCCGAGGGCAGGATGGAGGGGTCCCGCAGCGCCGTTTCGGCGGCGGCGAGGGCATCGCGGTGCGCGCTGCCGCCGCGCGCGGCATCGAGCGCCTTCGCAATCGGCGCGAGCTCGCCGAGGAGCGAGCGCCCCCAGTCGGCGAGGAGCACGTCGTCACCGTTCCGCTCGAGGTAGAGTTGCGGATCGCGGCCGCGCTCCGCCACGTTGCGCAGGTTGCCGGTGAGGGCCGCGTTCTCCTGCGGCGAGTCGGGCGGGCTCTCGCTCAGCGCGCAGTGGACCAGGAACACGTCGAGGAAGTGCATCGTCGCCGCGGCGATGCCGACCGGGAGGAACGGATCGAGGTCCATCAGCCGCACCTCGACGTATTCCACGCCGCGCTCGCCGAGCGCATGCAGCGGCCGCTCGCCCGACCGGATCGTGCGCTTGGGCCGGATGGTCCCGTAGAACTCGTTCTCGATCTGCAGCAGGCTCGTGGCGAGCTGGCGGTACTCCTCGCCCTCGCGGATGCCGATCGCCTCGTAGGGCGGGTAGGGCCGCGTGAGCGCGTTGTGGAGCGACGCGCCGTAGCTCTCCAGGCTGTTGTAGCTCACCCCGAGCGCCGACTGCGCGTCGCTCTGGTAGCCGAGCGGGCCCATGCGAAGCGACGTGCCGTAGGGCAGGTACATCGTGCCCGGCGCGAGCACCTGCAGCCGGTGCGGGCGGCCGGCGACGAAGCTCGAGCACACCGCCGGCGAGGCGCCGAAGAGATACAGGGGCAGCCACGAATGCCGTCGGAAGTTGCGGATCAGCGCGAAGTAGGCGTCGTTGCGGTGGTTCTTCGCGTCGCCGCGCTGCCCGTCGTTGCGGCGCAGGAGCGGCCAGGCCGCCTCCGGCAGCGAGAAGTTGTAGTGGATGCCCGAGATCGTCTGCATCCGCCGGCCGTAGCGATGGCTTAAACCCATCCGGTACACCGTCTTCGCGCGGCCGACGTTGGAGCTGCCGTACTGGCCGAGCGGGATCTCGTTCTCCTGCGGCAGGCCGCACGGCATGCTCGCGCACCACAGCAGCTCGTCGCCGATGTGTCGGTAGACGAACTGGTGGATCTGCGTGAGCTCTTCGAGGCACGACGCCGCGTCGGCGTGCACGCCGGTGATCAGCTCGAGCTGCGCCTCGCTGAAGTCCGTGGTGATGTGCGGATGGGTGAGCGCCGATCCGAGCCCCGCCGGGTGCGGCGTGAGCGCGAGCTGGCCGTCGTCCCGCACGCGCAGGCTCTCCTTCTCGATGCCGCGCCGGATGCCCCGGAGCGCCTCGGGCGTGAGCGCGCGCAATCGTGCCAGCAGATCGGTCAAGCGAAGTCCTCCTCGCGCGTAATGGAACCACTGGTTCCGCCACCCCGGGGACCGTCGAAGGGATGGACTCCCCTCTCGTTATCGCATCGTGTGCGCCAGCGTGGGAACGGGTTTCAACCGGCTCACACGAGAGGGGACAGCATGAAGCTTAAGGCCGCGGGTCTGGGTTTGGCAAAGAGTGCGTTTCAGGCGCACGGGGCCGACGCGCCCCGAAAACCCTCGACGAGGTCGTGGGTGTCCATCGAGAGGATCCAGCGAGCCGTCGATTGCGCGCGCACCGGATCCCCGCCCCCGCTCAAAGCGCTCGGGGGTGACGGCCTTGCAAGAGGGTGACGGGCTGCCTCAGCGCCTGCGCCGGCGCGAGGTCGCCAGACCGGCGAGGCCGAGGCCGAGAAGTGCGAGCGTCGCAGGCTCGGGGACGCCGTTCGACTGGCGCTCGCCGTCCAGCTGCAACCATGTCGAATGGTTGTAGCCCCAGACGAGATAATTATCCGTGACGGTGTAAGCGATCAGATTCGTGCCCACGTTCAAATTGGGCAACAAATCTGCGACGGTATTGTTGTTCGCAGAGCCGTTGGTGTCGTTGATCACCATGGCGCCGTTGACATAGACAGTGCAGTCGTCGTCGCAACCGACGGTCAAGGAGGCAGCCGAGAGCGCGCCGAGCGTGAACGTCTTGCGGATCCAGATCTGCGTCTCCGTCTCCGAGTACTGTCCGCCCAAACTCCAGATGCCCTTCGCGCCCACCCAAGGGGGAATTACGTCATAGAGCTCCGTGGCGTCCTGCCAGCTCGAATCGTCGAACGCGGGATTGGTGTACCAGTCGCTGCCCGATTGAGCGACGGGCGTGACTTTCCACGTCGCATTCGTCTGGAGGAGCACGCTAGCTTGCGCTGCACCCGACGCTGCGAGCAGAACCAAAGCGGCGAGCGACGTGGCCCGCAAGGGTTGCAGGAACTGACTCGACTTGAGCGCCCACATATGGATCTCCTCCCTCACTTGGACCCCTTTGAGCGCAGTGACGCACGTTTCGTGCCGCATCCGAGCTTATGCGTCAAAACAATCGCTTGCGCGCGATGGCGGGGATCGGCCGCAATCGAGTGTAAGAAATATCGGCGGCTCGCACCGTGTCCGACGCGTGCGCCATTGATCGGGAAAAAACTCTGGAAGCTCGTCAAATCCAGCGACCGAATTGCCCCGGCGTCGCTCCCGCCGGGTGGTTCCGCGTACCGACCTGCTACGCTTGAACGCCGGTCGTCGCTCGGAACGGTCAGCGCCGGGCGCCGAGCGACCACACACGCACGCGAGCCGGAGTTGAAGAAGACGGGCGAACTACTGCCTGACCACGAGGGCCTGCGCCGCGCGGTGCAGTGGCTCGCCGAGCAGCCCGTCCGCGACGCGCGGACGATCGACGAAGCATGCCGGCGCTTCGATCTCTCGCCGCTCGACGAGGATTTCCTCCTGCGGCACTTCCTCGTGCACCGCGAGAACGAACCCAGGCCCTGACCGGCGGCCGCGCGCCACCGCCCGCGCGGGCGTGCCCAGGTGCTCCCCGCACCCGGTCGAGCAGCGTCGGCCACCCCCGACAAACCGCGCGAGCCGCTGCGCACGAGTGCACAAGCGCTTCGAGTTTTCACCCTCAACGCCTTGCTGCTACGCAATATTCCACTAACGTACTATCAACGGAATCAATCGCAACCATCTGAAAAGACAGCTTGCTATATCCGAGGTCAGTCTATATATTTGGATGGTGCGTCGCAGCATTCGCGGCGCGGCAAGTGAATGGCAGGAGATCGAGCGATGAACCTAGACACGGCAGTTGACGGCGCCGTTCTCGCCGGAGACCCTTGCGGGCAGTGCGTTTGAGTCCGATAGCGGAGGCCACCCGATGGGTGAGGCGAGATTGCGCCGTAAAAACATGGAATTG
>JADLAV010000066.1 GCA_020848075.1 Burkholderiales bacterium
CAGGCGCTCGGCTCGCGCACTGGCCAAGGCTTCGAGCCATGCACTGGAGAATGGCACTCCCGCCCACAGCTTCTCCACCCTGATGGCAGAGCTGGCGAGCATCGTGCGCAACACCTGCCGCACACCGAGCGGCGCAGCCAAAGCGCCGACCTTCGCCGTGATCACCACCGCCAACCCAAAACAGAAGCACGCCCTGGAGCTGCTGCAGCAAATCCGCCCGTAGACAGAAACCGAACACCACAAAACACGCCAAGTCCCCCTCCCACAACCGAAAACTCGTTTCGAGTGGCAAGGAACTTCGGATTAGCGCCGCACTACTTCAGCGCATCCGCGGTCCAACCGATCAACCGGTCGATCGCAACATCGGCGGCCAGCCCGAGCGCGCGTGCGCCGCCGCCGGCGTCGGCGCTCGGCGCCACCCGCTCGGCGCTGAAGGTCGTTTGCGCGACGAGGCGCCCGTCCGCAACGAGCACTCCGCGCACGCGCACGAGCGCGCGGCTGCGGTCGGGCGCGTCGAACACCTGGCTGAACTCCTGCACCTCGACGCGCAGGGTCACCGCGGTGCGCACGCCGTCGGCGGGGACGAGCACGCCGCTCGCGGTCGTGGCGGCGAGCCGCTGGCGGAGCCGCGCGGTGAACAGCTCCGCGGGCCGCGCGACCCAGCGGCTCTCGACGTACGCCCGCGGCTGCGACGCGTCCAGGTACGCGAGGCGGTAAACGAGCGCGGGCGATTCGAGCCATGCGGGCGCGGTCACGGCTGCGACCGTGATCTCGCGCCGCAAGCGCGGCGGCTCCTCGCGCGTCGCCGCTCCGGGACCGAAATCGTACTCGGCCGGTGTCTGCGGCGGCGTGCTGACGCATGCGGCGAGCGCGAGCGCGGCGGCGATGGATGCGAGCCGGCGCACGGTGTCAGCGTCCGGGCTCGAAGCCGGTTTCGCCCGGGCCCGGCTGGCGCGGCGGCGGGCCGAACACGATGCTCTGCGGCCGGTCGGCGAGCCCGGACAGCACCCGGTCCAGCACGCGCACCTCGGCCCGCAGCTCGTCGGTCAGCGCGTTCAGACGCGGGAGGGAAGCGTCGTTGATCGAGCGCGCTGCTGTACCGACGTCGGCGGCGTTGTCGCCGATCTGGCCGAGCACAGGCGTGCGCTCCTCGAGCTTCGCGGCGAGCCGGCTCATCGACTCGACCATTTCCTCGGCCCTCTTCAGCGCGTCGCGCGCGTCGTTCACTGCGACGCGCGCGTCGACGAGCAGCGGAGCGAGCGCTGTCGCAGCCGGCTCCAGGCTCTCGGCGAGCTTTGCCGCCTTCGCGGCGGCGACGTCGAACCGGGCGAGCGTGCCGATGAGCACCTTCTGGTTCTCGTCGGCGAGCAACCGATTCATGCGATCGGCGATCTCGCCGAAGCTCGCGACCAGCTCTTCGCCCGTGTCGAACAACGACGGCCGCATCGGAATCCGCGCCGGCGATCCGGCCGAGGTCGCGAGCGGCTGGCGCTCGGCGCCGTCGTCGTCGAGCTGCACGAACGAGAGTCCGGTGACGCCCTGGAATCCGAGCCGCGCGTAGGTGCCGCGGGTGAGCGGCGTGGCGGGATCGACGCTGATGCCGATCACCACGCGGCCGGGCTCGGACGGATCGAACCGGATGCTCTCGACCTTGCCGACGTCCACGCCGCGATAGCGCACCGGTGCCTCGATCTTGAGGCCGGAAACGGCGCGCGTCGTCGTCACCTCGTAGGGCGCCCCACCCACGCGCTCGTCGCGGTTGAGCCATAGCACGCCGGCGACGAGCGCGGCGCCGAGGAGCAGCACGAAGACCCCGGCGGCCAGCGCAAAGGCTCTGTTTTCCATCTCGTCCTCCCGGTAGCTCAGTTGCCGGCGACGGCCATCGGCCCGAGCACGCTCAAGGCGCGCCGGCCGCGGTCGCCGCCGAAGAAACTGCGGATGAAGGGATGATCCACTCGCACCACCTCGGGCAGCGTCCCGAGCGCGATCAACTCGCCCATGAACAGCACGGCGACGCGGTCGGCGAGCGAGACCAGCGTGTCGAGATCGTGCGTGACCATGACGACCGTGAGCCCCAGCCGATCGCGCAGGGATGCGAGCAGCCGCACGAAGCTCTCGCTGCGGTCCGGGTCGAGTCCCGCCGTCGGCTCGTCGAGAAACAGGAGCTCGGGTTCGAGCACGAGCGCGCGCGCGAGGGCGACACGCTTCACCATCCCCCCCGAGAGCTCCGACGGCATCCGATCGGCGTGGCGCCGCTCGATGTCGACCATGTCGAGCTTGAGCAGCGCAAGGTCGCGAACGAAGTCCTCGTCGAACGCGCGCAGCTCGCGCAACGGGAGCGCGAGGTTGTCGTAGACCGGCAGCGCGCTGTAGAGCGCGCCCTCCTGGAACAGCACCCCCCAGCGCTTGCGGATCTTGGCGCGGATCGCCGCCGGGGCCTGGCGCAGGTCGAAGCCGAACACCTCCACGCTTCCGCGGGTCGGACGCTCCAGGCCGACCATCTGGCGCAGGAGCGTCGTCTTGCCGCTGCCCGAGCCGCCGACCAGTGCGAGGATTTCACCGGCTTCCACCGCGAGGTCGATGCCGCGGTGGACGACGTGGCCGCCGAATTCGGTCCAGAGTCCCTTGACGGCGATGACGGGACGTGCCGGGGTCACGCGCTCAACCACGGAGCTCGACGCCGATGTGGGAGAAGGTGACCGCGAACAGCGAGTCGACGATGAGCACGATCGTGATCGCGGTGACCACCGATTGAGTCGTGCCGGCGCCGAGGCTCTCGGTGTTCGGCCGGATGCGCAGCCCGAAGTGGCACGCGGTCAGCGCGACCAGCGCCCCGAAGACCGCACCCTTGGCGAGCCCGAGCCAGAGGTTCGCGGTCGGCACCGCGACCGGCAGCGTTTGCAGGAACAGCGTGAAGCTGATGTCGAGCTCGAGCCGCGCCGCGAGCATCGCGCCGATGAGCGCGACCGCGCTGGTCCACACCACCAGGAGCGGCACCGCGATGGCAAGCCCCACGACCTTCGGCAGGATGAGCCGGACGCCGGCGGGAATCCCCATGACGTCGAGCGCGTCCAGCTCCTCGGTCACCCGCATGACGCCGAGCTGCGCCGTGATCGCCGACCCGGAGCGCCCGGCGACGAGGATCGCCGCGAGCACTGGCCCGAGCTCGCGGATGATCCCGATGCCGACGATGTTGATGACGTAGATCCCGGCACCGAACGTGCGCAGCTGCTCGGCCGAGAGATAGCTCAACACGATTCCGATGAGGAAGCCGACGAGTGCGGTGATCGGGAGCGCCTGTCCTCCCGACCGGTGGAGCGTCGCCGACAGCTCGCGCCAGGGGCCGCGCGCCGGGTGGGCGATCACCCACGCGCCGTCGAGGACGACCTGGCCGGCGAGGCGGACGATGCCGGCAAGATGGCTCCCGACGGTGAGCGCACGGCGCCCGAGCGCCGCGAGCGGATCGAGCAGCGACCGGTGCAGCGCGGTGCGCCGGGCATCGTCGGCGTGTGCGAGGTTCTCGAAGAAGAGCTCCTGCGCGGGCGCGAGCCGGAGCCGCGCGGGGCGCTTGCGCGCCCACGCGCGCCATAGGAGCAGCGCGCCGATGTGATCGAGGCGCTCGATCCCGGTCAGATCCCAGGCGTCGCGCGCGGCGAATCGGGCAAGCTCGTCGCGCAGCGCGCGCGCGCGGGTCTCGAGCGCGCGGATGTCCCACGCGCCGCCGACCCGGATGGTGCGCGTGCCGTCCGCGGCATACTCGGCGTCGATCTCGGGATCGCGGATGCGCTTGGGCGCGTGGCCGGCCATCGATTCTCGCCCGGCGCGCGTTCACGCTACCGGGGTCTCCTCCCTGAACTCTGCGGACCGAGGCTAACAAAATTGTCCCGCTTCGGCCATTGACGAATCTTCGCCGCCCGGGGAGCCCGGCGCCGCGGTCGCGGCCTGCGAACGAAAGTGCGTGGCGGCAATAGCGTCAACCTACTCGCACGGACCGGCGGGCCGGGCTGAGCAGCAGCAGGGCTCCGGCCACCAGCACTGCGCAGGCGGCCAACAGCGCCGCGGAGAATCCGCCGCCCGTCCCCACCGCGAAGCTCACCGCGACCGGCCCGATGATCTGGCCGGCGGCGAAGGCAGCGGTCATCGCCGCCATCAGCCTCGGTGCCCGAGCGCCGGCGACGGTGCGCGCCTCCTGCAGGCCGACCATGGTGACCACCACGAATGTGCCGCCGACGCAGAGCGCGGCGAGGACGATACCGCCGATGCCGGGAAAGAACACCGGCGCGGCGACGCCGAGCGCCATCACCAGTTGGCTGCCGATCCAGGCGGCGCGATTTCCGCGCGTCCCGACAGCAGCGCCACTGACAGCGTCGAGAGCCCGGCCGCCGCGCCGAACGCGGGCCAGGCCCAGCCGAACACTGCCGGATCGCTGGCCACTTCCTTCGCCATCACCGGCAGGAAGGTCGCGGGGATGATGTAGCCGAGCCCGTAGGCGCCATAGGCGAGCACCAGCCGCAGCTCACCGCCGGTCGAGCGGCGCGGTTCCCTCCCGGCGTTCGCCGCCGCGCTGGACGAACCGAACACGGGCCAGGCGATCGCCGCGGTCGCCAGAGATACGATACCGAGGACGAGCCACGCCGTCGAGGACGCCGCGTGATCCCAAAAACGGCAGTTAGCCGCTCGCAAACGTTATCGCCAGCACCTTTTTCGGTGGTGTGATCGCGGCAAGAACCTGCTTGAGATGCTCGCAACAACGGTGCCAGACCGATTTACCGTTCAACTG
>JADLAV010000067.1 GCA_020848075.1 Burkholderiales bacterium
CGATGACCTGCACGTCGTCGAGCGGGCGCAGTGCCGCCTCGATGCGCGGGCGCACCTCGGCCTGCCAGTCCAGACCGCCCAGCCCGCTGCCGAGCGGCGGCAGCGCAATCGAGCGGATGCGCCGGGCGCGGATCTCCGCGACCAGCGCCGCGAGGCCGGCGTCGATGTCCTCGATGCGGCTCTTGCCGCGCCAGTGACGCTTGGTGGGGAAGTTGATGATGTAGCGGGGCGGCGTGAGCTGTCCGGTCTCGAAGACGAACATGCGGCCCGGATGCACCTGCTCGCGCTTGCACGCGGCCGCGTAGGCCTTGAAGTTTTCCGGGAAGGCGTTCTTGAACTGCAGCGCGACGCCGCGCCCCATCACGCCCACGCAGTTGACCGTGTTGACGAGCGCTTCCGCTTCGCTCTTCAGGATGTCGCCGCTTCGGTACTCGATCATGGCGGGCTCCTCGTTCGTCATGGGTAATACCACTCCGGCCGAACCTCGACCGGCGGCCTGTGTCCGCGCGCCGGCAGCGCGTTGACCGCCGCGGAGTAGGTCGCGCGCGACTGCACGCCGATGCGTTCCATCGGCTCATGCGACCACGGTGTGCAGGTCGGCCTCGAAGTGGACGATCGGTCCCTGACCTCCCCGGTAAGCGAGCTCCGGGTGATTGCCCTGAGGTCAGGTACAGCATGACCGACCGCGGGCAGAAGTAGAAGGGCACGCAATCGCCCACGAACAGTGTCGGATGGCTGGTCAGGCGCAATTCATTCAGCCGCGGCTGCTTGATGCTGTTCATGCCGATCGTCGTGCCCGCTGGCGCGCGCCGCAAGACTTCGCGATCGCACCAGAGACACTGGTCGGCCACGATCGAAGGCAGCCGGTCCACGTGCGCGATGTGGTAGAGCTTCGGCCGCGCCGGCACGCTCACGCCTCGGTCTCCTGCGGTTCCGAGTCGAGGTTGTCGACTGCGGATTCGTCTTCCGCCTCGCCGAACGCTTCGGCCTCGTCGAGCGGTTCGAGCTCTTCGGATTCCTGCGGCAACCGCGCCGCCGCCTCGCGAACGTCGAGCTTGCCGGTGACGACGTCGGCGATCAGGCGGGTGCGGTATTCGCGGAGGAGAGCAATCTCGCGCTCAGCCTTGCGCACCGCTTGCTCCGCGGTTGCCGTCTCAGCGACGAAATGCGCGACGATCGCGTTGCGCTCTTGAGGTGGTGGTACTGGCAATCGTATGTCGTAGAAGTCGTCGGTGTAGAGCCTCCAGAACCCTTCGACGATACCCTTTGCCCTGACTCGCAATTCGTATCGGAATACCGGCGAGCGAAGAACTCGCTCGAAGTATTCAATGGCTGTTGAGTCGACCGGCCGTAGAACCGTATAGTCGGGGCTAATCACTCCTGCATGGCGAGCGAGTGCGAAAACGCCCAGGTGCGCCTTGAGTCGGTTTAGGACAAGATCTCCAACCTCGCAGAGCTTTCCTCCCGCGTAGCTTTCCGATACTAGGGTCCTGTTCTCCACAAGGTCGCTTGGAACCAAGCCAAGGCGCTGGCTCATCGAAAGATGCTGCTCAGAGCCGTCGGCGGATCGCTCATCGACCTCGCGGAAGATATATCGACAGCGCAGCACTTCCCAATGCGCCGGTACATCCCCCAGCCACTCCACACCGGAGGGCTTGAGGCGGACGTTGGGGTCGAGGCCGCGGGTAACGGCGCGGTGGATGATGGCCTGCTTCTGCTCCTCCAGCAGCTTGATCAGCTTCTGCCTAGCGCGGATGTACCGCCGAATCCGCCGGTCCGCGTGGTCGAGGAAGCGGACGATGGCGGATTGTTCGGGCAAAGGTGGAAGACTAAGTTGAATGCGCTCGACCTGACCGGAAGCCAAGTGCTTCACAGTTGTGGACCATGTCACGTCATTGATCTGCTTTAGAGGCCCGGGTAGCGAGTAAGCGACGAACCGTTCAGTTGCCGGCTCCGCGCATCTGATGCAGCACATTCTCTGGTTTAGAAGAGCAGGCTCCACCCCTCTCCAGGTTCCAACATTGAAGTCGCCGTCCATTCCTATTAGGACATCGCCTGGATTGACCCTCGCGGACTCCATAAAAGGCCCGTCGTAACGGGCGACGGTGCGTGCTTTGTCCAAGTCACGAATGCGAATGAGTGGGTAGCCGGTCGATTGTGAGAACCTTCCTGCGTCGAAGGGAAAGCCGTTGATGACACGCCCCACCTCGCGGACCTTCCGTACCTCCCAATGCTCCGGCACCTCCCCCAGCCACTGCACGCCAGAGTCCTTCATCTTTGGGTAGGGCTTGAGGCCACCGATCATCACAGCGCCTCGAACCAGGTCTTGATCTTGAGAGCCATCAGCTTGCGGCGCTCCTCGAGGAAGTCGTCGTAGTCTGGGATCGCGCCGTCCAGCAGCGACGCAGGGATGCAGCTTGCGCGCAAGTTGGCCCGCATGTCCGCCTCGTCGTTGATGCCGCCGTACCTCTTCCTGCCGCCGTTCACCTGCTCGGCGAGCTCCTTGAAGTACTTCTCGGGCGGCTTGTCGCCGATGGCGATGTTGATCTCGCTCTGGGCCAGCACGAAGTTGGCGATCTGGTTGTAGCGGCCGCGCGCGAAGCCCTGCGACTTGAGGTGCTTCTTCGGATAGACGTGGTGCACGTCGCTGCGGTTGAGCAGCAGGTCGAGCACGGTGATGTCGCGCGAGAGAAAGCCCTTGTCGCCGAGCTTCACCTGCGCCGCCTGGTAGCAGAGGAAGTAGGGGCTGTTCGACGACGAGGTGTCCATGAGCTGCGGCAGCATGCCGGTCCAGAAGCTCGCGGGCAGTTCGTTGTCGATCACCGCGTCGGCGTAGCTCGCGAGCCCGCGCGCCTCGACCTGGCGGATGTCGAAGTCGAAGGCCGTCTCCGGGCTGCCGGTGTAGCGGCCGCGGAGGACGGACATCGCGTACCAGCGTCGCACCAGTCGTTCCAGATCGGCGGCGGGCAGGCCCTCGGCGCGCCCGCGCAGGTAGAGGATGTAGGCGAAGTTGACGGCGTTGCGGCCGCCGATCAGGTCGCTGGTCACGAAGCCCGCCGAGCGCAGGATCATCGTGATGCGGTCGAAGTGGGTCTTGTTGATGAAGGCGAGCACGCCCTGCTTGAGCTTGCCGAAGGACGCCTCGGCGATCGCCTCCTCGAACTGCTTGGTCTCGAAGTTGCGGCCCGAGAGCAGCGCCACCAGGTCCTGCAACTTGCCGCGCCCGAACTCGGAGGTGAATGCCACCCGGAGCATGTCGGTGTAGGTCGGGTCGTAGATGTCGTCGTTGACGTCCTTCAGCCAGCGCATCTGCGGCAGGAACTCGGAGGCGGCAAAGGCCTTGTCGCCCTTCTCGATGCGGGCGAGAAACTCCGGTGCCACGGCGAGATGGCAGAAGTAGTCGATGGCTTTGCGCAGCAGGTTGCCGCCGTAGGTCTCGTTGACGGCGATCTTCGACATGGCGAAGTCGGCCTGCGAGAGCTCGGTGCCGGCCGAGTTCACGCGGATGAAGATCTCGGTGACGGTCTCGATGTCGAGGTCGTCGGCCA
>JADLAV010000068.1 GCA_020848075.1 Burkholderiales bacterium
CCCGACATGAGCTGTACCCGCGCGCCGTCCTCTAGCTCGCTCAAGATGGCGAGCGGCACGGTGATTGCTCCCGCCTGGAGCGACGCGCCCCCCTGCAGATCGGTGACGATCGCGATCGGCTCTGCGCGGGCCACGCCCACTCCGAGCAGCGCGACCGCGAGACCAGCACGAATCCAGCGAGCGAGCATGACCCCTCTCCCTATGGTTGCAAGCCGAAGACCTCGACCGGCGTATGGCCCTTGATCGGCTGGGTGCCGAGCGGCACCAGACGGTCGTCAGCGCGCACGCGCGCGGCGACCTCGCTCGACATCACCAGCGGGTAACCGAGCTCCTTGGTCAGCCCCTCCAGGCGCGCAGCGACGTTGACCGTATCCCCCATCGCCGTGTAGGCATGGCGCGCGGCAGCCCCGACATGCCCGACGACCGCCTCGCCACAGGCCAGGCCGATGCCAATGGCGATCGGCAACTCGCCTTCTGCCGCGAGCGAGACGTTCAGGCGCTCGAGTCGTTCGAGGATCTCGCGCGCAGCGTCGAACGCCAGCTCGCAGGGATTGTCCATTCGAGCCGGCGCGCCGAAGACCGCCATGATTCCGTCGCCGGTGAACTTGTCGATCGTGCCGTTTCGCTCGTGGATCGCCGCAGTCGCCTCTTCGAAGAACCGATTGAGGAGCCGGATCATGCGCTCGGGCGGCGTCGATTCCGAGCGAGTCGTGAACCCGCGCACGTCCAGGAACAGCGTGCACACGAAATAGCGGTCGCCCTGAAGCCCGGTCAGACGACCTGCCTCGATCTCAGTCATCACGTGCGGGCTTACGTACCCGGCGAAGGCCGCGCGCAGCCGACGGCGGTCGTGAATCGCCACACCGCTCTCCAGCCCGAGCCTTGCACTTACACCAATCAAAGCGGCCACAGCGAGTGATGCCGAGGGCAGATACACGTCTCGGGCAAGCAAGAAGGTCCCGAGCGCCAGGATCGCCGCCAGCGCGGCGAATGCCGTCACAGCGGCGACGGTAGGTCGTGCCCCGCCTATCCATGTGAGCGTGCACACTGCGGCGAGCAGGGCAACCAGTGCGGGATGGACCGTAGAGATCACGCGGTCGGCGAGGAGCGTGCGTAACGTCTGCGCCTGCAGAATGACCCCCGGCGTCATCCGTCTGTCTTCGTTGCGCGCGCCAAGCAGCACCGGCGAGGGGTGCTGGTCTTGAAACGGAAGCACGGTTCCGAGCAGAACGATCTTCCCGCGGAATGCGCGGGCCAGTTCCGCGTGCGCGCCCTCGCGCTGCCACGCGAGAACGCGTTCCAGTGCCGTGTAGTCAAAACGTTCCCCGATCGCGTAGTTGATCATCCCGGCGCGCGGCGCCATGCCGAGCCGCCGGGCGAGCTGCCCGGCGAAGGTCGGGGCCGTCTCGCCCCGATCACCGAGTCGTTCGTCGAAGACTCTCACAGCGCCGTCGGGATCCACCTTCCAGAGAGCGAAGCCGGATCCATCTGGCCCGGCCGCAGCGAGGAAGGCCGGATGAACCCTGCGCGGACGGCCGCTGTCGTCGACCGTTACCGCGAGCACGAGGACGCCCGCGCGTCGCATGGCCAAGAGCCCAGCCAACAGCCGCTGATCGGAACCCGCGATCACGTCGTTGTAACTGCGATCGGGAAGGATCACGTCTAGCCCTACTGCCTTGGCCCCCGCCGCAGCAGCCGCGTCCAGGAATGCCCCGAAATGCCGGTGCCAGAGCGCGAGCGGCTCCTGCATCGTGACGACCGTCGCTTCGTCGATCCCAACGATGACGATCTCGGCTGGGGCCGCCTGCGGGAAGTTCGCCCGGAGAAACCTGAACTGTGCGTCGAGAAGCCGGCGGTCGAGCGATTCGACGAGGCCGGCGCCAGAAAGGATTGCGCCTGTCGCCATGACCGCCAGCAGTCCGACTGTGCGCGCGTTCCGCACTGGGCTAGTCGCCGACCACGACGAACGGTGCCCAGAAGAGGGGGTGGGCATAGCGGTACAGCGGCTTGCCGGTCGCGGGATCCACGTAACCCTCCCCGTCGATCATCGCCAGCATCGCCTCGCGCAGCGCCGCGCTCTTGCGCTTGGAGCCCTCCTTCGCGTAGCGGCTGAAGGTGTCCACCATCAGCGACCGCGCCGAGCGCGTCTCCACCGGCCAGTTGGACACCAGCAACGCCCGCGCCCCGGCATAGAAGAACGCCCGCCCCAGCCCAGAGACCGCCTCGGCCCCCGCCCCAGCACCCGCTGCGGTGTTGCACGCCGAAAGCACCACCCAGTCGGCGTTGAGCTTCAGCCCCAGCACCTCCTCCATTGTGAGCAGGCCATCCCCGTCGCCACCGGCCACTTCGGGCGAGGAAAGCGCCAGCGCCGGTTGCGTCAGCCCATTCAAATCCCCGGGCACCAGTCCATGGGTGGCGAAGGCGATGATCCGCGGCTCGGTAAGGTCTAGACCGAAGAGCGTCTTCTCGCTTGCTGCCTCGCGCAGATACACGTCCCGGGTCAAGTCGGCGCCGAGCATTCTTGCAAGCTCGAGCACTTCCTGTGAAGTGTCCGGAAGTGGCGGCAGGAGCGCCAAGCCAGCCGAATCGACCTTATCGAGCTTGGGTGCGCTACGGACCGCAAGTCGCAGCGCGACGTCGGCGACGGGGCGAGGCTCCACATTCGCCGTCTTCGCAAACACCGGATCCCCGAAGCCCACGAACGAGCGGCGGGTGGCGGCAGGAGGCGTTGCACGCCGCAAGCTTACAAGTGAGCCGGCCGAGGGCATCTGAGCAACCGAGGCTTCGCGCGCGAGCCACGCGACCGAGCGGTAGCGCTCGAATGGGACGGCCTCGACACTCCCGGTCGGTGCCTGCGCAGTCACTAATACCGCGAGCGAGAGTTGCGCCAGCGGCCCGTGCGACACCACGACCAGCCCAGGCGCAGCTTTCCAAACATCTTGCACCGGGCGCAGAAGCGCGTCGTAGAGCTGCGCCGCGGCGTTCACGTCGAATGCCGAGATGTCAGAAATCTGTGCGCCGCTAACGTCCAGCGCAGTCCTGAGATGTGCGACGCGTCGCGCCATCTCGACTGCGCCGATGCCCGCGCGGACGAACCGTAGCGGGCCTTGTTTTGGGATCGCCCACACATAACTCGCCTGGTCGCCAACGTAAATCGCGACCATGGTCTCACTGGGCCTTAGAACGGCCTGGACCTCGCCGACCGTCGCGGGCTTCGGATTGACCAGATCTGCGAAGTCGGGGAATCGCCGAGCGATCTCCTGGCGCAGTTCGCTCTGTTGACGATTCAAGCTCTCAATGTCGCGGCGAATATCGGCAATGACTTTGGGGAGCTGGCGCTCGGGTGGGTCGGCGACGAGCCGCGAAAGAATGCCTCCGAGGGACTCGATGCGCCACCCCGTTTCCTGCTCACGGCGCGCAAGCTCTACAAGCTGTGGGTCGCGGGCGCTTGCGCGGGCGGTGCTGGCACTCAATGTGCGTTGCACGATGCCGCCGCGCGCAGCCTCGGCCACACGGAACGCTTCGGAAATGGCCTCCTGGGTGGCGGGCTCGGCGGCCGCGAGTAGCTCAATGTAGGCTTCAAGGACGATCACCAGACGTTGCGTTTGCCGGACGCTGCCGCCGTCGGCTACCGCCGCGCGCCGCTTGATTTCGATCAGCTGCGGTACCGCGGCCTGGAATTCGGCGAATGCCTGTGCGCGCTCGCCCTTCGCCGCCAAGACCACGCCGTAATACCCACGCACCCAGGCCACTCGGTCGTCGCGCTCCTCGAACCGCTTCCTGTTCCACTCGCGCATCGCCTCGATTAGCCGCTGTGCCTCGTCGAGACGGCCGGTCCTGACCAACGCGATCACCCAATCGAGGTCTCCTGCCGGTAGCTGCCCCGATAGGTAGCGGTCGGTCTTGACGCCTTCGCGGTACTGTTCGAACATGCGAACGGCCGCCTCATGCTTGCCAGCCGCGACGAGGGCCGCCGCAAGACTGCGACGTGCTGCAGCAAGCCGTCTCAGGCCGCCCGTTGCACCGGACTGTTCGATGCTGTGCAGCGATTGCTCTGCCATGACTACTGCGTCCAAGGTACGGCCTTGCTCGATCAGGATGAGCGCGAGCTGTTGCAGCCGCGCAGACGTTTCCGCGTGATAGCGACCGAAGTTCTCGAGCGTTACCTGCAACGCCTCCCGTGCTGCGGCCTCCGCTTCCGAAAGCCGGCCTTGCGCAGCAAGGATCACCGATAGCCTCTCGAGGCTCGTCCCCAAAAGAGCTACAGCGACGTCGCGAGTCAGGAGGTTCGGCGCCGGGTGGTTCGGATAGCTTCGAACCGCCATCCTGGCGGCGTCGAGCGCCCGCCGCTCGGCCGCCTCGGCATCGGTCCACTTCCCTTCGGTCATGAGAACGATGCTGCGTGTTCCCTCAATGGTGTATCGATTAATGTGCACGGAAAGCTCTGGCCCCTGATTCCTGGACGAGAAAGTCGCCCAGGCGGTCTCAGATTGCGATAGTGCGCGTCGTGCGTTCTCTAGATCGCCCGCCGCAGCATAGATTCCGACCTCGATTGACGCGGCGCTGAGAACGAAGCCGTACATGTTTCTGCTAGCTGCCTCCGATTTTGACTGTTCGGTCGCGACGATCGCCGCCGCGAAATCCCCTCCCCTCCAATTAAAAATGGCGACATCCATGAGCGCCCGTAATCGCATGGTGTGGCCACGTCCGTACAGGTCGGCTGCTTGGCGCATGTCGGCGGCAGCCTGCGCGTGAAGACCGATATTGAAGGCGGCCCGCGACCGTTCAAAATAGAAACTTGCAAGCGCCTGCCGATCCTCGGTCTTGGGTGGCTCCTCGCTTGCCAGGGCGCGGATTCTCTCGACTGCAGCAGGGTCCGGCCTGTAGGTCTCGAGCGTCTTTACGATATCGGTCACAGTTCGCGGTGCTGCAACCTGCGCGAGCACGATTGTCGATTCGCTAACTGCAAAGGCGAACAAACACATCCACCCCAGTGCTCTAGCCCTCATAACTCCTCCGATCCATGCCACAGGAGTGCAATGCGTGCGGCGCATAACCAGTGACCGGCCGACCTAGCAATCGGACTGCCGACGACGCCGCAACGTTGTGGTGATTCACATCGTCCAGTCACACGGCGTGTACGATACAAGTCGCAAACGCGGACCGGCCCGCGAGGCGCAGTACGTTGACTCTGCCGCTTAGCGATTCGCTCGAGGCACGAGATCTCGCACGCACCAAATTTCCGTGATAGCCATCTGCGTGCGCTAGAACCCTTTACCCGTAGAACGTCTGCACCCGAAGGACCGATGTCCTCGGTAGCCACCGCCGCATGCGAGTCCGCACGAAGTACAGGACGAGAGAGCGCAATCAGCGCGTTTGGCGATGCGAAGCGCATCGCACGCGTGAACAAAGCACTCGCCACCTGTCCCACGCTTCCCTCCGAAGCAGGAACAACAATTTAGCTACGAGCGACCACTCTACGGCGCAGACCCCTCGTCGCCAAGCGCCTGGGCGGGCATACTGCCCTTGGTCCACTCCGTGAATATTTACCCTAGCGCTATAGCAGCGAGATCTGCACTCACATAGCACCCTCGTAATTCCCGGACCGGGCCTTCCTCAGGGTTGGTGACCTGCAGAGCAGAGCCCGAAGGCCAAGGGCTAGAACTTCACGGTTTTCTCGCTACTACGTAGTCGCTATACCCACGATAAACGGGCAGCGCCTTGACCACATCAAAACCCGCCTCCCGCACCGCAGCCGCGAACTCTTCCGTCGTGTGTATCCAGTATTCCCCTGACACTTGCCTTGCTCGGATCATCTTGTTATGCGACGCAACCGCCCGTCCTCGAATCATCGCGGCCAACGCGGAAAGCGTCCCCGTTCGCCGACGCATCTCTTGAAACAAATACCCTGCCCAGTCTCCGATATCTAGAGTGCGCCCAAGATCGCAAGCGACGAACAGCGCTCCTGATTCGAGGCGCTGAAACAGCAACGTCATGACCCTTCTCGGTTTGGGAACCGCATACAGCGAATGGACCGATAGTGCAGCGGCAAGTGCTGGAGCATGCTCAAGATATCCTTCGACGTCACTCTCGATGAACTCTAGATTAGTCAATCCGCGCCAAGCCGCTTTTTTGCGGGCGTGCAAGATCATCTCGGGGCTGCTATCCACGTGATGAACGCGGCATTGCCGAAATGCGGCTGCAAGCTCCAGCGAGAGATTTCCCGTTCCCGCCCCGAGATCCGCGATAACACCGTCATGCGAAACGCCGTGGCAATTGAAGTCTCTCTTCGCCATCGAAACAATTTCTGCATAGGCCGGGTTGTTCGTGGCCATCAAGTCATATACGAAGGCGTATTGCGACCAGTCCATGTATCAGCCACAATTCTCGCGGTTCGGATTCACGGTCTGCGCATTTAGACGCTTCTTCATCAAGCGGACACTCGAGCTTCTTCCTCATTCTGGCCACTCAGCCTGGCCACCTTCTCGGCAAGGACCCCACACAAATTCAGAAGGAGTCGGCTCGCGATGACCGGGTGATTGCGAATTATTTCGCTCAAGGCCGGTTCGGAGAGTTGTACGAGTTCTATCGGGGTCACGGCGATAACGTCCGCCGTTCTTGGCCGGGTCGCCGCAAACCCAATCTCACCCAAGACATCCCCTTTACCCATGGTGCCGATGACTCTTGTGCCTTGCTTGCCATGCACGCGCACCTCGACGCACCCATCCAGGACGATGAAGATGTCCCTCCCTGGATCGCCCTGACGCAGAATGCGATCTCCAGCTTCGCATCGCAGGTGATTCGCGCCGGAGAAGAGGATCTTCAGATCCTCCGGAGAAATTGAATCCAGAAGCTGCGCGTGCGTCGCGTGAATCCGCTCACTGAGATACTTCGTGAACGCATCCTCACCCATGAGAATTGGCGTGACCATGGACGCGTATTCTGGAAACTCGCGCTGGAACCACGCGGCATGGGCCCGATTCGCCGGATATTGCGTGGCGATAGAAGATAGAGGGGATCGAACGCCCGCCAAGTGGGCCACGTCGTCCCCCACGAGAACCATCGGGATCTGAAATCCCAGGTCTGGGTCCTCGTAGTTCGCCCGGTACCGTCGGTACCCGAGTTGCTCGTACAGCCGGACTAGGTACGGCGCGCAGAAGATGAAGTCGAAGATCGCCCCACGGGCCCGACCGAGCCGGTAGAGCTCGTGGATGAGAATCAGGAGAGCTCTGGATCCACGCTTTTCTGGAACCACAAACAATCTGCCGGTAAAGCTGCAGTTCTCGCTCTTCCAGTGCCCGAATCTGTCGAGACTGTAGTTCTTCTGCATTCCCGTAGTGGCTCGATCACGGCCAAATACAGTGCGAATTGCGCCCACCACCGCATTATTGTCGTCCAGCACGACGAGTTGAGTCGCGTCGGAATCCACATCATCGATCAGCTCGCAGCGCGCATGATCCGCATGGCGGATCTGCTTTCCCTGTTCCGCTACGAATACCTGATAACGGAACGTGAAGACCTGTCGAAGTTCTTCGGGCGTTGTAGCAAGCTTGGCTCGCATAGCTGCACTCCCTCAAACTCTCAATGTGCGCAGCACCCGCTAATCGCCGACCACGACGAACGGTGCCCAGAAGAGGGGATGGGCGTAGCGGTACACAGGCTTACCGGTTGACGGGTCGACGTAGCCCTCCCCGTCGATCATCGCCAGCATCGCCTCGCGCAGCGCCGCGCTCTTGCGCTTGGAACCGTCCTTGGCATAGCGGCTGAAGGTATCCACCATCAGTACCCGCGCCGAGCGCGTCTCCACTGGCCAGTTGGACACCAGCAGTGCCCGTGCCCCGGCATAAAAGAACGCCCGCCCCAGCCCAGAGACCGCCTCGGCCCCCGCCCCAGCACCCGCTGCGGTGTTGCACGCCGAAAGCACCACCCAGTCGGCGTTGAGCTTCAGACCCAGCACCTCCTCCATCGTGAGCAGCCCGTCCCCGTCGTCTCCGGTGACTTCGGGTGAGGACAGGGCCAGTGCCGGCTGCGTCAGCCCGTTCAGGTCCCCCGGCACCAGCCCGTGGGTGGCGAAGGCGATGATTCGGGGTTCGGCAAGATTCAGACTATTGAGGGTCTTCTCGCTCGCCGCCTCGCGCAGGAACACATCGCGCGCAGGGTCCGCCCCGAGCGCCTTGGCCACCTCGCGCACCTCCTCCCCGGTATCAGGCAACCGCGGCAGCGCGGCAAGCTGCGCCGAATCGAGCTTGGCCAACTCGGGCGCGTCGCGGCGCGCCAGCACCGTCCCACGCATCGCCGGGGCCGGCCCCCCGCCGGAATCCGCCTTGCTAAAGATCGGGTCGCCGAACCCCACGAACGCGCGGTTGCTCGCGGTCAACAGCGGCAGCTTGCGCAGGCTCGTAAGCGTGTTCACCGAGGCAAGCTGCGCGATCGTCGCCTCGCGCGCAAGCCACCGCGCCGCCCGATAGCCCTCGAACTGCACCGCCTCCGGTTGTGTGGCAGCCGCCGGCGCCTCGAGCACCAAGAGCCCCAGCGGCAGCTGCCCGAGCGGGCCATGGGTCACGACAAGGAGATTCGGCGCCTCCTTCCACACCGCCTCGACCGGGCGCAGCAGCTCTCCGTAGAGCCGCGCCGCAAGCCCAAGTTCGAAGGTCGGCAGGTCCTCCACTGCAGACGCCTGCACATCGAGCGCCGCGCGCAGTCGAGCGACGTCCCGGCCCAGCTCGGCCGCCCCCACCGGGACGCGTACGAACCGCGCCGGCCCGGCCTTCGGCACCGCCCAAATGTAGGTGCCTCGCTCCCCGACGTAGAAGGCAAGCAGCGTCTCGCCCTCACGCAGTGCACTTCGCGCCTGCTCGAGCGTCGGGGGCTTGGGGTCGATGAGCTGCGCGTAGTCGGGGAATCGGCTCGCCAGCTCTCGGCGCAACTCACCCTGGGTCTTGGTGAGCGCATCGATGTCGCGCCGCAGCTCGCCGACGATCTTGGGCAGCTGCCGATCGGGCGGGGCGGCCACCAGCCGCAGCAGGATTTCGCTCAACGACTCGATGCGCCAGCGCGTGTCCTGCTCCCGACGCGCGAGCTCGGCGAGCGCCGAATCGTGCGCGCTTGCGCGCGTGCTGGCCGCGCTCAGCGCTCGCTGCACGCTGCTGCCGCGCGCTACATCAGCCACGGCGAAGGACTCGCCGATCGGATCGAACTCCGGGCGCGAGGTACCCGCCGCGGTGAGATCGTAGAGGAGATCGATATAGGTCTCGAACACGATCGCCAGCCGCTGGGCTTTGCGCACGCTGCCGGCATCGGCCGAGACCATCGCGCGGTGTAGTTCGATCAGCGCGGGCACCGCGGCGCGCAGCTCCACGAGCGCTCGCTCGCGCTCGCCTTGCGCGGCCAGCACCACCCCCAGGTATCCCCGAATCCAGGCCACCCGCTCGTCGCCTTCCTCAAGACGCGAGCGGCTCCACACGCCCATCGCCTCAATCAGCTGCCGCGCCCCAGCCAACCGTCCCGACTTCACGTGCGCAATCACCCAGTCGATGTCCCCCATCTCGAGCTGAGAGGCAAGAAACTTATCCCGCTGCACACCCGCGCGATAGCGCTCAAACACTTGCACTGCTTCCTCGTATTCGCCTGCCGCAACCAGCGCCGCAACGAGGGACCGTCGCGCATCACCTAGAGCACGCGATTCCTCCACTGCTCCCGATCCCTCGACACTTCGGACCGCCTCGCGCGCAATCAAGCGAGCTTCGGCCCATCGCCCCTGTTCCGAGAGCACCTTGGAAAGATGCTGCAACGCGGCGCCGGTATACGGGTCGAATCGGCCAGCGCGCTCAAGCGCGCTTCGCACGGCTTCCCGGCCGAATATTTCTGCTTCAGCGAAATGACCTCGATTTGCGAGAACGTACGCCAGTCGCGATTGCTTCGACTCGATTAAGATCTGATCCAGCTCGACCCTTGGCGCTCCAAGCCAACCCTGCACTAGATACACACTCTTGAGCTGTTGGGCCGCGTCAAGAGAACGTCTCAGCGTAGCTTCTGCCTTCGTCCATTCCCCTTCGCTCTCGAATAGCGTTGCGCGTGCCGCCTCCATGTGACTCGTCCAGCGATAGCTGAAGTGTCTGTCGCGATCTTCCAACAGACGTTGCCAGGGCTTCCAATTGAAGAGGACGGACATGCCAAGCGCGTACTCGGCTTCTGCGGCAGCCAGCTCACTTCGCGCTTCTGCGAAGTCTCCGATGCTTGCGCGAGCATCTGCCGCAAGTGTCCTAGCGCCTATTCGATAGCCGTAGTAGGGACGATTGCCGGTCTCCCGGATAGTCTGCTGCGCGGCGGCGAGGGCCCCCGAGACGTTGCCCCCTGTCCAGTGAACGTTCCGCAGTTCCGAGAGAGCGCGAAGCCGTAATGGCTGCCCCCACTTCAGTTCGTCAATTGCCTTCCGAAGGTCGGCGGTTGCCTGCGCCGATTGGCCTAGGTCCCATGCAGCACGCCCGCGCCCTAGGTAGAACTCCGCAAGCGCATTTCCTGCGAGGGCTGTCGATGGTTCCTGTTTGGCGATCGAGCGCAAGCGCTCCACTTTGGCCGGGTCTGGCTTGTAGGTCTCCAGAACGCGCAGCAAGTCGTCGACCGTTCGTGGCGGGGC
>JADLAV010000069.1 GCA_020848075.1 Burkholderiales bacterium
AGGAGTGGTCGCCGGTGCACACGTCCTCGTCCACGCCGAAGCGGCTGCGCACCACGCGCTCGCCGCGCTTGAGCTGCTCGGCCACCTGCGGCCGCAGCCTGCGCTGGCGCTCGAGCTGGCACTCGCCGTCGGCGACGATCACCTTCAGCCCGGCGTAGCCGGTCGTCATCGCTTCGGTGAGCGCGCGCTTCATGTCGGCGACGTAGTAGGTGTGGATGTTCTTGATCCAGCCGATCCCAAGGCTCTTCAGCGCGCGCTCGATCGACATGCCGCGCGCCTTGTGCGCGTCCTGGTGCGGCGAGGACGGGATGTTCTGCGTCCCGGTGGCCGAGCTGTAGCCGTTCTTCATGATGACGAGGATGGCGTCGTCCTTGTTGAAAGCCGCGCTCGCCACGCCCGAGGTGAGCCCGTTGTGCCAGAAGCCGCCGTCGCCCATGACGGTCACCGTGCGGCGATCGAACATCGAGTTCACCGCGGCGTTCGACGCGAGCCCGAGGCCGTAGCCGAGCACGGTGTTGCCGATGTTGAAGGGCGGCAGCGCCGAGAAGGTGTGGCAGCCGATGTCGGCCGACACGTGGAACTGCCCGGTCTCGCGCTCGAGGAGCTTCATCGCCGAGAATACCGGGCGCTCCGGGCAGCCGATGCAGAAGCCGGGCGGGCGGGGCGGCACCAGTGCGCCGAGCGCCTCGGCCGCCTGCCCCTTCGACGCGGTGAGCGAGGCGAGGCTGCGGGCGACGCCTGCCGCGTCGACGCCTCGCGGCGCGACCGCCTCGATCCAGCGCGCGACGCCGGTCAGCACGACCTCGCCGGTGTATTCGCCCGCCAGCGGCAGGAAATCCTTGCCGTGCACCCTTGTCTGGAGGTCGGCTTTCCGGAGGAGCGCGTGCAGGGCGTCCTCGAGGTACGCGGGCTGCCCTTCTTCGACCATCAGCACCGCGCGCTTGCCGGCGCAGAACCGCGCGACTTCGTCGGGCACCAGCGGGTAGGTGACGTTCAGGCAGTAGATCGGGATCTCCGCGTCGCCGAGCGCGTTCGCGAGCCCGACGCTCTGCAGCGCGCGCACGACCACGTTGTACATCCCGCCCTGGCAGATGATGCCAACGTCGTCGGCACGGCCGGCAAAGAGCTCGTTCAGCCCGTTCTCGGCGATGAACCGCAGCGCGGCCGGCCAGCGCACCTCGACCTTGTGCTTCTCCTGCGCGTAGGTCGCCGGCGGCAGGCAGATGCGCCCGTAGTCGAAGTCGGGCTCCGCGAGCGCGCGCCGCCGCGAGAACGGCGGCGGCGTGTTGGCCTTGGTCTGGAACGAGCCGTGCACGTGGCAGGCGCGGATGCGCAGCTCGAGCAGCACCGGGGTGTTCGAGGCTTCCGAGAGCGGGAAGCCTTTCTCGACCATGCGCGTGATCGTCGGCAGGTTCGGACGCGGGTCGAGCAGCCACAGCTGCGACTTCATCGCGAATGCGTGGCTGCGCTCCTGGATGATGGACGCGCCCTCGCCGTAGTCCTCGCCGAGGATGACGAGCGCACCGCCGCGCACGCCGGCCGATGCGAGGTTGGACAACGCGTCGGAAGCGACGTTGGTGCCCACCGTTGACTTGAACGTCACCGCGCCGCGCAGCGGGTAGTTGATCGAGGCGCCCAGCATCGCCGCCGCCCCGGCCTCCGAGGCGTTCGTCTCGATGTGGATGCCGAGCTCGTCCATGATGTCGCGCGCGTCGTTCAGCACGTCCATCATGTGCGACACCGGCGCGCCCTGGTAGCCGCCGACGTAGGCGACGCCGGACTGCAGCAGCGCCTTCGTCACCGCGAGGATGCCCTCGCCGTGGAAGATGGCCCCTTCACCGAGCCTGAGCAGCTCGACTTCCTTCTCGAAGCTTCGTTCCATCGTCTGTCTCCGGCCCGCGCGCGCCCCGGCCCCGCCCCTTCAGCTTCCCATCAGCACGTTCGGTAGCCACGTCGCGAGCGCGGGAATGAATATCACGATCACCAGTACGGCGATGCCGAGAATGACATAAGGAAACGCCGCGTGGTAGACCTGCGCCATCGTGATGTGCGGCGGCGCGACGCTCTTCATCGTGAAGAGCAGCATGCCGAAGGGCGGCGTGAGAAGGCCGAGCTGCATGCAGATCAGGAAGAGCACACCGAACCACACCGGATCGAAGCCGTATTGGGCCACGAGCGGAGTGAAGAACGGCAGCGTGATCAGCATCATGCTCACCTGGTCGACGAAGCAGCCGAGCACGAGCAGGATCACCATCATGGCCGTCAGCACCAGGGCCGGGCCGAGGTTGGCCGCGCGGACTGCGCTCACCAGCCCGTTGGTCGCGCCCGAGAACGTCAGGATCTGCGCGAACGTGGTCGCGCCGATGATGATGAACAGGATCACCCCCGAGATCGCGGCCGTGCCCTTGAGCGCCCGCATCAGCTTCGACCACGTGAGCGAGCGGTAGATCCAGGCGACCAGCACGGTGGCGACGGCGCCCAGTGCGGCCGACTCCGTCGGCGTCGCCCACCCCGCCACCATGGCCGCCACGACGACTACGAAGATGAGGAGGAGCGGCAGAACGTACACGAGGAGCGGCATCCAGCGCGCCCGGAACGGCAGGTCCTGATGCTCGAACGCAGGCGCGAGCGACGGGTTCGCCACCGCGCGGCCCACGATCCAACCCACGAAGAGCACCGCGAGCAGCACGCCCGGGACGATGCCGCCGATCAGCAGCCGCGAGATCGAGATGTCGGCGAGGCTGCCGAGCAGGACGGCGAGCGCGGATGGCGGGATCAGCATGTCGACCCCGCCGATCGCGATGATCGGTCCCATGGCCATGTTGGGATGATAGCCGCGGCGCAGCATCTCGGGCAGGAGGAGGCTGCCGAGCAGCGCCGTCGTCGCGATGGTCGAACCCGAGATCGCCGAGAACACCGTGCCCGAGACCACCGCCACCACCGACAGGCGTCCCGGAACACGCGCGATCAGCCGGTCGATGGCGTCGATCGCCTTCATCGCGACGCCGGTGTGGAACAGCACCTCGCCCATCAGGATGAAGAACGGGATCGGCGTGAGCGTGAACGACGAGATCGACGCGACCCCGTTTCGCACCAGCTGGATGAGCCCCGCATCCCCGCCGAGCCACACCCATGCGCCGACGATGTTGATGCCGAAGAACGCGAACGCCGCCGGCAGCGCGGCGAGGAACAGCGCCGTGAGGCAGCCGAACAGGACGAGCGCGGCGAGCCACCATGCCATCGCGGCGCCGGCTCAGGCCTGAGGGTTGGTCCCGAGGGCCGGCGCCGAGCGTCCGGCGAGCCGCCGCACGAACTCGATCGCGAGGAGGCCGAAGCACACGGCGACCGGCGAGTAGAGCCACCATTCGGGGAAGACGACGGTCTTGATGACCATCGAGCCCTGGCGTGCGGAGTCGAGCACCGTGCGGATGCCGTACACGACGAGCACCACGCTGATCGCGAGGCCCACCAGGTTCGCGGTCAAGTCGAGAGCGCGTGCGGCTGCGGGCGGCAGCCCGCGCAGCAGCATGTCGAGCCGCACGTGCTCGTTGCGATGGAGCAGCCATGGCGCCACCAGGAAGGTCGCAAGGGGCAGGCAGTACTCCGAGACCTCCATCACCCACGGCACCGTGCCGAGCCCCAGGTTGCGGGCGAGCACGTCCACCGTCACCGCGAGCGCCATCGCGCCGAGGATCAGCGCGGCGATGACCGCGCCGGCCTCGAGCACGAGCCGGTAGGCGCGCCCCATGCGACGCTACTTGCTGAGCAGCTTCTTCAGCTGCGGTCCGGTGTCCGGAGCGGCCTTGATCATTGCGGCCCAGCCCACGGTGTAAGCCATGTCGTAGTATTTCTTGGCGGTCGCCGCGTCGAACGTGATGGTCTGGATCCCCGACTTCGCCTGACGCGCGGTCTCCTCGGCGTTGTAGCGCTTCCAGCGGTCGTTCAGGGACTCGAGCGCGATGCCCTGCTGCTCGAGGTACTCGCGCTGCTTGGCGGAGAGCTTCTTGTACGCGTCGAGACTCACGATGATCGACACCTCCGCGTTGTAGAAGCCCGGATCGACGCGGTACTTGGTCAACTCGTTCCACTTGAGGTCGAAGATGCCGTGGATCGGCCAGCCGTAGCCATCGACCGTGCCGCGCTCGAGCGCGGTGTACACCTCTCCGGGCGGCGTCTGCACCACGGTCGCGTGCAGGGCCTGGAAGAAGTCGCGGTAGACCGGGGTGACGCGGATCTTGAGGCCGGTCAGGTCAGGCTTGTCGATCTTCTTGGTGAGGTAGAGGTGGAAGGGCGTGTGCTCGACCATGCGGGCGAGATACACGAGCTTCGCCTTCTCGCGCCAGACCTTGTTGATGTACTCGTAGGCCCCGTTCTTGCGCTGCTCGGCGGCCGTCACCTGGGCGAGCTTCAGCGCGTCCGCCTCGGGCATGAGGTTCGTGTAGAACGCGCCGGTCGACATCGCCATCTGCACCACGCCGTTCGAGACCGCCTTGCCGACCTCGAAGGTGGGAATCGCCTTCGGCCCGCCGATGAACTCGATCTGCAGCAGCCCCTTGCCGGCGGAGTTGACGTTGCCGATCCAGGCCTCCAGGTGCTGCACGTAGTTGCTGTTCTCTGGGAACGCGCTCACCAGCTTGAACGTGACCTCCTGGGCCTGCGCGCCGAGCGGGGCGAGCGCGACGAGCGCCGCTGCGACGGTGTGACGGACTCCGACCATGACCGTTCCTCCTCCGTGCCGGGTTGTATCCGCTGCAAAAGTTGGCCAAGGAGGGTAGGCCCGGGGGTGCGCATTTGTCAAATTGCGGGCGGCGCAAGACTGCATGCGCAGTCTTGCGCGCGCGGACGCCTCACCACACGTAGAACATCTCGATCCAGAGCCACACGACGGCGCTCGCGGCGGCGATGATGCCGCCCGCCGCCACGAGCCCGGCGAGTGCGCCGCGGCTGCGCGCCATGCCCCATGCGAGCCGTGCGCTCCAGGCGAGCGCGAGCGCGAGGAGCAGCGCACGCGCCGCGCCGACCCAGCCCATCGGTAGCCCTTCGGCCTTGAGCAGGGTCACGGTGAGGGCCGAGAGCCCCAGGAAGACGCTTACGCCGGCTAACGGGATGAGCGCGTAGGCGAGGCGCCACGCCGACACGCGCGCGAAGGCCGCGGTCGCGGCGAGACAGGCCGCAATCCAGACGCTCGTCACGACGGCGGTGGCGCCGATGTAGCCGACGATCAGCGCGCCGTCGAGCCACGTGAACACGTCGTTCTTCTCCGGGTAATGGGTGAGCAGCCACCACGGCGCGTCCGAGCCCACCGCCCAGGTCCAGCCGCGGTCGATGAGCCAGGTCGCCACGCTCTGCTTCGCCGCGACGAACCACGGCGAAGCGCTCCACTGGAACGCGCCGAGCGCGACGCCGAGGACGCCGAACACGAGGAGCGTCGCCTCCCAGCGCGACACCCGCGCGTCGTCGAGGGCGACGACCTCGGCGCTCGTCGGGCGCGAGGCGAGCGTCACCGCGCCGCGCTCGCCGGCGCAGCGGCCGCACATGTGACATGCCGCGGCGCTCTGCATGCGCCGGATGTCGATGAGGGGCGCGCAGTTCACCGCGTGCCCGCGGCTCGTGCGCGCACCGGGCGGGGCGCTCTCCCAGGCCTGCCGGTCGACGCGGTAGTGGACCGGCGCGATCCTCGCCAGCAGCGCAAACACGCCGTTCGCGGGGCAGAGATGGCGGCACCAGACACGCTTGCCGCGGCCGTAGACGAAGCCCACGGCGAGCGCGGCGAGCGTGGATCCGCCCAGCACCAGCGCCGCGGCTTTCGGGTACTCGTACACGCTGACCAGCTGGCCGTACACGGTCGTTCCGAGGAACGCGACGAACGGCCAGCCGCCCCACCTCATCCAGCGCGGGATGCCGCGACCGAGACCGCGATGCGAGATCCACTCGGTGAGCGCGCCTTCGGGACAGAATACGCCGCACCAGATCCGGCCCATCGTGACCACCGACACCATGACGAACGGCCACCAGACGCCCCAGAACGCGAACTGCGCGAACCGCGTGACGTGATCGAGGATCCCGGCCTGCTCGGGCGGCAAAGGGATCACCGCCGGCACGGCGAGCAACGTGAAGTAGCAGAGCACGATCGTCCACTGGATGGCGATGATCGCCGCGCGATGCCGGCGCATCCCCGTGCCCAATGCCGCGAGTGCGCGATCGATCACGCGCCGCCGGGTTCCTCCGCGGTCGAGCGCGATGCTCGTGAGCGCCTCGGGCATGGGTTCGGCCAGCATGCGCCTACTTCACGACGATCCGGCCGCGGGCCGTTTCCGGGTGGAATTCCCCGAAGAAGCGATAGACGCCCGGCTTGAGCGGGGCGAAGACGACGGTGCGCGTCACACCGGGGGCGAGCACCACCTCTTTGTAGAGCTCGGTGCTCTCGAACTCCTCGGGCCCTTCGTTCGCGTTCGTGACCTCGATGCGAAAGCGCTTCCCGGCCGGAGCCTCGATCGTCTCCGGATGAAAGCGCCCATCCTTCGCCAGCAGCTTGTAGGTCAGCGTTTCGTCGGCGCCCGCCGTTGCCGTCCCGAAGAGGAGCAATGCCACCGCGCACGCGGGTCCGCGGAATCTCGTCATGACGGCTGCCTCGTCAGTAGTTCAGGAGGGCGCGCAGGCCGACGATCGTCACGGGCCGCGCATCCCGGTTGCCGGCCGGATTGCGAATGTACTGGACATCGGGCGAGAGCTCGAAACGCTGGTGCAAGTGGAAACGGTAGTAGAGCTCGGCGGCGTACTCCCAGCCCTGTGCGGCGAATCCGTAGTCGGGGATGCCGTCACCGTCGGCGTCCACCGTTGCCGAACTGGTGCGGAAATCGCCGCTCGTGCGGTTGGCGCCGAGCGCGAACCCAATGGCGTCGGCGCCGCGGTCCCAGTAGTCGCCGCCGATCTCCAGCCCGAGGCTCGCGGTGCGGTCGAACGGGAGGTTCGTGCCCCAAGCGGCCCCGGCGCGCCCGAACACGGTCAGGGCGTCGTCCACCTTCTGGTCGAAGCCCAGGCCGAAGCCCGAATGCGCGCGCGTCTCGGCGGCGACGAACGTCGGCGCCTGTCCGTTGCGCCACAGCTGGAAGCGGTACGTGCCGGGCAGTCCCGCAAAGAAGCGTTTCTCGACCTCCGCCTGGCCGATGACGAAGGGCGACTTGAACGGCTGGGTGAAGTTGGCGCTCTCGCCGGCGCCGAACACCGCGGCCGATAGAGCGTATCGCTCGGGCCGCGCGTGCTCGTTGGCATAGGCGACCCGGAAGCCCGGCGAGAACCCGAATCCGTCGGCGCCGACATTCGCCGCGATCGGGTTGTCCAAGAGGGCGTTGTGCACGAACATGCTCGCGAGAAATTGACGGGTCTCGTCGTTGGCGGCGCGGTTCTGGTCGAAGAACGCGAACGGATCCATCTTCCCGAAGTTCACCGTCAGCTTCTCCCGGGAGTTCGGCTTGAAACCGCCGAGCGGCAGTGGGATGTCGGCCTGGTACCAGAACTCGGCGAGCAGCACCGCGCTGTTGTCGGGCGGCACGACCGCGCCGAGCTGGAAGGCCGTGGCGTTCGGTCCGACGAAGCTCGTGAACCGGTCGGCTACCCCGGCGCCCTGGCCGGCCCGCAGATGCGCGAAGAGCTTGCTCTCGACGCTGCCCGTCTCGATGGTCGGCGTCGTCACGATGAGATCGGCGCGGTAGTTGAGCAAGGTGCCGCGCTCGTCGACGCTGCTCGCCCGCTGCGCGACACTCACCAGGCTTGCCCCGATCTCGAATCCTTCGATCGCGTCGACCACCTTGGCCTGCTTCTGCATGTCGAGCGCGGTGTTCTCGACGGCCTTCAGCCGCGCCGTGAGCTCCGGCTCCTTCTCGCTCACGCTCTCGCTCGCAAGGCCCGCCTCGACGCTCGCCTTGTAGGCTTCCAGCTCCTTCACGCGCGCTTCGAGTGCCTTGTCGGCGGGTGCGGAAGTTGCGAGCTGCCGCGCGAGCGCGGCGTTCAGCCGCTCCAGCTTCTCGACGCGATCGGCCAGGCGCTTCAGTTCGGTCACGAGCTCACTCACGTTCGGCTCGGCAGCGGGCGCAGCCGGGCTGACCGCGAAGGCGAGGGTCGCAATCGTCGCCGCGAGGCGGCCCTTCATCCGTGCGCGCATCTCAGTAGCCGCCCTTCTTCCCGATGCCGACGAACGTGAACTCGAACTCGACGTCGAAGGGCTTGAACCACGGGCGCACGCCGGTCAGACGATCGGTGTGGCGGCCGAACTGCGCATGGCCATCCGCTGCGGTCGGCGGCGAGATGCGGTACGTCAGCCGGTACTTGCCCGGGCCTGCCAGCTTGACGTTGTCGCCGTAGTGCGGGCCGTCGTTCGCGACCATCGGCATCAGCACGCCGGCGGCCTTGTCGGACGAGCCTTCCTTGACGAGCGTGTATTCGACCTTGAGGTAGGGCATCCAGGCGCCTTCGCCGAAGCCGTTGGGGTTGTTCGCCAGGGCGTGGATATCGGCTTCGAGATGGATGTCCGACTTCTCCGGCGGCGTCATCATGCCGTCGGGCTCCATCGTCACCGGCTGGAGGTACACCGCCACGATCTCCATGCCGTGGCGCTGTTGCGGCACGCCGATCGGGTACTCGATCGCGTGGGCCTCGACGGCGAAGAGGCCTCCGATGAGCGTTCCCGCGGCGATCAGTGTGCGAACCAGTCGATGCATTGCGTCCTCCTCCCCATGCGTCCCTGAAGCCCCACTTCTTGATACTAAACACGACTCATTCTCAATTGCATTCTTGACGAATGAGGAAAAGTTGTCAAGCAACGGCAGGATGCACACGGGGATCGATCAGGGTTATTCCCTTTCGATCAGCAAGTTAGGCAGCGAGCGGCGGATGAACTCCGGCTCCCAGCCCCGTCGTTGGATACCCACGGGAGAAGTCGCGCATTGACGCGGAGGGCACCGCGAATTCCCGGCTCGACCGTGCGCGGGCGACTGTGCGAAGCTCTGCCTCCGTCACGAACTGCAAGGGAATCGAAGATGACGAAGCGACTCGAGGGCGTGCTCTCGCCCGTGGTGACCCCGTTTACGCGCGAGCTCGCGCCCGATGCGGCGCGCTTTGTGCGCCATTGCAAGTGGTTGCTCGCGCACGGCTGCAGCGGCCTCGCGGTTTTCGGCACGAACAGCGAGGCGAACTCGCTCTCGGCCGAGGAGCGGATGATGCTGCTCGAGGAGCTCGTCCAGTCGGGCGTGCCGGCCGGGCAACTGATGCCCGGGACCGGCTGTTGCGCGCTGACCGACTCGGTCCGGCTCACCGCGCACGCGGTGAAGCTCGGCTGCGCCGGCGTGCTGATGCTGCCGCCCTTCTACTACAAGAGCGTTCCGGACGAGGGGTTATTCCGCAGCTTCTCCGAGGTGATCGAGCGCGTCGCCGACGAGCGGCTGCAGCTCTACCTCTATCACATCCCGCCGGTCGCGCAGGTGCCGATCACGCTCGGACTCATCGAGCGGCTCCTCAAACGCTATCCGAAGATCGTCGCCGGCATCAAGGACTCCTCGGGGGACTGGAACAACACGCAGGCCGTGCTGAACGCGTTCGGCAAGCAGGGCTTCGACGTATTCGCGGGGAGCGAGGTCTTTCTGCTGCGGAACATGCGCGCGGGCGGCGTCGGCTGCATCACCGCGGGCGCCAACGTGAATCCGCACGGCATCGACAAAGCGTATCGTGGCTGGCAGACGCCCGAGGCGGAGGCGCTGCAGGCCGCGATCGATGCCGTGCGCCAGATCCTCCAGGCGCAGGTGTCGATGATCCCGGCCCTCAAGGCGACGATCGCGCACTACGCCGGCGATGCCGAGTGGTCGACCGTGCGTCCGCCGCTCGTCGAGCTCGCCGCGGAGCAGCGGGCCGCGCTGGTGAACGCGCTGCAGGCGGCCGGGTTCGAGATGCCCGGAATTCGCTAACCTCCCTCATGTCCTTGCGGGGCGCCGGGCGGACGCGATCCCGTCCCTCCCGGCTGCCTGCCCGGGCGTGAGTCCCACGGAATCACCCGAACGGGGGGTGCTGCATGAGCACGATCGGATCGCTGTTGATCGCCACCGATTTCTCCGAAGACAGCCGCGCCGCCGCAAGCCGCGGGGCGCAGCTCGCCGCAGAGCTTGGCGCACGGCTCGCGTTGCTGCACGTCATGAGCGGCCCCTACCTGGGCGCGCTGCGGGAGTCATTCGGTCTGGCAGCCGAAGCCGATGCGAAGCTGATCGACGACGCCCGACGCCAACTGAGCGCGATGGCGAACGAGATCGCCGGGGTTCGCGGCCTCGCGCCCACCGCGCAGGTGCGGGTCGGCCACGTGGTGAATGAAATCCTGTCGGCCTGCGCGCAGGCCGACATGCTGGTGCTGGGGGCGCACGGAGTGAATCCCCTGCGCGACCTGATCCTCGGGACCACCGCGGAGCGCCTCCTGAAGCGGAACAGGCGGCCGACGCTGGTGGTCAAGCGCCCGCCGCAGGGGCCGTACCGGCGCGTCCTGGTGCCGGTCGATTTCTCTGCGCATTCCCCCGTGGCGCTGCGCTGCGCAATGGAGATCGCCCCGGAGGCCGAGGTCACGGTCATCCACGCGTTCGAGAACCCCTATGAAGGCAAGCTCTGGGTGGCCGGCGTCAGCGACGAACAGATCCGGGACTACCGCCAGCTCGCGCAGCAGCAGGCGCTCGGCAGGATCGACGAGCTGCTCCTCAAGAGCGGCGATCCGTACCGGTGCGCCCGCTCGGTCGTGCGCGGTGACGCGGCGCCCGTCATCGTCGCCAAAGAGGCGGAACTCGGGGTCGACCTGATCGTGATCGGCAAACACGGCCAGACGCTCACCGAAGAGCTGCTGATCGGGAGCGTGACGCGCCACGTTCTCTCCGATTCGAAATGCGACGTGCTGGTCGTGCGCGAGCAGCACGGCGCGGAGCCGGCGTGAGTCCGATGCTGCCGATCCGGCCTCCCCCGTTGCGACCGGTACGGCTGGCGGCATGTCGCTCCTCCTGATCATTCTGCTCCCGTTTCTCGGCAGCCTGTGCGCGGCCTTCTTGCCGTCCAACGCGCGCAATGCCGAAGCGTGGCTCGCGGGCGTGGTCTCGCTCGCCGCCACGGCGCTCGTCGTCAGCCTGTATCCGCAGGTGGCCGCCGAGGGGGTGCTGCGCGTAGCCTTCCCCTGGGCGCCCGCGCTCGGTCTCGACTTCAGTCTGCGCATGGACGGCTTCGCCTGGCTGGGCGCCCTGATGGTCACCGGCATGGGTACGTTGATGGTGGTGTACGCCCGCTACTACATGTCGCCGGCCGATCCGGTGCCGCGTTTCTTCTCCTTCTTCCTCGCCTTCATGGGCGCCATGCTCGGCATCGTGCTGTCGGGCCAGCTGATCCAGATGGTGCTGTTCTGGGAGCTGACCAGCATCGCCTCCTTCATGCTGATCGCCTACTGGCACCACCGCCGCGAAGCCCGGCGCGGCGCGCGCATGGCGCTCATCGTGACCGGCGCCGGCGGCATCGCCCTGTTCGGCGGCGTGCTGCTGCTCGGCCACATCGCCGGCGGCTACGACCTCGAAACCGTACTGGCGGCGGCCCCGGTGATCCGGGCCCACCCCTGGTATCCGGCAGTGCTCGCGTTGATCGCGCTCGGCGCGCTTACCAAGAGCGCGCAGTTTCCCTTCCATTTCTGGCTGCCGCATGCGATGGCGGCGCCGACGCCGGTGTCAGCCTACCTGCACTCGGCAACCATGGTGAAGGCCGGTGTCTTCCTGCTGGCGCGGCTGTGGCCGGTGCTGGCGGGGAGCGACGCCTGGTTCTGGATCATCGGCGGCGCCGGCCTCGCCTCGCTGATGATCGGCGGCTACCTGGCGATCTTCCAGCAGGATATGAAGGGCGTGCTGGCCTATTCGACCATCAGCCACCTCGGTCTGATCACCCTGCTGCTCGGCATGAACAGCCCGCTCGCGCTCGTCGCCGCGGTGTTCCACATGGTGAACCACGCCACGTTCAAGGCCTCGCTCTTCATGGCCGCCGGCATCGTCGATCACGAGACCGGCACGCGCAACCTGCGGCGCCTCTCCGGGCTCCGCCGCGCGATGCCGATCACCGCCACGCTGGCGATGGTGGCGGCGGCGGCCATGGCCGGCGTGCCGCTGTTGAACGGCTTTCTTTCGAAGGAGATGTTCTTCACCGAGACGATCTTTCTCGATCGTCCGGAATGGCAGCGCATCGGTCTCCCGCTGGCGGCGACGCTGGCCGGCATGTTCAGCGTCGCCTATTCGCTGCGCTTCATCCACCAGGTCTTCTTCGGTCCGCCGGCAGAGGCACTACCGCATGCGCCGCACGACCCGACCCGCTGGATGCTGCTGCCGAGCGCGCTCCTGGTCATGGCCTGCGTGCTGGTCGGCATCTTCCCCGCGCTCACCGTCGGCCCCTTCCTGAGCACGGCGACCGAAGCGATTCTCGGCAGCGACGCGCCGGCCTACAGTTTGGCGCTCTGGCACGGCCTCAACCTGCCGCTCTACATGAGCCTCGCCGCCATGGCCGGCGGCACGGTGCTCTATCGCGTGTTCCTCCGGCGCGCCGAGGACACGGTGCCGCTGCTCGAGCACATCGACGGCAGGCGGGCCTTCGACTGGCTGCTGCCGGCGATGGCCAGAGGCGCCGAGGCGCTCATGGAGCGCCTGTCGTCCCCCCGCCTGCAGAAGCAGTTGCTGGTGCTCATCGGCGTCGCACTCGCCGGCGCCCTGATGCCCGTACTGCTGCGCGGCACCGCCTGGGGTGGGCGCGCCATGATGCCGGCCGAACCGGCCTTCGTGTTGCTCTGGCTGGTTGGCGCCGTCTGCGCCCTCGCCGTCGCCTGGCAGTCGAAGTTCCACCGCCTCGCGGCGGTGATCTTCTCCGGCGGCGCCGGGCTCGCCACCAGCTTGACCTTCGTCTGGTTCTCTGCGCCCGATCTCGCGCTGACCCAGCTCACCGTCGAGGTCGTCACCGCCGTGCTGATCCTGCTTGGCCTGCGCTGGCTGCCGCGCCGCGAACAAGGCTACGCGCGGGAAGAAAGGGCCGCCATCACCCGCCTGCGCCGGCTGCGCGACGCGGCGCTGGCCGCCGCCTGCGGTCTCGGCATGGCCGGCCTCGCCTACGCCGTGCTGAGCCGTCCCGACATCGGCGGCATCTCGCCCCGCTTCATCGAGCAGTCCCTCCCCCAAGGGGGCGGCCGCAATGTCGTCAACGTGATTCTCGTCGACTTCCGCGGCTTCGACACCTTCGGCGAAATCACCGTTCTCGCCATCGTCGCGCTCACCGTGTTCGCGCTGCTCCGCCGCTTCCGTCCGGCGCCGGAGAGCATTCCCCTGCCGCACCAGCAGCAGCGCGAGCAGAATGGTGCCGACGGACTCTTGGCGGCGCGCGTCCGCGATCCCGCGGCCCGGCTGCCGGCCGGCTACATGATGCTGCCCGCCGCGCTGGTGCGCCTGCTGCTGCCGCTCGCCATGATGGTCTCGCTCTTCTTCCTCCTGCGCGGTCACGACGCGCCGGGCGGTGGTTTCGTCGGTGGCCTCGTGCTGGCCACCGCGGTGATCCTGCAATATCTCGTCGGCGGCACCGTGTGGGTCGAATCGCACCTGCGCATCCGTCCCGTGTACTGGATGGCCGCCGGCCTGCTCGCCGCGGCCGCGGCGGGCGCCGGCGCCTGGCTGGCAGGCGCACCGTTCCTGACGAGCCAGGCCTGGCACGGCGAACTGCCGCTCATCGGCGAGGCGCACCTGTCGAGCGTCCTGCTGTTCGACCTCGGCGTGTACATGCTGGTGGTCGGCGCAACGGTGCTGATGCTGGTCGCCATCGCCCACCAGTCGCTGCGCGGCCAGCACCACAAAGCGAGAGAAGGCGCCCCCTGATGGAACTCGTCTTCGCCCTCGCCATCGGCGTCCTCGCCGGATCGGGCATCTACCTCGTGCTGCGTCCGCGCACCTTTCAGGTCATCATGGGCCTGACGCTGCTCGCCTACGCGGTCAACCTTTTCATCTTCGCCATGGGTCGCCTGCGCATCGGCGCCCCGCCGGTCATCGACCCGGCGCGCGGCAGCGATCCGGCGCTGTACACCGATCCGGTGCCGCAGGCCCTCGTGCTGACGGCCATCGTCATCGGCTTCGCCACCACCGCGCTCTTTCTCGTCGTCCTGCTCGCCTCGCGCGGCCTGAACGGCACCGACCACGTCGACGGCCGCGAGCCGGAAGAGGGATGAGCGCAGCGGTGATGCAACACCTGCCCATCCTCCCGATCGTGTTGCCGCTGTGCGCCGCGGCCCTGCTGCTCTTGTCCGGCGAGTCGCATCGAGGACCGCGCGCGGCCCTCGCCCTCATTGCCACGCTCGCCCAGCTGGCCGCGGCCCTCGTCCTGCTTGGCGTGGCCGACGGCCGCATCGCGGCGCCGTGGTCCGGCGGGATCGGCGTCTACGCGCTCGGCGGCTGGGCCGCGCCGTTCGGCATCGTGCTGGTGGTGGACCGCCTGGCCGCGATCATGCTGACGCTCACCGCCGCGCTCGGATTGGCCGCGCTCGTCTACTCCCTCGCCCGCTGGGAGCGCGCCGGCAGCCATTACCTGCCGCTCTTCCAGCTCCTGCTGATGGGCCTGAACGGCGCATTCCTGACCGGCGACCTGTTCAGCCTCTTCGTCTTCTTCGAGGTGCTGCTGGCGGCTTCCTACGGCTTGGCGCTGCACGGCTCGGGCGCGGCGCGGGTGACGGCGGGGATGCACTACATCGCGGTGAACCTCGTCGCCTCGCTCTTCTTCCTGATTGCTGCCGCGCTCATCTACGGCGTCGCCGGCACGCTCAACATGGCCGAGCTCGCGCAGCGCGCCGCCGCGCTCGACGCCGCCGACCGCAGCTTGCTCGAGCTCGGTGCTGTGCTGCTCGGCATCGTCTTCCTCGTCAAGGCGGGCGCCTGGCCGCTGAATTTCTGGCTGCCCGCCACCTACGGCGCGGCGGCGCCCCCGGTCGCGAGCGTCTTCGCCATCCTGACCAAGGTCGGCGTCTACGCGCTGCTGCGTTTCGCCGTCCTGCTCGATGATGCCGGCGCGCCGGCGCCCTTCCGCGGCGACTGGCTGTTCTACGGCGGCCTGGCGACCGTCCTCACCGGAAGCCTGGGCGTGCTCGCTGCGCAGAAGCTCGATCGCCTGGCGAGCACCCTGGCGATCGTCTCCTCCGGCACCCTGCTCGCCGCCTTCGGCTTCACCGGCACCACCCTGACCGGCCCGGCCCTGTACTACCTGGTCAGTTCGGTGCTCGCCATCGGCGCCTTCTTCCTGGTGATCGAAATGGCCGAACGCCATCGAACCGTCGCGGCCGATGTGCTGGCGGTCAGCTCGGAGGCTTTCGGCCTGCAGGATCGGCCCGACTCCGAGCACCTGGACGAGATGGCCGGCGTTCCCATTCCGGCAGCGATGGCCTTCCTCGGCCTCGCTTTCTTCGCCTGCGCGCTGCTGCTCTCCGGGCTCCCGCCGCTGTCGAGCTTCGTCGGCAAGTTCGCGCTGCTCTCGGCGGCCATCGCCGCGGCGCCCCAGGCTCCCCGTCTGCACGCCGGCCTGTTCGTCGCGGCGTTGCTGCTGTCCGGCCTGATCGGCCTGATCGCGCTATCGCGCCTGGGCATCCGCGTATTCTGGGAGACCGATCGCATCGCGCCGCGCCTGCTGTGGGTCGAGGCCGGTCCGGTGGCGGGGCTGGTGCTGTTGTGCACGGCGCTCGCCTTCGGCGCCGGCCCGGCGATGTCGTACTGCAACGCCGCCGCGCGATCGCTGCACGATGCGTCGGCCTACATCGGCTCGGTGTTGCCGACAGCCACGGTGCGAGGCGCGCGATGAAGCGCCGGCCGCTCATCCCGCGCCTGCCGGTCTTCCTGGCGGCGATGTGGCTGCTCCTCAACGACAGCCTGTCCCCGGGCAACGTCGCGCTCGGCATCGCCTTCGCCCTGCTCATCACCGCCGCCGTCGCCGCCCTGCGCCCGCTGCCGGCCTGGCCGCGCCGCCTGCACGTCGCCGCCGGCCTGATCTGGCACGTCCTGCACGACATCGTGCGCTCCAACTTCGCCGTCGGGCGCATCATCCTCGGCGCCACGCGCCGCCAGCCGAACATCGAATTCATCTGCATTCCGCTCGACATGCGCGACCCCCACGGCCTGGCGATGCTCTCCATCATCATCACCGGCACGCCCGGCACCGTCTGGGCCGGGCACGACACGGAGAACAACGTGCTCACCCTGCACGTCCTCGATCTGCAGGACGAGGCCGCCTGGGTCCGTACGATCAAGGAACGTTACGAGCGTCCCCTGATGGAGATCTTCGAATGAGCGCCGTCCTGCCCATGGCCGTGCAGTTCGCGCTGGCCTGCTTTTCCATCGCCATGCTGTGCGCGCTTGCCCGCCTGCTGCGCGGCCCTGCGGCGCAGGACCGCATCCTGGCGCTCGACACCCTCTACATCAACGGCATGCTGACCATCCTGATGCTGGGCATCGGCCTGGGCTCGGCCGTCTATTTCGACATCGCCCTGCTGATCGCGCTCTTCGGTTTCGTCGCTTCCACGGCACTCGCCAAGTTCCTGCTGCGCGGGGAGGTGATCGAGCCATGAGCGTGGCGGAGATTCCCCTCTGGGCGGCGCTGCCCGCCGCGCTGCTGCTCGTCTGCGGCGGGCTGCTGACGCTGGTCGGCTCGCTCGGGCTGCTGCGGCTCGATTCGTTCTACGCCCGCATCCACGCGCCGACGATGGGCAGCACCCTGGGCGCCGGCTGCGTGCTGGTCGCCTCGATGTTGACTTCGTCGGCGCTGGCCGAGCGGCCGGTGATCCACGAGCTGCTGATCACGGTGTTCATCCTGCTCACCTCGCCGGTCACCGCCATGCTGCTCATGCGCGCGGCGGTTTTCCGCAGCAGGGGCTGACCGCGCGGCGCCGCTCGAGCGGCTGCGCTCGGCGCTCGACGGGCGCGAGCCGGGCGGCACGCCGGCCGGACGCGAGCGGGCGCACAAGAAGCTCTGCCCGAAGCGCCCCGGCGCGGCCTCGCGGCGCGTCAATTCGGGGGACGTCCTTCCGCCGGAATGCCACGTCGTCCCGTGGCGTCGCGATCGCGCGCTTCCCGGGCGAAGATCTCCAGCGCAGCGAGCAGCGCCTTGTCATACCGCGCCTTCTCGGCGACAACGCGCTCCGGAGGCCATTGGTAAAAGCCCTCGCCGGTCTTCACGCCGAGCTTGCCGGCGGCGACGCGCTCGCGCAGGCAGCGGGCGGGCTCCGCGCCGTTGTTCAGCGACGGAAACGTCATGGTCGAGGCCGCGCAGTGGATGTCGAGGCCGGCGAGATCCTTTTGCAGGATCGGGCCGGCAGCGACGAAACGGAAGCCGAAGCCGTAGCGCACCGCCCTGTCCACGTCCTCCGGGGTGGCGATCCCTTCGTCGACGAGCCAGAACGCCTCGCGCGCGAGCGCGTGCTGCATGCGGTTCGCGAGGAATCCCGGGATGTCCTTCTTCACCAGGACCGGCACCTTGCCGAGCGCGCGCATCGTCTCGACGAGCGCTTCGCACACGGCGAGGTCCGTCGCCTCGCCGCGCACGACCTCGACGAGTGGCACGACGTGCGCGGGCATGAAAAAGTGCAGCCCGCACATGCGCCCGCGTGTCGCGAGCCCACGCGAGATCTCGGCGATCCGTGCAACGGCACGCCCCTCCGCTATTCGGTCGGGTAGCCTTTCCCCTTCCACTCGGGGAAGCCGCCGCGGAACCAGTACACGTGCTTGTATCCGGCCTTGATCGCCGTGACGCTCGCCTTGTAGCTCTTCCAGCACTCGGGGCCGTTGCACGCGAAGATCACGGGAGCATTCTTGTCCTGGGGGATCCCGGCGAGATCGAACTTGTCTTTGGCGGGATCGAACCCGACTTCCTTGTGGCTCTTCTCGGCGTAGGGCACCGATCTTGCGCCCTTGATGTGCCGGTCGTCGTACTCGTCCTTGACCCGCGTGTCGTAGATCGGGACGCCTCTCTTCACGAGTTCGGCAGCTTCGTCGGCGGTGATGATGTTCGCGCCCTCGAGGACGCGGGGCGTGAAGTATCCGAGCGTCGAGACGTAGTCGTAGTCGGCGCGCTCGATCGGCATCATCTTGGTGACGTCCAGTCCGGCGAGCTGGCTGCTCGCGATCACCTTGGGACTCGGGGCGAGGAATGCCGCGCGGAGCTTGTCCTTGGTGGTCCGGTCGAGCGAGGCGAGCACCGCGACGCTCATTCCCGGCGCGGCCTTGGTCTCGTGAATGATGCGGCCCTTGTTCCGCTTCAGCCACTCCTCGGCGAGGCGGCGGTCCGCCACGGCGACGTCGGCCTGCCCGAACTCGAGGGCGAGGAGGGCGGCCTCGTGATAGCGGAACTCGCGGATCTGGGAGAAGAACTGCTTCGCCTGCAGCCCCTTGGCGTTCAGCTCGCCGCGCGCGAGATAGGTGGCGAGCGAGTCCTCCGGCGGCATCGCGAGGCGCATGCCTTTCGCCCCTTCGAGCGAGGTCACATTGCTCGCTTCCGTCGCCAGGAACACCGCCTGCTCCTCGCCCGGGAACCGCGCGACCGGCTCGTAGCCGTAACGAACGGCGGTGCCGACGACGTGCGCGGGCCCGATGATGAGGTCGTAGCCGCCAGAGCGCGTGCGCTGCAGCTCGCGCGAGAGATCCCGCTCGAAATGGAGTCGCACGTCGAGCCCCGATGCGGCGGCGACGTAGTCGGTGAGGGTCTTGTAGCGATCGACGAAGAACGCGGTGCTGATTTCCTCGCGTGCCTCGCCTGATACGCTCGCCTTGACGGCGGCGGCGGCAGGGTATGCCGAGGCGGCAAGAGCTGCCACGGCGAAAGCGGAGACGAGCAGGCTGCGCATGGATCCTCCACGACGTCTCGGTCATCGGCCGGCCCAGGACGGACGCAGGGGCGGCTCGTGTTGGCCATTCTAGGAGGCTGCGGCCACCGCCGCCGTGACGGATTGCTCGGCTGCGGGGTCGGGGCGCGCCCGCGCCGTGCCTACCAATAGCGCATGGCACCGCGAAAGAGCTCGGCGAGGTCCTCCTTGGTCGCCGGGCGCGGGGAATTGTCGAGCAGACGCTTCTGCGGGAACGCGCCCTCGGCGAGCGCGCCGGCGTCCGCTTCGCGATAGCCGACCGCCGCGAGACCGTGCGGGAATTGCGTCGCCTGCATCATCTCGATGATGCGCCTGGCGACGATCTCGCCGGCGTCGGCGGACGTCGCGCCGCGAATGTCCGCGCCGAGATCGGCCGCGCCGTCGAGGTGGCGTTCCGGACACGCGTTCGCCGTGAAGCGGTACACCGACGGCGCGTTCAGGATCACCGCCATGCCGTGCGGCACCATCGGGTGGGCCTGCGGATAGTCCGCGGCACGGAAGTCGCGCACCAGGCCCGCGACCGCGTAGGACATGCCGTGCGGCAGGTGGCAGCCGCCGTTGCCGAACGCCATGCCGGCGAGCGTGGCCGCGTACGTCATCTGGCCGCGCGCCTCGGTGTCGGCCCGGTCGGCGACCGCGCGCACGAGATACCTGCCGACGAGGCGCAGCGCCTCGCGCGCGGGCAGGTCGCTCCAGGGGTTCGCGCCGTTGTAGAGCGGCCGCACGCTCGGCCGCGCCGCCCTGGGCCGCATGGTGTGCGGGCGGCAGGTGTAGCACTCGAGCGCGTGCGAGAGCGCGTCGAAGCCGCTCGCGGCGAGCACCGTGGCGGGCAGCGTCGCCGCGGTGTCCGGATCCACCAGCGCCATCGTCGGGATCATGTGCTTGCTGGCGATCCCGGTCTTGAGCTTCTTCGCGACGAAGTCGAACACCGCAACCCCGGTCGTCTCGGAGCCGGTCCCGCTCGTCGTCGGGCAGGCGATGTGCGGCATGAGCGGGCCGGGCACCGGCCGACCCTCGCCGATCGGGGCGTTGACGTACGCGGCGAGCTCGGCGGGATGCGTGGCGAAGAGATTGGCGGCCTTGCAGGTGTCGATCACCGAGCCGCCGCCGACCGAGACGAAGCCGTCGAAGCGTCCGTCCTGGGCAAACTGGGCGGCGGCCTGGAACGACGCGTCGGTCGGCTCGACCTCCACGTCGGCGTACACCGCGTAGTCGACGCCCGCCTCGCGTAGCGATCGCTGTACCGTCTCGACGAAGGGCAGGGCGGCGAGCCGCTTGTCGGTGAAGAGCGCGACGCGCTCAAGCCCGAGCTCGCGCGCGCGGTCGCCCGTCTCGGCGATCGCGCCGGGGCCGAAGGTGAGCTGGCTCACGTTGACCGTGAACGCGGCGTCGCCTCCCTCCTGGAGCATGTAGTAGTGGCAGCAGGGCACGATCGTCCTCCGCGGGTGCGGGGACGATGATAGCGCGGCGGCAGGAACCGTCGCGGCGCCGGTACGGGGTTGCGATCGGGACAGGGATCCGCCTGGAAAATCAACTGCCCGGATCAAAGGCCCCGCGGGCCGGCGGTCCGGAGCGTCGATTCCGCGACGCCGCAGCCGCGTGCCCTTTGCCTTCCGCCGGCGGGCGCGTTAAAGTTTGGGGTCCAAACGAATGCCGGCGGGCGGCCGGCCGGAGAGGCCTCATGGACGCACCCACGAATGCGATCGAGAGCGCGGCAACGCGCGATGCTGCGCCCGTGCGCCACAACGTGCTCCTCAGCCTGCGCGTGAACGGCGAGGAGGCCGAGGCCTACGTCGCGCCCTACAAGACGCTGCTCGAGGTGCTGCGCGAGGACTTCGCCCACACCGGCACCAAGCACGGCTGCGAGCTCGGCGAGTGCGGCGCCTGCGCGGTGCTGCTCGACGGCCAGCCGGTGCTCTCGTGCCTCACGCTCGCGCTGGAATGCGAGGGGCGCGCGGTCGAGACGATCGAGGGGCTGGCGCGCGGCACCGAGCTCCATCCGCTGCAGGTCGCGTTCGCCGACCACGGCGGCTCGCAGTGCGGGTACTGCACGCCGGGCGTGATCATGACTGCGAAAGGGCTACTCGACGCGGAGCCGAACCCGAGCCGCGAGCGGATCAAGGAGGCGCTGTCCGGGAACCTGTGCCGCTGCACCGGCTACCAGCAGATCGTCGAGTCGGTCGAAGCCGCGGCGCGCGTCATGCGCGAGGAGAAGCGGGGGGCGAAGCCATGAATGCGCCTGAAAAGCCGCGCCAGAAGGCGCGCTTCGACACCATCGGCAAGGCGCGCCGCCGCGTCGACGGCCGCGCGAAGGCGATCGGCCAGCAGCGCTTCGCCGACGATCTCGTCCTGCCGCGCATGCTGCACGCGAAGCTGCTGCGCTCGCCGCACCCGCACGCGACGGTCGAGTCGGTCGACGTCTCCCGCGCACAGGCGCACCGGGGCGTGCACCTCGTGCTCACCGGCGCCGAATTCCCGGTGCCCTACGGCATCATGCCGGTGTCGCAGGACGAGTACCCGCTCGCGCGCGAGCGGGTGCGCCTCGTCGGCGATCCGGTCGCCGCGGTGATCGCCGTGGACGAGCAGACCGCGACCGAAGCGCTGCGGCTGATCGAGGTGAAGTACCGGCTGCTGCCGACGATCGCCTCGCCCGAGGAGGGGCTCGCCCATCCCGAGCCCCGCATCCACGACTACGGCGAGCAGGGCAACATCCACCGCAACCAGGCCTACGAGTTCGGCGACGTCGAGGAGGCGCTCGCCCGATCGGACCATGTCTTCGAGGACCTGTTCTTCTACGAGGGCAACACGCACCTGCCGATGGAGCAGCAGGCCTCGCTCGCTTCGATCGAAGGCGACGGGAAGCTCCTGCTCCAGACGAGCACCCAGAACCCCCACTATCTGCACCGCCAGCTCGCGCGCGTGCTGCAGCTGCCCGCCGCCCACATCCGCGTGATCGCCACCGCGAACGGCGGCGGGTTCGGCGGGAAGTGCGACCCGGGGAACCACGAGTTCGTCGTGTCGAAGGCCGCGCTGATGCTCGGCCGGCCGGTGAAGATCTGCCTCACGCGCGAGGAGGTCTTCTACCAGCACCGCGGCCGCCACCCGGTGCTGATGAAGTTCCGCACCGGCGTCACGAAGGACGGCAGGCTCACCGCCATCCACCTGCAGACGCTGCTCGACGGCGGCGCCTACGGCTCGCACGGGCCGGCGAGCACCTTCTACACCGGCGTGCTGACGCCGGTGACCTACGAGCTGCCGCGCTTCAAGTTCGAGGCGTGCCGGGTGTTCACGAACAAGCCCGCCTGCGGGCCCAAGCGCGGCCACGGCACACCGCAGCCGCGCTTCGGGCAGGAAGTGCAGCTCGACAAGATCGCGCACACGCTCGGCCTCGACCCGGCGGAGATGCGCCTCAGGATGGTGACGAAGCCGGACTCGCTCACGGCGAGTTGGCTCCGCATCGGCTCGAACGGGCTCGCGGAGTGCATCGAGAAGGCGGTCGAGATGTCCGGCTGGAAGACGCGGCGCGGCAAGTTGGGACCCGGGCGCGGGCTCGGGCTCGCCTGCTCGGCCTACATGTGCGGCGCGGGCGTGTCGATCTACTGGAACAAGCTACCGCACTCGGCGGTGCAGCTGCTGCTCGACCGCAGCGGCCAGGTGACGGTGTATTGCGGCGCGACCGAGATCGGGCAGGGCTCGGACGACGTGCTCGCCGCGCTGACCGCGGAGGCGCTCGGCATCGACCCGGTCAACGTGCGGGTCGTCACGGGCGACACCGGCATCACGCCGATCGACCTCGGCTCGTACTCGAGCCGCGTCACCATCATGATGGGGAATGCCGCGCTGCAGGCCGCCTCGCGGGTGCGCGACCTGCTCGCCGCCGCCGCGGCGGAGGCGCTCGAGACGCTGCCCGACCGCGTGGTGTTCTCGCAGGACCGGGTGTTCGCCGGGGAGGACTCCGGCAAGTCGATGACTTTCGTCGAGGCGATCGCGGCCGCGGAGGGGAAGTTCGGCACGATCGCGTCGGTCGGCTCGTACGCGCCCCCGAAGCCGCCGGGCAGGTACAAGGGTGCGGGCGTCGGACCGTCGCCCGCCTACACCTTCTCGGCCTGCGTGGTCGAGACCGAGGTCGATCCGGTGACCGGATGGATCACCGTGCCGAAGATCTGGATCGCGCACGACATCGGGCGGGCGCTGAACCCGGTGCTCGCGCGGGGACAGGTGATCGGCAGCGTGTACATGGGTCTCGGCGAGGCGCTGATGGAGGAGCAGGCGTTCCGCCGCCTGCCGCCGAAGCTCTCCGGCGCGCTCGTGCACCGCAACCCGTCGATGCTCGACTACAAGAGCCTCACCTCGCTCGACATGCCGGAAGTCGAGGTCGCGCTCATCGAAGACCCCGATCCGAACTGCCCGTACGGCGCGAAGGAGGCCGGACAGGGGCCGCTCCTGCCGGTGATGCCGGCGCTCGCGAACGCGATCCACGACGCGGTCGGCGTGCGCATCGACGAGGTGCCGATCACGCCCGACAAGGTGCTTGCCGCGCTGGCGAAGAAGGCGAAGGGCGAGGCCCCGCGCGTGGGCCCGGAGCGCTTCCCCGCGGTGCCGTATCCGGAGCCGACGTTCGTGCTACCGCCGTGGGAAGGCGGCGACGGCAACGAGTTGAAAGGGAGGAAAGCGGCATGATGCGCCTTCCCTGGTTCAAGTACTGCGCCCCGCGCTCGGTGGAAGAGGCCGCGCGCATCCTGGCGGGCGAGGGGCCGCGGGCGATGCTGATCGCCGGTGGCACCGACCTCGTGCCCAACATGAAGCGCCGCCACCAGGAGCCGGCGACGCTCGTCGCGCTGCGCGGCGTGGAGGGGCTCAAGAGAATCGCGAACGGTGCGGGTCTCACGCTCGGCGCCGGGCTCACGCTCACCGAGGTCGTCGAGGCGCCGCAGGTGCGCGGGCACTACGCTGCCCTCGCCCAGGCTGCCGTGCAGGTCGCGACGCCGCATTTGCGCAACATGGGCACGCTCGGCGGCAACGTCTGCCTCGACACGCGCTGCACCTACTACAACCAGAGCTACGAGTGGCGCAAGGCGATCGACTTCTGCATGAAGAAGGACGGCGAAACCTGCTGGGTGGCGACCGCGAGCAAGCGCTGTGTCGCGGTGTCCTCGACCGACACCGCGCCGGCGCTCATCGCGCTCGGAGCGAAAGTCCGGCTCGTCTCCGCGGGCGGTGAGCGCGAGATCGCGCTCACCGATCTCTACAACAATGACGGCATGGTCTACCTGACGCGGCGGCCCGACGAGATCCTCACCGCGATCGTGCTGCCGCCCGCCGCCGGCTGGAAGAGCGCGTACTGGAAGCTCCGGCGCCGCGGCGCGTTCGACTTCCCGGTGCTCGGCGTGGCCGCGGCGGTGCGCGCGGCGCCCGATGGCACGATCGAGGATGCGCGCATCGTCCTCGGTGCAGTGGCCTCGCGCCCGATCGTCGCCAAGGCGCGCGAGCTCCTCGCCGGCGAGCGGCTCACCGACGACGTCATCGAAGAGGTCGCGGCGAAGGTCGCCTCGCGGGCGAAGCCGATGGACAACACCGACCTCGAGATCTACTGGCGCAAGGAAGTCGTGCCGGCGTTCGTCGGCTACGCGCTGCGCGAGGTCCGCGGCGACGACATGCGCGCAACGCGCCTGCGCATCGCGCGGCAGGCGCTCCCGCCGGCGAGCTGACGCACCGCGCGTCGCACGTCTCGCCAGGAGCCGGAGCGGCGGCTCCGCACCCCGGTTCGCGCTCGCGGCTCGCGCTCCATTGCGGGCCGCGGCCCCGCATGCTCCTTTCCCCTTGGATGACGCGCCGGTCGCTCGCGTTGCCAATGAAGGAAGCTTTACGTATAATAAGTATTCCTCATTATATGGTCGCCGGCTGGCCGGCGGCGCCATACCGGCCCTTGCCGTCCCGTCCCGCGATGCCACGATCGACCGACCCCGCGACCTCGCTCGGCTTCCTGCTGCACGACGTCGCCCGCCTGCTCCGGCGCAACTTCAACCGCCGTGCACGCGGCTTGCGGCTCACGCAGGCCCAATGTCGCGCGCTCGCGCACGTCGCGCAGAACGAGGGGATCCGCCAGATCGGCCTTGCCGAGATCCTCGAGGTGCAGCCGATCACGCTCGCGCGGCTGCTCGACCAGTTGGCGCGCGCCGGACTCATCGAGCGGCGGCCCGATCCGCGCGATCGGCGCGCGTACCGTCTGTTCCTCATGCCCGCCGCCATGCCGCTGCTCGCGCAGATCCGCGCGCTCGGGGCGGCCACGCGTGCGGAAGCCACTGCCGGCCTCGGCCGCGCGCGCCTTGCCGAGCTCACCGGCGCGCTCGAGACCATGCGACGCAACTTGCTCGCTGCCGAACCGGCGTCCCGGCAGCGGGCGGAGATCGACCGCGATGCGAGACCCCGCCCCTGAGGGGATCCCTGAAGCAACGCCGCCCGCCGAGCCCGCACCGCCGGGCCGCGGCGGTGCGCGTCCGCCGGCCGGGCGCTCGCCACGCCGTTTCGTCCGCAGGGTGCTGCTCCTCCTCGGCCCGCTGGTCGTCGCCGCCGTCGCCGCATATGTCTATTACACCGGAGGACGCTACGTCAGCACCGACAACGCGTTCATCAAGGCGGACAAGGTGGCGGTGAGCGCCGAGGTGGCCGGCCAGGTGAAGGAAGTTCTGGTCGTCGAGAATGCGCCCGTGGTCGAGGGCCAGATGCTGTTCCGCATCGACGATGCGCCCTACCGCGTGGCCGTGGCGCGCGCGCGGGCCGATCTCCTCAAGGTGCGCACCGACATCGCCTCGCTCAAGGCGAGCTACCGCCAGAAGGCCGCGCAGCTGGACATCGCGCAGACGAATCTCGCCTTCGCGGAGCGCGAGTATGTGCGGCAGACCGAGCTCGCGCAGAAGCATTTCATCTCGCAGGCGAAGCTCGACGAAGCGAAGCAAGCGCGGGAGCTCGCGGGGCAGCAACGCGCCGCCGCCGAGCAGGATCTCGCCCAGGTCGCCGCCAGCCTGGGAGGCAGGCCCGACATCCCGCTCGAGCAGCATCCGACCTACCTCGCAGCCAATGCGGCCCTCGCGCAGGCGGAGCTCGATCTCGCGCGCACCGTCGTGCGCGCGCCGTTCGCCGGCATCGCGAGCCAGGTGCCGAAGCCCGGCCAGTATCTCGATCCCGGGACCGCGGCCATGGCGGTGGTCGCCGACGGGCGAGTCTGGGTCGAGGCGAACTTCGTCGAGACCGACCTGACCCACGTCGCGCCGGGGGAGCCGGCCACGATCCGGATCGACACCTACCCCGGCAGGGTCTGGCACGGGAAGGTCGAGAGCATCAGCCCCGCGACGGGCGCCGAGTTCGCCATCCTTCCGCCGCAGAACGCGACCGGCAACTGGGTGAAGGTGGTGCAGCGCATTCCGGTGCGGATCGCGCTCGCGGAAGACCCCGGTGCGCCGCAGCTGCGTGCCGGCATGAGCGTGGAGGCCGAGATCGATACCGGCCGCCATCGCGGCCTGCCGTGGGTCGCGCAGGCCGCGACGCCTGCGCGAGCGTCGCAGCTGGCGCCCGGCCGACCGTGACCCCTGCGGCTGCGGGCCGGTCGGCCGCGCCGTCGCGCGCGCCGATCACGGTGTCGGTGATGCTCGCCACCATCATGCAGGCGCTCGACACCACGATCGCCAACGTGGCGCTCCCGCACATGCAGGGATCGCTCTCCGCGACGCAGGATCAGATCGCGTGGGTGCTGACCTCGTACATCGTCGCTGCCGCGATCGCGATGCCGCTCACCGGCTTTCTCGCCGGCCGCCTGGGCCGGACGCGGCTGCTCCTCGGGTCGGTCGCCGGCTTCACGGCGGCCTCGGTGCTCTGCGGTGCGGCGCTCACCCTGCAGCAGATCGTCGCCTTTCGCCTGCTGCAGGGCGTGTTCGGCGCAAGCCTGGTGCCGCTCTCCCAATCCGTGCTGCTCGACACCTATCCGACCGAGCGGCACGGGTCGGCCATGGCGATGTGGGGCGTCGGCGTGATGGTCGGGCCGATCCTCGGCCCGACGCTCGGCGGATACCTCACCGAGTACTACGACTGGCGCTGGGTTTTCTACATCAACCTGCCGGTCGGCGTCCTCGCGTTCCTCGGCATCCTCGCGTTCGTGCGCGAGACCGCGCCGGACCGGCGCCGCAGATTCGACTGGACCGGATTTCTGCTCCTCAGCATCGCGATCGGCGCGCTGCAGTTGATGCTCGACCGCGGCGAGTCGCAGGACTGGTTCAGCGCGACCGAGATCGTCGTCGAGGCGGTCGTCGCCGGGCTGTGCTTCTACATGTTCCTGGTGCACATGTTCACCGCCGAGCACCCGTTCGTCGAGTCGGATCTTTTCCGGGACCGCAACTTCTCGGTCGGTCTGCTCTTCATCTTCATCGTCGGCGTGATCCTGCTCGCCACGCTCGCCCTGCTGCCGCCCTTCCTGCAGAACCTCCTCGGTTACCCGGTGCTCACCACCGGGTACGTGCTCGCGCCGCGGGGGATCGGCACCATGCTCGCCATGCTCGTGGTCGGGCGCGTCGCCGGCCGCGTCGACGAGCGGCTGATGATCCTGCTCGGCCTCGGGCTCACCGCGGCGTCGCTCCGGCAGATGGCCGGATTCACGACCGACGTCAGTACCTGGACGATCGTGCAGACCGGCGTGACGCAGGGGCTCGGCCTGGGGTTCATCTTCGTCCCGCTGAGCACCGTGACGTTCGCGACGCTCGCGCCGCGTCTGCGCAACGAGGGCACGGCCATGTTCAGCCTGATGCGCAACATCGGCAGCAGCATCGGCATCTCGATCATGTTCACGCTGCTCGCGCAGCACAGCCAATCGAACCACGCCGCGCTCGTGGAGCTGGTGACGCCCTTCCGCGGGGTGCTGCAGAAGCCGTGGCTGCCCGCGGCATGGAACCTCGGCTCGACCACCGGTCTCGCTGCGCTGAACGGCGAGATCAACCGGCAGGCGGCCACGATCGCCTTCCTGACCGACTTCCGCTTGATGATGGTGGTCGCGCTGGCGGCGGTTCCGCTGCTTCTCCTCCTGCGCAGCCCGCGGCAACGTCCTGCAGGCGCCGCACCCGTCATCGACTGAGCGTCTCCCGGCCGATCCGCGGCCGCGCGCGGGCGTGGAACCTCGATTCCCCGTATGCTCCGCGCTTCTCGCGCGGCCGGTGACGACGGAAATCCGTAATGGACGAGCTCATCCTCTACCACAACGACATGTCGGTGTGCTCCGCGAAGGTGCGTATGGCGCTCGCGGAGAAGGGCATGGAGTGGGAGAGCGTGCATCTCGATCTGCGCGCGGGCGATGCGCAGCGGTCCGAGTACGTCGCCCTGAATCCGAGCCAGCTGGTGCCGACGCTCGTGCATGGCGGCCGGGCGGTGATCGAGTCGAACGTCATCTGCGAGTACCTGGACGACATCCAGCCCGAACCGCCACTCCGCCCGGCCGACGCCTACGCGAGGGCGCGCATGCGGCTATGGACGAAGCAGCTCGACGAGGGTGTGCATGCGGCCGTGAGCACGCTCGGCCTGTGCATTGCGTTCCGCGACCAGTATCTCGCGCGGGACCCGGAGGAGGTCCAGCGCTATCTCGCGAACCTCGTCGATCCGGCCCGCCGCCAGCGCATCGCCCACGCGCTGGAGTTCGGCATGGACGCGCCGGGCTTCGCGCCCGCGCTCGAGCGCTTCGTCAGGCTGTTCGCCGACATGGACGCGGCGCTCGCGCGAGGCCCGTGGCTCGCCGGCGCCGCCTACTCGCTTGCAGACCTCGCCTACGCGCCCTATCTCGCGCGGCTCGAGCATCTGGGCCTCGACGACATGGAGAAGGCGCACCCGCGCGTCGGCGAATGGCGGGCGCGCGGCGCACGCTTGGCGGCGTCGGGTGAGCCGGAACCAACCCGCGCGAGCACAGTCGAACGAGGCGTCCGGCGGCAGCGGGCTTTGGCGGGCGACGCGAGGGCGCTCGTGCACCCCTTGAATCGGCGCGCGCTTGCGCTTACTCTACGCGCCCCGGCGGGCGCGGCCATCGCCGGACCAACGCAATGATAAACATACAAAACCTCGTCAAGACCTTCGGCCCGAAGCGCGCCGTGGACGGCGTGACGTTCGCCGTCGCGCGCGGCGAAGTGCTCGGCTTCCTGGGTCCGAACGGAGCGGGCAAGTCGACCACGATGCGCATGATCACCGGCTTCATCCCGCCGACATCGGGGCGGGTCACGGTCGGCGGCCATGACGTCGTCGAGGAGGCGCTTGCGGCGAAGCGGCTGATCGGCTATCTGCCCGAAGCCGCGCCGTCCTACCCGGACATGACCGTGCACGGGTTCCTGTCCTTCGCCGCGGACATGCGCGGGCTCGCCGGCGACGCGAAGCTGAAGGCGATCGGGCGGGTGGTCGAGCTCTGCTTCCTCGCGTCCGTGCTGCACCAGGGCATCGACACCCTGTCGAAGGGCTACAAGCACCGTACCTGCCTCGCGCAGGCGCTCATCCACGATCCGGACGTCCTCGTGCTCGACGAGCCGACCGACGGTCTCGATCCGAATCAGAAGCACGAGGTGCGCAACCTGATTCGCGAGCTCGGCCGCACGAAGGCGGTCGTGTTCTCCACGCACATCCTGGAGGAGGTCGACGCGGCGTGCACGCGCGCGATCATCATCGATCGCGGCCGCATCGTCGCCAACGGCACCCCCGACGAGCTGCGCGGCATGTCCGAGCTGGCCGGCGCGGTCACCGTGCACGCCGCGGGAGCGGACCCCGTGGCGATGCAGGACAAGCTCGCCGGCATTGCCGCGGTCGCGCGGGTCGAGCGCGTGAACGGCGGGGTGCGTGCGTTCCCACGCGAGAAACGCGCGGCCGGCGAGCTCGCGCGCGCGGTCGCCGAGCTCGCGACGCGGGAAGGCTGGCGTCTCGACGCGCTGCGCACCGAGGAGGGCCAGTTGGACGAGGTGTTCCGGCGCATCACGCTGCCCGACACCGCGAAGGGCGCGGATGCTGCGGCCGGAGCGACCGCATGACCGGCGCCCGGAGCACCTCCTGGAAGGCCATCCGCACCATCGCCCGGCGCGAGCTGGTGAGCTACTTCACCTCGCCGGTGGCTTACGTGTTCCTCGTCATCTTCCTCCTACTCACCGGCTTCTTCACGTTCACGGCGGGCGCGTTCTTCGAGCGGGGCGAGGCGAGCCTCGCGTCGTTCTTCGTCTGGCAGCCGTGGCTCTATCTCGTCCTCGTGCCCGCAGTCGGCATGCGGCTCTGGTCCGAGGAGCGCCGCTCCGGCACGCTCGAGCTCCTGCTCACCTTCCCGGTCGCCACCTGGCAGGCGATCCTCGGGAAATTCCTCGCGTCGTGGGCGTTCCTCGCGATTGCGCTCGTCCTCACTTTTCCCGTGATCCTGACGGTCAACGTGCTCGGCGACCCGGACAACGGCGTGATCGCGGCGGGCTACCTCGGGAGCCTGCTCCTCGCGGGTGCGTACCTCGCCATCGCCTGCATGACCTCGGCGATGACGCGCAACCAGGTGGTCGCGTTCATCCTCGCGGTGGTGATCTGCCTCTTCCTGATCCTCGCGGGGTTCAACCCGGTGACCGATCTCCTCACGCGCTGGGCGAGCCCGGCGTTCGTCGACGCGGTGGCGGGCTTCTCGGTGATGACTCACTTCGACGGATTCCAGAAGGGCGTGATCGCGCTCCGCGACCTCGTCTTCTTCCTCTCCGTGATCGGCTTCGCGCTCTTCGCCACGAGCGTCATCATTCGAGGGCACCGCGCGGGCTGAAGCTCGCCAGGGATATGGTGAGTGTGTGAGGCGAGCCGTTCTTCGGAAGCGCTGCAAACGTCATGAGAAGGCATAAGGAAACCCTGGTCTACTCCGCGTTCGGCCTGGCGGCGCTCTTCGTGATCCTCGTCGCGGTCAACTACCTCGTCTCGCAGGCGAGGCTCCGCGCCGATCTCACCGAGGGCAAGCTCTACACGCTCTCGGAGGGCACGCGCAAGATCCTGCTCGGCCTCCAGTCGCCGGTGAAGCTGCGGCTGTACGTGTCGCCCGGCGACAGCATGCCGGTGGCGATGCGGGCCTTCGCCGGGCGCGTGACTGACATGGTCGAGGAGTTCAAGTCGGTGGCCGGGCCGAACCTGGTGGTCGAGACCTACCGGCCGCTGCCCGACTCCGAAGAGGAAGACGCAGCCCAGCTCGACGGCATCGAGCCGCAGCAGCTCGCCACCGGCGGGCAGTTCTACCTCGGCGCGGCGGTGAGCCGTCTCGATCGCCGGCAGGCGATCGGCGCGATCTCGCCCCAGCGCGAGCAGTTGCTCGAGTACGACCTCGCGCGCGCGATCGCGCGGGTCGGCGCGGCCGAGCGGACGAAGATCGGCGTGATGAGCGCATTGCCGGTGATGGGGATGCCGATGAACCCGTTCACCCGCCAGGGCGCCGAACCCTGGGTGTTCGCCAACGAGCTGAAGGGCGAGTTCGAGGTGAAAGAGATCGACATGGCGGCGAAAGCCGTCGATCCGGACATCAACGTGCTCGTCGTCATCCACCCGCGCGACATCACGCCGGCGACGGAGTACGCGCTCGACCAGTTCGTGCTGCGCGGGGGCAAGCTCCTGGCGTTCGTCGATCCGTATTCGTTCTTCGATCAGATGCCGACCATGCCCGGCATGCCGCCGCAGCCGGGATCCAGCTCGTCGCTGCCGGCGCTCTTCAAGGCGTGGGGCGTCGGGATGAGCCCGGACAAGGTGCTCTCCGACATCGTGTACGGCTCCGGGACCGGGCAGCGCTTCACGCCCACGGTCCTCACGCTGAACCGCAACGCGTTCGATCGCGACGACGTCGTGATGGGGCAGGTGGAGACGATGCTCTACCCGTTCGGCGGGGCGTTCGAATTGAAGCCGGCCGATGGCCTGAAGCCGACCGTGCTGGTGAAGAGCTCGCGCAACTCGATGCTCGTGCCGCACGAAGATGCAAGCGCCTCCGGCGACGCGGCGACCAAGAGCTTCCAGCCGAGCGATAAGGAGCATCCGCTCGCAGTCCGGCTCACCGGCACGTTCAAGACGGCGTTCCCGGATGGTCCGCCGAAGCCGCCCGGCGCCGACGCGAAGCAGCCCGATGCCGCGGCGCCCGCCGGCCAGCTGAAGGCGTCGCAGGGCGAGAACTCGGTCGTGCTGGTCGCCGACGCCGACCTGCTGCACGATGGCGCGGCGGTCGACATCCAGGAGATCTTCGGGCGCAAGATCATCGTCCCGTCGAACGGCAACCTCGCTTTCGGGCTTGGCCTCGTCGAGCAGGTCGCGGGCGGATCGGACCTCATCTCGCTCCGGAGCCGCGCGGCAGCGCTGCGCCCGCTCACGGTGGTGCGCGAGCTCGAGGCGAGCGCGCAGAAGCAGTACCTCGGCAAGGTCAAGGCGCTCGAGGACGAGATCACCAAGACATCCGAGAAGCTCCAGGCGATGCAGAAGACCGGCGCCGGCCAGGCGAAATCCGCCGAGATCCTCACGCCGGAGCAGCAGGCCGAGCTCGACAGCTTCCGCAAGAAGGTCGTCGAGACGCGCAAGGAGCTGAAGGAGGTGCGTAAGAACCTCCGCCAGGACGCCGAGAGCCTCGTGTTCTGGACCAAGGTGGCGAACATCGCGGTGATGCCGCTCCTCGTGGCGCTCGCCGGACTGATCGCGGCGCTCGTGCGCCGCGCACGTGCTCAGCGCGCCGGCGCGGGGTGAGAGGCGTGCGCCGATGAGCCTGCGGTTCGCCGCAATTCTCGCCCTGCTCATGGTGCTGGTGGGCGGCGGCGCGCTGCTCTACATGCAGCGCGAACGTTCGCAGCAGGCCTCCAACGTCGATGTGCTCGGACAGCCGCTCCTCGAGGGCCTCACCGCGGCCGATGTCGCGTCGATCCGGATCGCCGGTCCGGAGGGCGCGCTCACGCTCGCGCGCAAAGACGACCGCTGGATCGTTGCAGAGCGCGATGGATTCCCCGCGGACTACGCGAAGGTGCGCGCGTTCGTGATCAAGGCTGGCGAGCTCAAGATCGGCCAGAGTGAGCCGATCGGCGAGCAGGATCGTGCGCGGCTCGCGCTCACCGCGCCGGGGGATCTCGGCAAGGCGGACCAAGGCGAAAGCGGCGGCCAGGGCGCGAAGGGCGGCATCCTCGTCGAGTTCAGAGCGGCCGACGCCAAGCCGCTCGCGCGCCTGATCGTCGGCGCGAAGTACTTCAAGCAGGTGCCGGAGAGTCCCGACCGGGCGCGGGCGGATGGCCGGTTCGTGATGCTTCCCGACAACCCGAAGACGGTCTACGTCGTTTCCGACCCGCTCACCCAGGCGAGCGCGAAGAGCGCTGCGTGGATCGATGCGGCCGGCTTCGCGGCGGAGCGTGTCAAGTCGATCGACTACCGCGCCGCCGACGGCGAGCGCTGGAAGGTGGAGCGTAAGGACGACGGGTCCGACTGGAAGCTCGAAGGCGCGCGCCCCGGCGAGAAAGTGGATTTCGCGAAGCCCAACTCGGCCGCATACGCGCTGGGCCGGCTAGCGATCGCCGACGCCGCGCCGGCTGGCGCGACGCCGGAGGCGACCGGGCTGGACCAGCCGAGCGCCACGATCGTCGCGGAGACATTCGACGGGCTCACGTACACGATCCGGCTCGGCAAGCGGGCGGGCGACGATTTCTACGCAAAGGTTGCGATCGCAGGTGCGCCCGTCAAGACGCGCGCGCCGGCGAAGGGCGAGAAGGCCGAGGACCGCGCGGCCCGCGACAAGGCGTTTGCCGACCGCATCGCAACGCTCGAGGCGCGCCTCCCGCGCGAGCAGGCGCTCGCCGAGCACACGCTCCTCATCGGCAAGTCCACGCTGGACGATCTGCTCAAGAAGCGGTCGGAGCTGCTCGCGCACAAGAAGTGACGGGGCGCCCGCCCCGTCATCCCCGCGCAGGCGGGGATCCAGGAATCCGTCGAATCGCTGAGCCCGTCATCCCCGCGCAGGCGGGGATCCATGAATCCATCGAATCGCCGGCCCGTTCGCGCGTTCAGCGCGTCCGAGCGTTGCCGAGTTCGCGGCGTCCGGGGTACGCGGCGTATTCCCCCGGGGTCTGAAACGAAGTACTCTATGTAGGATCGCCCGAGAAAGACGCCCGGGCTGCGCGGATCCGACCGCGCGGATCCAAATCCCGATCGAATTTCCGACACATCTTTAGGGTTCTGGAGGAAGGCATGGCAAACGTTGGTATGGTGGGTCTGGACTGGCAGCAGCGTATCAACTGGGATCGGCTGCGCAAGTACCGGCTCGAACGGGCGCGCGAGCGGATGAAGGCCCACGGGCTGGGCGCGATGCTCCTCATGTATGACGAGAACGTCCGCTACGTGACGAGCACGCTGACGCCCGGCTGGAACCGGCTGAAGCCCGGTCTTCGCTACGCGATGCTGTGCGGCGACGATGCGCCCGTCCTCTTCGAGCAGGGCGACATCGGCTTCCAGATCGGACGCCACTCGCCCTGGATCCCGAAGGAGAACGTGCGCTGGTCCTACGCCTGGATCAAGGGCGCGGCCGGCCCCGCCTCGGCGCAGCAGGTGAAGAAGTTCACCAGCGCGATCCTGCAGGAGATGAAGAAGTCGAACGTCTCCGGCATGAAGCTCGGCGTCGACTTCATCGACATCAACATGATCCAGGCCTTCAAGGACGCGAGGATCGACTGGGTCGACGGCATGAGCCCGATGATGGAGGCGCGCGCCGTCAAGAACGAGGACGAGCAGGAGTGCCTGCGCATCGTCGGCGCGATCGGCGATGGCGCGCACTGGGAGACCATGAAGTTCCTGCGTCCCGGCATCACCGAGAACCAGGTGACCGCCCACATCATGGAGTATCTCTACTCCATCCCGGGCATGGAGGACGTGGAGGACGTGATCGTGTCGTCCGGGCCGAACACCTGGCCGAACTGGCGCAACTTCTCCGACCGCATCATCCAGCCCGGCGACATCGTCTTCATGGACCTGGCGGCGCTCACCTGGAACGGCTACAAGTCCTGCTACTACCGCACCTATTGCGTGGGCAAGGAGCCGAGCCAGGAGCAGAAGGACATCTACGCGACCGCGCTCAAGTGGCTGTACGACTCGATCGGCGCGGTGAAGGCAGGCACGACGACGCGCGAGATCGCGTCGAAGTGGCCGTCGGCGAAGGACGCGTGGGGTTACGCCGAGGAGGACCAGGCCGCCGCCAACCTGTGGGGCCACGGGCTGGGGCTCGCGCAGTACGACCCGCCGGTGATCTCGCGCATCTGGTCGCTCGACCATCCGATCGAGATCAAGCCGGGCATGGTGTTCGCGCTCGAGACGCAGCACGGCAAGCGTTTCGAGTGGGGCGTGCGCATCGAGGAGATGCTGATCGTGCATCAGGACAGGATCGAGATCATCTCGAACTTCCCGGTGCAGCAGATCACGGTGGTCGATCCGATGCCGGGCTACGGGGCGCACGTGAAGTGAGATGCCCGCGCGCCGCTTGGACCCGTGAAGGAAACCAGGCGGCGCACGGCGGGCTACCCCGCCGCGCGCGGGAGGTGGAGCGGCGCAGCGGGCGAAGCAATGCCGCGGTCGAGCGGCAGCTAACACACACATGAACGGCTACGTCATTCCACTTTCTGCGCTGGCTGCAACCGACGCCGACCGCGTCGGCCCGAAGGCGGCGAACCTCGCCGCACTCGGGCAGGCGGGTCTGCCGATTCCGGACGGGTTCTGCATCGATGCGGCTGCCTATCGCGCGCAGGTGAAGGCGCTCGGTCTCGAGGCCGCTGCGCGCGGCGCATTCGCGACCGGGGATCCGATGGAAGCGCGCCGCCACGCGCTCGCGATGAAGCTCGGGCTCCTGGATCAACCGCTCGCGCCGGAGATCGGCGAACCGCTGCTCGCGGCATGGCGCGCGCTGATGGAGCGCACGAAGGCGCTCGGTGTGGTGCGCTCCTCCGCGCTGGTCGAGGATCGCTACGGGTCGAGCTTCGCCGGCCAGTTCGAGAGCTATCTCGGATTGCGGACCGACGAGGAGTTCCTGGTCGCGGTGCGGTCGTGCTGGGCGGCGCTATGGTCGACGCGCGCGCTGCGCTACATGGCGACGCACGATGTCGATCCGGCGGGCACGGCGATGGGGCTCCTGGTGCAGCCGCTGGTCGCCGCGCGCGCCGCAGGCGGCGCGCTCAGCCGGACCGCCGAGGGCGGCATGCGCATCAGCGCGACCTGGGGGCTCGGCTCGGCGATCGCGCAGGGCGAGGTGACGCCGGACCGCTTCGAGCTCGACCGCGACGCGAACCTCGTCGAAACCGCGCCCGGCCGCAAGGATCACAGCATCGGCTGCGCGCACCATCCGGAGCCGACGGCGAGCGCTGTGCCGCGCGCGCTGATCGAGGCCCCGTGCCTCGACGCGGCGCAGATCGCCGAGCTCGGCCGCATGCTACTCGAGACGGAAGCGCTCGTGGGCATGCCGGTGGAGATCGAGTGGGCGCTCGACGACACCGGCATCAAGCTGCTGCAGGCGCGCCCGCTGCACATGGCGCCGGCACCGGTGCCGGACGAGATCTGGCTGCAGCATCCGCGGCTGAGCGGGCACCCCGCCGGAGTCGGCTGGGGCGCGGGGCGCGCGTGCGTGGTGAACTGCGAGTGCGAGCTCGGGCGGGTCGGCCCGGGCGATGTGCTGATCACGCGCGTCGCCGGCCCGTCGCTCGCGCCCGTGCTGATGCGCGTGGCGGGCGTGGTCGCCGAGCGCGGCGGCAGCACCTCGCACCTCGCGTCGCTCGCGCGCGAGCGCGGCATCCCGATGGTGCTCGGCGTGCACGACGCCACGCACCGCATCCCGGACGGGGCGCAAGTGGCCGTGGACGGCGTCGCGGGCATCGTTCGCTGGATGAGTTGAACGACGGGCGGCCGCGAGCAGAAGGAACTGCACATGACTCGTCAAGCAAAGGTGGTCATCACCGACTACGTCTGGGACTCGCTCGACCTCGAGCGGCAGATCCTCGGCGGGCTCGCCGAGCTGGTCGCCCTCAAGACGAAGGCGCCCGCGGAGTTTCTGCCGCAGGCGGCAGACTGCGACGCGCTCCTGAACACCTACGCCGGACCGATCACCGCCGGCGACATGGCGCAGATGCCGAAGTGCCGGATCATCGCCCGCTACGGCATCGGCGTGGACACGATCGATCTCGACGCCGCGACCCGGGCCGGCATCATCGTCTCCAACAATCCCACCTACTGCATCGAGGAAGTCGCCGAGCACACGATGGCGCTTCTCCTCGCTTGCGCCCGCAAGGTCGCCTTCTACGACCGGCAGGTGCGGAGCGGCGTCTGGGCGGTGCCGCCCGGCAAGCCGATGTTCCGCGTGGCCGGCGCCACGCTCGGGCTCGTCGGCTTCGGCAACATCGCGCGGGAGGTGGCGGTGCGGGCGGCGGCCTTCGGCATGCGGGTGCTCTACGCCGATCCGTTCGTGAGAGAAGGGCAGTTCGACGTTCCCGGCAAGAAGGTGGAGCTCGCCGCGATGCTCGCCGAGTCGGATTTGGTCTCGGTGCATCCGCCGCTCACCCCGCAGACGCGCGGGATGATCAACGACGAGGCGTTCGCGAAGATGAAGCCGACCGCGTATCTCGTCAACTGCGCCCGCGGGCCGGTCGTCGACACCGGCGCGCTCGTCCGCGCGCTCGATGCCAAGAGAATCGCCGGATGCGCGCTCGATACCATCGATCCCGAGCCGCTCCCGAATCCTCACCCCCTGCGCGGGCGCGAGAACGTGCTCGTCACGCCGCACGCCGCCTGGTACAGCGAGAAGGCGATGGTGGGGCTGCAATCGGGCGCGCCGAACGAGGTGCGCCGGGTGCTCTCCGGCGAATGGCCGGTGAACGTGGTGAACCCGGCAGTGAAGGGAAAGAGCCGCGCCGGGCTGTAGGCGAAGAATCGGAGTGCGCCGTTCCGGCCCGGCCGGCCGGAGCGAGAAAGCGAAGAGGAGTCGAGATGACAGCGAAGTCAGCCCTGGCTGCGGACGGGTTCGATCACACCTTCAAGGCGATTCACGACCACGAGATCCCGTGGGAAAGCGACGACGTGCGCGGGCTGCTCAAGCTGCCGTCCGGGGTCCAGGTCAAGGTCCTGAATTACGACCCGGTGATGAAGCGCCTCGACATGAAGCAGCGGTTCCCGCCGGGCTACGTCGAGCCCGCGCACACCCACAAGAGCTGGCACTCGATCCTCGTGACCAAGGGGCGCATGTGCGTGGCGGGCAAGGACCTGCGCCCGGGCGACTACGTGTTCGGCTGGGATATTCCGCACGGCCCTTACGAATACCCGGACGGCTGCGAAGTCTTCATCGTCTACATGGGCGACGCCACGCACGTCTGGGAGAAGGGCTCGCACCTCGGGCACCGGAACGTCTGGAAGGCGGAGACCGACGAGGGCAGGAAGGGCGTCGAGGAGCACACCGAGCGACGCAAGGCCGGCAAGGCCTGACGGCAGCACGGTTCGATCGGGGAGCGCTTTGCGGCGGCGGGTGCGCGACTCGCGCGACCACCAGGTTCGCCGGGCGCGGAAATTCGGCTAGCGTGTCTGCGGCCGAATGCGGATCGCCTACTTCCCATCGCAATGCTTCTCCTGCACGAGCTGCATCAGGCGTTGCAGGCGCACGTCGGACTGTAGCTGCTGCGCCTGGGTCATGACCTCCTCGGTCTGGGCCTGCTGCTTGTCGCTGAGCGGCTTGTCCTCGGCCAGCGCCCGCTGCCACACTTCCTGCTGGTGAAGGATCTCGGCCCGGCTGACCACAGCGCTTGAAATTCCGGTGGGGTCGGCGCTCGACAGGGTGGCCGCGATCGTCAGGGCGAGGGTCGCAGGCGTCTCCTCCGCAATGCGCTGGTTCCCGCGCGCGATGATCTCCATCGCCGTATCGGAGAGGGCCGTTACGCTCGGCATCATCTTCTGCCCGTAAGGGGCGAACTCGGCGGCGATTTGCTGGCACGTCATCGCCTCGTCGCCCGGCTTCGCCCCGGGGGGGGCGTCGTCGGCCGCCGCACCGTACACCCAGAGCATCGCGCCGATCGATCCGACTGCGGCCAGCGCATTGCGCTTCAGCGACATGGTTGCTCCTTTCCCGTGAGAGAACGCGGACGAGCGATTGCCGTATGGCAAGCATCGTTCTGGGGGAAAAACCGTGTCAAGCCATTGGGACATCTTCCATCCCGGGTGCTCCACGGTGGCGTCCATCTGCGCTGGGATCGCGGCGGTCCTGATTGTATGCCAAAATCGCCATCGGCCGATCGGCTGACCTGTGGAAGATGCGCCACGTCGGGATAGCTGGGGGCGGCACACCGAGCCCGGCTCACCGTCGTGCTCGAACGGGCAGCCTCGACCGGCTCGGCGCAGGCGATCGACGGTTCGCCCCGAGGGGGTTCCCCCGGTTCATTGGCGAAGCGGCGGCCGCTGCCGAAATCCGTGAGAAGCACTCCAAACGAAAGGAGTCGTCATGAAGTTCCGCACCCTCTTCACTGCCGGTGTAGTGATGCTCTTGCTCGCCGCCGGCAGCGCGCTCGCCCAGTCCGACAAGGCGAAGAAGCAGGCCGAGATCCGCAAGGTCGCCCAGAGCTCCCTCGAGCGTTTCTACAAGGCCGAGCCGAAGCTCAAGGGCGAGGTTGCC
>JADLAV010000070.1 GCA_020848075.1 Burkholderiales bacterium
CCGTGTGTTGACTGGCCGCCGCAAACCGGGTCCCGCAGGAGGGCGTTTGCGGCCTCAGGCGCCGGGCGGGTGCAGTCGCTGGCGCGCCGGAGTGACGCGCCGAAACCACCCCGCCGCGCTACGCGCGGCACCCCTCCTTGGAAAGGAGGGGACATCCTACCCGACGCGCATGGCCTCGTCGAAGAAGCCAAGCACCCGCTCGGGCAGCCACGCGAACGTGCCTGGAAAGCGTCCGCTCACGAAGCCGACGTGCCCGCCGGTGTCCGGGAAATCGAGCACGACGTCGGCCGAGACTTCCCCGTCTGCGGGGAGGTATGCGCCAGGATGAAACGGATCGTTGCGCGCGTGAACCATCAGGGTCGGCACGCGGATGTCGCCGAGCAGCGGCTTGGCGCTGGAGCGCTTCCAGTAATCGCTCGCGTCGCGGAATCCGTGCAGCGGCGCGGTGACCAGATCGTCGAACTCGCGGAGGGTGCGCGAGCGCACCACCGCTGCGGCATCCGCCAAATCGGGGAAGCGCGCGATCTTGGCTGCGGTCTTGCGCTTCATCGTCACGAGGAAATGGCGCGCATACACGAGGTTGAATCCGCGCTCGAGCGCTTGACCGGCGGCGGTCAAGTCTACTGGCGCGGAGACCGCGGCCGCCGCGGCCACCACACCGCGCGCCCCCGCGCCGTGCTCTCCCAGCCACTTGAGCAGGACGTTGCCGCCGAGCGACACCCCGATCGCGAAGAGCGGTGCCGCGCCGGCGGCGGCACGGAAGCGGCGCAGCACCCAGTCGACCTCGGCGGAATCGCCCGAGTGATAGGCGCGCGGCAGTCGGTTCGGCTCGCCGCCGCACCCGCGAAAGTGCGGCACGGCGCCGCGCCAGTGCCGCGCTCGCGCCCCTGCCATAACCGCCCGGGCATAGGGGCTGCGCGAGCTGCCCTCGAGTCCATGAAACAGCACGACGAGAGGGGCGCTGGCCGCGGCGCCTGCCGGCACGTTCGACGATTTCTCGCCCCGGACCCTTGCGGCCTCGTCTGCCCGGCCATCCAGCCAGTCCACGTCCACGAAGTCGCCGTCCGGCGTGTCCCAGCGCTCGCGCCGATAACGCGCGCGCGGCGCGGGCGCCGCCAGCGCCGCGTAGATCGTCTGGACGTTGCCGCCGGGCAACCACCACGGGGCACGGAAAGTCGACCGTGGAGCGGAACGCTTCAATGCAGGATCTTGCCAGGCTCCGCGCGACTCGGCGCCTGCGGGGCGGGAGACGCATGATGCACGAGCAGGCGCCAGCCGCCGCCGGTGCGGATGTACACGTTCGTGGTCACCACCGGAGGCCGCGGCGCGGGCTCCCCGACCACGGTGATGTTCTCGTGCACGCTGTGAATGGCGAGCATCATGCCCTGGGCGTATACCGCGTTCGAGAGCTGCACCCGCAGCCGTTGCCGCGACTTGAAGATCGCCGTCCAGCTTGCCCGCACCTGCTCGAACCCGGTGAGCCGCGGGCCGCCCGGGTGCACGCAGACGACCTCCTCGTCCTCCGCCCACACCGCCATCATCGCATCGAGATCCGTGCGCTCCAGCGCCTCGTAGAACGCCGCCTCCGCATCCTGCGAGGTGGGGAAGATCGCGCGACTCACGCTGCGCCTCTGCATGGATGCGGCCGCACATTCCGGCGCGGTATGCGGCAGTGGGTCACGGCCGGACTATCGACAGGACGATGCATCGCCGCACGCGATGTTAGCGAAATCGCGCGACTCCCGCCAGTGAACGCTAGCCGCCGCGGTCGAAGCGCGCCACCCAGGCCGCGATCGCCTCGAGCAGCTCGGCGACCGCGCCGATCGGCGGTGCGAGCCGGATGTCGAGCGCCGGATGCGTGGCGCGAATGTCCGCGAGCAGCGTCGGGACGTCGCGCCGCAGATGGCCGCTCGGCGCCATGAACAGCGGAAACACCGTGATGCGCTGCGCGCCGCGTGCGACGAGCCGGTCCACCGCACCGGCGAGCGTCGGTTCGAGGCGCTCCAGAAAGGCAGCCTCCACCTCCGCGTCGGGCCGCTTCGCGGCGACGAGCGTCCTGAGGTTCAGCACGGGCGCAGCCCACGCCGGATCTCGCGCCCCATGCGCGAAGAGGACGATGGCCTCGCTCACGGGCAGGCTCCGCGCGCCGGCCGGGCACAGCGCGCGGTCAGTGCGACATCAGCACCGGGACCGTCATGCTCTCAAGTATGGTCCGGGTCGCCCCACCGAGGATGAGCTCGCGCAGCCGCGAATGGCTGTAGGCGCCCATCACGACCAGATCCACGTTCAGGTCGGCCACGCGCGAGAGCATCAGCTCGCCGACCTCGATGCCCTCGCCTTCTTCGGTGCTCACCTCGACCTTGACGCCGTGGCGCGCGAGGTATGCCGCGATGTCGGCGCCCGGTACGTCACCATAACGCTTGGCGTCGGAGCGCGGGCGCACGACCATGACGATGACCTTCGATGCGCGCTTGAGCAGCGGCAGCGCATCGGTCACGGCGCGCGTCGCCTCCTGGCTCGCGTTCCAGGCGATGAGCACGGTAGTCCCCAACGTCTTGATCCCGCCGATGTACGGCACGAGCAGGATGGGCCTTCCCGCGGCGAAGATCACGCTTTGGATGTCTCGCATGATCTCGCTCGCCCGCGGCGCGCCCGGGTCCACCTGGCTGATGATGATGAGATCGGCGTAGCGGCCGTGCACCGCGGCGAGATCCTCGGGCTCGCCCTCGACGATCCGGCATTCGCCGGACAGGCCCTGCGCCGAGAGCCGCCGGATCAGCGTCTCGCGCGACGCGTTGATACGCGCTTCGGCCTCGCGGGTGCGCTGCGCCATCATCTCGGCGATCTCGGCGCTGCGGACATAGCTGCGCAGCTCCGGGCGCGGCATCACGCAAATGCCGACAAGATGCGCGCCGAAGTCGCCAGCGAGCTTGGCTGCGACCTCGAACCGGTCCGGCCACTGCGGGCTGTCATCGACGTGGACCAGGATCGTCTTGTAGTCCATGGCTGCCTCCGATCTGCGGCGTTCAATGGATAGCCGTCATTGTAGTGAATCTTGCCTCCGGCCGTGCCGGGCCGGTTTGGCAAGCCGGCGCAAGCCCCGCGTGGTGCGCCGAGGTCGTCAGGATCGTGTCGCAGCGCCGGGCGGAGACCTCCTGAACGCGGTTCCCACGGGGGTCGACAATCTCGGCGAACGGCTCGCGTGTTGCGAGCTCGGCGAGCTCCTCCGCCGGCGTCGTGACGAACGCGACGACTGGCGCGACCGCAGCGCCGGGCGCCGGCGTCCCTGGCTGCGTCTTGTGCGGTGCGTGCGGCTCCCAGCCGACCGTCGAGAGCATGACGATGAACCCGAGCACGTAAGCAAGAACGACGTGCCAGCCTTCGCGCAACCAGCGGCCGACCGACTTGGCCTCTGGGTACATGTTCGACAAGGCAACCCCGGCGCTCGAACCGAACCAGATCATGGAGCCGCCGAAGCCCACCGTGTAGGCGAGCACGCCCCAGTCGTAGCCGCCCTGCTTGAGCGCGAGCGCGGTGAGCGGGATGTTGTCGAACACCGCCGACACGAAACCGAGGCCGAGCGCCGTCTGCCAGGATGCCGCGGGCAGCTTCTCCACCGGCATCAGCGATGCGCAGATCACGAGCGACAGGAGAAAGATGCTCCCCTTCAGCGCCTCGGGAAGGAGGCCCCACGCCGGTTTGCGGAGCGGCGTCGCGAGCAGGATCGAACCCCAGACCGTCGCACCGAGCACGGGGAAGCGCTCGCCGAGACCGGGCAGGTACACGTTCGTCGCGATGTTGGCGAGGATCGCGGCGACCAGGATGAACGCGACGATTCCGACGCGCGCCCAGTCGATCCGCCCCTTCACGCGCGACTCCTTGATGATCGGGGAGTATCGCTGCTGCTGCATCGCGGCCGGCACGCCGAAGACGACCACCGCCACGGCCGCAGCGGCATAGGCGTGCAGCACGTCGAGCGGGTTGACGCCGTCGATCCACATCATGGTCGTCGTCGTGTCGCCGACCACGCTGCCCGAGCCGCCCGCGTTCGACGCGGCGACGATCGCGGCAAGGAAGCCGACGTGGACCTTGTGCCGGAACACCACGCCCGCCATGGTCCCGCCGATCAGTGCCGCCGCGATGTTGTCGAGGAACGACGAGAGCACGAACACGAGCACGAGGAGCACAAAGCCGCCCTTCCAGTCGTCGGGCAGGAAGTGCGGCAGCACCGCGGGAACCTTGCTCTCCTCGAAGTGCTTGGAGAGGAGCGCGAAGCCGAGCAGCAATCCGAGGAGGTTCGCGAGAATCACCCACTCGTGCGCCAGGTGCAACGCGAGCCCGCCGAGCCCGGGACCAGTCCTGAAGCCCGTGAACGCGAGCTTGTAGAGCACGATCGCCGCAAGCCCCGTGAGCGCGACCTGAAGCGTGTGGTGGTGAAACAGCCCGACGCCGACGAGCGTCAGCGCGAACAGCACGAATTCGATCGGCGCGCCGAGCGCGACGGCGATAGCCGCGGCGATGATCGCGCCGGCGACCAGCCCGCGCTCGTGCGCGATGAGGCGCACGAGCAGGTGTGACTTCGCAACCAACCCCCCCTCCTTTGCCACGCCCGCGGAGGCGTGGCGCGCGCATTATACGTAAGCCGCGTGCGGGCCTCCCGTACGGGCAATGGCACCCGGATCAGCTATCGCCCGCACTCCGGATGTTGAATGCGGGCGCCGCACCCTGTTTCGGCGCGCCCGCGTAGATCGTGAGATGCGCGTACGGGATCTCGATGTCGTGCGCGTCGAAGGCGGCCTTGAGACGGCGCAGAAACTCGCGCCGCACGCCCCATTGCTCGCTCGGCTGGACCTTGAACCGGCAGCGCAGGACGACCGCAGACTCCGCCCACTGCTCGACCCCGGCGATCTCGAGGTCCTCGAGGATGCGCCGTCCGAACCCGGCGTCCGCGCGCAACTCCCGGCCCACGGTCCGGATCACGTCGAGCGCCTCGTCGATGCTCTCGCGGTATGCGATGCCGACGTCCATCACCGCGTAGGCGAAGCCGCGCGTGCTGTTGGTCACGGTGGTGATCTGTCCGTTCGGGACGAAGTGGACGTTGCCGTTGTAGTCGCGCAACCGCACATAGCGGAGCGTCACGTCCTCGACGAGTCCGCTCTTGCCGGCGATCTCGACGACGTCGCCCTGGCGCAGCATGTTGTCGAAGAGGATGAAGAAGCCGTTGAAGTGGTCCTTGATCAGGCTCTGGGCACCGAAACCCACGGCGACGCCGGCAACCCCGGCGGTTGCGAGCAGCGGTGCGATCGAGATGCCGAACTCGCCCAGGATCAGCATTCCGGCGACCGCGATCACGACGCCGTCGAGCGTGTAGTGGAACACGCGGCCGAGGGTCTCGATGCGCTTTGCGTCCTCGATCGACGGCGCGCGCGCCTGCAGGCGCCGCCGCATCGTCCCTTTGGCACGGTTCCCCGCCCAGAGCACGACCCATGCGACGAACGCGATCACGACGACCCGCACCGCGGCCTGGCCAAGCCCGATCCACTGTTGTGCGCTGATCGTCTCCAGCGCGGAGAGAAAGGTCGGTTCCATGAGTCCTTCCGTCGAGCCATATAGTGAGAAAAGCGGACCCGCATGCCGGATCGAAACGCGACATCGCGAGTCGCCCGCGCGGCGCGAGCAGCCGCGCGCTATTCCGGTCGAGGCGGCTCGCGGGTCCGCGGCTGTGATAAGATTTCGGCGAAACCTAACTCAGCCGGCGCGGGTGATGCAACTGATGCACCGCTCGCCCGCTCCAGGCGCAGCGCATCGTCCGGCGGATCGAGCCCGGGCGGGCGGCTCACCCTTCCCGCCCTGCCCCCCACGCCACCGCGCGGCGGCGGCGTGCGCGCACGCGACAACGCGCCAAGGTCTGCGACGTCGAGAGAGAGTAGTGCTGACCGACCACGACATCTATCTGTTCAAGGAAGGCAGTCACGGCCGCCTCTACGAGAAGATGGGCTGCCACCTGGCGACGCACGACGGCGTCGCCGGCGCGCATTTCGCGGTCTGGGCGCCGAACGCGGGCAGCGTGTCGGTGATTGGCGAGTGGAATGGCTGGGACCCCGGGCGCCATCGGCTCGCCGCGCGCTGGGACGGCTCCGGCATCTGGGAGGGCTTCGTGCCCGGCGTGGCGGGCGGGCAGTCCTACAAGTACCGCATCGTCTCGGCGCACGGCGGCTACGAGGTCGACAAGGCCGATCCCTTCGGCGTGTGCTCGGAAGTCCCGCCGCGGACCGCCTCGCGCGCCTGGAGCCTCGCGTACGAGTGGCACGACGCCAACTGGATGGCGCAGCGACACGCCCACAACGCGCTCGCGGCGCCGATGTCGATCTACGAGGTGCACCTCGGGTCGTGGCGGCGCGGCGAAGGCGATCGCTTCCTCTCCTATCGCGAGCTCGCGCACCAGCTCGCCGGCTACGCGCAGGAGATGGGGTTCACGCACGTCGAGCTGCTGCCGGTGACCGAGCACCCGTTCTACGGCTCGTGGGGCTACCAGACCACCGGCTACTTCGCGCCCACCGCGCGCTACGGGTCGCCCGAGGACTTCATGTACCTGGTCGACACGCTGCACCAGCACGGCATCGGCGTGATCCTCGACTGGGTGCCGTCGCACTTCCCGAGCGACGCGCACGGCCTCGCCTATTTCGACGGCACGGCGCTCTTTGAGCACGCCGACCCCAAGCAGGGCTACCACCCGGAGTGGGCGAGCTACATCTTCAACTATGGTCGCCACGAGGTGCGCGCGTTCCTCCTGTCGAGCGCCCTCTTCTGGCTGGACCAGTACCACCTGGACGGGCTGCGCGTCGACGCCGTCGCCTCGATGCTCTACCTCGACTACGGCCGCAAGGAGGGCGGGTGGATCCCCAATGCCTACGGCGGCAATGAGAACCTGGAGGCGATCCATTTCCTCCGCACGCTGAACGAGGCGGTCTATCGCGACCATCCCGACGTCCAGGTGATCGCGGAGGAGTCCACCGCCTGGCCGATGGTGTCCCGCCCGGTCCACCTCGGCGGCCTTGGCTTCGGCCTCAAGTGGAACATGGGCTGGATGCACGACACGCTGCAATACATGCAGCAGGACCCGGTGCACCGGAAGTACCACCACGACCGGCTCACGTTCTCGATCTGGTATGCATTCTTCGAGAACTTCGTGCTGCCGCTCTCGCACGACGAGGTGGTGCACGGCAAAGGCGCGCTCGTCGGCAAGATGCCCGGCGACAGCTGGCAGCAGTTCGCGAACCTGCGCGCGCTCTTCGGCTACATGTGGTCGCATCCGGGCAAGAAGCTGCTCTTCATGGGCGGGGAGTTCGGGCAGCGGCGCGAGTGGGGGCACGACGAGCAGCTCGAGTGGTGGGTGCTGCAGTATCCGGAGCACGCCGGATTGCGCAACTGGATCGGCGATCTCAACCGCGTGTACCGCAGCGAGCCCGCGCTGCACGAGGTCGACTTCGACCAGTCCGGCTTCGAGTGGATCGACTGCCACGACGCCGAGGAGAGCGTGATCGCGTATGTCCGCCGCTCGCGCATCGGAGAGTCGGTGGTCGCCGTCTGCAACTTCACGCCGGTGTCGCGCACCAACTACGTGCTCGGCGTGCCCTCGGGCGGCTATTGGCGGGAGCTTCTGAACAGCGACGCGCCCCTCTACGGCGGCAGCGGCGTCGGCAACTACGGCGGCGTCGAGGCGGCGCCGGTGCCGGCGCACGGGCGGATGCACTCGATCACGATCACGCTCCCGCCGCTCGCGGTGATCTACCTCAAGTGCGAGAGCCGGCATGGCTGACGCGCGCGGCAAAGCCCGCGAGCATGCCCATGATCGCGACGCCGGACCCGACGGCCGCATCCGCGTGGCGATCGAAAACGTCGGCCCGTCGGTGGATGGCGGGCGCTTTGCGGTGAAGCGGATCGTGGGCGACCGGGTCGATGTCGAGACGGATTGCTTCGCCGACGGGCATGATGCGGTCGCCGCACGCGTGCTCTGGCGCCGCGAGGATGAGGTCGAGTGGCGCGAGGCGCCGATGACGTTCCTCGGCGGCGACCGCTGGCGCGGCAGTTTCGAGGTCGATGCGCCGGGGCGCTATCGCTTCACGGTGACCGCCTGGGTCGACCGCTTCCTCTCGTGGCATCACGACCTCCAGCGGCGCGCCGACCCCGATGACATCCGGATCGCCGCGCTGGTGGGCGCGGAGCTGGTCGAGGGCGCTTCCAGGCGCGCCGACGGCGTCGAAGGCAAGCGCCTGGCGGACTGGGCGGCGCGGTTGCGCGCCGGGGGCGAGGCGGTCGCGCTCAAGTCGCTCGGGCTGGACGAGGCGCTCTTCGAGCTGGCGAACCGCTACCCGGACCGCAGCCTCGCCTTTACCCATCCGACCGAGCTCACGGTGGTCGTCGATCGCGAGCGCGCCCGGTTCGGCACCTGGTACGAGCTCTTCGCCCGATCGACCTCGCCCATCCCCGGCGGGCACGGCACGTTCCGCGACGTCGAGGCGCGCCTGCCATACGTGGCGGAGCTCGGCTTCGACGTCCTCTACCTGCCGCCGGTCCACCCGATCGGCCGGGCGCAACGCAAGGGGAGGAACAATGCCCTCTCGCCGACGCCCGCCGACGTCGGCAGCCCGTGGGCGATCGGCGCGAGCGAGGGCGGCCACAAGTCCGTGCACCCGCAGCTCGGCACGCTCGACGACTTCCGGCGGCTCGTCGCGCGCGCGCGGGAGCTCGGCATCGAGGTGGCACTCGACATCGCCTTTCAGTGCGCGCCGGACCATCCCTACGTGGGCGAGCACCCGGCGTGGTTCCGCCGGCGGCCCGACGGCACGGTGCAATACGCCGAGAATCCGCCGAAGAAGTACCAGGACATCTACCCCTTCGACTTCGAGTCGAACGAGTGGCGGGCGCTGTGGGAGGAGCTCGCGAGCGTCTTCGACTTCTGGGCGGGGGAGGGCGTGCGGATCTTTCGCGTCGACAATCCGCACACCAAGCCCTTTGCATTCTGGGAATGGGCGATTGCCCGCCTCAAGCGGGCGCATCCCGGCGCGATCTTCCTCGCCGAGGCGTTCACCCGTCCGAAGGTGATGCACCGCCTCGCGAAGCTCGGCTTCACGCAGTCCTACACCTACTTCGCCTGGCGCAACACGAAGCAGGAGCTCACCGAGTACTTCACCGAGCTTGCGCAGGGGCCGGGCCGCGAATACTTCCGCCCGAACGTCTGGCCGAACACGCCCGACATCCTCACCGAGTATCTGCAGTTCGGTGGGCGGCCGGCGTTCATGGCGCGTCTGGTGCTCGCCGCGACGCTCGCGGCGAGCTACGGCATCTACGGGCCGGCGTTCGAGCTGCTCGAGGCAAGGCCGCGCGAGCCGGGCAGCGAGGAGTATCTCGACTCGGAGAAGTACCAGGTCCGCGCGTGGGACCTCGATCGCGACGACAGCCTGCGCGAGTTCATTGCGCGCGTGAACCGCGCGCGGCGCGAGAATCCGGCGCTGCAGTCCGACTGGTCGCTGCGCTTCTTTCCGGTCGACAACGAGAGCATCATCTGTTACGTGAAGAGCACGCCCGATCTCGAGAACGTGGTCGTCACCGTCGTGAACCTGGATCCGTACCACAGCCAGGCGGGCTGGGTCGAGCTCGACCTCCCGGCGCTCGGCGTCGACGAGCGCTCGCCCTACCAGATGCAGGAGCTCCTCTCCGGCGCGCGCTATCTCTGGCACGGCGGCCGCAACTACGTGAGCCTGGACGTGACGCGCTCGCCGGCGCAGATCCTCCGCCTGCGGCGCAAGGTGCGCACCGAGCGCGACTTCGACTATTTCCTCTGAGGCGCACGACGGAAGAATGGTAGCGAAGACTCCTCCGCCTCCTACGGCAAGGACGCATCCGGCGAGCGATCGCGCCTGCGCACGGCGGGCGCCTGAGGCCGCCAACCTGTCCCCTCCTTTCCAAGGAGGGGTGCCGCGCGTAGCGCGGCGGGGTGGTCTCGGCGCATCACTCCGACGCGCCAGCGACTGCACCCACCCGGCGCCTGAGGCCGTAAGCGCGCTCCTACGGGACCCGGTTTGCGGCACCAAGAGCCCGCCGCGCACCGGCTCGCCCCGCGCTCCGGGCGAACCCAGCTTGAGCCGCTCGAAGCCAGAGTTCTGAAAAAAGACGCATGGACCGGGACGTGAACCCCCAGATCGCCGCGGCGCAGTCGGCGGCGGGCGAGGACGACGCGCTCTGGTACAAGGACGCGGTCGTCTACCAGCTGCACATCAAGGCGTTCTTCGACTCGAACGACGACGGGTACGGCGACTTCCGCGGGCTCACGTCGAAGCTCGACTACGTCAAGGATCTCGGCGTAAACGCCGTCTGGCTGCTGCCCTTCTATCCCTCGCCGATGAAGGATGACGGCTACGACGTCGCCGACTACCGCAACGTCCATCCGCAGTACGGGACCCGCAACGACTTCCGGCAATTCGTGCGCGAGGCGCACCTTCGCGGCCTGCGCGTCATCACCGAGCTGGTCGTGAACCACACGTCCGACCAGCACCCGTGGTTCCAGGCGGCGCGACGCGCCCCGCTGGACTCGCCGAAGCGGGACTACTACGTCTGGAGCGACACCGACCAGAAGTACCGGGGCACGCGCATCATCTTCACCGACACCGAGGCCTCGAACTGGACCTGGGATCCGGTCGCCAAGGCCTACTTCTGGCATCGGTTCTTCAGCCACCAGCCCGACCTCAACTTCGACAATCCGAAAGTGCTGCGGGCGGTCTTCCGCACGATGCGCTTCTGGCTCGACATGGGCGTCGACGGGTTCCGCCTCGACGCCATTCCGTACCTGGTCGAGCGCGAGGGCACCTCGAACGAGAACCTGCCCGAGACGCACGCGGTGGTGAAGGAGATCCGCCGCCTGCTCGACGCGAGCTACCAGGGCCGGATGCTGCTCGCCGAGGCGAACCAGTGGCCGGAGGACGTGCGCGAGTATTTCGGCGACGCGGACGAGTGCCACATGGCGTACCACTTCCCGCTCATGCCCCGCATGTACATGGCGATCGCGCAGGAGAGCGCGCACCCGGTGATCGAGATCATGCAGCAGACGCCGGACATCCCCGAGAGCTGCCAGTGGGCGATCTTCCTCCGCAATCACGACGAGCTCACGCTCGAGATGGTGACGAACAAGGAGCGCGACTACATGTACCGCATGTACGCCGCGGATCCGCGGGCGCGCATCAATCTCGGCATCCGGCGCCGGCTCGCGCCGCTCATGGGGAACGACCTCGACCGCATCAAGCTGATGAACAGCCTGCTCCTGACGATGCCCGGGTCGCCCATCATCTACTACGGCGACGAGATCGGCATGGGCGACAACATCTTCCTCGGCGACCGCAACGGCGTGCGCACGCCGATGCAGTGGAGCCCGGACCGCAACGCCGGATTCTCCCGCGCCGATCCGCAGCGGGTCTACCTGCCGCCGATCATGGACCCGGTCTACGGCTACGAGGCGGTGAACGTCGAGGCGCAGGCGCGCGACCCTTCGTCGCTCCTGAACTGGATGCGGCGCATGCTCGCCCTGCGCGGAACGAGCCGCGTGTTCGGCCGCGGGCGTCTCTCGCTCCTCAAGCCGGGCAACCGCAAGATCCTCGCCTACCTGCGCGAGCTCGGCGACGAGGTGATCCTCTGCGTGGCGAACCTGGGGCGCTCGGCGCAGCCGGTCGAGCTGCAGCTCGCACGGTTCCGCGGGCGCGTGCCGGTCGAGATGCTCGGCCGCACCGCGTTCCCGCCGATCGGCGAGCTGCCCTATCTCCTCACGCTCCCCGCGTACGGCTTCTACTGGTTCCGTCTCGCGACCGACGTGGAGGTGCCGCACTGGCACGAGGAGCACCTCGCGCCGGAGGATCTGCCGGTGCTCGTCCTCTTCGACGGCTGGTCGAGCTTCTTCCGCGACCACGTGGTGCCGTGGCGCATCGGCATGGCGGAGAAGCTGCGCACGCAGCTCGAGGCCCAGGTGCTGCCGCGCTACATCGAGTCGCAGCGCTGGTATGGCGCGAAGGGCGTGCACATCGAGCGCGCCCGCATCATCGACTACGCGCAGTGGCACACCGGCGACCAGGCATGGCTGATCACCGTGCTCGAGCTCGACGGGCCGCCCGACAGGCCGCTCTACTTCATGCCGCTCGCGCTTGCCTGGGAGGAGCGCGACGAGGAGCGGCTGCGCGCTCTCGCGCCGGCGACGGCGGCGAAGGTGCGCCAGCAGGCAAGCATCGGCGCGCTCGGCGACGCGTTCTCGGACGAGACGTTCTGCCGCGCCGTGGTCGCCGCGATGGGCGCCGGGCAGGAGCTCGCCACCGCGGGCGGGCGGCTGCGCTTCGCCCCGACGAAGGCCTTCGCGGCGATCGTCGGCGGGGACATCGGCAGCCAGTCCGTGAGCCGGCTCCACGCGCAGAGCAGCAACACGATCGTGACGCTCGGCGAGCGCTTGTTCCTCAAGGGGTATCGCCGGATCCGTCCGGGCGAGAGCGTGGAGCTCGAAGTCGGCCGCTTCCTGACCGAGGAGGCGCGGTTTCGGAACTGCGTCCCGGTGGCGGGCGCGCTCGAGTACGTCCCTGCGGAGGGTGCCGCCTCGACGCTCGCGCTCGTGCAGGCCTACGTTCCCAACCAGGGCGACGGATGGGGCTATACCGTCGACTATCTGGAGCGCTACCTCGAGGAGCAGCGCACGGCCGCCGCACCGCCTCCCGCGGATGTGCACGGCGCCTACCTCGCGCTCGCGCACACGCTCGGCCAGCGCACCGCGGAGCTGCACTGCGCGCTTGCGCGCGGCACCGGTGCATTCGCGCCGGAGCCCCTCGACGATGCCGACATCGCCGACTGGAAGCGCCGGGCGCAGGGCGACGCGAGGGCGGCGCTCGCGCTGCTCGAGGAACGACTCGGTACGCTGCCGGAGGCGGCGCGCGCCGATGCCCGGGCGCTGCTCGACCGGCAGCAGGCGGTTCTCGACCGGATCGCATCCTGCGCACCCTCGCCGCAGGCGATGCTGAAGATCAGGCACCACGGTGACTATCATCTCGGGCAAGTGCTGATCGCGAGCAACGACTTCGTGATCATCGACTTCGAGGGCGAGCCGGAGCGTGGGTTCGAGGAGCGCCGCCGGAAGGGCTCGCCGCTGCGCGACGTCGCGGGAATGGTGCGCTCGTTCGATTATGCACAGCGGACGGCGTTGAGGCGGACGGCGCAGAGCGACGCGGAGGCCGCGCGGCTCGGACCCCTCGCTCGCGCATGGGCAACCGAGGCGCGTGCGTCGTTCCTCGCCGCCTACGACGAGGGCACACGGACGAGCAGGCTCTACGGAGCGCCCGCGGCGGCGCGCGATCTGCTCCGCCTGTTCGAGCTGGATAAGGCGCTCTACGAGCTCCGCTATGAGCTCGGCAACCGCCCCGACTGGGTCCAGATACCGGTCCAGGGCATCCTCGCCCTGGTCGGACCGGGGTGAGCCGGAGGCCGGCCACGGTCGCCGCGCACGAAGGGATAGGAGGATCACATGAATGAAGTGAACATGCTGCTCGAACCGGTTCGCGTGTTCCTGGCGCAGGTCGGCGCCTTTCTCCCGCGGCTCGCACTCGCAATCGCGGTCCTGATCGCCGGCTGGCTCGCGGCCAAGGTCGCGCGGTTCGCCGTCCTGCGCGGCCTGCGCGCGGTCAACTTCAACGTGCTCACCGAGCGCGCCGGCGTGGACGGATTCCTCGCGCAGGGCGGCGTGAAGAGCGGCACGACCGAGATCCTGGCAACACTCGTGTACTGGCTCGTGATCCTCGCGACGCTCGTCATCGCCTTCAATAGCGTGGGACTCACCTACATCACCGACCTGCTCGGCCGCGTCGTGCTGTTCGTGCCGAAGGTCATCGTCGCGCTCCTGATCCTCGTGTTCGGCGCCTACTTCGCCCGGTTCATCGGCGACACCGTGACGACCTACTGCCGGAACGTCGGGATCCAGGATGCGCCGCTTCTCGGCAACCTGGCGCGGTACGCGATCCTCGCGTTCGTGGTGCTGATCGCGCTCGACCAGGTGAACGTGGGCGGGGACATCGTGCGCCAGAGCTTCCTCGTCGTCCTGGCCGGGATCGTGCTCGCGCTGGCGCTCGCCTTCGGCCTGGGCGGCAAGGACTGGGCGGCCGAACGCCTCGAGCGGTGGTGGCCGAAGCGCGGAGCGCGCGATGACACCGAGGCGCCGCGGCGATGAGGGCACCGTTCGGCGCAGTCTGGCCCGGCCGGCCGTACCCGCGCGGCGCGAGCTGGGACGGCGAGGGCGTCAACTTCACGCTCTTCTCCGAGCACGCGCAAAAGGTCGAACTTTGCATCTTCGATGCCGGCGGGCGGCGCGAGATGCAGCGCATCGCGCTCCGTGAGCAGACCGACCAGGTCTGGCACTGCTACCTGCCCGAGGCGCGTCCCGGCCTGCTCTACGGCTACCGCGTGCACGGGCCCTACCGGCCCGAGGATGGCCACCGCTTCAACCCGCACAAGCTGCTCCTGGATCCCTACGCGAAGAACATCGTCGGCGCCTTGCGCTGGAGCGACGCCCACTTCGGCTACCGCATCGGCGACCCGGCCGCGGATCTGTCGTTCGACCGGCGGGACAGCGCTGGCGCGATGCCCAAGTGCAAGGTCGTCGAGACCGCGTTCACGTGGGACGGAGACCGCGGCCCGCAGATTCCGTGGAACGAGATGGTGATCTACGAGCTGCACGTGCGCGGGTTCACGATCCAGCACCCCGAGGTGCCGCCGGCGCTCCGTGGCACCTATGCCGGGCTCGCCTGCGCGCCGGTGGTCGAGTACCTGAAGCGACTGGGGGTGACCACCGTCGAGCTGATGCCGGTGCACGCGTTCGTCGACGACCGGAGTTTGGTGGACAAGGGGCTGCGCAATTACTGGGGCTACAACACCATCGGCTTCTTCGCCCCGGAACGCCGCTACTCGGCGTCGGGCAAGGTGCACGAATTCAAGACGATGGTGAAGACCCTGCACTCGGCCGGAATCGAGGTGATCCTCGACGTCGTCTACAACCACACCGCCGAAGGCAGCCATCTCGGCCCGACGCTCGCCTTTCGCGGCGTGGACAACGCCGCCTTCTACCGGCTCAATCCGGAGAATCGCCGCTACTACGTGGACTACACGGGCTGCGGCAACACGCTCAACATGCGGCATCCGCGCGTGCTGCAGCTGATCATGGACTCGCTGCGCTATTGGGTGACCGAGATGCACGTCGACGGTTTCCGCTTCGACCTCGCCGCTGCGCTCGCGCGCGAGCTGCACGAGGTCGACCGGCTCGGCGCGTTCTTCGACATCCTGCGCCAGGATCCGGTGCTCTCGCAGGTGAAGCTGATCGCCGAGCCGTGGGATCTCGGCGAAGGCGGCTACCAGGTCGGCAACTTCCCGATCGGCTGGGCCGAGTGGAACGACAAGTACCGGGACACGATGCGCGCCTACTGGAAGGGCGACGGGGGGCTGATCAACGACTTCGCGCGCCGGCTCACCGGGTCGAGCGATCTCTACGGCCGCAGCGGCCGGCGGCCGCACGCGAGCATCAACTTCGTGACCGCGCACGACGGCTTCACGCTGCACGATCTCGTGAGCTACAGCGAGAAGCACAACGAGGCGAACCTCGAAGGCAATCGCGACGGCCACGACAACAACCTCTCGTGGAACTGCGGCGTAGAGGGTCCGAGCGACGACTCGCAGGTGCGCGCACTCCGGGCGCGGCAGAAGCGCAACCTGCTCGCCACCCTGCTTCTCTCCCAGGGCGTGCCGATGCTCACCGCAGGCGACGAGCTCGGACGTACCCAGCTCGGCAACAACAACGCCTATTGCCAGGACAACGCGCTCTCTTGGCTCGACTGGAGCCCGGGCGAGGACGGCGCGAAGCTTGCGCGCTTCGTGGAGCGCATGATCGGGCTGCGGCGCGCGCATCCGGTGTTCCGGCGCCGCGACTTCTTCCAGGGCCGACCGCTGCGCGGCCACGGCATCAAGGACATCGCGTGGCTGACGCCGGACGGCGCGGAGATGACCGACGAGGAGTGGAGCAAGGACTACGCCCGCTGCCTCGGCGTGTACGTCGACGGCGAGGGGCTGACCGAAACCGATGCGCGCGGGCGGCCGCTGCGCGACGAGAGCTTCCTCGCCCTCTTCAACGCGCATCACGAGCAAGTGCCGTTTCACCTGCCGGCGTACGGCGGTCGCTGGCTGGCGCTGCTCGACACGAGCTTCCAGGACGGGCTCGCGCCCGACGGGTCGTTCGACGCCGGCGCGGAATACCCTCTGCAGGGGCGCTCGCTCGCCCTCCTGCTGCATGTGCGAGTCGACGCGGCTGCCTGAGACCGTGAGACGGCGACACGCGATGCCTTTCGGGGCGGAGGTGCGCAACGACGGGGCGACCCGCTTCCGCCTGTGGGCTCCGGGCGCCGAGCGCGTCGACGTGGCGCTCGGCGACGCCGCATCGCCCGACGTGCGCGCCATGGCGGCAGCGGGCAGCGGGTGGTTCGAGGCGCTCGTGCGCGAGGCGCCCGCCGGAACGCGCTACCGCTTCCGGATCGACGGCAAGCTGAGCGTGCCCGACCCGGCATCGCGCTGCAACCCGGACGACGTACACGGGCCGAGCCTCGTGGTCGACCCGCTCGCGTTCGAGTGGTCGGACGGCGCCTGGCGCGGGCGCCCTTGGGAAGACGCGATCATCTACGAGCTGCATGTGGGCACCTTCACGCCCGAGGGGACATTCGCCGCGGCGCTGGCGAAGCTCGACTATCTGGCGGCGCTCGGCGTGACCGCCGTCGAGCTCATGCCGGTGGCGGATTTCCCCGGCGCTCGCAATTGGGGCTATGACGGCGTGCTGCCCTACGCGCCCGATGCCGCCTACGGCACGCCCGACGACCTGAAGCGGCTGGTGCAGTCCGCCCACCGGAAAGGGCTGATGATCTTCCTGGACGTGGTCTACAACCACTTCGGCCCGGAGGGCAACTACCTGCACGCCTACGCGGCGCCGTTCTTCAACCCTCGCCGCCGGACGCCGTGGGGCGCGGCGATCAACTTCGACGCGGACGGCGCGCGCGTCGTGCGCGACTTCTTCATCCACAACGCGCTCTTTTGGATCGAGGAGTACGGCGTCGACGGCCTGCGCGTGGATGCGGTGCACGCGATCGCCGACGAATCGCGGCCCGACATCGTGGCCGAGCTCGCCGAGGCGATCCGCGCTCGGGCCGATGGCGAGCGGCACGTGCATCTCGTTCTGGAGAACGATCGGAACCAGTCGCGCTACCTGCGGCGCGACTCGGCCAACCGGCCGGTGCAGGCCACCGCGCAGTGGAACGACGATCTGCACCATGCGCTTCACGTGCTCCTCACCGGCGAGCGCGACGGCTACTATGCCGACTACTCGGAGCGGCCGCTCTGGCACCTCGGGCGCGGGCTCGCCGAAGGATTCGCGTATCAGGGCGAGCGCTCGGGCTATCGCGACGGCAAGCCCCGTGGGGAGCCGAGCGCGACGCTGCCTCCGGCCGCCTTCGTGACGTTCATCCAGACGCACGATCAGGTGGGCAACCGTGCCTACGGCGAGCGCATCGGTCGCATCGCCGAGCCGCGCAGGCTGCGTGCGGCGCTCGCCTGCCTGCTCCTCGCGCCGGCGCCGCCGATGCTCTTCATGGGCGAGGAGTTCGACGCCAGCACCCCCTTCCTCTTCTTCTGCGACTTCGGGCCGGAGCTCGCCGCCGCCGTCGCGCACGGCCGGCGTGCCGAGTTCGGGCGCTTCGCGCGCTTCCGCGACCCGGCGGTGCAGGCGACCATCCCGGATCCGACCGATCCGACGACCTTCGCGCGATCGAAGCTCGACTGGGAAGAGCTCGATCGGCCGCCGCACGCGGAGTGGCACGCGCTCTACCGTGAGCTGCTCGACCTGCGCCATCGCCACATCGTGCCGCGACTCGCGGGCATGCGCGCAGGCGGGACCTTCTCGGTCCGCGACGATGCGGTGCTGCACGTCGCCTGGACGCTCGGCGACGGCGCGCGGCTGCACCTCCTCGCTGCCCTGTCCGACGCGCCGCGCGGCAGCGTCGATCTTCCGCCGGGCAGCGCGATCTACCCGCCGGATCCTGGCGCTCAGCAGCGCCTGAGAGTCGCTCCGCCCGCACCCTTCGCGGTGTTCACCCTCGAGGACGCCGCATGAGACATCCTGCCCGATGAGCGACCCGGCCCGGCTCGCGGAGCTCGTCCGGCTGCACGGCATCGCGCCGGACTATTTCGACATCTGGGGTAACCGGCACGCGGTTCCCGAGGCAACGCTCCTCCCCCTCCTCGCCGCGTTCGGGCTGGAGATCGGGGAAACACAGTCGCTCGAGGCGGCACTCGCGGCCTCCGCGACCGCGCGCTGGCGCGAAATCCTGCCGCCGGTAGTCGTGGCGGAGGAAGGTGACGGCGCCTGGAAAGTGCGCGTCGCGCTCGACGCCGCACGCGACGCAGCGCGCCTCGGCTGGCGTCTCATCGAGGAAGGCGGCACCGTGCACGAGGGCACGCTCGTCCCGGCCGACCTGCCCTGCCTCGAGCGAGGCGAGACGGCCGAGGGTCTGTATGTGGCACGGGAATTCACGGTGCGGGTTGCTCCGGGTCGCGGCTACCATCGCCTCGTGCTGGTGCACGCAGACGCGATCATGGCCGAGGCGTCATTCGTGGTTGCACCCGCGGCCTGCTATCGCCCGGACGCGCTCGCGGGCGAGGGCCGGGTCTGGGGCGCGTCCGTCCAGCTCTACGGCTTGCGCTCGGAACGGAACTGGGGCATCGGCGACTTCACCGACCTGCGCACGTTGCTCGAGCAGTGGGCGCATCGCGGCGCGGCGATCGTCGGCGTGAATCCGCTCCACGCGCTGTACCCCCATACCCCTGCGCACGCGAGCCCGTACAGCCCGTCCTCGCGGCTGTTTCTCAACGTGCTCTATATCGACGTCGAAGCGGCAGCGGACTTCGGCGAATGCGACGAAGCCGTCGCGGAGGTGCGCTCGGCGTGGTTCCAGGCGCGGCTGACGAGTCTGCGCGAAGCACCGCTCGTCGACTACCCGGGAGTCGCCGGCGCGAAGCTGCCAGTGCTCGAGCGGCTCTACGCGCACTTCCGGGCGCGCCATCTCGCTGCCGGCACCGTGCGTGCCGAGGCCTTCCGCGCCTTTCAGTCCGACGGCGGGGCGCGCTTGCGCCGCCACGCGCTCTTCGAGGCGATCCAGGAGCGCTTGCATCGCGAGGACCCAAGCGTGTGGGGCTGGCCGGCCTGGCCGGCCGCCTACCAGGACCCGACTGCGCCGGCGGTGGCGCGCTTCGCCGCGGAGCACGCCGAGCGCGTCGAGTTCTACGAGTACCTCCAGTGGCTCGCCGAGCTGCAGCTCGGCGAGGTGGGCAGGCGGTCGCTCGAGCTCGGGCTCGGCATCGGGCTCTACCAGGATCTCGCGGTCTCGATCGACGGCGGCGGCGCGGAGGCCTGGGCGAACCAGGACCTCTACGCGGTCAGCGCAACCGTGGGCGCGCCGCCGGACGATTTCAATGCCGCCGGCCAGAACTGGGGCCTCCCGCCGATCCGTCCCGAGCGGTTGCGCGAGGTGGCCTACGCACCCTTCATCGCGACGCTGCGCGAGAACATGCGCCACGCCGGCGCATTGCGCATCGACCACGTCATGGGGCTCATGCGGCTCTTCTGGATTCCCGCTGGCCGCATCGCTGCCGAGGGCGCGTATGTGCACTATCCGTTCTCCGATCTGCTCGGCATCCTCGCGCTCGAGAGCCACCGCAACCGCTGCCTCGTCATCGGCGAGGATCTCGGGACCGTACCCGATGAGGTGCGTGACGCCCTCGGCCGGCTCGGCGTCCTGTCGTACCGCCTGCTCTTCTTCGAGCGCACCGGTACCGGGGATTTCAAGCTCCCGGCCGCGTATCCGGCCGACGCGCTCGTTGCCGCGAGCACCCACGACCTCCCGACCCTCGCGGGCTACTGGGAGGGGCGCGACATCCTCCTCCGCCAGGAGCTCGGCCTGACGCCTTCCGACGACCGGCGCCAGGCGCAGATCGTCGAGCGCGCCCAGGACCGCGCGCGCCTTCTGCTCGCGCTGGAGCGCGAAGGGCTGCTGCCGCAGGGCACCGCGGCGAATCCGGTCTCCGTGCCGGAGATGACGCCGGAGTTCGCGCGCAACCTGCATGTCTATCTCGCGCGCGCCCCCGCCAAGGTGCTCGTCGTGCAGCCGGAGGATCTCCTCGGCGTGCGCGACCAGGCGAATCTGCCCGGAACCACCGACGAGCACCCGAACTGGCGGCGCAAGCTGCCGGTCGCGCTCGAGCGCATCGGCGACGACGAGCGTTTCGTCGCGCTCGCGCGCGCGCTCGCCGCGCTCCGCGGCGAGCCGCGTGTCGCCAGGCCGGAGCGCGTGGGCGCGGCCACTGCGCGCATCCCGCGCGCGACCTACCGGCTGCAGCTCACCCGCGACTTCACCTTCGCGCACGCGACCGCGCTCGTTCCCTACCTCGCCGCGCTTGGCGTGAGCCACGTCTACTGCTCGCCTTATCTGCGCGCGCGCCCGAGCAGCACGCACGGCTACGACATCGTCGATCACACCGCGCTCAATCCCGAGATCGGCGGACGCGAGGACTTCGAGCGCTTCGTGGCGGTGCTGCACGACCACGGCATGGGGCAGATCCTCGACATGGTGCCCAACCACATGGGCGTGATGGGCGCGGACAACGTCTGGTGGCTCGACGTGCTCGAGAACGGGCCGGCGTCGGCGTACGCCGAATACTTCGACATCGACTGGCACCCGGTCAACGTCGCACTCGCGGGGCGGGTGCTGGTGCCGGTGCTGAGCGACCATTACGGGCTGGTGCTGGAGCGCGGCGAGCTCCGCCTCGCCTTCGACGCGCCGGGCGGCTCGATCAGCGTGTTCTATTCCGAGCACCGGTTCCCGGTCGACCCACGCGAATATCCGCGGATTCTCGAGCGGGCCCTGAGAGACCTCGCTTCGGGCGAGATCCCGGACGCCGTCGCGACCGAGCTCTCCAGCCTGTCGGCTGCGCTCGGCCACCTCCCGGCCCGGGACGACACTGCGCCGGAGCGCGTCGCCGAGCGCAACCGGGACAAGGAGGTGCACAAGCGGCGCCTCGCGCGGCTGGTGGAAGAAGCACCCCGGGTGGGCGAGGCGATCGCATGGGCGCTCCGGCAACTGAACGGCACGATCGGCGATCGCGCAAGCTTCGAGCCGCTGCACGAGCTTCTGGAGGCGCAGGCCTACCGTCTTGCCTACTGGCGCGTTGCCTCCGACGAGATCAATTACCGGCGCTTCTTCGACATCAACGAGCTCGCGGGCCTGCGCATGGAGCGGGAGGCCGTGTTCGAGGCGACCCATCGGTTCGTGCTGCGCCTCGCGGTCGAGGGGAAGATCGACGGAATCCGGCTCGACCACCCGGACGGCCTCTACGATCCGGCGCAGTATTTCCTGCGGATCCAGAACCGCTATGCGCAGCTTGCCGGCGTGGAGAGCGCGCCAGGCAGCGACGGGCGGCCCGCGCGACCGCTCTACGTCGTAGTGGAGAAGATCACGGCCGGGCACGAGCGCGTCCCCGAGAGCTGGGCGGTGCACGGCACCACTGGCTACCGCTTCGCGACGGTGGTCAACGGCCTCTGCGTCGACGCGGCGGCGCGCGGCAAGCTCGACCGCATCTACCGCGCGTTCATCGGGGAGGACCTGGCGTTCCCGGAGGTGGCGTACCGCAGCAAGCGCGCCATCATGCGCGCGGCGCTCGCCGCCGAGCTCACCGTGCTCGCGACCGAGCTCCTGCGCATCGCGCACGCCGACCGGCGCACGCGCGACTTCACGTTCAACACGCTGCGCCAGGCGCTCACCGAGGTGGTCGCCTGCTTTCCCGTATATCGCACTTACATTGCCGAGGCGGCGTCCGTCCAGGATCGGCGCCACATCGATTGGGCCATCGCGCATGCGAAGCGGCGCAGCCGCGCGGCGGACGTCACCATCTTCGACTTCGTGCGCTCGGCGCTCCTCGGGCGCGCGCCGAAGGACGCGCCGGCGGAGTTGAAGACCCGTGTACGCGCCTTCGCGATGAAATTCCAGCAGTTCACCGGGCCGGTGGCGGCGAAGGGCGTCGAGGACACTGCGTTCTACGTGTACCACCGGCTCGTGTCGTTGAACGAGGTCGGCGGCGATCCGGAGCTCTTCGGCGTCACGGTTGCGGCGTTCCACGGCGCGAGCGCCGACCGCGCCGCGCGCTGGCCGCACACGATGCTCGCGACGTCCACGCACGACAACAAGCGATCCGAGGACGTGCGGGCGCGCATCGACGTCCTCTCGGAGATACCGGCCGCCTGGCGATTGCTGCTGCGGCGGTGGAGCCGCATGAACCGCGGCCGCAAACGCACCGTGGACGGCGTGCCGGCGCCATCGCGCAACGACGAGTATCTGCTCTACCAGACGCTGCTCGGGACTTTCCCGGCCGGCGACTTCGATGCCGAGCGCCTGGCGGAGTACCGCGACCGCATCGCGCGCTACATGGTGAAGGCGGTACGCGAAGCCAAGGTGCAATCGAGCTGGATCAGCGTCAGCGAGCCCTACGAGACTGCGACGGCCGAGTTCGTGCAGCAGTTGCTCGGCCGGTCCGACGGCAACCTCTTTCTCGAGGATCTCGTCGCGCAAGTGCGCGCGATCGGCTGGTTCGGGCTGCTGAACAGCCTTTCGATGACGCTCATCAAGCTCGCCTCCCCGGGGGTGCCCGACATCTACCAGGGCAACGAGACGCTCGACTTCAGCCTGGTCGATCCCGACAACCGGCGGCCCGTCGACTACGCGCGCCGCCGCGGCATGCTCGAGGAGTTGAAGGAACTCGCTCGCAACGCGCAGAGCCGTCCGCACGGCCTGGCGCATGTGGCGCGGGCAATGGCGAACGCGCCCGAGAACGGCCGCGCCAAGCTGTGGACGACCTGGCGAACCCTCGAGCTGCGCCGCGAGCAGCCGCAGCTCTTCGAGCGGGGTGATTACGTAGCGCTCGCGGCGACGGGCGCCCGCGCGCGGCACGTGGTGGGGTTCGCGCGGCGGTTCAACGGCGGCGCGGTGATCGCAGTCGCCGGACGGCTGTGGGCGTCGCTCGGCGTGGACGCCGGCACGCCGCCGCTCGGCGATGCGGTGTGGGGCGACACGTATCTCTCGCTGGAGCCCTTGACGGCGGCGTCGTGCCAGCCGGTCAACGTGCTCACCGGCGAGGCGCTCGAAGCCGAGGACGGGCGGTTGCGCCTGGGTGCAGTGTTTTCACACTTCCCGGCGGGGCTGATCGTCATCGCCGGGCGCAACGACGCCGCCCAAGAGCAGGGCGCGCGGGCGCCGCGCTGATGCGGGGCCAGGGCGAGCTCCCCGCCGGCGCAGTCGCGCCCGCGGATGCTGCGGTGATCGAAGAGTGCCGGGGGCACGGCGTCGATCTCCTCCGCGCGAACCTGACGCCGCACGGCATCCTCGCCGCAGCGCCGGGCGCCCGGGCGCGCGCCCGCGGCTACGCAGCCATCTTCGGACGCGATGCCGCGGTGTGCGCCCTTGGCATGGCGCTCTCCGGGGATGCGGTGCTCGAGCACGAGGCGGCCGCAGGTCTCGTCACCCTCGCCCGCCATCAGGCGCCGAACGGCCAGATCCCGAAGTTCGTGGACCTCACGCGGGAGGAAGCGGACTTCTGGTACCTCGGCTGCATCGACGCTACCCTGTGGTGGCTCGCCGCGCTCGCGGTTCTCGACCGTCGCGGTTCGAGCGGCCGGCTGCGCGCGCGATTTGCCGGCGAGATCGCGCGCGCGATCGCCTGGCTGCACGCCCAGGAGCACCAGCGCTTCTTCCTCCTGCAGCAGAACGAGGCGAGCGACTGGGCCGACATCATGCCGCGCTCCGGGTTCGTGCTGTACACCAACGCCCTGTGGCATTGGGTGAAGCGCCTCTACGGTCTGCCCCGCGCCGCCGAGACGCGCGCCAACGCGAATCACCTCTTCCGGCCCTTCAGCGCGCCGCTCAGCGACTACCGGCGCGCCCGGCTGCTCGTGCACTACGCGAAGCGGCGGGCGCGCAATCGCGAGCTGTATCTATCGTTCGTCAACCTCGCCCTCTTCGGCGACGAGGGTGACGTGTTTGGCAACGTGCTCGCCCTGCTGTGCGGCCTCGCCGACGGATCGACCGGGCTCGCGGTGCTGAAAGCACTGGATCGCGCCGGTGTCGCAGAGCCCTATCCCGTGCGCGTCGTGTGCGAGCCGATCCGCGAATCGAGCGTGCTGTGGCGCCCGTACATGTCCCGCCACCGCCAGAATCTCGCGTGGCAGTACCACAACGGCGGCGTGTGGCCCTTCGTCGGCGCGTTCTGGGTCGTTGCGCTCGCCGCGGCAGGGCAACGCGACCGGGCTGCGCGCGCACTCGCCAAAGTCGCGCACGCCAACGCGCTCGGCGGCTGGCAGTTCAACGAGTGGCTGCACGGCCGCACGTTCGCGCCCTCCGGCATGCCGCGGCAATCATGGAACGCTGCCGCCTATCTGCTCGCGTGGCGCGCGGTCGTGGACAACGTGCGTCCGTTCGACGTCCCGCGCTGAATCGGTCCCTCCTCTTTGAGATCCTATGCAGGGCTGGTCAGTTGGGGTCTCTGCGACTAAACCGAAGTTCCCCCCTTTAAAGAGCCTCGAAAGAGGCCGATTTCTGAGTCGGCTCAAGGAGATAGCCTGTCATTTGCGGGTGCGATGTGTAGTCATGTAAATAACATTTAAATCCGGTAG
>JADLAV010000071.1 GCA_020848075.1 Burkholderiales bacterium
ATCATTCACACCCCTGGACGGTCCAGAGACCTTGACAAACCGGCCCCTCATAGAAGGAGGGGTGTCACGCGAAGCGTGACGGGGTGGTGTTCTGCTTCATCACTCCGACGCGCCAGCGACTGCGCCCGCCCGGCGCCTGAGGCCGCAAACGCCCTCCTACGGGGGCCCGGTTTGCGGCGGCCAGTCAACACACGACTGGCCGCCACAAACCACCCGCAACGGACGACGCGGCCAAAGGCGCCGGGCGAGCGCAACCGCTGGCGCTGGGATGGCGGTAATGTGCGTAGGATGTTAAAACCCTCGCAGGTCAGGGCGTGTCAACGCAGGGCGAGCCGGTGCGCGGTGGGTGCCAGGGAAGGGTTGGGCCCCTTCCCTTCCCAACCAGGGTGCCGCAGTCGCCGTGAAGCGGGTGGTTTGTTGCGGCTGGTCGTGTGTTGACCGGCCGCAGCAAACCGGGACCCGCTCGGCGACGCGCTTTGCGGCACCATGAGCCCGCCGCGCACCGGCTTGCTCTGCGCTCCGTGTGAACACGCATGCACCACCCCGCCGGCTTCGCCGGCACCCCTCCTCGGGGAGGAGGGGAAAGAGACACCACCCCGTCACGCGTCGCGTGACACCCCTCCTCGGAGAGGAGGGGAAAGCGAAGCAACCGCGGGAAGGCCGGTTCAGCTCAGTGCAGCCGCCCGTAGCCGAACACCCCGATCACGAATCGCGCGAAGCCGTAGGCGATCCAGATCTTGATCCGGCGGAGGAGCGGCTGGCGGTGCCAGCGCTGCGGCTCGACCGCCTCCGCGCCCTGCTCCATCGTCTGGTACAGGCTCTCGCGCAGCTCCTGGGCGAAGCGCCGGTCGTCGACCACGAGATTCGCCTCGCGGCCGAGCAGCAGGCTGAACGGATCGATGTTCGACGAGCCCACGGTGGCCCACTGGCTATCCACGACCGCGACTTTGGCATGCAGGAAGCTCCGCCGGTACTCCTGGATCTCGATGCCCGCGTCGAGCAGCGCGCCGTAGAGCGCACGCGAGGCGTAGTGCAGCAGCACGTACTCCACGCGCCCCTGCAGCAGCAGGATAACGTGGACGCCGCGCGCCGCCGCCTGCGTCAGTGCGCGGCGGAAGCGCCGCCCCGGGAAGAAGTACGCGCAGGCGATCAGGATCTCCTCCTCGGCGCGCTCGAACGCGTCGAGGTACGCGTCCTCGATGTCCGAGCGATGCTGGACGTTATCGCGCACCACGAACGCGGCACGCTGGTAGCCCTCGCGCGCGAGCTTCACGGCGGGGCGCCGCGTCGCCCCCCACTGCTGGCGCAGGTTGGTCCATGCCACCACGTTCCACAGGTGCTCCGCCTGTTCTTGCATCGCGCGCACCACCGGGCCTTCGACGCGCACCGCGTAGTCGATCCGCGGCGGGGTGTGCCCCGGCGTGTGCATGTCGTCGATGACGTTGATCCCGCCGACGAAGCCCGTCTTACCGTCGATCACGACGAGCTTGCGATGCATGCGCCGCAGCCGCCGATGCCCGAAATTCCAGGGGTAGATGTCGGGGCGGAACTCGAGAACGCGGACGCCGCCGGCAGCGAGCGCCTCGCGCAGCTTGCCGAAGAGCCGCAGCGACCCGAAGGCGTCGACCAGCACGTTCACGCGTACGCCGCGCGCCGAGGCCGCGACGAGCGCCGTGCCGATGCGGTGGCCCGCGTCGTCCTCCGCGAAGATGTAGGCCTCGAGATAGATCTCGCGCCGGGCCTCGCGGATCGCCTGCTCGAGGGCCGGGAAGTACTCGGCGCCGCTCCGCAGGAGCAGGAGCCGATTGCCGTCGACGAGATCGACGTTCATCCCATGGCGAGTCGCGCCGTGAGCATGGCGTGGTCGGAGATGCGTGACCACACATGGCCGTGGTGGACCTCGGCGTGGTGGACGGCGAATCCGCGGACGTAGATCCGGTCGAGCCGAAGGATCGGCAGCCGGCTCGGGAAGCTGCGTGCGGGGCGGCCGCGATGGTCGCGGAACACCTCGTGCACGCCCAACTCGCCAGCAAGCGTCCGGCCGGCGCGGTTGCGCCAGTCGTTGAAGTCGCCGGCGATGATGAGCGGCGCCTCCTGCGGCACCATTCCGATCAGCCGGTCGATGAGGGCGTACACCTGCTGCCGGCGCCCGCGCTCGTCGAGCCCGAAGTGCACGCAGACGCAGTGGACCGAGATCCCCTGGCGCGGGATATGCAGCTCGCAGTGCAAGAGCCCGCGGCGCTCGAACGGGTGGGTCGAGATGTCCTGGTTGTCCGCGGCGATGATCGGGAACCGCGAGAGGATCGCGTTGCCGTGGTGGCCCTCGTCGTAGACCGCGTTGCGCCCATAGGCGTACTCGGTCCACACCGTGTCGGCAAGGAACTCGTACTGCGGCTCGCCCGGCCAGTTGTCGAAGCGGTGGGCGTGCCCCGCGTGCTCGCCCTGCACTTCCTGCAGGAAGACGACGTCGGGATTGACCGCGCGCAGCCGGTCGCGCAGCTCGTGCACGACCATGCGCCGGTTGAAGTGCGAGAACCCCTTGTGGATGTTGTAGCTTGCGATGTGCAGGTTCATGTTTCTCGGGTGCGCCGGCGCCGGATCCGCCCGCCGGGCGGCACAGGCTTCGCAACGGCGGTCGCGGTGCGCCGGCCGGATTGTAGTGGTCTATTGCGCGAGTGCAAGCGCGCCGATCGTTTTTCCTGCCGTCACGGCGTGGGCGGCGACGCGGCGACGCCGAGATGCGCCGGCAGCATCAGGATGGCATCGCGGTTGGACCACGAGAAGCACTTGTCGGCCGCCTCGCGCCACGGGAGCCAGACGAACGCCGAGTGCTCCCGCGGGTCGAGCCGCACCAGCAGCGACCCCGACACCGTGAGCCCGAAGACGTGCTCGACGTTGTGCGTCACGCCCGGCGCGTACCGCGCGCGCCAGTTCCGGTAGATCTCGAACCGGTTCTCGATGTGCCAGTCGAGGAGCCGGTGGCGGGTCGCGTCGATGCCCGTCTCCTCGAGCACCTCGCGCACGGCGGTCTCGGCGAGCGGCTCGTCTTCCCGGTCGACGCTCCCGGTCACGGACTGCCAGTAGCCGGGCGCGGGCGCCCGCTCCATCAGCAGCACCTCGAGCGCCGGCGTGTGGATCACCACCAGGACCGAGACCGGGATCTTGTAGCGCGGCAGAGCCGCGCCCGACGCGCTCATTCCGCGACGAGGGCGGGGATGTCGAACCGCGCGTAGTCCGCGCCCCCCACGAACACCCAGAATGGCACGTCCTCGTCATACCAGTACTCGGCCGCCGCGTCGCACACCTCGAGCGCGGTCTCGAACTCCTCCGGGTTCGCCGCGGCGAAGCTGCCGGCGTTCTCCAGGATCAGCAGGTAGCCCGAGGCGACGCACCAGGAGAGATCGGTGAGGCAGTCCTCCAGCGCATCCCAGTTCGAGCCGAACCACTCGGGGAACGCGAGGTCGCGCGCGATCGCATCGAGGAGCTCCTGCTTGCCGCGCACACCCGCGAGGTCGACCCGCCACGTGGCGAAATCGCCGTCCGCCGCGGCCGCCTCGAGCGCCGCGTCGTCGACCGGGAGCTGGTAGATGCCTGCCTGCCCGGCGTCGGAGAGGATGTCGTCGTAGTTCAATTTGGCTGCCCGGATACTCGCCTCGATCGCCCCTCGCACGGGAGCCCGGCGTCGCGAATCACTCGCGGATGCGCCGGAAGCTCCGGTAATGGTCGTCCGTGTAATAGTACTCCCCGTCCCGGCCCGCGACGATCCGGCGCGCGCCGCGGTCGCGCGCCCCCGGCGTCGGCACAGTGTACTCGCGATAATAGCCGCCTGGCCGCGACGCGAGCAGCTTCTCGCGATTGCCGAAGCGCCTGCCATCCGAGCGGTAGGGAAACGGCCCGCCGCGCTCGATGAGCGCGAGCGTGTCGCGCGCCTCGCGCGGGAGGTCCGCCGCCGCGATCTCGCCGACCGGCTGCGGCTCTCGTGCGCGGACGCCCGCCGAGACCAGCACCGCGAAGGCGCAAAGAACGCAAAGCAGCGCAAGGAGGATCCGGGAGCGGCAGTCCCTCCCCGGCGCTGCCGCAGGCGCGCGCGCCCGCATCGCGGGGATCATTCGCATGACGTCTCTTCGCGCTCGTTTCGTTCTTCACGCCTTTGCGGTGAAGGCCTAGACCTTCCCGGGTTCGCGCACGCGCAGGTGCAGCTCGCGCAACTGCCGCTCTTCCGCCGGACTCGGCGCCTGGGTGAGCAGGCACTGGCCGCGCTGGGTCTTCGGGAACGCGATCACATCGCGGATCGATTCCGCGCCCGCCATCATCGCAACGATGCGATCCAGGCCGAACGCGATGCCGCCGTGCGGCGGGGCGCCGAACTGCAGCGCGTCGAGCAGGAACCCGAACTTCGCCCGCGCCTCTTCGGGACCGATGCCGAGCGCGCCGAATACCTTCGACTGGACGTCGGCCCGGTGGATCCGCACCGAGCCGCCGCCGATTTCCCAGCCGTTCAACGTCACGTCGTAGGCCTTGGCGAGCGCACGCCCAGGAGCGGCCTCGAGCAGATCCTCGTGGCCGTCCTTCGGCGCCGTGAACGGGTGATGCATCGCGCCCCAGCGCCTCGCCTCCTCGTCCCACTCGAACATCGGGAAGTCGACGACCCAGGCCGGGCGCCAGCCCGCCTCGACGTGGCCCTTCTCGTGGCCGAGCTTCACGCGCAGCGCGCCGAGCGCATCGTTCACGACCTTCGCGCGGTCGGCGCCGAAGAAGACGAGGTCGCCGTCGCGTGCGCCGGTGCGCTCCAGGATGGCGCGCAGCACGTCCTCGCGCAGGAACTTCACGATCGGCGACCGCAGGCCGGCCTCGCCCGGCTTGGAGGCGTCGTTCACCTTGATGTAGGCGAGCCCCTTGGCGCCGTAGATGCCGACGAACGCGGCGCAGTCGTCGATCTCCTTGCGCGTCATGCTCGTTCCACCGCCCGGGATGCGCAGCGCGGCGACGCGCCCGTCCCCGAGCTCGGCCGCGGCGCGGAACACCTTGAAGTCCACCGACTTCATGAGATCGGTGAGCTCGGTCAGCTTGAGCGGAATGCGGAGATCGGGCTTGTCCGAGCCGAAGTCGCGCATCGCCTCCGCGTAGGTGAGCACCGGGAACGGATCGGGCAGCGCGACGCCCGCCGCCTCGCCGAACACGGTCCGCACCATGCCTTCCATGATCGCGCGGATCTCCGCCTCGTCGAGGAAGGAGGTCTCGACGTCGATCTGGGTGAACTCGGGCTGGCGGTCCGCGCGCAGATCCTCGTCGCGGAAGCACTTGGTGATCTGGTAGTAGCGGTCGAAGCCCGCGACCATCAGCATCTGCTTGAAGAGCTGCGGCGACTGCGGCAGCGCGTAGAAGTGACCGGGATACAGCCGCGACGGCACCAGGTAGTCGCGCGCGCCCTCGGGCGTGCTCCGCGTGAGTATCGGGGTCTCGATGTCGATGAATCCGCGCTCGTCGAAGTACCGGCGCGCCGCCATGGCCACCCGGTGCCGCAGCAGCAGGTTCTGTTGCATCTGCGGGCGGCGCAGGTCGATGACGCGCTGCGCGAGCCGCACGTTCTCGCTCAGGTTCTCCTCGTCGAGCTGGAACGGCGGAGTGGCCGAGGGATTCAGCACCTCGAGCTCGTGCGCGAGGACCTCGATCTCGCCGGTGGCGAGGTTCGGGTTGATCGTGCCCTCGGGCCGGCGCCGCACCAGGCCCCGCACGCGCAGACAGAACTCGCTGCGCACCCGCTCGGCGGTCCGAAACGTCTCGGCCCGATCCGGATCGCACACCACCTGCACCAGCCCCTCGCGGTCGCGCAGGTCGATGAAGATCACCCCGCCGTGGTCGCGGCGCCGGTGGGCCCAGCCGTAGAGCGAGACGCTCTCGTCGATGTGGGCGGCGGTCACTTGGCCGCAGTAGTGGGATCGCATGCTTTCGGGTGGGCGGTAAGGGCTGAGCGGTGAAATGCGGGTGCGCGGAGACGCGCCGCCAGGATCGGGGGTGTCATCGGCCTCCAGCGCGCCGCTCGTTGTCGCTCGCGGACACGCGGCCGCGCTCGGGCACGCCCCGTGCCGGATCCCGCCCCGGCCGGCGCCTGCCGACCGGCGGCGCGACGCCCATGGAAATGATGTACTTCAACGCGTCGTCGACCGTCATCTCGAGCTCGATCACGTCCTCGCGCGGCAGCATGACGAAGTAGCCGCCGGTCGGGTTCGGCGTGGTCGGGACGTACACGCTCACGTAATCGCCCTCGAGGTGCGTCGCCGTATCGCCACCGGGCACGCCGGTGAGGAAGGCGATGGTCCACGTGCCCTCCCGCGGCCATTCGACGAGCAGCGCTTTGCGGAACGCCTGGCCGCCGGGCTTGAACAGGGTGTCGCTCACCTGCTTCACGCCGTAGTAGATCGAGTTCACCACCGGGATCCTCCGCAGCAGGTCCTCTGCGATCAGCACGATGCGCTGACCGAGGATGTTGGAGGCGAGGATCCCGGTCGCGAGGACGACGACGATCGTCAGGATGACCCCCACCCCCGGAATCGCGAAGCCGAAGAGCGCTTCGGGACGCAGCGACGGCGGCAGGAGCTCGAGCGACTGGTCGAGCGTGGTGACGAGCAGATGCAGCACCCAGAGGGTGATGACGAGCGGGATCCAGATCAGGAGCCCGGTGACGAGATAGCGCTTCACGGATGTGCAGCCGGCAGCTTGCGCCGCCGGCCGATGGCGGGGTGTCCGGCTAGGAGACGCGTGGGATGTCGGCGCCTACGAGCAAGCGCAGGCCGCGCCGCAGGATTTCGCGGGCCCGGGGTCGCCCGATTTCGCGTCGGTCTTCGCGTCGGTCTTCGCGTCCGACTTCGTCTCGCTCCCCGCGCCCGCCTCCTTGGCGCCCTTCCCGGCAGCCGGTTTCGCACCCGCGTTCTTGAAGTCCGTGGCATACCACCCGCTGCCCTTCAGCTGGAAGCCCGCGGCAGTGAGCATCTTGGCGTAGGTCTCGCGTGCGCACGCGGGGCAGGTCGTGAGGACCGGATCGGAAATCTTCTGGATGTATTCCTGCTGGTGCCCACAGCTCGAGCACCGATATTCGTAGATCGGCACGGCGACCTCCCGACAAGTCTGGCAAAGGCGACGAATTATACCGGAACGGCGATTTCCCCCGGAAAATCGGGCCCTTGCAGGCGGATTTCAAGTCCCGCCCGCCGCGCGCTCGCCCGCCCGGCGCGCCGGTCGGAGGCGCCACGCCGAGCGCAGCGCAGGACGGCTAGAAAGGAATGTCGTCTTCCATGTCGCCGAGGCCGCCGCCGGCCGGCTTCTTCCCGCCGCCCCGCGCCGGGGCGCCCTCGCCCGCCGGTGCGGCCTCGCGCATGGACGGCTCGCCCGCCCCGCCGCGGCTGCCGAGGAGCTGCATGGCGTCTGCGGTGATCTCGGTCGTGTAGCGCTCGTTGCCTTCCTTGTCGGTCCACTTGCGCGTCCGCAGGCGGCCTTCGACGTAAACCGGTGACCCCTTCTTCAGGTACTCGCCGGCGATCTCGGCCAGGCGCCCGAAGAACACCACGCGGTGCCATTCGGTCTGCTCGCGCATCTCGCCCGAGCCCTTGTCCTTCCACTTTTCCGTGGTCGCCATGCGGATGTTGGTGATCGCCGCGCCGTCGGGCGAATAACGCGTCTCGGGGTCGGCGCCGAGATTCCCGATCAGGATGACCTTGTTGACCGATGCCATTACGTTCCTCCTCGCACGAGTCTCTCCACGCTCCGCTCGTCCCAGCCGGGCGTGACCTTGAGATGCGCCACCCCACGCTCCGGAATAACGATCGCCTCGCGCACGCCGTTGACGCGGGCGAGGGCCGCGCGCAGCCGCTCCGGATCGTCCACCTGTCCGATCGGGATCGTGCGGCTCGCGGTGGGCGGCGGCACCCGCATCGCCAGGGCGGCGAGGACCCAGGCCGCAGCGAGCACGGCGGAGAACGCGTGCACGCCGGCGTCGCCGTAGTGCTGCGCGAGGAAGCCCCCCAGCGCGCCACCCGCGAACAGGCCGAACGACTGCGTCGTATTGTAGATCCCGAGCGCCGCGCCGCGCGCCGACGGCGGCGCGATGCGCGACACGAGCGACGGCAGGGTCGCCTCGAGGATGTTGAACGCGACGAAGAACGCGACGAGGAGCGCGACGAGCCAGGCGAGCCGGGTGCCGAACTCGACGAAGCCGACCTGGACGAGCGCGAGGAGCACGATCGAGCCCAGGAAGAGCGACTTCAGCTGCCCCCGGCGCTCCACGCCGAGAATCGCCGGGAGCATCAGCACGAAGGAGGCAAGCAGCGCCGGCAGGTACACCTTCCAGTGCTCGGTGACCGGCAGCCCACCCACCGCGATCAGCGCGTGCGGCACCACCACGAACATCGCCATCTGCACGGCGTGCAGCGTGAACACCCCGAAGTTGAGCCGCAGGAGCTCGGGGTTCGCGGCCACTTCGCGGAGCTTCGCGGGCGCGACCTCGCGCGACGGGTCGTGCTGATGGGCGGTCTCCGGCGGCACGACCTTCACCACGACGACGATCGCGGCGAGCGCGAGGATCGCGGTGAGCTCGAAGATGCCCGGCATCCCGACCACGCGGTACAGCGCGGGTGCCGCCACCAGGGAGACCGCGAACATCAGACCGACCGTCGAGCCGATGATGGCCATCGCCTTGGTGCGGTGCTCGTCGCGCGTCGTGTCGGCGACGAACGCCACGATCGCCGCCGAGATCGCGCCCGCGCCCTGCACGGCACGGCCGACGATCGTCCAGTGGATGTCGGTCGCCCACGCCGCGATGAAGCCGCCGATCGCAAAGAGCACGAGGCCGAGCACGATCACGCGCTTGCGGCCATAGCGGTCCGAGGCGACTCCGAACGGAATCTGCAGCATCGCCTGCGTGAGCCCGTATGCGCCGAGCGCGATGCCCACGAGGAGGCGGTTGTCGCCGCCGGCGAGATGCGGCGCATCCACCGCGAAGACGGGCAGGATGAGAAAGAGCCCCAGCATGCGCAGCGCGATGAGCGATGCGAGCGACAGGCTGGCGTGGAGCTCCTCGCGCGACATGCGCGAGTGCATGCGCGACTCAGACGTGGTGGACTGCATCTCGAGCGGACGTGAACCAGGCGTATGGTAGCAGAGCCCGCTGCCTCGGCCCGCGCCGGCGCGACGCCCCCCGTGTCGCGAGCGGCGGCCTTTGCAGCGCAGAGCGAGCCGGTGCGCGACGGGCTCATGGTGCCGCAAGGCTCTTTCCCCTCCTCTCCGAGATCCTATGCAGGGCTGGTCAGTTGGGGTCTCTGCGACTAAAAAGGGTTTTCCACAACCTATTTTTTGGAGGCAGAGATGGAACCCAAACTGGCAGCCCTGCAGGAAGTCAG
>JADLAV010000072.1 GCA_020848075.1 Burkholderiales bacterium
CACCCAAAATCACCACCGCCCAGGCCGCCTCAGTGCACCCGCTGTAGTGCAGACCTAATAGGGATCCCTCATGGCAGATCAGCCACTTACCCCGCGTCTACCCCTCGAATCCGCGAAGTCGGGCTAGCCGATCGGTCGCGGCGGACCGGCGAGCGCGCAGTCGCGGGCTGCGGACGCGCTGCTCAGGCGCGCCGCCAGGTCGTGCCCCGCGGCGTATCCTCGAGCGCGATGCCCGCATCCGCCAGCGCTTTGCGGATGCGGTCGGCCTCCGCGTAGTCCTTCGCGCTCTTCGCCGCCGCGCGGGCGGCGATCATCTGCTCGATGCGCTCGCGCGTCCAGCCCTCGGGCAGCTCGCCCCGCAGGAATTCCTCGGCGTCCCGGCCGAGCAGGCCGAGGATGCCGCCCAACGTGCGCAGCAATGCCGCCTTCCCTGCCGCGCGGGTCCGATTCGCCTCGCTCGCAAGATCGAAGAGCACCGCGAACGCCTCCGGCGTGTTGAAATCGTCGTCCATCGCGGCCCGGAAGCGCGCCGCGAACGGGTCGCTCCAGTCGATCGCGGCCCCAGCCCCGGCGCCCGGCGCTCCCTTGAGCGCGGTGTAGAGCCGCGCGAGCGCGCTGCGCGCCTCGTCCAGGTGCTGGTCGGAATAGTTGAGGGGGCTCCGATAGTGCGCGCGCAGGATGAAGAACCGCACCACTTCCGCGTCGTAGCGCGCGAGCACCTCGCGGATGGTGAAGAAGTTGCCGAGCGACTTCGACATCTTCTCGTCGTCCACGCGGACGAACCCGTTGTGCATCCAGTAGTTCACGAAGGTTTCGCGAAAGGCGCCCTCGGACTGCGCGATCTCGTTCTCGTGGTGCGGGAACTGCAGGTCCTCGCCGCCGCCGTGAATGTCGAAGTGGCGCCCGAGCAGCTCGGTGCTCATCGCCGAGCACTCGATGTGCCAGCCCGGGCGCCCGTCGCCATAGGGCGCCGGCCAGGCCGGCTCGCCCGGCTTGGCTCGCTTCCAGAGCACGAAGTCGAGCGGATCCTGCTTCGCCGACCCGATCTCGACACGCTCGCCCGCGCGCAGCTCGTCGAGCGACTTGCCGGAGAGGCGCCCGTAAGCCGGAAACCTGCGCACCGCGAAGTTCACGTCGCCGTCGGCGGCGCGGTAGGCGAGCCCGTTCTCCTCCAGCCGGCGGATGATGTCGAGCATCGGCCCGATGTACTGCGTGGCGCGCGGCTCGTGATCGGGCCGCTGCACGCCGAGCGCGTCGGCGTCCTCGTTCATGAAGCGGATGAAGCGCTCGGTGAGCGCCTGGATCGGTTCGCCGTTCTCGGCCGCCCGGCGGATGATCTTGTCGTCGACGTCGGTGATGTTGCGGACGTAGGTGACCTCATAGCCGGTGGCGCGCAGCCAGCGGCTCACCATGTCGAACACCACGAGCACGCGCGCGTGCCCGAGGTGGCAGTAGTCGTACACCGTCATCCCGCAGACGTACATGCGCACCTTGCCGGGCTCGATCGGCACGAACGGCTGCTTGGCTCGCGTGAGGGAGTTGTAGATCTTCAGCATGCGCGGGGAGGGTCGGGCGGCCGCGGTGCGGGCCGAGGCGTGAATGGCGTGGCTTGGGGGCGGCCGGCCTTGTTGCTACAATCGGCCGCTTCGGTGCGCCGAGCGCGGCGCACGCAGTATAGCCGACATCGCCGAGCCCGCCCAACCTCGCCGCCGTGCTCCGCCGCTTCCTGCTCTCGCTCACGGTACTCCTGGTGCTCGCGCTGCAATTCCCGATCCCGGCCGCCGCGCAACAGCCGCAGACCGACGAGCTCGGTGAGGCCGGCCGGCTCCTGCGCGAGGGGCAGCTCGCCGAGGCGCTCGCGCACGTCGAGCGCCGCCTCGCCGCCGACCCGCGCGACGCCCAGGCCCGCTTTCTGAAGGGCGTGATCCTGACCGAGCAGAAGCGCACGGACGAGGCGATCGCTGTCTTTGTCCGGCTGACCCAGGACGACCCGGAGCGTGCGGAGCCGTACAACAATCTCGCGGTGCTCTACGCCGCCCAGGGCGCCCTCGAGCGCGCCCGGGAGGCGCTCGAATCGGCGGTGCGCGTGAACCCGAAGTACGCCATCGCGCTCGAGAACCTCGGGGACGTCTACGCCCGCCTTGCCGCCGACGCCTACGCGCGCGCCGCCGCGCTGAGCAGCCGCCATGCGGTGCGCGAGAAGCTCAAGCTGTCGCGCGAGCTCGCCGCCGGCGCCGGGCCGCGCGCGACTTCGCCCTGAACCCCATCGACCGACACGGGAGCCATTGCATGCTGCGCATTCTTCCTTTCTTGCTCGCCGGCGTCCTCGCCGCGCCGCCGGCCATCGCCGCCGATCCCCGCGTCGAGCTCACGACGACCCAGGGCGCGATCGTCCTCGAGCTCGACGCCGAGAAGGCGCCGGTCACCGTCGCGAACTTCCTCCGGTACGTCAAGGAGGGGCACTACGACGGCACGCAGTTCCATCGCGTGATCGACGGTTTCATGATCCAGGGCGGCGGGTTCGACCGCACCTTCGGCCAGAAGCGGACCCACGCGCCGATCAAGAACGAGGCGGACAACGGCCTCAAGAACGACTACGGCACCGTTGCGATGGCACGCACCTCGGACCCGGACTCCGCGACCGCGCAGTTCTTCATCAATTTGAAGAACAACGACTTCCTGAACCACCGGGAACCGACGCAGCAGGGCTGGGGCTATACCGTGTTCGGCAGGGTCGTGGAGGGCATGGACATCGTCAACCGCATCGCGAAGCTGCCGACCGGCAGCCTCGGCCCCTACCAGAACGTCCCCACCAAGCCCGTCATGATCGAGCGGGCGCGCATCCTGAACGGAAAGTGAGAAACGCATGGTCAAGCTCCACACCAATTTCGGCACCATCACCCTCGAGCTCGACGCCGCGCGCGCTCCCGAGACGACCAAGAACTTCCTGCAGTACGTGCAGGACGGTCACTACGACAACACGATCTTTCACCGGGTGATCGACGGCTTCATGATCCAGGGCGGCGGGTTCGCGCCGGGTATGAAGCAGAAGCCGACCCGCGCGCCGATCAAGAACGAGGCGCAGAACGGCCTCCAGAACGAGCGCGGGACGGTGGCGATGGCCCGCACCGGGGAGCCGCACTCGGCCACCGCCCAGTTCTTCATCAACGTGGCGGACAACGCGTTCCTGAACCACACCGCGCCGACGCCGCAGGGGTGGGGCTACTGCGTCTTCGGCCGCGTCGTCGACGGCATGGACGTCATCGAGAGAATCAAGGGCGTGCGCACCGGGTCGAGCGGCTTCCACAAGGACGTGCCGGTCGAGGACGTGGTGATCCAGCGCGTCGAAGACGTCTAGGAAGATGGGCGACAGGTGAAACGCGGCTGACCCTTTGCGGCCCACCCTCTTCGTCTCCGACGTCCACCTGAGCCCGGCGCGTCCGCAGATCGCGGAGCTCTTTCTGCGCTTCCTCGAGCGCGAGGCGCGCGAGGCGGCTGCGCTCTACATCCTCGGCGATCTCTTCGACCTGTGGGTCGGCGACGACGATCCGCTGCCCCTGAACGGCGCCGTAATGGAAGCGCTCGGCCGGCTGTCCCGCGGCGGTGTCGGGCTCTACGTGATGTTCGGCAACCGCGACTTCCTGTTCCGCGATGCGTTCACGGCGCGCACCGGCGCGCGTCTGCTGCCCGACCCCAGCCTGCTCGCGCTCGACGGCACACCGACGCTGCTGATGCACGGCGATACGCTCTGCACCGACGACGTCGAGTATCTGCGGCAGCGCGCCCGCTACCGCCGGCCCTGGGTGCTGCGTGGATTTCTCGCCCTGCCGCGCGCGGTGCGCGTCGCCATCGGACAGCACTTCCGGCGCAAGAGCGAGCGCACCAAGCGGGTCACCGCGTCCACGATCATGGACGTCAATCCCGCGACGGTCGAGGCGGTGCTGCGCACCCATGGCTATCCGAGGCTCATCCATGGCCACACCCACCGCCCGGCCCGGCATCTGCACACGGTGGATGGCCACGTCTGCGAACGCTGGGTCCTCGCCGACTGGTACGAGCGCGGGAGCTATCTGCGCCTGGACCAGAACGGGCTCGCGAGCGCCGCGCTCACCTGACCTCGCTCGACCCCGGCCGAGGCGGCGCTGACACGCCCTGCCCGGCGACGGTTTCGACACGCTACGCAAAGCACCGAACTTTCAGCGGCGGCGGCTGCGACGGGCGGGCGCAGCCGCTGGCGCAGTAGAGCGACCCGCAAAAACCACCCCGCCGCGCTGCGCGCGGCACCCCTCCTTGAAAAGGAGGGGGCTACTTTCTCCCCTCCTCACTGAGGAGGGGATGTCAGGTGCCCAGGCCGCGGGCGAGGTCGCGCTTGAGGTCCTCGACGGACTCCAGGCCGACCGCGACACGCAACAGACCCTCGCCGATGCCGGCCGCGGCGCGCGCCTCCGCGCTGATCCGCCCGTGCGTCGTCGTCGCCGGATGCGTGATGGTCGACTTGGTGTCGCCGAGGTTCGCGGTGATCGAGATCACGCGCGTCGCGTCGATCACTCGCCATGCCGCCTCACGCCCGCCTTTGACGTCGAACGAGACGATTGCGCCGCCGGCGCGCTGCTGCCGCCGCGCGAGCGCACGCTGCGGGTGCGACTCGAGGAACGGGTAGTACACCCGCTCGACGCGCGGATGCCGCTCGAGCCAAGCCGCGACTTCGAGCGCGGCCGCCGAATGCGCTTCCATGCGCAGACGCAGCGTCTCGAGGCCCTTCAGGAACACCCAGGCGTTGAAGGGCGAGAGGCTCGGACCGGCCGTCCGCAGGAACGGAAACACCGCCTTGGTCACGATCTCGCTCCGCCCGAGCACTGCGCCGCCGAGAACACGGCCCTGCCCATCGAGGTACTTGGTGGCCGAGTGGATCACGAGGTCCGCGCCGAGCGCGAGCGGGAGCTGCAATGCGGGCGTGCAGAGACAGTTGTCGACGGCGAGCAGCGCACCTGCACGGCGAGCGGTTTCGGCAATGGCGCCGATATCGGCCACCTCGGTGAGCGGGTTCGACGGCGTCTCGAGGAAGAAGAGCCTGGTGCCCGGCCGCACTGCCGCGCGCCAGGCGGCCGGATCGGCGCCTGCGACGAAGGAGGTCTCGACGCCGAACCGGGAGAGGACGCTCGTGAAGAGCTGCACCGTCGCGCCGAAGATCGACGACGACGCGACGATGTGGTCGCCGCTCTTGAGCAGCGCCATGCAGCACGCGAGAATCGCCGACATCCCCGACGCGGTCGCGACGCACGCTTCGGCCCCCTCGAGCGCTGCGAGCCGATCCTGGAACGCAGTGACCGTCGGATTGCTGAAGCGCGAATAGACGAAGCCCGGCTCCTCGCCCGCGAACCGCGCCGCCGCCTGGGCGGCGTTGTCGAAGACGAAGCTCGACGTGAGGAAGAGCGCCTCGGAATGCTCGTGGAACTGCGTGCGCGCCACGCCGGCGCGCACCGCAAGCGTGTCGAAATCCGGATGGTCGCCGCCGTCGCCCATGGATTGCCTCCGAACCAAACGAAAAACCCGTCCAGCCTGCGCGAGGCCTAGACGGGTTTTCACCACGCTTTAGCCGGATTTGTTTGACCCCGGAGAGACCGGGGGCGCCCGCAAGCTGTGCTTCAAATCGGCGCTGCTCGCGACATTACGCCGCGCGAGCGCGGGTGTCAAATCCGGGGATCAGATGCTGCTCGCCGAGACGTCGACGCGGCCGCGCTCGCCTTCCTCGTCCTCGTCGCCCTGCTCCTGCCACTTGCGGTCGCGCCGTGTCTCGAGCTCACCGAGGTACTGGCTCGTGACATCCCCGGTGATGTACTCGCCGTCGAAGCACGAGGTCTCGAAGTGCGCAAGGCGCGGGTTCGCCTCGCCGACCGCGCGCCTGAGGGCGTCGAGATCCTGGTAGATGACCGCGTCCGCGCCGATCTCGGATGCGATCTCGCCCTCGGTCCGGCCGGTGGCGATCAGCTCGGAGCGGGTCGGCATGTCGATGCCGTACACGTTCGGAAACCGCACCGGCGGCGCGGCCGAGGCGAAGAACACCTTGCGCGCCCCCGACTCGCGCGCCATCTGCACGATCTCGCGGCTGGTGGTGCCGCGCACGATCGAGTCGTCCACGATGAGCACGTTCTTGTCCTTGAACTCCATCGAGATCGCCGAGAGCTTCTGGCGCACCGACTTCTTGCGCACCGTCTGGCCGGGCATGATGAACGTGCGGCCGACGTAGCGGTTGCGCACGAACCCTTCGCGGTAGGTGAGTCCGAGCCCGGCGGCGAGCTGCAGGGCGCAGGGGCGGCTCGTGTCGGGCACCGGGATGACGACGTCGACGTGGAGCTGCCGGTCGTGGCGTTTGATCTTGTCGGCGAGCTGCTCGCCCATGTGCAGGCGGGCCTCGTACACCGAGACGCCGTCGAGCACCGAGTCGGGCCGGGCGAGATACACGTACTCGAAGATGCACGGCGCGTGCACCGCCTCCGGGGCGCACTGGCGGCTCGCGAAGCTGCCCGCCTCGTCGATGTGGATCGCCTCGCCCGGGACGACGTCGCGCACGAGCGAGAAGCCGAGCGGCTCGAGCGCCACGCTCTCGGAGGCGACCATCCACGACGGGCCGTCGGGGCCGTCGTGCCTGCCGATGACGAGTGGCCGGATGCCGTGCGGATCGCGAAACGCGACGAGGCCGGTGCCGGCGATCATGGCGACGACCGCGTAGGCGCCGCGACAGCGCCGATGCACCGCCGCCACTGCCGCAAAAACCGCCTCGGAGTCGACGCGATACCCCCGCGCCGCGCGCTCGAGCTCGTGGGCGAGCACGTTCAGGAGCACCTCGGAGTCGGAGCTGGTGTTGATGTGCCGCCGGTCGAGCCGGAACATCTCCTCCTTCAGCTCGCCCCAGTTCGTCAGGTTGCCGTTGTGGCCGAGCACGATGCCAAACGGCGAGTTGACGTAGAACGGCTGTGCCTCGTCGGCATTGAAGGCGCTTCCGGCGGTGGGGTAGCGACAGTGGCCGATGCCCATGTGGCCCTGGAGCGCCCGCATGTCCCGCGTGCGGAACACGTCGCGCACGAGGCCCGGTCCCTTGTGCATGTGGAACGTGCTGCCCGGGCTGGTGACGATGCCCGCGGCGTCCTGTCCGCGGTGCTGCAGCAGAAGCAGCCCGTCGTAGAGCAGCTGGTTCACCGGCGAGCGCGCGACGATGCCTACGATCCCGCACATGGCGTCACCTCTCGTACTTCACCCGGTCCGCCCACCGGCGCGGGAGGTAGGGCTTCATTGCGACGACCGCCGTCTCGAGCGGGCCGGTGAGCACCGCCTGGCGCCAGAACGGGGCCTTCGGCAGCGTGGTGAATCCCGCAATGAGCACGACCGCCAACGTGATCAGGGCGCCGCGGGCGAATCCGAACACTCCGCCGAGCGCCCGGTCGGTGACACCGAGGCCGGCCGCGCGAAAGAGCTTCGCGAGCATGATGCCGCCGAAACCGGCCGCGAGCAGAACGACGACGAAGATCACGGCCGCGGCGAGGATCATGCGCACCTGGATCGACGCCAGGCTCGCGGGCAGCACCCGTGCGAGGTCGTGCGCGAACCACATCGCGAGCACCGCGGCAAGCACCCAGCCGGCGAGGGACAGCGCCTCCCGCATCAGGCCACGCCACGCGCCGAGTACGATGGAGAGTCCCACGACGATCAGCACCCCGTAGTCAAACCAGGTCATCGATCAGCGCGTCGTCACCGTCCCCGGCACGACACCCAGATCCTTGAGCGCTGCGAGCTTCTCGCGCGCCGCTTCGGCCTCGACGCGCGAGGCGTATGGGCCGGCCGCGACGCGGGTCTGCCCGCCGGATCCCGTCTTCACCTTCTCGGTGAACGACTTCACCCCGGCGCGCGCGAGCTTCGCCTGCAGCTGCTTGGCGTTGTCGGCATTCGAGTATGCGCCGAGCGGAACCACGAAGGTCTCGGCGCCGTTCTTCGCCGCCGCCTTGCCGCTGCCAGGCGGCTTCGTGTCGTGCTTCGCCTCGGCTGGCACCTCGCCCTTCAGGATCGCCGCGACGCGGTCGGCCTCCTGGGCCTTGCGCTCCTCCGCCGCTGCGACCTTGGGCGCGGGCGCGGGCTTCCTCTCCTCGGGGGCGGCTTTCGGTTCCTCGGCCTTGCGCGTCTCCACCGCGGGCGGAGCGGCCTTCTCGGCGGGGATGGCGCGCGATGGCGGCACGGGCGGTGGACTACCGAGCTTCGAGGACTCGGGGCGCGGGATCTCGACGGTCAAGTCCGTCGTCACCGGCTTCGGCTCGAGGTCCATCAGCATGGGCGGGACGATCACCAGGAAGAGGACCAGCGCGATCGCGCCGACCAGGCGCCTGCGCGCGCGCCGTCTGAGTTGCTGTGCCTCTTGCGTGTCCGACATGCCGATCTCAGGTCCTCGCCGCCGCCGACGCCATCACGTCGGCCACGGTGTGGAAGGAGCCGAACACAAGAATTCTATCACTCTGATGCGCCGCCTCCCGCGCAGCGGCCAACGCTGCCCGCGGGGATGCGTGCTCGGAGATCGCACCGGCGGCACCGGTCGCGCGGATCGCCTCCGCGACCTCCGTCGCGGCAGCGCCCCGCGGGGTCGCGAGGCTGCACGCGTACCAGTGGTGGACCGCGTCCTTCAGCTTCGCGCACGTGCCCGCGATGTCCTTGTCGCGCAGCATGCCGACTACCGCCAGCGTCCGCGCGAAGGGCCCCATGGCGGCGAGGTTGTCGGCGAGCACGCCGGCCGCGTTCGGGTTGTGCGCCACGTCGAGCACGACGGCGGGGCGTCCCGGCAGCACCTGGAAGCGGCCCGGCAACTGGACCGTCGCAAGCCCTTCCCGGATCGCTTGCGCGGGCACCGGAAGCGCCGCGCCCAGGGACTCGAGCGCGGCGATCGCCGTCGACGCGTTCGCGAGCTGGTTCGCACCGCGCAGTGCCGGGTGCGCCAGCCCGGAACGCCGGCCGGCTCGCCCCCAGTATTGCCACTGCTGCGCCTCGGCCGCATAGCCGAAATCACGACCGAGGACCTGGAGCTCCGCGCCGATCGCGCGGGCGTGCTCGAGCACCGACCGGGGCGGCGCGGCATCGCCGACGACGGCGGGCTTGCCCGCACGGAAGATGTGCGCCTTCTCCCGACCCACGCTTTCGCGCGCGCCGCCGAGGTACTCGGCGTGGTCGAGGTCGATCGTGGCGAGCACGGCGCAGTCCGGGTCGAACGCATTCACCGCGTCGAGGCGGCCGCCGAGCCCGACCTCGAGCACCAGCACATCGGGCTGCGCGGCCGTGAACAGGACCCAGGCGGCAAGCGTCCCGAATTCGAAGTACGTGAGCGGCGTGCCCCCGGCGCGCTCGACCCGGGCGTGCTCGACGGCGCGGAAGGCGTCCGCCAGGGACGCATCGCCCGCCTCGCGGCCATCGAGGCGCACGCGCTCGTTGTAGCGCAGGAGGTGCGGGGAGGTGTACGTGCCGACGCGGTAGCCGGCCGCGCGCAGGATCGCCTCGAGGAGCGCGCAGATCGAGCCCTTCCCGTTCGTGCCACCGACGGTCAGGACCGGGCACCACTTCGGAGCCGCGAGCGCGTCGCGCACCGTAGCCACGCGCTCGAGCCCGAGCGCGATCGCTTGCGGGTGCTGGCGCTCGACATATGCGAGCCAGCCGGCGAGGTCAGCTGGAAGCGCCGGCACCAGACACCCCGAGCGGTTTCAGCTTCCCGGCGCCGGGATGCGCAGGAGCAGCGTGAGCAGGCTCGCGATGCGGTCGCGCATCTCCCGCCGGTCGACGATCATGTCCACCGCGCCCTTCTCGAGCAGGAACTCGGCGTGCTGGAACCCTTCGGGCAGCTTCTCGCGCACGGTCTGCTCGATGACCCGCGGGCCGGCGAAGCCGATCAAGGCGCGCGGCTCGGCAATGACCACATCGCCGATCATCGCGAAGCTCGCCGACACCCCGCCCATCGTCGGGTCGGTCAGGACTGAGATGAAGGGCAGCCGCCGCGCCGCGAGCCGCGTCAGCGCGGCGGTGGTCTTCGCCATCTGCAAGAGCGAGAGCACGCCTTCCTGCATCCGGGCGCCGCCCGTCGCCGAGAAGCACACCAGCGGAAGATCCTGCTCCAGGCACGCGTGGACACCGCGCACGAAGCGCTCGCCCACCACCGAACCCATCGAGCCGCCCATGAAATCGAACTCGAACGCCGCGGCAACCAGTGGAACGTTCTTCACGCTTCCCTGCAGCACCACGAGGGCATCGGTCTCGGCAGTCTCCTTCTCCGCTTCCTCGAGCCGCTCGGTGTAGCGCCGCGAGTCCTTGAATTTGAGCGTGTCGACCGGCTGCACTTCGGCGCCGACCTCGTAGCGGCCCTCCGGGTCGAGGAACACGTCGAGCCGCGCCCGCGCCGCGAGCCGCCCGTGATGCCCGCACTTCGGGCACACGTTGAGGCTCTTCTCGAGATCGGTCGAGTAGATCACCCCGTCGCAGGACGGGCACTTCGTCCACAAGCCCTCCGGAACGGTCCGCCGCGTCTGGCCCTCGGCGCGCTTGATCTTGGGCGGCAGCAGCTTCTGGAGCCAGGTCATGGTCGATCCAGCGCCTCCCGGATGCCGTGGACGAGCGCCGCCGCGCGCTCCACCGCCGCCCCGTGCGGCGCCTCCTCCATCTCCTGAATGATGCGGCTGCCGATCACCACCGCGTCCGCCATCCGCCCGATGGCGCGCGCGCTCTCGCCGTCACGGATGCCGAAGCCGACGCCGAGCGGCAGTGCGGTGCGGCCGCGGATCGCAGACAGCTTGGTGGCGACCTCGGCGACATCGAGGTGGCCGGCGCCGGTGACCCCCTTCAGCGAGACGTAGTACACGTAGCCGCTCGCGATCCGCGCCACCTGCTCGATCCGGGCATCGGTCGAGGTCGGCGCGAGCAGGAAGATCATGTCCATGCCGTGCCGCCTCATCAGCGCCGCAAACTCCGTGCACTCCTCGGGCGGGTAGTCGACGATGAGCACCCCATCGACGCCTGCCGCCTGCGCATCGCGCGCAAACGCCTCGACGCCCATCGCCTCGATCGGGTTCGCGTAACCCATCAGCACCACGGGCGTATCCCCGTCGCGCTTGCGGAAGTCGGTGACGTACCCGAGCACACGGTCGAGGCTGACCCCGGCCTCGAGTGCGCGCTCGCTCGCACGCTGGATCACCGGCCCGTCGGCCATCGGATCGGAAAACGGAACGCCGAGCTCGATCACGTCCGCCCCTGCACGCACCAGGGCGTGCATCAGCGCGACCGTGTCCCCCGCCGTCGGATCGCCGGCGGTGACGAACGGGATCAGCGCCTTGCGGCTCTGCGCGGCCAGGCGCTGGAACGCGGGTGCGATGCGAGACATCAGCGGCGCGACATCAGATCGTGATACCCGAGCGCTCGGCGACGGTGTGGATATCCTTGTCGCCGCGGCCGGAGAGGTTGACGAGCAGGATCCTGTCGCGGCCCATGCCGGGCGCGATGCGCGCAGCGTGCGCGAGCGCATGCGCCGACTCGAGCGCCGGGATGATGCCCTCGTAGTGACAGCAGGCGTGAAAGGCCGCCAGCGCTTCGTCGTCGGTCACGGTCACGTATTCTGCCCGGCCGGAGTCCTTGAGCCAGGCGTGCTCCGGCCCGACGCCCGGGTAATCGAGCCCGGCCGAGATCGAGTGGGTCTCGAGGATCTGGCCGTGCGCGTCCTGCAAGAGGTACGTGCGGTTGCCGTGCAGCACACCGGGCCTGCCCGCGATGAGCGATGCCGCGTGGTGCCCGGTCGGGAGACCGAGCCCGCCCGCCTCGACGCCGATCAGGCGCACGCCGTCCTGCGGGATGTAGGCGTGGAAGATGCCCATCGCGTTGGATCCGCCGCCGACGCAGGCGATGACCGCATCGGGCTGCCGCCCGCAGAGCTCGGGCATCTGCGCGAGGCACTCGCGGCCGATCACCGCCTGGAAGTCGCGCACCATCATCGGGTAGGGGTGCGGCCCGGCCACCGTCCCGATGATGTAGAAGGTGTTCGCGACGTTCGTCACCCAGTCGCGCATCGCCTCGTTCAGCGCGTCCTTGAGCGTCCGCGAGCCGGATGCGACGGGCACGACCGTCGCACCGAGCAGCTTCATGCGGTACACGTTCGCCGCCTGGCGCTTGATGTCCTCCGCACCCATGTAGACGACGCACTCCATCCCGTAGCGCGCCGCGACCGTGGCGGTTGCGACGCCGTGCTGCCCAGCGCCGGTCTCCGCGATGACGCGCTGCTTACCCATGCGGCGCGCGACGAGCGCCTGGCCGATGGTGTTGTTGATCTTGTGCGCCCCGGTGTGATTGAGATCCTCGCGCTTCAGGTAGATCTGGGCGCCGCCCAGCAGCTGCGACCACCGCTTCGCGTGGTAGACCGGGCTGGGCCGCCCGACGTAGTGCTTGAGCTCGTGCTCAAACTCGGCGCGGAACGCCGGGTCGGTCCGGCTTGCGTCGTATGCAGCGCGCAGCTCCTCGAGCGCGTGCACCAGCGTCTCCGCGACGAACGCCCCGCCGTAGGGACCGAAGTGGCCCCGGCTGTCCGGCAGGTCATACATCTGCATTGCGCACTCCCTGGATGAAGGCGGCGATCTTGTCCGCGTCCTTGACGCCCTTCCTCGCCTCGACGCCGCTCGAGACGTCCACCGCCCACGGGCGCGTCCGGCGGATCGCCTCGCCCACGTTGGCGGCCGTCAACCCGCCGGACAACACCACGGGCCGCGCGAGGCGGGCGGGGATCACGTCCCAGTCGAAGGCCTCCCCCGTTCCGCCGTAGAAATCCGGGCGGTAGGTGTCGAGCAGCCATCCGGCTGCGTCGCCATACGGAGAGAGCGATTCTAGCAAATCCGCCCCTTTTCGAACCCGCAGCGTCTTCAGGTAGGGCACGCCGAACTGCCCGCAGAACACCGGTCCCTCCTCGCCGTGGAACTGCAGCAGGTCCACCCGGCAGGTCGCGAGCACCGCTCGCACCTCGTCGGCGGACGGATTCACGAAGAGCGCGACGCGCGAGACGAACGGCGGCGTCGCCCGCGCGATCTCGCGCGCCTGCTCGGCGGTCACGCAGCGCGGGCTCGGCGCGTAGAACACCAGACCGATCGCATCTGCGCCGTGCTGCGCCGCGGATTGCGCGTCGCCGGGCGAGGTGATGCCGCAGATCTTTATGCGTGTCCGCACGCAGCGCTCACTCGGGCATCGCGGTGGAGAAGAACGGCATCATAGGCGCGAAACCGGGCAGGCTCCACTCGGGCGCATACCGCACTTCCGCGAGATAGAGCCCGTCGGGCGGAAACGTCGGCGCGGCAAGCCGGCGCTCCCGCGCGGCGAGCACTTCCGCGAGCCACTGCGGCGGGCGACCGCCCTTGCCGACGTGAACGAGGCACCCGACGATGTTACGCACCATGTGGTGCAGGAAGGCATCGGCGGTGAGCTCGAAGACGAAGTAGGGTCCCCGCTGCGAGATCGACAGCTTGCGGACATCCCGGACGGGGGTCTTCGCCTGGCACTCCGATGACCGGAAGGCGCTGAAGTCGTGCTCTCCGAGTAGGAGCCGTCCGGCCGCCTGCATGGGCTCGAGCGCGAGCGGACCGTGGAACCAGCCGACGCGCCGGGCGAGCACCGCCGGGCGCACCGGATGGCAGTAGAGGATGTAACGGTAAGTGCGGGCGATCGCCGTGTAGCGCGCATGAAACGCTTCCGGAACGGTTTGCGCCCACTGCACGGCCACCGCCTCGGGCAGCGCGCTGTTCGTGCCGCGCACCCAGGCCTGCGCCGGGCGCTCCGCGCCGGTTTCGAAGTGCGCTACCTGCCCGAGGGCATGCACGCCCGCATCGGTCCGCCCTGCCGCAACCGAGCGCACCGGGTGGGCGGCGATGCTCGTAAGCGCGCGTTCCAGGTGGTCCTGGACGGTCCGGCCCGAAGGCTGCGACTGCCAGCCCTCGAAGGCGCTGCCGTCATAGGCGACGCCGATCGCGATCTTCATGGCGTGCCGAGCCTCCTCGCGCCCCTCGCTCGGGCCCCTGCAAGCAAAAACCGGGGCGCGAACCCCGGTCTGCCGTGGAGCGCGCGGCGTGCGCGCGTCAGCGCAGCGCTTCCAGCATGCTGCGCGCCCGCTGCTGCTGCGCGTTGTCGCCTTCCTTGATGACCTCGTTCAGGAGCTCGCGAGCGCCGTCCTTGTCCCCCATCTCCTCGTAGGCCTTTGCGAGGTCGAGCTTCGTGGCGACCTCCTGCCATCCGGGCGTCCCCGTCGCGGCAGCCCCCGCGGGCGCGGCGCCCGCGAGGTCCAGGCTGATGCCCGAGAGGTCGGCGGCGGCTGGCCGCGGCGTCTGGGTGGGCTCGTCGAGCTTGAAGTCGAAGTCCATGCCCGCGGCCGGGGCGGCCGGCTTTGCTGCCGCGCTCACCGGCAGCACCACGGTCGGCTGCGACTGCGCCATCATCTTCGCGGTGTTGTCGAGCTCGGGCGCGGTCTTGCCGCCGGGCAACTCGAAGTCGATCGCAAGATCGACGTTGCCCTCGCTCAGCTCCTGCGCCGCCTGGGACACGGTCTGATCCATGATCAGGGTGCCCGAAGGCGAGAAATCGGATTCCTGGCCCGAAGGCTGCGAAGGCTCGCCGAGGTCGAGATCGAACCCGATGTCCGTCGGCGCCTGGCTCGGCGCGCTCAGATCGAGTGCAATGTCAGGCGCCTCGCCGCGCCCCTGGCCGGCCGCCTCGAGATTGAAGTCGATCGAAGGCGGCGCCGCCCGGGGGCTCGACACCTCCGGGGTCGCGAGCGCCACTGCCGCCGCCGCCGTCATCACCGACGTGGGTTGGCTGCGCGCCATCTCCGCGGCAGCGACCGGGCCGGGCTCGGTGCGCTTGCCACCGTAGAGCGCGTTGCCGGGATCGACCTGCTGGCCAAGGACCGCGGCTTTCTCCCAATCCGACCCCTGGCCGCCGGTCGCGGCGTAGATTTCCCCGGCGGTCGTCTCGAAGGCCTTCATGTCTTTGCGCGCGGCGTAGATCTCGAGCAACTTGACCCGCACCGCCTGCCGGCTCGGATCCTTCTGCAGTGCTTCCTTCAGGATCTCCTCGGCCTGCGCATCGCGGCCGTACGCCATGTAGACGTCCGCCTCGGCAACCGGATCGACCTCATCGGTGTCGATCGCACCGATGCCGCTCTGGCTGAAGTCGGTCTGCAGCGCGCTCGCGCCGGTGTCGACGTTGCGGCCGCCGGTGGTGCCGAAGACCGAGCTCGAGTCAGTGGTCGTGACCCCGGCGAGGCTGTTCTCTAGGCTGGTAGCCTTTTTTTTACGGTAGGCGTATGCCCCGTAGCCGGCGAGGAGCAGCACGACGCCGCCGATGCCACCGAGCGCGACCGGATTGTCCATGAGCTCGTCGACGATGCTCGGCTCGGAAGCGGGTATCGGGGGCGGCGCGGCCGGGCGCGGCTTCGCGGGTGCCTTCGCGGCCGGCGGCGGCGTCGGCGCGGCAGCGGCCGGCGGCTCGGCCGCCTTTGCGGGCTCCGGAGCCTTCGGCGCCTCGGGCGCCTTGGCGGACTCCGGCGCTTTCGGCGCTTCGGCGGGCTCCGCCGCCTTCGCCGGCTCGGGCGCTTTGACGGGCTCAGGCGCCTTGGCGATCTCCGGGGCCTTCGCCGGCTCCGGGGCCTTGGCAGGGGCCGGTGGCGGCGCTTCTGCTGCCTTCGGCGGTTCGGGCGCCTTCGCCGGCGCCGCCGCGGGCGGCGGAACAGGCGCCGGCGCGGCCTTGGCGACCTCGGCCTGCTTCTGCAGCTGTGCGAGCTGCTGGTTTTTCAGCTCCAGCAGCTTCTCCATGTCCTTCACGTTGCGCTCGAGCTGCGTAATCCGCTCGCTGGCTTCACCGAGCGCCCGCTCCTTCGCGGCGAGATCGTCCGCACGCGCCGCGCTCTTGGCCGCCTTTCCGGCCGCCTCTTCCGCGCGCGACAGACGCAGCTCATCCTGCGCAGGTGCCTTGGGTGCGGCCGGCGCCGGCTCCGCAGCGGCGATCTTGCCCGCCGCGCGCTGCCCGGGTTCCGCGCGTGCCGGCGCCGCGGCGACGGCGGTCGCAATCCGGCCCCGGTACTCATCGAATTCCTGGGACTGGACGGCTACGACCTTGGTCGCGTCGTCCTTCGCCACCGCGCTTGCCTCTTCCTGCGTGGGAATCTTCAGCACGGTACCCGCGCGCACGAGGTTCATGTTCTTGTTGATGAACGCGTCCTCGTTCGCGCGATACAGCGCGACCAGCATCTGCTGCAGCGACACGCCCGCGGGCATGTTCGCGACCGCAATCTGCGACAGCGTGTCGCCCTTCTGCACCTCATAGGTGCCTGCCGGCGCGGCCGCAGGTGCCGGCGCTGCGCTCGGCTCGGGGACCGGCCGCGGTGCGGCGGGCGCGGCGGCAGGCGCAGGCGCGGCGGCGATCGGCGTGCTCGGCTGGGCAGCCGCCTTGGGCGCCTCCTGAACGACCACTGGCTCGGGGGCCTTGGGCGGCGCGACCGGCTGCACCTGCGGCGCTGCGACCGTGGCCGGCGCCTCGCGCGGACCCTTGTATTCGGTGGGATCGAGCAGGAACGTGTACTGGCGCACGAGTCGGCCGGTCGCCCAGGTGAGTTCGACCAGGACGTCGAGGAACGGCTCGTTGATCGGCTCCGCGGACGACAGCACGACGACGTACCCGCCGTCACGGCGCTGCACGCTCGCGCGCACGGACGAGAGCGCCGCACCGTAATCGACGCCCGCTTGGCGGAACGCCTCGGGCGACGCGACGCGGGCGCTGAGGGACTCGGTTTCGCCCTTGCGGAGCGCGACCACCTCGATTTCGGCCTTGAGCGGTTGGCCGAGCGCGGATTGCAGGGCAAGCTTGCCCAGTCCGGCGCCCATGGCGAGAGCAGGCGAGAGCAGGAGCGCTACCAGCGCGAGCAGTTTCGTTGTAATTGTAATCGCCGTACGAGTTCCCACTCTGCACCCCTGGGACTTTGACCGAGGTATTTAAATTAGCATCAGAGAGTTAGCCTTGCAAGCTAAGGTTCCACCTTGAATCTAAACATAAGCCAAAAATTTCTCAGTCTATTTTGGCGTGGAAACCGGCTGCAATCGGCCGTCCCTCCCCCTTCGCAGGTCGTCTCGGGCCTCGGCTCGCCGCCATCCAGCCCCGGCCGAAGAAGGCTCCGACCCGGGGTTCGAGCCGGGCCCGCATCGGGGAAATCGGACACTGCGGTGAACGGCTCAGGCGAGGGCCTGCGCCCGGGCGGTCGTGCCAAACGGCTCGCGCCGCACCCCGAGATCGCCGAGCAGGATCCGCAGCATCCGCCGCAGCGGCTCCGCGGCGCCCCACAGCAACTGGTCGCCGACGGTGAACGCCGAGAGATAGTGCGGACCCATCGACATCTTCCGCAGCCGCCCCACCGGCACGTCCAGCGTCCCGGTCACCCGCGCCGGGGTAAGCTCGCGCACGCTCTCGTCGCGCCGGTTCGGGACCACCCGCACCCAAGGATTGCTCTCGGCGAGGATGCCTTCGATCTCGTCCAGCGGCACGTCGCGCGCGAGCTTGATGGTGAGGGCCTGGCTATGGCAGCGCATCGCCCCGATGCGGACGCAGACGCCGTCCATCGGAATCAGGTTCGCCTCGCGGCCGAGGATCCTGTTGCCCTCGGCTTGCGCTTTCCATTCCTCCCGGCTCTGCCCGTTGCCGAGATCCTTGTCGATCCAGGGGATCAGGCTGCCCGCGAGCGCGCTGCCGAAATGCTCCCGGGGCAGCGCCTCGCTTCGCAGCGTGTCTGCGACCCGCCGGTCGATCTCCAGGATGGCCGAGGCAGGGTCGCCGAGGAGCGCAGCCGCAGACCGGTGCACTGCGCCCATCTGCTGCAGGAGCTCGCGCATGTGCTGCGCGCCCGCGCCCGACGCCGCCTGGTAGGTCATCGCGGTGAGCCACTCGACCAGGCCCTGCTTGAAGAGACCGTCGAGCGCCATCAGCATCAGGCTCACGGTGCAGTTGCCGCCGATGAAGTCGCGCACGCCGCGGGCGAGCGCCTCCTCGATCACGCCGAGGTTGACCGGGTCGAGGATGATCACGGCGTCCTTCTGCATGCGGAGCGCCGACGCGGCATCGATCCAGTATCCGCGCCACCCTGCGGCGCGCAGCTTCGGGTGCACGTCGTTTGTGTAATCGCCTCCCTGGCACGAGATCACGACGTCCATCCGCCGCAGCTCGTCGAGCGAGCGTGCGTCCTTGAGCGGAGGCACCGCCTGCCCGATCCCGGGCGCGCGCCCGCCCACGTTCGACGTCGTGAAGAACACCGGCTCGACGTGGGCGAAATCGCCCTCCGCCTGCATGCGCTGCACGAGGACCGAGCCCACCATGCCCCGCCATCCAACCAATCCGACTCTCATCATCGCCATACCGTAGTCATCCGATCAGTTCAGTCGAGCGCGGCGACCACCGCCTCGCCCATCTCGCGTGTTCCGACGCGCTGCGTGCCCGCCTCGTACAGATCCGCGGTGCGCAGCCCCCGCGCCAAAACCTTCCGCACCGCCGCCTCGATGCGCCCGGCCGCTCCCTCGCTATCGAGACTGTAGCGCAGCATCATCGCCGCGGAAAGGATCGTCGCCAGCGGATTTGCCAGATTCCTGCCGGCGATGTCGGGCGCCGAGCCGTGGATGGGCTCGTACAGGCCCTTGCCGCGCTCGTCGAGCGAGGCGGACGGCAGCATTCCGATCGAGCCGGTGAGCATGGAGGCCTCGTCCGAGAGGATGTCGCCGAACATGTTGCCGGTGACGATGACGTCGAACTGCTTCGGGTTGCGCAGGAGCTGCATGGCCGCGTTGTCGACGTACATGTGCGAGAGCTCGACGTCCGGGAACTCCGCGCCGATCGCGGTGACGACCTCGCGCCAGAGCTGGCTCGTCTCGAGGACGTTGGCCTTATCGACCGAGCACAGCCGGCGGCTGCGCTTGCGCGCGGCGAGGAAGCCCACGCGGGCGATCCGGGCGATCTCCGCCTCGGTGTAGCGCATCGTGTCGAAGCCCTCGCGCCCGCCGCCCTCGGCCGGCCGGATTCCCCGGGGCTCGCCGAAGTAGATGTCACCCGTCAGCTCGCGCAGGATGAGGATGTCGAGCCCGGAGACGCACTCCGGACGCATGGTGGAGGCGTTGACGAGCTCCGGGTAGACGATCGCCGGCCGCAGGTTCGCGAACAGGCCGAGCTCTTTCCGCAGCCGGAGGAGCGCCTGCTCGGGACGCTTGGGCCGCGGCAGTGCGTCGTACTGCGGCCCGCCCACCGAGCCGAACAGGATGGCGTCGGCCGCCTTTGCGAGGTCGAGGGTGCGCTGCGGCAACGGATCGCCGGCGGCGTCGTAAGCGGTGCCGCCCACCGGCGCCTCCGCGATCTCGAGCGCAAGCCCGTGCCGCTCGAGCGCGCGCAGCACGCTGACCGCCTGGGCGACGATCTCCGGTCCGATGCCGTCGCCGGGGAGAACCGCGATCCTCTTCATGCTAACCGAAGAGCCAGGGCTGCTCGGCCCGCCGCCGCGCCTCGAACGCGCGAATCTCGTCGGCATGGCGCAGCGTGAGCCCGATCTCGTCCAGCCCGGTCAGGAGGCAGTACTTGCGGAACGGATCGATCTCGAAGCGCATGATCTTGGCGCCGTCGGCCGCCGCCACGGTCTGCCGGTCGAGGTCGATCGACAGCCGGAAGCCGGGAAACGCGGCCACGTCGTGGAAGAGCGCATCCACCTCGCCCTCGGCGAGCACGATCGGCAGCAGTCCGTTCTTGAACGCGTTGTTGAAGAAGATCTCGCCGAAGGAAGGCGCGATCACGGCGCGGAAGCCGAAGTCGAGCAACGCCCACGGCGCGTGCTCGCGCGACGAGCCGCAGCCGAAATTCGTCCGGGCAAGCAGGATGGTCGCGCCGCGAAAGCGCGCCTGGTTGAGCACGAAGTCCGGGTTGAGCGGGCGCTTCGCGTTGTCCATGCCCGGCACGCCGGCGTCCCGGTAGCGCCAGGCGTCGAACAGATTCGGCCCGAAGCCCGAGCGCTTGATCGACTTCAGGAACTGCTTCGGGATGATCGCGTCCGTGTCGACATTGGCACGGTCGAGCGGGGCGACGAGTCCCGTATGGACGGTGAATTTCTCCATGGCTACCGTTGCGCCTTGCGCGCAGTCTTGGCGCCGGGCCCCTCGCCGTCGCGGCCGAAGCGGACGATCGTATTGCAGCCCGCGAGCCACGCCGCGGGCAGCACCAGAAGCACGCGCCTTCCCATCATGTCGCTCCGTTCGCGCCGCGACCGGTCAGCGCCATTGCCGCCGCACGTCCACGAAATGCCCCGCCACCGCCGCAGCCGCGGCCATCTCCGGGCTCACCAGGTGGGTGCGGCCGCCGGTGCCCTGGCGACCCTCGAAGTTGCGGTTCGACGTCGAGGCACACCGCTCGCCCGGCTCGAGCCGGTCGGCATTCATCGCGAGGCACATCGAGCAGCCGGGCTCGCGCCACTCGAACCCGGCCTCCCGGAACACGCGGTCGAGGCCCTCCCGCTCGGCCTGCCGCTTCACCTGCCCGGAGCCCGGCACCACCAGCGCGAGCTTCACGCTGCTCGCTACCCTGCGCCCCTTCACGACCGCCGCCGCGGCGCGCAGATCCTCGATGCGGGAGTTCGTGCACGAGCCGATGAACACCTTGTCGATGCGGATCGCGCCCATCAGCGTGTTCGGGGCGAGGCCCATGTACTCGAGCGCGCGCGCCATCCCTTCGCGCCGGGTCGCGTCCTTCTCACGGTCCGGGTCCGGGACGCGCTCGTCGATCGCGACCACCATCTCGGGCGAGGTGCCCCAGGTGACTTGCGGCTTAATCTCACGCGCATCGAGCGTGACGACGCGATCGAACTTCGCGCCCGGATCGCTCTCGAGCGCGCGCCACTGCGCGACCGCCCGGTCCCAGAGTTCCCCCTGCGGCGCGAACGGCCGGCCGCGCAGGTATTCGATGGTCGTGTCGTCGACCGCAACCATTCCGCACCGCGCTCCCGCCTCGATCGTCATGTTGCAGACGGTCATGCGGCCTTCCATCGACAGCGCGCGAATCGCGCTGCCCGCGTACTCGATCGCGTAGCCCGTCCCGCCGGCGGTGCCGATCCTGCCGATCAGCGCGAGCACGATGTCCTTCGCGGTGACGCCGCGGGAGAGCGCCCCGTCCACCTGCACCAGCATGCTGCGCGACTTCCTGGAGAGCAGGCACTGGGTGGCGAGCACGTGCTCGACCTCGGAGGTCCCAATGCCGAACGCGAGGCACGCGAAGGCGCCGTGGGTGCTGGTGTGGCTGTCGCCGCACACGACGGTCATCCCGGGGAGCGTCGCGCCGTTCTCGGGCCCGATCACGTGCACGATGCCCTGCCGCGGGTCGAGAAACGGGAAATACGCCTTCGCGCCGAAGCTGCGGATGTTGTCGTCCAGGGTCTTCACTTGCAGCTTCGACGTCGGGTCGACGATGCCGTCGATCCCGAGCTGCCAGTCCGTCGTCGGCGTGTTGTGGTCCGCCGTCGCGACGACCGAGTCGGTGCGCCAGACCTTGCGCCCGGCGAGCTTCAGCGCCTCGAACGCCTGCGGGCTCGTCACCTCGTGCACGAGGTGACGGTCGACGTAGAGGAGCGCGGTGCCGTCCTCCTCGCTGTGCACGACGTGGCTCTCCCAGAGCTTGTCGTAGAGCGTCTTCACCATCGGCTTTCGGGCGTGCGGAAAACATCAATTATATCGGAGCCGCGCGCCGAAACCGGGGCGCGATCACCGGGGCGGACGCGCGCCTCACCGCTTGCGCGCCTGCTGGTAGAGCGGGTCCACGCGCGCGGCGTAGATCTCCAGGTCGCTGATGCGGGTTTCGGACGAGGGATGCGTGGACAGGAACTGCGGCGGCTCGCCGCCGCTCGCCTTCGCCATCTTCTGCCAGAGCGTCACCGCGGCGCGCGGATCGTAGCCGGCCCGCGCCGCGAGCTCGACGCCGATCCGGTCCGCCTCCGTTTCCTGAGTGCGCGAGTGCGGCCGGCTGATCGTCAGGTCGGCGACGATGTTCGCGAGGTCGGTCGTGCCGGCCGAGGCGCCGAGGACCGCACCCGCGATACCGATCACCGCCGCGGTGGCGAGCTCCTCGGATGCGCGCTCGCGCCCGTGCTCTCGCAGGGCGTGGGCGATCTCGTGGCCCATCACGGCGGCGAGCTCGTCGTCGGTGAGCTGCAGCCGGTCCAGGAGCCCGGTGTAGACGGCCATCTTGCCGCCCGGCATGCACCACGCGTTCAACTCCTTCGATGTGAGCACGTTCACCTCCCACTGCCATCCCGGCGCGTCGGCCCGAAACGCCGCAGTCGCCGGAATGAGCCGCTTGGCGACGGCGCGCACACGCTCCACTTCCTGCGGATTGCGGTTCAGCAGCCCCTTGCGCGACGCGTCGGCGACGATCTTGCGGTACGACTGCGCTGCGGCGTTGTTCACCTCGCCGGACGAGACGAGCAGCGCCTGCTTGCGCTCGACGCCGATGGCGCCCGGTTGGGTGGTGCTGCGACAGCCCGCAAGCGCGAGCGACGCGGCAAGGCTCGCCGCGGCTAGGATGCGCCAGACGGTTCCTACCGCCTGTCGCGTGCGTGCGCTCACGCGTTCTGTTTCGTCGTTTTCAGCATCCATATCAGGAAGCTACAACATATCGGCCGGCCGCGGTGCCGGCGGGTTCGTCCCCGGCAGCAGCGCCCGCTGTGTGAAGAGCACCGCCATCCCGGCTGCGGCCGCGGCGCTCGCGGCGGTGAAGGTCCACGCCGGGCCGACCCCCTCCCACAGCGCACCGCTTGCCACGCCACCGAGAAACCCGCCCGCCCCGAACGAGAGGCTGAGATAGAGCGCCTGGCCGCGGACCTGCCGCGCGCCGCCGAACCAGGCGTTCACCACCGCGAGCGCAGCGAGATGGTACGAGCCGAAGGTCGCGGCGTGGAGGATCTGCGCAGCCACGACCGCCGGGACGCTCTTCGCCGCCCAGCCGATCAGGGCAAACCGCAGCACCGCGCAGCCGAAGCTCGCGATGAGGACCGTGCGCAGGTCGAAACGCGGCAGCCAGCGCGGGGCGGCGAAGAACACGACGATCTCGGCGATCACGCCGAGCGCCCACAGGATGCCAACCGCGGTCTTCGAATAGCCGAGGTCGCTCAAGTAGATCGACAGGAAGACGTACAGCGGCCCGTGCGCGACGCTCATCAGGAAGCAGGCCACGAGCAAGGCCGTCACCTCCGGGCGGCGGACGACCGGCCAGAGCGGCACGCGCCCGGTCGGCCGCCGCTCGCTGCCGGGCGGCAAGAGCCACGCGAGCGCGGCGGTGGCCGCGAGAATGCCGAGCAGCATCCACAGCAAGCTCGTGATCGGGACTCGATCCAGCGCCGCGCCGACCGCCAGCACGGCGGCGATGAAGCCCACCGACCCCCACAGGCGAATGGCGCCGTAGCGTTCGAGGCGGCCCTGGAGGTGGCCGAGCGTGGTTGCCTCCAGGAGGGGATTCGCGGCGCTCGAGAAGAAGCTGAGCGCCGCGAGCACGACGAACAGGCCCCAGAACGAGCGCGTCGCCAAGGCGCCGCAGAAGACGAGCGCCGCGAGCGCGAGCGACGCCCGCAGCAGCGCGCGCTTCGCACCGTGATGGTCGGCGAACCATGCCCAGAAATTCGGCCCGAAGACGCGCACCGCCTGCATCAGCGAAAGCAGCACCCCGATGTCCCAGGCACTCGCGCCGATCCAGCGCAGATAGAGGCTGAAGTACGGTGCGAACGCGCCGACGAACGCGAAGTACGCGAGATAGAGCGCCGAGAGGCGGAGGTAGGGAAGCTGCAAGGGGAGTCGAAGCTGGCTGCGGGACCGGCGGGCGCGGCGCCTGCAGCGCCGCCCGATGGTATCAGGCTGCCGGGAGTAATCGCGAGAGGCACCGCGAGAGGCTTCGCACGGGCCGCCGCGCGAGGCACGCCGAGAGACGCTGCATGCCCAGGTGCATCGACGCGCGCCGCCCGCCCGAGCCCCGCCACGCCCCCGCTGCTGCTCCGCCGCTGCGCCACCTCGCGCATCGCTTAGAATCCACCGACCCTCCCGACGTCCGCGGCCGCTGCCCCACTGAAGCGCTGAAGTGAATTTCGCCCTGCGTGCCGTACCCGCCGCTCCGGCATGGCGCCGAACGGCGCTGTTCGTCCTCTTCGCCGCCTCCGGATTCTCCGGGCTCATCTACGAGTCGATCTGGAGCCACTATCTCAAGCTCTTTCTCGGCCATGCGGCATATGCGCAGACCCTGGTCCTCGCGCTCTTCATGGGCGGGATGGCGATTGGCGCGTGGACCGCGAGCCGTCGCGGCGACGGTTGGCGCAATCTGCTGCGCAGCTATGCGGCGGTCGAGGCGGTGATCGGCGTCGCGGCCCTCGCCTTCCACTGGGTCTTCGTCGCCGCCACCGACCTCGCCTATGCCACCGCGCTGCCTGCGCTCGCCGGAGGTGCCGCCGCAGCGATCTTCAAATGGTCGCTCGCGGCGGCGCTCATCCTGCCGCAGTCGGTCCTGCTCGGCATGACGTTCCCGTTGATGAGCGCCGGCCTGTTGCGGCGCCACCCCGAGCGTCCCGGGGAGGCGCTCGCGCTGCTGTACTTCACCAACAGCCTGGGCGCTGCGGTTGGCGTGCTCGCGAGCGGTTTCGTTCTCATCGAGCGGCTCGGGCTGCCGGGCACGATTCAGGCGGCCGGTGTGCTCAACCTTGGCGTCGCCGCGATCGTCTGGATGCTCGCGTGGGATCCCGATCCCACGTCCCCACCGTCGGTGCGGGCCCATGGGCGAGCGCGTGCGCCGGACCTCCAGGATGCAGTGACGCCGCGGCTGCTGCTCGCCGCGGCCTTCCTCACCGGCGCGGCGTCCTTCATCTACGAGATCGGCTGGATCCGCATGCTGTCGCTCGTGCTCGGCGCCGCGACGCACTCCTTCGAGCTCATGCTCTCGGCGTTCATTCTCGGGCTGGCGCTCGGCGGCCTGTGGGTGCGTGGGCGGATCGACCGCAGCACCCGGCCCGTGCGCTTTCTCGGTGTCGTCCAGGTCGTCATGGGCCTCGCCGCGCTCGCCACGCTTCCGCTCTACGGCGCGGCATTCGACCTGATGCAGCTCGTGGTGTCGGGGACCGCGAAGACCGATGCCGGCTATGCGATCTTTCTCTTCTCGAGCCACGCGATCGCGCTCGCGGTGATGCTCCCGGCGACCTTCTGCGCCGGCATGACGCTGCCGCTCATCACCTATGCCCTGCTCGGCGCGGGCCACGGCGAGCGCTCGATCGGGGCCGTGTACGCCTCGAACACGCTGGGATCGATCGTGGGGGTGTTCGCCGCGGCGCACCTTGGGATGCCGCTCCTCGGCCTGCAACGGCTCATCACCACGGGGGCCGCGATCGACGTCGCACTCGGCCTCTTCCTGTTGTGGCGCGCCGCGCCGGAGGGCAGGCACCGCGCAGTGCCCGCGACCGCCGCGATCGCGGCGGCGGCGTTCGGCGCGGTGACGCTCGGCGTCACGCTCGATCTCCACAAGATGGCCTCCGGCGTCTTCCGGCGCGGCGAGCTCTACTCGACGGCGGACGCCGGCCTGGTGTTCTATCGCGACGGGAAGACGGCGTCGGTGAGCCTGCTCGATTTCCCGGAAGGGCTCTCCCTGCGCACCAACGGCAAGTCGGACGGCGCCATCAACCTGCGGCCCGGCCCCCGGATTTCCGACGAGATCACGATGGTGCTCACCGCCGCGCTGCCGCTCGCGTACGTGCCGGACGCGCGCCGGGCTGCCGTGATCGGCATGGGCACCGGCCTCTCGACGCACACGATGCTCGGCAGCCAGAACATCGAGCGGGTCGACACGATCGAGATCGAGCCGGCCATGGCCGAGGCCGCGCGCCGCTTCGCCGCGCGCAACGCGTCGGCGTTCGCCGATCCGCGCAGCAACATCGTCTTCGAGGACGCAAAGACCTACTTCTCGAGCCGCGGCGAGCGCTACGACATCATCGTCTCGGAGCCGTCGAACCCGTGGGTGAGCGGCGTGTCGAGCCTGTTCACCGACGAGTTCTATGGCCTGGCGCGGCGCTACCTGAACCCCGGCGGCGTACTGGTGCAGTGGTTCCAGGCCTACGAGATCGACATCACGCTGGTCGCCTCGGTCATGCGCGCGCTCGCGCAGAACTTTCCGGACTACGCGGTGTACGCGGCCACCGACTCCGACATCCTGATTGTCGCGGGCGACGTGGACACGCTCGCGCGCCCGCTCGCCGACCTCTTCAAGGCGTTGCCCGGCGTCGCCGCCGAGCTCCGCAAGGTGCACGTGCAGACCGTCGGCGACATCGAGCTGCGCCGGCTCGGCGGCAAGATCGCGCTGCATCCGCTTTTCCTCTCCTACAACGTTCCGCCGAACTCCGACTACTACCCGTTCCTCGACCTGAACGCGGCGCGGTACCGCTTCCTGCAGCACGGCGCCCGGGAGCTCACGCGGATCAGCACGATCGGCGTCCCCGTGGTCGAGATGCTCGAGGGCCGGCCGAGCCGGACTCGGCCGATCTCCCTCGACGGCGACGACTACCTCGAGCCGATCGAGGCCGCGCGCCGCGCAGCGTACGCGCGCGACTTCCTGCTCTCGTCCGCGCCGCCCACACCACGCGGCATCCCGGCGCAGCTGCAGAAGGATCTCGAGCTCGTGCGGATGCGCGCCCTCGACTGCGTCGACCCGGAGAAATACGACCTCTGGGTGCGTTCGGCAATGGGGATCGCGCGGTCGGTCAACGCAGTCCTGAGCGCGGCGGAAGCGAGCGCCTTGTGGCGGGCCCTCGAGCAGGCGCCCTGCGCGATGCGATTGCCGGACGCGGAGCGCCGCTGGCTGGAGCTCTTCGCGGCGGTAGCGGCGCGCGACCCGGTCGCGATGGCGCGGCTCGCCGTCGAACTGCTCGCCGAGGCCCGCGAGCTCACGCCCGTCACGCGCCATTACCTGCTCACGGCGGCGCTCGCCGGGCTGATCGCGGATCGACGGTACGACGAAGCCACCAGGGTGTGGAACGCCTACTCGACCGGCTCGACGGTCGATCTCGACCTGCGGCTGCTCTACGCCTATCTCAGCGTGGCGAAGCGTCTCGGCGCGGCGCAGGGCTGACGCGCACTCGGCGCGCCCGCGAGCGAGCCTCTGCTCGAGTCATCCCTGCGCCGCGCGATCCTGCGACCACCGCCACGCGAGCCAGCCCCACCCGCCGAGGATGCCGGCCCAGGCCAGCATGCGCACGAGGAACGCAATGGCGGTGTCCCAACGCAGCAGGCCCCAGCGGAAGAAGATCTCGTTCCAGTCGTGGGCGAGCGCGGGATCGAGCCCGCCGACGAGCGGCAGCCGCATCGTGCGGGCGTCGGCCATGTAAGTCGCGATGTTGAACAGATTCTCGCCGGTCCAGACGACACAGAGCGCGAACGACGCCGGGTGGCGGCGCACCCAGAAGCTCGCGGTCGCCGCGAGCGGAAAGGCGAGCTGGGCGAGCGTCCCGCCGTACACCGCCAGCCGCTCGCTCACCAGACCCGCGAGCGGATGCCCGGCCTCGTGCAGTGCGAGGTTCGCGTTGTCGATGATCCAGACCCAGCGCTCGCCGGTGTGCGCGAGCCAGAGGACGAGGACGATGAGCGCCGACGCGCCGGCAAGCGCCGCCGCAGACACCGGTTGCCACGGAGTCTCCCGGATGTCCGCCAGCCGTTCGCGCCAGTTCAGCCGGGCTTTCCCGGGATCTTCGGCGTCGGGCAGTCGACGTCGGCGTTCTGCGCGCGGTGCCGCAATGCGTGGTCCATGAGCACGATCGCCAGCATCGCCTCGGCGATCGGCGTGGCCCGGATCCCCACACACGGATCGTGGCGCCCGGTCGTCGAGACCATGGTCGCCGCGCCGGCCTTCGTGATCGATCGCCGTGGGATCCGGATGCTCGAAGTCGGCTTGAGCGCGAGGTGCACCACGACGTCCTGTCCGGTCGAGATGCCGCCGAGCACGCCGCCCGCGTTGTTCGAGAGGAAGCCCCCCGGGGTCAGCTCGTCGCCGTGCTCGGTGCCGCGCTGCCCGATCGACGCGAAGCCCGCGCCGATCTCCACGCCCTTCACCGCGTTGATGCCCATCATCGCGTAGGCGAGGTCGGCGTCGAGGCGGTCGTACACCGGCTCGCCCCAGCCGACCGGAACGCGCTCCGCGACGACCGTGACCTTTGCGCCGCACGAGTCGCCGGCGTCGCGGAGCTCGTCCATGAAAGCCTCGAGCTGCGGAACGACGTCGAGGTTCGCCGCGAAAAAAGGGTTGCGGTCGACGAGGTCCCACGACTGGAACGGGATCGCGTGCGGCCCGAGCTGCGCGAGGCAGCCGCGGATCGCGACGCCGTAGCGCTCGCGCAGGTACTTCTTCGCGATCGCCCCGGCCGCCACGCGCACCATAGTCTCGCGCGCCGAGGCGCGGCCGCCCCCGCGGTGGTCGCGAACGCCGTACTTCTGCCAGTACGTGTAGTCCGCGTGCCCCGGGCGGAACGTCTCGGCGAGCGCGCTGTAGTCCTTGCTGCGCTGATCCTCGTTGCGGATCAGGAATCCGATCGCAGTACCGGTGGTCTTGCCCTCGAATACCCCCGACAGGATCTCGACGCGGTCGGACTCCCGCCGCTGGGTGACGTGCCGCGAAGTGCCCGGCTTGCGCCGGTCGAGCTCGACCTGGAGATCGGCTTCCGCGAGCGCGAGCCCGGGCGGGCAGCCGTCGACGACGCCGCCGTAGGCCGGCCCATGGCTCTCGCCGAAGGAAGTGACGCAGTAGAGCTTGCCGAGGGTGTTCCCGGACATGCGCGCGCTCGTGGTTCTCGCGCGACGAGTTTAACATGGGGGTATCGGTGCCCCCGGCTTCCCACCATGAAACCAGACGACGCTCCTGACGCGATCAAAGGCCCCGGCGACCCGACGCGGCGCCACATTCGCGAGCAGGCGAAGAAGAGCGCCGGGCGTGACCCCGCGGCGCGCGCGAAGACCGCCAATGCGCTTGCCAGCAAGCAAAGCCGCTGGCAGCGCGCGATCCGCTACGTCTGGGACCGTGGCGGCAGCCGCGGCGGCCGGCGCTAGCAGCGCTCAGCGCCGGTCGCCCCGCAACGCAAGCACCTGGGCCTGGAGCGCTTCCGGCGTGACCGCCTCCGGCGACCACGCGGGCGCGGCGACGAGCGCGATCCGCGAGAAGAGCCCGCGGCGGAAAGGCCGGGTCATCGCCGGTCCGCCGTCGCGGCTGAAAGTGCTGCCCCACAGCCCGCGCAGCGCCATCGGGATCACCGGCACCGGCGTCTCCTCGACGATGCGTTTCACGCCGCCGCGAAACGCGTTCATCTCTCCGTTCTCGGTGAGCCGCCCCTCCGGGAAGATCCCGACGAGATCGCCCGCGCGCAGCGCCGCCGCGACCTCGGCGTAGGCCCGCTCGAGCGCGTCGGGGTCGGCGCGACGCGGCGCGATCGGGATGGCACGCGCGGTGCGGAAGATGAAGTTGAGCACCGGGATCTTGAAGATGTTGTGGTCCATCACGAAGCGGATCGGACGCCGGCACGCCGCCATGATCACCACCGCGTCCACGAAGCTCACGTGATTGCAGACGAGCAGCGCCGGTCCCGTTTCCGGGATGTGTTGCAGCCCCGCTTTCTCCAGGCGGTACACGCTGTGGATGAGCAGCCACGCCAGGAACCGCATCAGGAACTCGGGAACCAGCGTGTAGATGAACGCCGCCACCGCGGCGTTGAGTGCCGCGGTGACGAGGAAGAGCTGCGGCACGGTCACCCCCCGCTGCAAGAGCGCTGCGGAAAACAGCGCCGCGATCACCATGAACACCGCGTTCAGCACATTGTTCGCGGCGATGATCCGTGCCTGATGCTGCTTTTCCGCGCGGCTCTGGATCAGGGCATAGAGCGGCACGATGAAGAAGCCGCTGAAGAGACCGATGGCGACGAGATCGAAGAGCACCCGCGCCGCGCCGGGCCGCGCGAGGAACGCCCCGATCCCGGCGAGCTCGCCGCCGGCGCCGGCCGGGCTCGCCAGAAAGAGATCGAGCGCAAAAAGCGTGAGGCCGATCGAGCCGAACGGCACGAGGCCGAGCTCGACCTTGTGCCCCGACATCCGCTCGCATGCGAGCGATCCCGCGCCGATCCCGATGGACAACGCGGCGAGGAGCAGCGTCGCGACGTGCTCGTCGCCGCCGAGGTACTCGCGCGCGAACGCCGGAAACTGGGACAGCAGCAGAAACCCGTAGAACCAGAACCAGGAAACGCCGAGGATCGAGAGGAACACGGTCCGGTCGCGTCGGGCGACACGAAACACGGCCCAGGTCTCGGCCGCCACGTTCCAGCCGATCTCTAAATCCGGATCGGCGGTGGGCACCGGCGGGACGAATCGGCTGACAGCGTATCCCGCCAGCGCCACGGCGACGATCGTCACCGGGACCGCGACCGCCGGGCCGTCCGCGAGCGCAACCAGAATTCCGCCGACGATCGTGCCGGCCAGAATGGCGATCGACGTACCGGTCTCGACCAGCGCGTTCCCGCCGACGAGCTCCTCGTCGCGGAGCGTCCGCGGCAGGATCGAATACTTCACCGGGCCGAAGAGCGTCGAGTGCAGGCCGAAGAGGAAGAGCGCCGTGAGCAGGAGCCCGAGGTCGCGCCGCATGAACCCGGCCGCGCCGAGCACGGCGATCCCGACTTCGAGCAGCTTCACTGCGCGTATGACGCGTGACTTGTCGTACTTGTCGGCGAGCTGCCCGGCGGTCGCGGAGAGGAGCAGAAACGGCACGATGAAGAGCGCGCCGGCAAGGTTGACGAGCACGTCGGGGCGCAGGCCGGCGCTCGTCCCCGCCTGGAATGCGATCAAGATCACCAGCGCGTTCTTGAACACATTGTCGTTGAACGCGCCGAGGAACTGCGTCGCGAAGAAGGGCCCGAAGCGGCGCTCGGCGAGCAGGCGAAACTGGCTGCGATCGGCCATCGGCGCTCCTCAGCCGTCCTCGCGCATCTGCGCCGCAGCAATCCGCAGCCGAGCGGCCGCGCCATGACGGACCGAGTGGGCCGAACGGCGGGTCACGCCGGCCAGTTCTTGATGTAGTCCTTCAGCATGCGGTTCTCGAAATTCTTCTCCTCGAGGACCGCGCGCGCCACGTCGTGGAACGAGATCACGCCGAGGAGCGTCTCGCCTGCCATGACCGGCACGTAACGCGCATGGTGCTCGATCATCCGGCTGCGCAGGTCGTCGAGATCCATCTCCGGATCGGTGACGAACGGGTCATCGTGCATCGCTTCGCCGACCTGGATGTCGGCGATCGGGGGAGTCGGGCCCGCCCGTTTCTCCTTCTGGCGCTTGGCGAGCACGGCGATGACCTCGCGGAATGTCAACATTCCGGCGAGCTTGCCGTTTCTCATCACGACGAGCGAGCCGATGTCGTTGTCCGCCATGGTGACGACGCCGTCGGAGAGCGGCGTCTCGGGCGTTGCCGTGAAAAGCGTGTTGCCCTTGATGCGGAGGACGTCCTTGACCTGCATGGCTGCCTCCCTTGCTGGCGCAGCGGAGCGCTCGTGCATCAATGGTAGATCAGCCGGGCCGGAGTGAAAAGGCCCCACGCGCCGGGCTCAGCGCTCCAGCAAGTGCGCCTTCTCCTTCGTTTTGGCCCATTCGTCGGCGTCCGGCGGCGGCTCCTTGCGCTCGACGATCGGCTTCCATCCCTTTGCCAGCTCGGCGTTCAGCGCGATGAACTGGCGCTGCTCCGGCGGGACGTCGTCCTCGGCGAAGATCGCCTCCACCGGGCATTCCGCGACGCACAACGTGCAGTCGATGCACTCGTCCGGGTCGATCACGAGCATGTTCGACCCTTCGCGGAAGCAATCGACCGGACAGACGTCGACGCAGTCGGTGTACTTGCACTTGATGCAGCTCTCGGTGACGACGTAGGTCATGGGGATTCCTCGCTGCAACTCCTCGCTCGCTCGCGCCGCCGAGACGAGCCGGCGGCACGCCAAATTCTAGCATCCGGTGGCGCCGCCCTGCGGCCACCGCCGCGGCTCGAAATCCGGTTTTTTGCTAGCATATCCGGCACCAGCCTCACACCCGCACAGCGATTCGATTCTGCCGCGGCGCGCCGCCGCTGCGGGATCCCACCGCAGCCGATCCCAGTCGAGGAGTCCATGAGCGAGAACATCCAGCACGTCAGCGACGAGACGTTCGAGCCCGAAGTCCTGAAGTCCGACATCCCGGTCCTGGTCGACTACTGGGCCGAGTGGTGCGGGCCGTGCAAGCAGATCGCACCGGTGCTCGAGGAGATCGCCAAGGAATACGGCGGCCGGCTCAAGGTGGCGAAGCTGAACGTCGACGACAACGCCGAGGTGCCGCGCCGCTACAACATCCGCGGGATCCCGACGCTCATGCTCTTCAAGAACGGCAACATGGAGGCCTTCAAGGTCGGCGCGATGTCGAAATCGCAGCTCACGGCATTTCTGGACAGCAACATTTAGCACGCCGCGCGCGGCCACGGGCTGGCGCGCCGGCCTGTTTCGCGCTAGTATCCGCGGCACTCTCCCCCGCCGATTCCCGGCGCGGGGCTCCCCCGATCCCCCCAAGGCCCGTTCCCGGGCACCGTCCTTCGCAGGCACCCTCGATGCATCTCTCGGAACTCAAACAGCTGCACGTCAGCCAGCTGCTGGAAATGGCCCAGACCAACGAGGTCGAGGGCGCCAATCGCATGCGCAAGCAGGAGCTCATCTTCGCGCTGCTCAAGAACCGCGCGAAGAAGGGCGAGTCGATCTTCGGCGACGGCACGCTCGAGGTGCTGCCCGACGGGTTCGGATTCCTGCGCTCCCCCGACACGTCCTACCTGGCGAGCACCGACGACATCTACGTCTCGCCGTCGCAGATCCGCCGGTTCAATCTGCACACCGGGGACACGATCGAGGGCGAGATCCGCACGCCGAAGGACGGCGAACGCTACTTCGCGCTGGTCAAGGTCGACAAAGTCAATTCGGAGCCGCCGGAGGCCGCCAAGAACAAGATCATGTTCGAGAACCTGACTCCGCTGCACCCGGATCAGCTTCTCCGGCTCGAGCGCGAGATCAAGGCCGAGGAGAACATCACCAGCCGCATCATCGACATCATCGCGCCGATCGGCAAGGGCCAGCGCGGACTGATCGTCTCGCCGCCGAAGGCCGGCAAGACCGTCATGCTGCAGCACATCGCGCACGCGATCACCGCGAACCATCCCGAGGTCGTCCTGATCGTGCTCTTGATCGACGAGCGCCCGGAAGAGGTGACCGAGATGCAGCGCTCGGTGCGCGGCGAGGTCGTCTCGTCGACGTTCGACGAGCCCGCCCAGCGCCACGTCCAGGTCGCCGAGATGGTGATCGAGAAGGCGAAGCGCCTGGTCGAGCACAAGAAGGACGTCGTGATCCTGCTCGACTCGATCACGCGCCTGGCGCGTGCCTACAACACGGTCGTCCCGGCGTCGGGCAAGGTGCTCACCGGCGGCGTGGACGCGAACGCCCTGCAGCGGCCGAAGCGCTTCTTCGGCGCGGCGCGCAACATCGAGGAAGGCGGCAGCCTGACGATCCTCGCCACCGCGCTGATCGACACCGGCTCGCGGATGGACGACGTGATCTACGAGGAGTTCAAGGGCACCGGCAATCTCGAACTCCACCTCGACCGGCGCATGTACGAGAAGCGCATCTTCCCCGCGATCAACGTCAACCGCTCCGGCACGCGCCGCGAGGAACTCCTCATCGAGCAGCCGATCCTGCAGAAGATCTGGATCCTGCGGAAGCTCTTGTACCCGATGGACGATCTGGAAGCGATGGAATTCCTGCTGGACAAGATCCGCGCGACCAAGTCCAACGCGGACTTCTTCGACTCGATGCGCAGAGGCTAGGGCCTGTGTCACCGGACGCCCTGTCGCCGACCGCCGCTTCTCCGCGCGGGTGGGGGACATCCCCGGGTTTGCGCCGCGCCCCCCGATCTGCCATAATTCCTCGTTCTTCAATGGCTTGCAACGCTGGTCCGGGACGACTCCGGCCTCGAGCGAGACCAAGCCGCTCATGCGAAGGAACGCATCCATGAAAGCAGGCATTCACCCGAAGTACACGGAGATCGCGGTCACGTGCAGCTGCGGCAACACGTTCACGACCCGCTCCACCCTGGCCAAGCCGTTGCACGTCGAGGTCTGCTCGGCCTGCCATCCGTTCTACACCGGCAAGCAGAAGATCCTGGACACGGCGGGCCGCGTCGAGAAGTTCCGCCAGCGCTACGCGGGCGTCGGCAAGAAGGCGCCCGCAGCCTGAGGCATTGGCCGCGATCGGGGGAAGAGGCAGCTACGGCTGCCTTTTTCGTTTGCGGCAGCCGGATAGAATCGCAGGATGCCCGCTACCGCCCGGGCGTTGGCTGACCGGCCATGAGACCGGGCACGACGCCGCGCGCCACAGCGTGCAACATCTCGAGACGCGCACGCCCCGCCACCGCATGAGGATCCTCGAGTAGCCCGCGACCGCGATGACCTGGTGGACCGAAAGGCGCATCGCCCTGCCGCTCACAGGGTGGCCGCTCGCGCTGCTGGTGGCGGGTTTCGTGCTGCCCGGCCTCTTCGGCCACGATCCCTGGAAGACCGAGGACGCGGTCGGGATGGGCGTCGTCTGGCAGATGGTCGCGAGCGGCAACTGGCTCACGCTTGGGCTCGCGGGCGAGCCCTTCTATGAGGACGGCCCGCTCTATTACTGGGTGAGCGGGCTCCTCGTGAAGGGGCTCGCCTGGGGCCTCGCGCCGCACGACGCTGCTCGAATCGCAAGCGGCGCGTTCGTCCTCCTCGCGCTCTGGTTCGTCCGGCTGGCCGCGCGCGACCTGTACGGCAAGGTGCAGGGCGATCTGTCCATGCTCGCCCTGATGGGGTGCGTCGGTCTGATGTGGCACGCGCACCAGATTGCTCCCGAGAACGCCATGCTCGCCGGTCTCGCAGCGGCTTACTACGGGCTGGCGATCTCCCACAAGAAGCCGCTCAAGGCGGCGATCGTGTTCGGCTGCGGCACCGGCGCGGCGTTTCTGGCAAAGGGCCTGATGGCGGCGCTGCAGCCGCTCGCCGCCGCTTTGCTCGTCCTGCCCCTCTCCGGCGTGTTCCGCGCCCGCAATTACGCGATCTCGGTGGCTCTCGGTCTAGTCGTATTGGTTCCGTTCGTCGCGGTGTGGCCGCTCGCGGTCGCGCACTACGCGCCGGCGTACTTCGACCGCTGGCTCGCCTGGCAGTTCGCATCGGTCACGACGGCGCCTGGATGGGACACCACCGTCTACTACCTCAAGATCTTCGTCTGGGCGGCATGGCCCGTGTGGCCGCTCGGGCTATGGGCCGCCTGGGAGTATCGGCGTTACCTGCGCGATCCGGGGTTCGCGGTCCCGTTCATCGGAGCGATCGTCGCCGTCGCGCTGCTCCTCTTCGGCGCCCATCCAAGCGAAATGGATGCCCTCGCCGTGCTCGTGCCGCTCGCCATCCCCGCCGGCGCGACGGCGGTCGGGCTGCGGCGCGGCGCCGCGAACGCGCTCGCCTGGTTCGCCATCATGACCTTCACCCTCGCCGCCGGCTTCGCCTGGGTCATGTGGCTCGTGGCGCTGACCGGCTTTCCGTCGCAGATCGAGTACAACATCGTCAAGCTGGCGCCCGGCTACGTCTTCCAGTTCCGATGGCTGCCGTATCTCGTCGCGTCGGCGCTCACCATCGGGTGGTTCGTGCTCCTGCTGAAGAGCGAGCGCTCGACGATGCGCAGCCTGACATACTGGGCTGCCGGCGCGACGCTGGGCGTGGGCCTAGTCATGACGCTGTGGCTGGACTGGATCGACTTCGGCAAGAGCTATCGGCAGGTGGCCACGTCGCTCGCGCGCCAGTTGCCGAAGGGGCACGGGTGCATCGAAAGCCGCGGCCTTGGCGAATCGCAGCGGGCGACGTTCCATTATCATGCGGGCATAGAGACCCGGCGTGCGGAACTGTATGGCGCGACCGGCTGCCGCTGGCTGCTCGTCCAGGCGCTCATCGATGCTGAGCCGCCGCGGCCCGGCCCGACCTGGGTCCTCGTGTGGGAGGGACACCGGCCGCGCGACCTGGAGCGCTACCGGCTCTACCGCAGAAGGTGATGCCATGCCCCAATTGACCCGCAGCCCCGCGTGGCAGGCGCTTGCCGCGCACCGCGGCGCCCTCGCGAGCGCGACGATCCGCGACCTGTTCGCGCACGACGTCGATCGCGCGCGGCGCTTTTGCGTCGAGGCCGCAGGCCTCTGCTTCGATTACTCGAAGCATCGCCTCACCGACGAGACCCTGCGGCTCCTGGTTGCGCTCGCAGAACAGGCGGACGTCGGCGGATGGACGCGACGCATGTTCGCCGGCGAGGCGATCAACAGCTCGGAGGGCCGCGCAGTGCTGCACGTCGCGCTGCGCGCGGGCGCGGGCCCGTTTCCCGCCGGCGGGGACGTCATGCCGGAAGTCTCCGGCACGCTCGCTCGCATGCGCGCGTTCGCCGATGCGGTCCGGTCGGGCGACTGGCGCGGCGCCACCGGCGAGCTCATCAGCGACGTCGTGAACATCGGCATCGGCGGATCGGATCTCGGGCCGCGCATGGTCACGCGCGCCCTGCGCGCGTACTGCGCGCCGCGCCCGCGGTTGCACTTCGTTTCCAACGCCGACCCGGCAGACCTCGCCGCGGTCCTGGCTGCCCTCGACCCGGCGCACACGCTCTTCATCGTGACGTCCAAGACATTCACGACGGCCGAGACGCTGAGCAACGCCGAACGGGCGCGCGCGTGGAACCGCGATGCGCTCGGCGAGCGCGCGGCCGCGCGCCACTTCGTTGCAGTCAGTGCGAACGTGCCGGCCGCAACCGCGTTCGGCATCTCCGCCGATGCCGTGTTCCCCATGTGGGACTGGGTCGGCGGACGCTACTCGCTCTGGTCCGCGGTGGGCCTGCCGATCGTGCTCGCCGTTGGGTTCGAGCGATTCGCCGAGTTCCTCGCTGGGGCGCGGGCGATGGACGAGCACTTCCGCGAAGCGCCGGCGCACCGGAACATCCCGATCCTGATGGGCTTGCTCGGCGTCTGGTACACGAACTTCTGGGGCGCGCAGAGCCATTGCGTGCTGCCCTACGCGGAGGATCTCCGCGACCTGCCCGCATATCTGCAGCAGCTCGAGATGGAGTCGAACGGCAAGCGCATCGACCGTGACGGCAACCCGGTGGACTATGCTACAGCCCCGGTGATCTGGGGCGCGGCCGGCACCAACAGCCAGCACTCCTTCCACCAGCTCCTGCATCAGGGAACGCTGCTCGTCCCGAGCGACTTCGTGCTGTTCCGCCGTGGCGCCGAGCCCGCCGCCGCGCATGCCATGCTCACTGCCAATGGGCTCGCGCAAAGCGCCGCGTTGATGGCGGGCAAGGACGACCCGGCCGCGCCGCATCGCGCGCTCCCCGGCAACCAACCCTCGAGCACCTTTCTCCTGCCCGCGCTCGATCCTCGCGCGCTCGGTGCGCTCATCGCCGCCTACGAGCACAAGGTGTTCGCCCAGGGGGTGGTCTGGAACATCAACAGCTTCGACCAGTGGGGTGTCGAGCACGGCAAGGTCCTCGCGCGGAACCTCCTGCCGCGAATCCTGCAGGGCGGCGAAGCGCACGAGCTGGACGCGTCCACCCGCGCGCTGCTCGCGCGATTGCGGGCCGGCTGATCGGCGACGATTGACTTGCGCCCGGCCGCGGACTAGCCTCAGTCGCAACCGAGAGGAGCTCGCATGAACGAGGAAACCTTCAATCAGTCCATCCGGAAGTTCCTGAAGATGGTCGGTGTCAGCTCCCAGCGAGAGATCGAGCGATCGGTGACCAAGGCGCGTGAAGCGGGCGCGATCAAGGGCGACGAGGCATTCCCGGCGGCGGTCACGCTCGAGATCCCCGGGCTCGGGCTGTCCGTCAGATTCGACGGCAACATCGAGCTCGAATAGCCACGCCACGCCAGGAGGTCGCGCGATGAACCAGCCCAGGGAGCTCGACGCATCGGTTCTCGACGAGCTGCGCGCGCTGCTCGGCGACCGCGTCACCACCTCGCGGGGCGTGCGCGAGCATCACGGCAAGGACGAATCCTCTTTCCCGTCTGCGCTGCCGGACGCGGTGGCCTTCCCGCTCTCGACCGAGGAGGCGCGCGACATCGTGAACATCTGCCGGCGGCGCCGGCTGCCGGTTATCCCGTACGGCGTCGGCACTTCGATCGAAGGCCACGTGCTCGCCACATCGGGCGGCGTGTGCATCGATTTCTCGCGGATGAACAAGGTCCTGCGGGTGAACGTCGAGGACATGGACGTCACCGTGCAGCCCGGCGTCACGCGCAAGCAGCTGAACGAGGAGATCCGGCACACCGGGCTCTTCTTCCCGGTCGATCCGGGCGCGGACGCAACCATCGGGGGCATGGCGTCGACGCGCGCGTCGGGCACGAACGCCGTGCGCTACGGCACCATGCGCGAGAACGTGCTGTCCCTCACGGTCGTCACCGCGGACGGCCGCATCATGCGCACCTCGCGCCGGTCGCGGAAGTCCGCGGCGGGCTACGATCTCACGCGGCTCTTCGTCGGCGCGGAGGGCACTCTCGGCGTGATCACCGAGGTGACGGTGCGCCTCTACGCGATCCCGGAAGCCATCTCGGCGGCAGTGTGCTCGTTCAAGGACATGGCCGGCGCGGTGGACACGGTGATCCAGACCCTGCAGAGCGGCATCCCCATCGCGCGCAGCGAGGCGCTGTGTGCGACCACGATGCGCGCGATCAATGCCTACAACAAGAGCGCATACAAGGAGCAGCCGACGCTCTGGCTGGAGTTCCACGGCACCGAGGCGGGCGTCGTCGAGCAGGCCGAGCAGGTGCAGGAGATCGCCCGCGAGCACGGCGGCGAGGGCTTCGAGTGGGCCACCAAGCCGGAAGACCGGAACCGCCTGTGGTCGGCCCGGCACCAGGCCTACTTCGCCGGGCTCCAGCTCCGGCCCGGCAGCCGCGCCATATCCACCGACGTGTGCGTGCCGATCTCCCGCCTCACCGAATGCATCGTCGAGACGATGCGGGACATCGAGCAGGCATCGATGCCGATCCCGCTGTTCGGCCACGTCGGCGACGGCAACTTCCACTGCATGATCCTCGTGCGTCCGGACAGCGCGGAGGATCTCGCCGAGGCGCGGGCGTTCAACGAGCGGGTGGTGAACCGCGCCCTCGCCATGGAAGGCACCTGCACCGGGGAGCACGGCATCGGCCTCGGCAAGATCGCCTCGCTCAAGAAGGAGCTCGGCGAGGCCGTGGACCTCATGGTGGCCATCAAGCGCACGCTCGACCCCGACAACATCATGAATCCGGGGAAGGTCGTGCCGCTCGCCGGGTGACTGCGCCTCAGGCCCGCAGGAAGTTCTCGCGGTAGTAGCGCAGCTCCTCGATCGATTCCAGGACGTCGGCGAGGGCTTCGTGCTTGGAGGCCTTGCTGAATCCCTTGGCGACGTCTGGCTTCCAGCGCCGGCAGAGCTCCTTGACCGTGGAGACATCCAGGTTGCGGTAGTGGAAGTACGCCTCGAGGTTCGGCATCCAGCGCGCGAGGAAGCGCCGATCCTGGCAGATCGAGTTGCCGCACATCGGCGAAGTGTTGGCGGGCACGTGCTCGCGCAGAAACTCGAGCATCCGCTGCTCGACGTCGTGCTCGGATAACGGCGACGCCTTCACGCGGTCGACCAGGCCCGAGCGGCCATGGGTCGCCTGGTTCCAGTCGTCCATCGCCGCCAGCACCGCATCCGGCTGGTGCACCGCGAGCACCGGGGCCTCCGCGACCGTCGCCAGGTCCGAGTCGGTGATCACGATCGCCACCTCGATGATGCGATCGGTGTCGGGACTGAGGCCCGTCATCTCCAGATCGAGCCAGGCGAGCCGGTGCGGATCCTGCGGCATGCTGTTGATTTTCGTGGGCAATGTAAAATGTGATTGTCTCACAATCGCTTTGCCGATCGCACGTCCCCTGCCCGGTGTCATGCACCCGTTCACGCTCGCTTTCCTGATCGCGCTCGCGGTCACGACGCTCACGCGCCTGTGGCTCGCGCGCCGCCAGGTGCTGCACGTGCGCGCGCACCGGGATGCGGTGCCCACGGAGTTCGCCGCGAGCATCACGTTGACCGCACACCAGAAGGCGGCCGACTACACCGCGGCGAAGACCACGCTCGCGACGGTCGAGACGCTCGTCTCGGCGGCGGTCCTCCTCGCGTTCACCCTGGGCGGCGGCCTCCAGGCTCTCTCCGATGCCTGGGGGAGGACGCTGCAGACGGGCGGCTACGCACAGGGCATCGCGCTGATCGCCAGCGTGGCCATCATCAGCGGGCTCGTCGAGCTGCCGTTCTCGGTCTACCGGACGTTCGTGATCGAGGAGCGGTTCGGCTTCAACCGCATGACCCCGCGTCTGTTCGTCGCCGACTTGCTGAAGCATGCGGCGCTCGGCGCGCTGCTCGGAGTGCCGCTCGTGCTCATCGTGCTGTGGCTGATGGACCGCATGGGCGATATGTGGTGGCTGTACGTCTGGCTCGCGTGGATGGCGTTCAACCTGCTCGTGCTCGCGATCTACCCGACCGTGATCGCGCCGCTCTTCAACAAGTTCACGCCGCTCGAGGACCAGGCGCTCACGGGGCGCATCGAGGCGCTGCTCGCGCGCTGCGGCTTCCGCGCGAAGGGGTTGTTCGTCATGGACGGGTCGCGCCGCTCCAGCCACGGCAACGCGTATTTCACCGGCCTCGGCGCCGCCAAGCGCATCGTGTTTTTCGACACGCTCCTGCGACGGCTCGGACCTCCGGAGATCGAGGCGGTGCTCGCGCACGAGCTCGGGCACTTCAAGCACCGGCACGTCGTCAAGCGGATCGTTCTCGTCGCGGCGGTGAGCCTCGTGTTCCTCGCGCTCCTCGGCTATCTGATCGGGCAGGACTGGTTCTTCCGCGCGCTCGGCGTCGAGACCCGCAGCACGGCGCTCGCGCTGCTGCTCTTCTTTATGGTGCTACCCGTATTCACCTTCCTGCTGCAGCCGCTCGGCAGCTTGTACTCGCGCAAGCACGAATATCAGGCGGACGCCTACGCAGCGGACCATGCGGACGCGGGCAGCCTGGTCCAGGCCCTGGTGAAGCTCTACCAGGACAACGCCGCGACGCTGACGCCGGATCCGATGCACTCGGCGTTCTACGATTCCCATCCGCCCGCGACGCTGCGGATCGCGCGCCTCCACGCGCTGCAACGATAGGACTCGGCATGACGAACCTCGCCGCCAAACGGTGCAAAGCCTCTGCGACCAGGCTCGCGACGGGCGACGCCTCGAAGCTGCTCGCGCAGCTCCCTGGCTGGCAGGTCGAGCGCGGGACGCTGGTCAAGACGTTTTCCTTCAAGAACTACCATGAGACGATGGCCTTCGTGAACATGGTCGCCTGGATTGCGCACCGCGAAGACCACCACCCGGAAATGACCGCCGGCTACAACAAGTGCCGGGTGGAGTACAGCACTCACTCGGTCGGCGGGCTCTCGGAGAACGATTTCATCTGCGCCGCGAAGATCGAGGCGGCCCTCGCGGCCTGATGCTCGGGCCGGACGACGATGGGGTGATCATCGCCGCCCACGGCCGGCACTACGTCGTCGAGACCGAGCGCGGCGCGCTCGTGCGCTGCATGCCGCGCGGCAAGCGGAGCGTATTCGCCTGCGGTGACCGCGTGTCCTTCGCACCTGCCGGACGCGAAGCCGGGGTAATCGAGGCGCCGGGGCCCCGGACCTCGCTCCTCCTGCGTGCCGCGCCGCACCGGCACAAGCTGATCGCCGCCAACGCGACCCAGGTTGCGATCATCGTCGCTGGCGAGCCGAGCTTCTCCGACGAGCTCGTCAGCCGCATCCTCGTCGCCGCGGAAAGTCAGGGCATCCCCTCGCTCATCGTATTGAACAAGACCGATCTCACGTCGAGCGCGCAGGCGGCGCTCGAGCGGTTGCGTCCCTTCGAGCATGCCGGCTACTGCGTGCTCGCCATGAGCGCAAAGTGCGACATCGCGCCGCTTCGCGCACGACTTGCCGGCGAGTCGACGGTGCTGCTCGGCCAGTCGGGGATGGGCAAGTCCACCATCGTCAATGCGCTCGTGCCCGCCGTGGACGCGCGGACGCAGGAAGTCTCGACCTTTCTCGATTCGGGTCGCCACACCACCACGTCCACGAGGCTGTACCGGCTTCCCGGCGGCGGCACGATCATCGATTCGCCCGGCCTGCAGGGCTTCGGGCTCGCGCACCTGACCCCGGCCCAGATCGAGCACGCCTGTCCGGAGCTTCGCCCGATGGCCGGACGATGTCGCTTCAGCGATTGCCGCCACCGGTCGGAGCCGGGCTGCGCGGTGCACGCCGCGGTAGCCGAGGGACGCGTCCATCCGCGCAGGCTCGAGCTCCTGCACCGCATCCTCGCAGCCGAGGAGTCGTCGTGAGTCGTCCAGGCGGCGCGCTTCGGAACACGCTTGGCCACGCGCTCCGTTGGGGCGTCGCCACGCCATGAGAAAGCCGCTCCTCGCGTCGCTCGATACGCTCGAGGTGCATCATCTGAAGAACGTGCTCGAGGCGGAAGGCATTCGCTGCTTTCTGCGGAACGATCTCCTGGCCCGTCTCGCCGGCGAGATCCCGTTCACCGAATGCGCGCTCGAGCTGCACCTCGCGGACGAAGCCGACCGCTGGCGCGCCGAGCGCGTGCTCGATGCCTGGCGTCGGGCCGCGCCGAGTCCGGGGGAAGCCTGGACCTGCGGCGGCTGCGGCGAGCAGCTCGAGGGTCAGTTCACCGGGTGCTGGCGCTGCGGGCAGGCGCGCACATCCTGAGCACGCCAACGGCGCATGCGGCGTGCGCGGCGCTCAGCTGATCGCGGCTGCCAGGCTCACGACGAGCAGCAGCGCGAGCCATACCACGAGTGCCCGCCAGATGAGCCCGACCGTCGTATCGAGAAAGGCGACGTCGGCGTCGTCGCCGATCCCGAGCTCGGGCCGCTCCTCCATCCGTCCGGTGCGCGGGTACGCAGCCCCGAGGCGCACGCCCATGGCTCCCGCGCCGGCCGCCAGCACGACGCCGAGCAGCGGGTCGAGCCAGCGCGCAGCCTGGGTGCGCCAGCAGTACACCGCGTCCTCGAAGTCGCCGACGATCGCGAACGTGAGCGCAGTGGCACGCGCCGGGAGCCAGTCGAGCGCGGCGAACGCGCGGCGCGAGAATTCGCCGAAGCGAGCGAAATCGAGATCGGCGCGCGCCCCCCAGTGCCGCGCCAGAAACGATGCCGTCCGGTACATGACGGCGCCTGTCGGCCCCGGCAGCACGACGAACCAGAAAACCGGCGCAAACACGTGGCGGTGGGAGACCGCGAGCGCGTCCTCGATCGCGAGGCGCGCGATCTCGCCCGCCGACAGCGCGGAGCAATCGTGACCACGGAACTCCGCCAGCGCGCGCCGCGCGCGCTCGACGTCGCCCTCGCCCAACGCGCGCCGGATCTCGGAGAAGTGGTGGCTCTCCTGCCGGAACCCGATCACCAGGTAGAGCACGCCGACGTTGAAGAGCAGGCCGAGCAGCGGGCTGAGCGAATAGAGCCCCCGGTAGAGGAGCCAGGTCGCGGCGAGCGCGGGCACCATGGCCGCGAACCAAGCCATGACGCCCTGCTGCGCCTCGCCCGCGTTCAGCTGCCGCTCGAGGAGCCCCGCATAGGCGGTCATCGGGGCGAACACCGCCCGCCGGTCGACGAGCGGGCGCCATTGCTCGAGCAGCAGTGCCAGCGTGAGAGAGAGAAAGGACAAGGCGGTGCGCAGTCCGCGAAATTCCGCGGTGAAGATATCACAGCGACGCGGGCCGTTTCGGGATGCGCGGTGCGCTACCCTCGGTCAGCGCTCCAGCAGCGATCGCGCCCAGGCGAGGATCGGCTGCAGCCGCGGCGGCAAGAGCCGGCGCGCCTCGCTCGCACCGGCCCAGCGAAACTCGTGGTGCTCGGGACGCCCCAGGGCCGGATCGATCGGGAGAGCGATGCCTGCCTGCTGGGTCTCGGCCAGATAGTAACGGGCGATCTTGCCGCGGGCATACGGCTCGGTCTCGCGAAAGGCATGGCCCCAGGCGAACGCGAGATCCTCGACGCCGGCTTCCTCGCGCGTCTCGCGCCGGGCCGCGGCAAGCGGGTCCTCGCCCGGCTCGATGCGTCCCTTTGGAAAATCCCAGTTCCGGTACGCGCGGAGAATCAGGAATCGCCAGCCGTCCGCCGCGCGGCGGACGACCACGATTCCCGCCGAACGCTCGCCCTCCTCGACGCGCCGCCTCCGCCTCACGCGCTGCCCAGGCGCGCAAGGCGCACGACGACGATGGCCGCGAGCGGTAGGAGGAGACCGATCACTCCTGCGGCGATGAGCAGGACGCCGAGCTGGGAGTAGTCCGCCTGCTCCGTGATCATGCCGGTCACCCGGTCCGTCACTGCGCGCCTCACGACGAAGACCTCGTTCAGGTACTTGGTCCCGAGCTGCGCGAGGGCGAGCGCGAGGTTCGTGAACGACGCCATCACCGCGAAGAACGTCGCCTTGAGCGCGTCCGGCGCCGAATTCGCGATCCACGCGAGCATCGGGATCATGGCGATCTGGCCGAACGGCGAGGAGATCGCCTGGTCGACGACTGCGATGAAGCGCGCATCGACCACGCCGCCAGTGTGCGCCGCCGTCCACTCGTGGAGGCCGAAATACATCCCGACGTTCGGCAGCGTCAGGACCGTGCCGACGATCGTCAGGAACGCCACGATGTACGTGATCGAATGCTCCGCGATGAACCGCCGGAAGGCGAACATTCCGAGCAGGGTCAACCCGCTCCCGATGAGCGACAGCTCGGACAGGAACTGCTGGTCGAATCCCAGCACGTCGATCGCCCACCAGCCGTACCCCGGTCCCACGTCCGGCATCGCCCGGTAGACGAAGATGACGATCGCCGTCCCGAGGAGCGTGCGGCGCGCCGCCGGCGAGAGCGAGCGCATCAGCTTCGCCATCAGGAAGGCCACGATCCCGAGGGATCCGGCGAAGACGATCTCCTGGTTGTAAGGGACGTCCGCGAGCCCCATCACTGCGGTGAAGACCACGAATACCAGGCTGCCCCCGAGGATCCACCAGTTCGGGTCTGGACGCTGCGGCTGCTCGGCCACGAGCTCGAGCGCGCGGCGCCACGCTACGCCATGGGCGCGCAAGGCACGCGCGCGCTGCAGCTTCAGCCAGCCGCCGAGCGCGACGCCGAGCACGGAGACGACCGGGATGACGAGCGCGTACTCGTAGATCCGGGTGTAGATCCTCACCTTCTCGGCCTCGTGCATCGTCTCGACGCCGTTGAACATGATGACGTTCGCCAGCGCAACTGCGACGCTGCCGCCGATGATGGCCACGCGTCCGAGCGTCTGCATGGTCGTGTGCATCAGCTTGAGCGTCGCGGCGTCGACGGGCCGCCCTTCCGCATCGGTGCGCGGCACCGCCTCCACCGTCATCGCGTCGGCCACGACGTCCTGCACCACGTAGCCGATCGGCGCGAGCAGCGCGCTCACCACGTACCACGCTTCGGCCCGCATCACCTGCCGCATGGCGTCGGTGTGCGCGAGCAGCCCGATCATGATCAACAGGCTCGCGGCGATGAGGCCCGCGCCGACGAACACGAACGCGGATTTCCAGCGCCACGCGAGATCGACGAGGTGGCCGAGGGGCATCTTGAGCGCCCACGGAATTCCCGCCCAGAAGCCCAGCGCCGCGAGGAAGGCGGCCGACAGGCCGAGGTAATCCTTGACGAAGAAAACGCCGACGATCCCCGTGAGGCCCGAGATGCCGGCCGCGACGTACACCATGAGGGGCGGCAGGTACGACAGCCGCATCTCGCGCCCGAGCTCGACGAAATTGCGATCGATCCAGCGGTAGGCGCGAGCGAACACGTGTGCGGTGCGGGACGGGAGCCGGGAGCCGGGAGCCGGGAGCCGGATCGCATGATATGCGAAAGCGCGCGGGCGACCGGCGCGCACCACGCCGCGGCCGTGCGGCCGCCGGGCAACGGACGGCTGACCTACCGCGTGAGGTAGCGGTAGAGGTTCATCAGCATCCCCGCCGTCGCGCCCCAGATGTAGTACGGGCCGTAAGGCATCGCGTAGTACTGCCGCTCCAGCCCCTCGGCGATCACCCGGTTGCGCTGGTGATTGGCGGGGTCGAGGAGGAACGCGAGTGGCACCTCGAAGATCTCGGCGACCTCGAACGCGTCGGGATGCAGGTCGAACGGCGGCGTCACGAGCCCCACCACCGGCGTGACCCGGTAGCCCGTGACCGTCAGGTACTCCGACAGCATACCAAGCACCTCGATGCGCGCCGGATCGAGCCCGATCTCCTCGGCGGTTTCGCGGAGCGCGGTATCCAGCACGGACTCGTCGGCCTCGGCGCGCCCGCCGGGAAAGCTGATCTGCCCCGCGTGGTCATGCAAGTGCGCCGTCCGGCGCGTGAGGAGCACGGTGAGTTCGTCGTCGCGATCGACCACCGGCACGAGCACCGATGCCCGCCGAATCTCGCCCTCGCGACGGAACAGATGGCCGTCGCCCGTGGTGAACGGCTCGAACCCATGCGCGTCGGCGAAGCGCTCTCGCAACCATCGCGCGTCCGGCAGGTGTGGATTCACGGGGGCATTCATGAAGGGAAATTCGGGGCGTGCCCCGAACTTTCAAGATTCTACCCCCGGCGGAGGGTCGCGGGGTGCAGCCGCACCGCCGCCGTGCCACGCGGCGTGCGTTATTGCTCGGCCGCCATGATGAGCGCCGCGAGTGCCAGCCCGACGCCCCCGGGGATGCCGTAGCGCTGCAGCGCTGAGAGCGGTGGGGCTGCAACGACCGACACCGGAACGGAGGCGACCGCGAGGATGCGATTGGTCACCGAGCCGGTCAGGATTCGCAGGACCGGACTCTTCGTCGCCGCGCCCAGCACGATCTCGTTCACCCCCTCCTCGTCGATCAGACGCCGCACCGCATCTTCGATTCTGCCGCGCAGAACGATCGACCGGACGGCGACGCCGGACGCGGACTCGATCCGCTCCGCCTCGTCGAGCGCCCGGCGGCCGCGCTCGACCATCGCGCCATGCGCTGCGCGCGCGCCCAGGAACCGCCCGACGTAGCGGCCGAGCGCCGGCTGGACGTTCACGAGATAGAGCAGGGTATCGGGCTGTGCCCGCGCGCGCTCGATCGCATGGCGCACGCCTTCGAGGGATGCCTTCGACCCGTCCACCGGAACCAGCGTCTTCGTCATGCCACCCCACTCTTCACGCATCGTGCACCGCCCCGGACCCGCCGGCCTTGCAGATAGCCTGCATTCAGCACCCCGCCGAGGACCATGCCGTAGATCAGCCAGCTCATGGGTGCGAGCTGATCCTTCACGAGCGAATCGGCAGTGATCATCTTCGCCGCGGTGAGGGCAAGCACCCCGGCGCCCACGTACACGATCACCGGGAACCGGTCGATCCACCGGAGAATCACCGTCGAACCCAGGATCACGATCGGGATGCTGATCGGCAGGCCGAACAGGACGAGAAGAAGCGACCCATGCGCCGCCCCGGCGACTGCGAGCACGTTGTCCAGCCCCATCACCGCATCCGCGACCACGATCGTCTTCATCGCGCCCCACAGTCCTGCGCTCGCGTCGACCTGACGCCCGTGGCCGTTCTCCGGCAGCAGCAGCACGTAGGCGATCCAGACCAGCAGCGCGCCGCCCGCGAGCAGCAGCCCGGGAATCTTGAGCAGCGAGACGACCGCGAGCGTGAGGGTGGTGCGCACCACGACCGCGCCGACGGTGCCCCAGACCACTGCGCGCCGCTGCAGCCGCCGCGGGAGCTTGCGGGCGGCGAGCGCAATGACGACGGCGTTGTCCCCGGCCAGGACGAGATCGATGACGATGATCGCAGCCAGCGCAGAGAAGAATTCGGGCGAGAAGAGCTCCATCCGTAACCTCCACGAAGGTCGACGCGGGTCGGACCGCTACGGCCAGCGAAACGGTTGCCGTTGCCGGCAAAGGTCTCGCTCGCGCCGCCGTCAGGACCGCGCCCGCGCGCCGGTGGCCCGACAGCCTCGTGATGACGACGCAACGGATTCGAGCTACTCCCCCTTGAGAGGGCAGTCCCGGCCAGCCGAGACGAGTCGAATTATCTCGACCGGCAGTACGCGGCGGAAACGAAGAGATGCGATCGACGCGATAGTGGATCCGGATCCGCAATCGCCTCCATTGCGTAATGCAATCCGATGACGGGACACCCACGCGGACCCCACGCGCCGTGAACTTCGCCACTTGTGGAAGCTGCCGATGAAGCACCGCACGCTGCGCCGTTACTTCCGGCACGGCACCCTGCCACAACTCGCCGTGTTCGACGCGGTCGCGCGCCATGCCAGTTTCACGCGCGCCGCCGAAGAGTTGCACCTCGCGCAACCGACCGTCTCCATCCCTGCCCGGGCAGCGGTCCGCCCCGTCCGGAAAGCCGGACGCTCCCGGCCGAGCGCCTGCGCAGGCTCTCGGCTGACCGGCAAGGTCGCGCCGCGCCACCCCGACCGGTCGTTCGATCAGGGGATGAGGATCGTCGACCCCGTGGTCTTGCGCGACTCGAGGTCCCGGTGCGCCTGCGCGGCGTCCTTCAGTGGATAGCGCTGGTTCACCTCGATCTTCACTTTTCCGGAGAGCACCATGTCGAACAGGGCGTTCGCGCTCGCCACGAGATCCTCGCGCTTCGCGTTGTAGGTCACGAGCGTCGGTCGCGTGAGGAAGAGGGAGCCCTTCTGCTGCAGCACGTTGACGTCGAGCGGCGGCACCTTGCCGGAGGAGGCGCCGAACACCACCATCAACCCGCGCGGCTGCAGGCAGTCGAGCGAGCTCATGAAGGTGTCCTTGCCAACGCTGTCGTAGACCACCGGGACGCCCGCGCCGCCGGTGATCTCGCGCAGCCGTTCGACGAAGTTCTCGCGCGTGTACACGATCACGTGGTCGCAGCCATGGGCTCTGGCGAGCGCGGCCTTGGCATCCGAGCCGACCGTCCCGATCACCGTCGCCCCGAGCGCCTTCGCCCACTGACACGCGATCAGCCCGACGCCGCCGGCGGCGGCATGGAACAGGATCGTCTCGCCCTGCTTGACTGGGTAGGTCCGGCGCAGGAGATACTCGGCGGTCATTCCTTGCAGCATCATCGCCGCCCCTTGCTCGAACGGGATGCCGTCCGGCAGCTTCACCAGCCGCTCGGGCGGCATGAGGCGGACGTCGGCATACGCCCCGAGCGGCTGCGTCGCATAGGCGACGCGATCACCCGCCTTCACCGCAGTGACGCCTGGTCCGACGGCCTCGACGACGCCGGCGCCCTCCTGGCCGATGCCGCTCGGGAGCTCGACCGTGTACAGCCCGGAGCGGTGGTACGTGTCGATGTAGTTGAGGCCGACCGCGTGGTTACGCACGCGCACCTGGCCCGGTCCGGGGTCGGCGACCTGCAACTCCTCCAGCACGAGCACCTCTGGCCCGCCGGTCTTGTGGAAACGAATCGCCTTGGCCGTTGTGATTGCCATGGTTCCTCCTTGTCCGTCGGGGCCCAATGGTGAACGGTCGAGAGCACGCGGTCAATCGAGCCGGGCGCGCGGCGCCTTCGATGCTCATCGACTCCTTTTTCCCGCCGCGCCCGGCGGGCGTGCCTTCGGCTCCTCCTCCGCGCGCGACTGTGGCGGCGACCCCGATTCATCGGGGCGCTGCACCTGCTGCAGGAGCGCCCACCAGGCTTCGAGCGGATTCTGCGGTGCCTCCGGTGCGCCTGCTTTACCCGTTTCTGCGCCGGCCCCCGCCTTCGTCTCTCGAAGCGACGCCTGATCCGCTGCCTTCTGCCGCGGCGCACCGCTCCCCGCCCGCCCCAGCGATTCCTGGGCCGCCTGCAAGGCGGACAGCGTCGCGTGCTGCATCTCCAGGCCCTGGATGCTCATCTTCACGATGTTCAGGTTCAGCGTCAGCCAGTTCTCGACCGACCTGAGATCGGCAATCCGCTTCTGCACCTCGCTCGCACTCGCGAGCGGTACGACCATGCCCGAGACGGGCAGCGACAGCGGGGCCCACATGCGCTTCAGGAGCTCCAAAGGATCCGGCGGGGTGCCTTGATCGCTCATCGGGATGCTTGTGCGGAGGACGCTGCGGCGCGCGAAATTGCCAGCGGCACTCCCGGCTCACGCGGCGCGGATTGCACCTCGCGCTTGGCGTTCACGCAGTCCAGGAGGTACCACATCCCGAGCGGCGCGAGCCGCTTTTCGCGCACGAGGCGGAGCGGCGCGCCGTCCAGCAGATCGGCCACCGCCAGGTCGGAGCGCCAGCCGAGACGCTCGCAGATCGGCGAAATCGCCTTCTCGATCGTGCGCACGAGCGGGTTCCCGTTGGTGAAATGGTTGATGATCAGCATCCGCCCGTTGGGGCGGCACACGCGCGCCATCTCGTCCAGCGCACGCCGGAAATCCGGGATGACGGTCATCACGTATGCCGCCACGACGACGTCGAAGCTGTCGTCGTCGAAGGCCATCGCCTGCGCATCCATCCGCACGAGTTGCACGTTCCGGAGTCCGCGCGCATGGACCTGCCGCGCCGCTCGCCCCAGCATGCCGTCCGAAACGTCGATCCCCACCACCTGGCAGCTGCGCGGGTAGCGGGCGAGGGAGAGCCCGGTGCCGACCCCGACCTCCAGGACGCGGTCGCCCGGCCGAACATCCAGGTCCTGCGCCGCAGCGACACGCCCCGGCTCGAACACGCCTCCGAACACGCGATCGTAGAACCTCGCGTACCGGTCGTAAACGCGCTCTATGCTCCGTGCGTCCATGCTCCCCTTCTCCTTTTCCAGGTCGTTCTCTGCCGGGCTATCCGGCCAGGAAATCGCGCACCTCGTCGCCGCGCGCCATGGCGTCCTCGTATCCGAGCGCGATCAGCGCGCGCGTGAAGCCCGGCTCGAACAGCAGGTAACTCGCCAGGTTCGAGCCGTTGCGGTTCATCGCGCCCACTGCCCGCAGCAGGAACCGCACGGGTCGCGGCAGGTCGTACAGGTGCCTGCCGGCGATGCGTTCGATCGGCTGCGAGGGCGAGATTACCAGCACATCGACATGTCTGAGCGGCAGGCCGGCCTCCCGGACCCGGTCCGGGGGCACCAGGCTGATCGTCCGGTTGATCCGCTGCAGGCGTTCGATGTCCACGTTCAAGCTGTCCAGGAATATGGAGTTGAGCGCGTGGCCGGCGATCTGCGCGAGGGACGGGTAGAGGTTCGATCGCACGCGCCCGTCGGCCGTCTGCCGGCCGGTGCCGACGATGAGCACACGATCGGCGCCGAGATGCAGCGCCGGGCTGATGGGCGCGATCTGCCGCATCGAGCCGTCGCCGAAGTACTCGCGATGCACCTTCACTGCCGGGAACATGAAGGGCAAAGCGCTCGATGCCATCAGGATATCGGTGCCGATCGCGGTGGCGCTGCCGACTCGCTGTGTTCTCTCCCACTCGACCGCTTCCGGTCCGCCCTGGTAGAAGGACACGCTCTGTCCGGAACTGTAGCCCGACGCGGTGACCGAGACGGCATAGAGCACGCCCGCGTCGATGTTCTCCTGGATCCGGGAGTAGTCCATGGTGCGATCGAGGAGCTCGCGCAGCGGCGTGTTGTCGAGCAGCGACACGGGATTCGCGCGATTCAGCAGCATCAGCGCGGCCAGCCAGCGTGCGCCCGTGCGGACGATCCCCCATGCGTCCGACCGGTAGACCTGTCCGACGCGGAAGCGCTCCCACACCTCGACCAGACCACGCACGCCGAGCGCGAAGTTGTATGCGTGAATTGCGAGTGCGGCCACGTTGATGGCACCGGCCGAAGTCCCGCACAGAACCGGAAACGGATTCGCGGCCGGCCTTCCGAGCAGCTCGCTCACCGCTCGCAGCACCCCGACCTGGTAGGCGGCGCGCGCACCGCCGCCAGTCAGGATCAGGCCGGTCTTCTTCCGTGCCGTCATGTCGCCTGCGCCTCGGGGGATCCGCCCGGCGCCCCTCTACGCCGGAACGAGCCGAGAGTGTAGCGAAACGCAGCGGCACTGCGCCAGCGTCACGCACGCGCCCGCCCTGCACGCGCGCGCACCCGGCTAGACCAGCGGCCGGGCGACGTTCCCATCAACCACGCTGAGCGCCGTCATGTTCACGAGATACCGCAGAGCGCGCAATTATAGGTCATGCGATACTAGATTTTAATTTCAGCTTCCGCGGACGCCCGCGTCCCTGGGTCCGCAACGCGCATCCATGCCCATCCGCATCGATCCCGCCGACGTGCTCGTCGCCGTGGACCTCCAGAATGGATTCATGCCGGGCGGCAATCTCGCCGTGCCCCAAGGCGACGAGGTCGTCCCGCTCGCCAACCGGATCGCGCGGGCGTTCCACAACGTGGTGCTGACACAGGACTGGCATCCCGCTGGCCACATCTCGTTTGCCTCCAGCCACCCCGGCAAGAAACCGTTCGACACGATCCGGCTGCCCTACGGGGATCAGATCCTGTGGCCCGACCATTGCGTGCAGGGAACGCGCGATGCCGAGTTCCACCCCGCCCTCGCCATTCCGCACGCCCAGCTCATCATTCGCAAGGGGTATCACGCCGATGTCGACAGCTACTCGACCTTCGTCGAGGCGGATCGGAAGACGAGCACCGGGCTCGGCGGCTACCTCACGGCGCGCGGCTTGCGCCGCGTGTTCCTCTGTGGGCTCGCCACCGACTTCTGCGTCGCATGGTCGGCGTTGGATGCGCGCCGACTCGGTTTCGAGGTGCTGGTGATCGAAGACGCTTCCCGGGCGATCGACGCCGCGGGCTCGCTCGCGGCCGCGTGGAACGACATGCGCGTGGCCGGCGTGCAGCGGGTCAGGTCGGACGACCTCGCGCGCTGAGCGGACGCGAGCGCCGGTCGACACGGCTCGTGGAACGCGCGTCTCATCCGGAAGAGTGAAGGAGGCTTCGGAGGCCGCCATGAAACGATCGATCTGCCCCGTCGCCCGGCCGCTTGCTTCGGGATATGGCAGGCTGGCGATTCTTCTCCTGCTCTCCCCGCTCGCGGTCCTCGCTGGATGCGCGACCGACCTGACCCGGCGCGACGCGACTGGCAACCCGCAGGTCGCGAGGATGAGCCAGGAGGACCTGGCGCGCAGCACGCCCAATCCGCCGGCGGTTCCCGACACCGAGGACATCGTGCGCATGTCGCGGAGCGGTGTGCCGCCCGCACAGATCATCGAGCGCATCAAAGCCGGCGGCGGCCGCTACCCGCTCACGCCCGAGCAGATCGACGGCCTGCGCGCGCGCGGCGTCGATCAGGCGGTGCTCGACCACCTGGTTGCGGCCGAACACGCCGCGCAGCAAGCCGACCGGGCGGACCGCGAGGCACGCGCGGAGCGGGAACTCGCCCGCCAGTACGGCTATCCCACGCCCGACTACCGCGACTACTACCGCCAGGACTACCCGTGGGGCTTCTCGCCATATCTCGGCTACGGATTCTGGCCGCACGCTTCAGGGTGGTACGGTGGCGTCCGCGTCTGGTGACGTGCTGCCTGCCGACGGCGCCGCGCGCGCCTGACGGGGGCGCACCGTGATGAGACCCCGCGACCTCGTCGATCCTTCCAGGGCCGCGCGCATCGCCCAGCGCATGGACGACATCGCGCCCTTCCACGTGATGGAGATCCAGCGGCGCGCCCTCGAACTCGAGGCGGCCGGCCGGCGGATCGTGCACATGGAGATCGGGCAGCCCGACTTCCCGGCGCCGCCGCCGGTGATCGACGCCGCCGTCGCAGCCCTGCGGCGTGAGCCGATGGGCTATGCCCCCTCGCTCGGATTGCCGGAGTTGCGCGCCGCGATCGTCCGCTTCTACGCCGAGCGGTACCGCGTCGAGATCGACGTCGGGCGCGTGTTCATCACCGCCGGCGCATCCGGCGCGTTCCTGGTGACACTCGGCGCGCTGATCGACCCGGGCGACGAAGTCCTGATGCCCGACCCGTGCTATCCGTGCAACCGTCACTTCGTTCGGCTGTTCGAGGGTGCCGCCCGTTGCATTCCGGTGGACGAGCACAGCCGCTATCAGCTCAGCTTGGCCGAGCTGGAGCGCAATTGGAGCCCGCGGACCCGCGGCGTGCTGCTCGCCTCTCCGTCCAACCCGACCGGGACGACCGTGCCGCCGGCGGAGCTCGCTGCCATCGTGGACTGGGTGCAGGCGAAGGGCGGCTTCGTGCTCGTGGACGAGATCTACCACGAACTGGCGTATGGCGAGCGCATGCCGACCGCGGTTGCGCTGTCCGACGAAGTGTTCATCGTCAACAGCTTCTCGAAGTACTTCAACATGACGGGTTGGCGGCTCGGATGGGTCATTGCGCCGCCGCGCTACGCCCGCGCCTTGGAGCGCCTTCTCCAGAACCTCTACATCTGCGCCTCTGTCCCGGCGCAGCACGCTGCGCTCGCAGCGTTCGCGCCGGCCTCGCTCGTGATCTTCGAGGCGCAGCGCCGCGAGTTTCAGCGGCGGCGGGACTTTCTCGTGCCGGCGCTGCGCGCGGTGGGATTCCGGGTCCCGCTCATGCCGGAAGGCGCGTTCTACGTGTATGCCGGCTGCGAGCGCTTCGGCCCCGACAGTCACGCGCTTGCGCTTCGGCTGCTCGAGCGCGCCGGCGTCGCGATCACGCCGGGGATCGACTTCGGCGCCAATCGTCCCGAGCGCCACGTCCGATTTGCTTACACCTGCGCGCTGGATGACCTACGGGAGGGCGTGGAGCGGATGCGTGCGGAGCTTGCAGGCTAGGATGACGCAAGCCGAGCGCTCACCCCGACACTCGACCTACTTGAGCGCCTCGCGGACGATGTCGTCCAGCAGCCGCTCGACGCCCGCCATTCCCTCCGCCTTCGGCGGCCGGCGATAGGCGATGTGGACGCGATCCGCCTCCCCCGGCGTCGGGCTTGCCCCCCCGTTCGCGAGCGTGTAGACCGCGATCGTGTAGGGACAGTAGGCGATCTGCCGCGGGTCCGCCGACATCATGTCGCGCGAGATCCGGGCGCTGCAGAACTCGAGGATCTCGGCTTTGCGATAGAGCCGGCGGGTCGCCCCCACGTCCTTGCCGGTGCGTTCGAGCATGTCGCCGACGTGCGCCACGCGGTCGATGACGAGGCCCTTGCCCTCGATCGCAGCTACGAGCGCTTCCTTGACATCATCGAAAGTGCCGCGCGCGGTGAAATGCGCGATCTCGTCGGCGGCTGCGATCGCCTGGAAAAGACCCAGAGCCGCGAGAACGAATAGCCCCCGCAACAGCATTCGGCAGGTGTCCGAACGCAGCATGCGCGGTCCGCGCCTCAGGCGTCGGGCCCCGTCGCCACCCGGCGGCCCGTGGGGCTCGATGCCGCCTGCCCGAGCCGGCTCTTCTCCGCGAGGACTCGCTGCGCGTACTGGCTTGCCGCATCCTCGACGGCGCCAGCGTACATCTGCAAGCCGGTTCGCAGGTCGCCCGCACGCTGGATGTAGTCGCGCAGGATCTCGGCGCCCACCCGGATGTTCGTGCGCGGGTCGAGGACGGACCCCTCGCCGCCGTGGTAAGCGAGCTTGTCGAGGTGAAACCGCGGTACGACCTGCATCAGGCCTTTCGCGCCGTACTCGCTTTCCGCAATGGGGTTGAGGCTCGATTCGACGGCCATCACCGCGAGGATGAGCAACGGATCGAGGCCGGTGCGCCGGCCCGCGTGGAACGCCTCCACCACCAGCCCCTCGGTCGCATCGCCCGAGACACGGTACTTCCGCGAGAGGTATGCGGCGAGCGCGCGTTGGCGCGCTCCCCCCGTCTCGACGAACACCGGCTGCGCAGGCACGCCGAGCCCTTCCTGGACCACTGGATTCTGGACCGATGCGGCAGTTGCCTCGGCCGGCCAGGGATTCGGCGCACCGATCGCGAGGAAGAGCAGGACAAGCACTCCGAAGCCGGCAAGCCCGTTGCGAACGACGGCGACCAAGGCTTCGCCACCTTTGCGCACCACGTCCTTGAGGTCGACTAGTCTCATTCCGCGTTGCCTCCAGTATTTCCGCGACCGGCGCACTGCTAGCGGTCGCGTTCACGCCTGGCGCGCTAGCGTCCCGCGTGCGCACCGTCCAACTGGCCGAAACGGCAGGTGTCGTAGTTGTCTTGCGGCCTCCGGAAGCCCGCAGGGGTTGCGTCTCCGGTGGCCGTTTGGCGCCTGCTGGTGCATCCTGCTCCGACCCCCCTCGGTCGGCACTGACACCAGCAGATTGCGGCCCGAAGGATACTCGAACCGCAGTCGAAAATCCAGTCTAATTAAGGCGTTAGTCCTTAGACTCCCACCGGGAATCCTTGTTCCATCAAGGACTTGCTGCTGCGCCGCACAATAAAAAAATTTTGGGAGCAAGCGTCCCCGGACGGCTCCCGCACGGCTGGTAAAATTCCCAGCGTCGTTCGGCAGCAATGCCGGGGACAAACACACCAAACGCCGAATGTCTGCGGTCCATCCCCTGCCTGCACAGGGGACGACCGCAGACCATTCGACGCCCGCCCTAAGGCCGGGACCCCGTCGGGAAGGGCCAAGCTGCCGCAGGACTCAGGGCGCTTTTCGCCCCGGGCGCTGCCGCGGTCGACGGGGCTGCAGGAGCCCCCGCCGGCGCCGGCATTGCCGGTTTACCTGCGGCTCTGACCGCTTTCGCGGGTCCGGCCACCTTCTTTCTGGCGGGCCGCGCAGCCTTCTTCTTGGCCTTCTTCGCGGGCTTCTTGGCTGCTTTCTTTCTTGCCGCTTTTCTAGCCGGCTTCTTCTTCAATGACGCTTTCTTCTTGGAAGACTTCTTTTTCCCTGCTGATCTGCGTTTCTTGGATTTCTTCGCAGCCTTCTTGGCCTTCTTAGCAGCCTTCTTCGCTTTTTTCTTCGTTGCCATGCTCATACTCCTTTCACGTTGTTGAACAAACACACCAGATTGACCCGGCCATGCAGGCCCGGGTATCCAGCAGCCCGGGCCGGAGCCCGCGCCGCTGAATCCTTCGGCCGCCGCGCCGCTGCGACGGCACAAACAAAAATGTCGGCGCCGCTGGAGCGCCGACATCGTCTACCCGTCTTCCCCCCGTGCGGGAGCGGAGTGCTCCGCACGCACGCGCACTACCGATCGCGGCAGCGCGGCGCCCATGCGAAACATGCCCGGCGCTGCACGCACGGCTCACGGAGTGCGCACCTAATGCCAACTGAGGGCGCCCCCCGCCTGATGCTCGATCACCCGCGTCTCGAAGAAGTTGCGCTCCTTCTCTAAGTCGATCATCTCGCTCATCCAGGGGAGCGGGTTTCCCGCGCCCGGATACTGCTGATCGATGCCAATCCGCCGACAGTGCCGATCGGCGACACGCCGAAGATACTCCTTGAACATGGTTGCGTTCAAGTCCAATACGCCGCACCGCGTGGTGTCTTCCCGTAACGGTACTCGAGCTCGGCCGCTCTGCGGACGAGGTCGGCGATCTCTTCGCAGAATTGCTGCGTCCAGCGCTGCGGATTCTCGAGCTCGAGCTGGTCGATCGCGTCGATCCCGAAATTGCAGTGCATCGACGCGTCGCGCAGGATGTACTGGAACTGCTCGGCGGCCCCGCTCATCCTGGACTGCGTCTTCTTCTGCGCAGCCTCCCAGGCGTGCCCCGCGGCACGCTTGTCGAGATCAGCGAAGGGCGAGGTTCCGGCAGCATCGGTCTCGACGGGACTCGTCCCGCCGCTGACTTGGGCTGCGCCGACCTGCCCCGCCACTTGCATAGCCGTCTCCTTCTTCTAGCGTGCCCGCGCTCGCGGGCTCGTCGGCACACGCCGGTCTGCGCGCCCTGGTCTCGGCGGTCCCTCTCCGCCCACTTCTACCTGCTGCCGACCACTAGATATAGTAGCCGGGCCGTGACGCACAACTAATTCTAGGGCCACGTTCTTGGAGTTGCAAGCATTTTCAGCAGTGGTTGCGTCGCGTCCACGCGACCAGGCGGCGAGATCGCGTGAACTGCGTCACGGAACGCGGCGCCGGTCCGTCTTTCATGCCGACATGACGGACTGGCGCACGCAATCGTCGAGCAGCCGTGCGCGCTAAGGCGCGTCGGCGAGCAGCGCGTCGAGGCGGGTCCAGTCGAATGCAGCGCCGGGATCGGTCTTTCTGCCCGGCGCAATGTCCGCATGGCCTGCGATGTCGCGGACAGGGTAACGGGCGCGCAGCCCGCGCGCGAGGCGCGCAAGCGAGATGTACTGGGCATCCGCATACGGCACATCGTCGGCGCCTTCCAGCTCGATGCCGATGGAGAAGTCGTTGCAGCGCGCGCGGCCGCGCCACGCGGAACTGCCGGCGTGCCAGGCCCGGCGCGCGCAGGCGACGAACTGGATGACCTCGCCGTCGCGGCGGATCAGGAAGTGCGCGGCGACCCGCAGCCCGGCGATCCGGGCGTAATAGGGGTGCGCGCCGGAGTCGAGGCGCTTCGTGAACAGCGCGAGCACCGCATCTCCGCCAAAAGCGCCCGGCGGCAAGCTGATCCCGTGCACGACGAGGAGCGTGACGGCCGTGCCGGCGGGCCGTTCGTCGAAATTGGGCGACGCCACGAAACGCGTGCCCGACGCCACGCCCCGCTCGTCCACCGCGAAGTCCGGCAGCCCAGACCGCGCCGCCGAAGTGGCTACAAACGCGCTCGCCGATCGGTCGTCCGCCCCCGTCATCCGCCCCTCCGGCGTGCGGGTCTCAATGGATGCCCAAGCGCTCCATCCGGTACCGGAGCGCGCGGAAGGTGATGCCGAGGAGCTTCGCCGCCGCCGTGCGGTTGAACCGCGTCTTGTCGAGCGCCTCCAGGATCGCCTCGCGCTCGATGCGATCGAGGTAGTCCTGGAGCGGCCACTTGGCATTCGGGCCGGGGGGCTCGTGCGCGAAGCTCGGGGGCGCGAGCTGAAGATCCTCCGGCGCGATCTCCTCGGCGGTGGACAGGGCGATCGCCCGCTCGAGGATGTTCTCGAGCTCGCGGATATTGCCGGGGAAATCGTAGGCCTGCAGCGCTTCGACTGCCTGCTTGGACAATCGCGCACGCCGCCGGCCGGTCTCGTCGGCGAGCCGGCCGAGGATCGCGCTCGCGAGGAGCGGGATGTCCTCGCGGCACTCCCGAAGCGGGGGCATCCGCAGCTCGATGACCGCCAGCCGGTAGTACAGATCTTGCCGGAACTTCGCCTGTTCCACGAGTTGCGTTAGGTTCTGATGCGTCGCCGAAATGATCCGTACGTCCACCGGGTCCTCGGTCGTCGCCCCCACCTTGCGCACGCGCTTCTCCTGGATCGCGCGCAGGAGCTTCACCTGCATCGAAAGCGGCAAGTCGGCGACCTCGTCGAGAAACAGCGTGCCGCCGGTCGCCGCGTGGAAGAACCCCTCCCGGTCCTGCTCAGCGCCGGTGAAGGCACCCTTGCGGTACCCGAAAAATTCGCTCTCCATGAGACTCTCGGGAATCGCGCCGCAGTTGACCGGCACGAACGGGCGATCGCGGCGCGCGCCGTTCTCGTGAACGAGTCGCGCGGCGAGCTCCTTTCCGCTGCCCGACTCCCCGGTGATGTAGACGGGCGCCTGGCTGCGGGCAAGCTTGTCGATCATGGCGCGCACGTGCTGCACCGGCGGACTCTCGCCGAGCATCCGACCGCTAGCGCCCGGGCTCGGCGCGGTCTTCTCCGGAAGATTGAGCGCGGACTTCACCAGCGTGCGCAGCTGCTCGAGCGAAAGCGGCTTGCTCACGTAATCGAATGCGCCAGCCTTCAGCGCGGCCACCGCGCTCTCGGCGCTGCCGTAGGCGGTGATGACGGCGACCGGAAGGTCGGAGCAATTCGCGTTGATGTGACGGACGAGCTCGACGCCGTCACCGTCCGGCAGCCGCATGTCGGTCAGGCAGAGATCGAACGTGCCCGACTTCAGCCGCTCCTTTGCCTCCGCGACCTTGCCTGTGGTCTCGACGCCGAGCCCCATGCGGATCAGGGTCAGCTCGAGCAGCTCGCGGATGTCGGCCTCGTCGTCCACGACCAGTACGGTCGCCTTGGTCGCGGCTCGCCGGTCTGCCCTGCTCATGTTCGCCCTCCCTGCCACGCGACCCGGAAATCGGCGCCCGTGCCGCGGTCGACATAGTCCAGCGTCGCGCCGTTCGCCATCGACAGCTCCCGGGCGATGTACAGGCCGAGGCCGGTCCCCGCACTATACGTAGTGAAGAACGGCTCGAACAGCTGGGCCTGCAGCTCGCGCGGGACTCCGGCGCCGTCATCGACCACGTGAAGCTCGGTCCGACCGCCGATCCGATGCGCGATGATACGCACGCTGCGGCTGCCTTTGGCGGAATGGCGCCAGGCATTGCGGACGAGATTCCACAGGATCTGGTTCAGGTGCACGCGATCGCAGTCGACCACCGCGTCGGGGGCGAGTTCGAGGCCGATCCCGTCGGGCGGCAGCCGCTCGCTCTGGACGAACTCCTCCACGAAGGTCGGCACGAAGCCGGCGAGCCGGATCGGCTCGGCCTGGACGCGATCGCGCCGGTTGAGCTCCAGCACGTCGCTCACCATGCGGTCGAGCCGCCGTGCGTTGTCGCGGATGATGCGGGTCAGCCGCTCGCGCGCCGGCCCGCGATTTTCTTCGGCCAGCAACTCGGCGGCGTGAGAGACCGACGCGAGGGGGTTGCGGATCTCGTGGGCGATGTTGGCAGTGAGCCGGCCGAGCGCCGCGAGCTTGAGCTGCTGCGCCTGTTCCTCGTGCTTGGACATGTCCTCGAGATAGATGACGGCGAGCTTCGCCTGCTGCAAACCGGCCTCGACGAACCGCGCCCGCACCGTGCGGCCCGCCGCGTACAGCGTGAGGATCTGCGACGAGGCGCCCACGCCGCTGCGCCAGGCGGCGAGCCCGGCAGCAAGCTCGGGGGAGTAGCCCTCGATCTGCTCCAGCTCCGGCACGGCCCGGTCGAGCAGAACCTCCACCTGCCGGTTGTGCTGGCGCACCAGGCCGTTCGAGTCCACGACGAGCACGCCGTCCTGCACGTCCTGGATCACGAGCTCGCTGATGCGCAGCTGGTTCGCAAGCTCGATGCCGCGCTGCCGCGCGACGCGCTCGTTCGTGATGACCCGCTGCGCAAGCTGACTGGTAATGAGCGCCGTCGCGAAGTAGCCAATCGAGAGCAACCCCGGTTGCAGGTAGGTCGACAGGCTCGCCTCATGCACCAGGACCTGGACCGTCTGCTCCGTGAGGACCGCAATGGCGGCGAGCGCCGCGTAGCCGAGGAGTTGCGATCCGCGGCTCACCAGGCCGGCGGCCGCGACCGAGATCAGCAGCATGACCGCGAGCCCGCTCCGGAAACCGCCGCTCGCATAGCTGAGCAGGGTGATCGCGACCACGTCCGAGAGCATGTGCGCGGTGAGCTGGACGTCGAAGTTGCGCGGCGCGCGCCGCAGGACGACGTGGAACGCCACCGCGGCGCCCAGGTAGAGCAGGCTCGTCGCCGCGTAGAGCCGCAGGTGGCTCACGCCGAGCACGAACACATCTTGGAAGAACACCACCGAGGCGAGGAAGAGCGCGGCGACGGCCATGCGGTACGCGTTGAAATACCGCAGCGACACCCAGAACGAATCACTGACCGGCGGCGCGCCCTCGGGCGGGCTGGCCACGAGCGGCAGGAGCGTACGCTGCGAGCCGAGCAGCCGCGTCACTGGCGGAACTGCCGCAGGTGCTCGTCGCAGCAGAAGAACCGGCCGCCGGCGCTGAGCGCTTCGGACTCCGGGACGTTGAGTCCGCAGTGGGCGCACGGCACCATGCGCTCGCCGGTCCGTCGCCGAGCCCCGGCGCCCGGGGAACCGGAGCGCGCCCCGCGCTTCGGCCCCGCGAGCGCCTTCGTCAGCGCATACGCGGCGAGCACCACGAGGATTAGGACGAGCAGCTTTCCCATGCCTCCGGGTATGGGGGAGACAAGCAGGTTGGAACTGATGGCTGCAGCCCGCGAGCGCGCGCCACCGACGCGGGCATTCTACGTCAGGGCCTGGCCGCCACCATGTGAACGGTGCCGCGCGGCGGACCCGCGACGGTCGGCGCCGCATGCGCGGGCCGGTCGCGAGCAACGGAAAGAACCCGCTGGAGGGAATGGTCGGGGTGAGAGGATTCGAACCTCCGACACCTGCGTCCCGAACGCGGCGCCCTACTCCTTGCGAATCAGGCAGTTAGCTTGTCGGTCAACAGGTTAGCGTACCGTTGTGGCCCGTTCCGTCCAGTTTTACCCTAGAATTTGCACTTACCCTGCACTTACGGAGGCCCGTCATGCGGATCAAGCTCACCCCGGCGAAGCTCGCGAAGGCGGCACCCGCGAAGCGCCCCTACGAGATCCACGACGCGGAAGTGCGCGGCCTGCTCGTGCGCGTCCAGCCCTCGGGCGTCAAGTCGTTCATCGTGAGCTGGCGTCGCGGGCGCCGCAAGGTGATCGGGCGCGTAGGCGTACACACCATCGAGCAGATGCGCCTCAAAGCGAAGCGGATCGTCATTGACGCTGAGGAACACGGCGAGCCGTCGATCGCGGAGCGCAAGCGCGCCGGCACGCTCGGGGAGTTCTACATCGACCACTTCAAGAGTCATGCGAAGGCGCACCACAAGGACGCCGACGGCAACCTGAAGGCGATCGAGACCGAGTTCGGGCACCTGTTCGACCGACCGCTCGCCTCCGTCTCCCCGTTCGATTTCGAGAAGTACCGGCAGAAGAAGCTGAAGGCCGGCGTCAAACCGCAGACGATCAATAGGCACTTCGACCGGCTCCATGCCCTGCTCGCCAAGGCCGTCGACTGGAAGCACCTGTCGAAGCACCCGCTCGAGGACCTCAAGCGGGCCAAGGTCGACGAGGAGCACCGCGTGCGGTTCCTGTCCGACGACGAGGAGAAGCGGCTGCGCAAAGCGCTCGCTGCCCGCGACGCGAAGATGCGCCGAGAACGCGAGAGCGCGAACAAGTGGCGCAAGGCGCGCGGCTACCCGCTCTTTCCCGAGGTCGCTGAGGACGGCTTCGGGGATCACCTGACGCCCATGGTGCTCGTTTCCATGAACACCGGAATGCGCCGCGGCGAACTCCGGCAGATCGCTTGGGCCGACGTCGACCTAAGCCACGGCGTGGTCACGATCCGCGGCGGCTACGCGAAGTCCAGACGCACGCGCCATGTTCCGCTCAATGCCGAGGCCGTCGACGTTCTCCACCGCTGGAAGCGCCAGACCGGCGAGGCCGAACGCGTTTTCGGCATCGCCCGCGTGGACAAGGCATGGAAGGCGCTGCTCAAGGTCGCCAAGGTGTCCGAGTTCCGCTGGCACGACTTGCGGCACCACTTCGCCAGCCGACTCGTCATGGCCGGCGTCGACTTGAACACTGTCCGCGAACTCCTCGGGCACGCCGACCTCAGCATGACGCTGCGGTATGCGCATCTCGCGCCCGAGCACAAGGCGGCGGCGGTGGCGAGGCTCGTCGCATGAAGATCAAGACCTTCGACGATCGCACCCGCCGAGAGCTCGAGTCCAGCTTCCGCGACTCGCTCCTGAAGGCGCGCCCCGACTTCGACCCCGAGGGGGCAGAAGAGGAGGCCGAGATCTTCGTCGGCGGGCTCGAGCGGATCGCCGGGCTCGAGGAGTTCCGCGGCGAGCGGGAACCGCAGCAGCGCCGGCGGGAGAACCTGGAGGCCTTCGCGAATGCGCTCGACCGCGCGATCGAGGCCGGTCTCCGTATGGATGATCACTCCCTCGGCTACGCCCTCGAACGCGGCCTCGACGAGATCAAGGCGCGGGAGGGAGCCGACTCGCTCAGGATCCAGTTGATCGCCTACGACCTGAAGGCCTTTCACGCCGGAGATCTGCGGAACTTCGCGCTCGGGGTCCGGAAGGCGATCCGGGATCTCCCGGCGCTCGACCCGACGACCTATTCGTCAGGGGAGCAGACCGCGCGCTGGATCGAGGACTACCTTGCGCGCCTGGGCATCCCCGTCTCGCAGACCGACACCGGGCTCGCGGGCAAGGCCTTCCACGCGGTGATGGAGCTTGCGGGGAAACCGCAGACCACGGCGAAGAACTGGCTGAGGAAGACTCAGAAGCAACCCGACTCGTTCGTCAATTTCCTGAGAGGGTTGAAGGCTCGCTTCTGGCACTAACGCTGGCCGGCGTTAGTTTCTAGGTATCCACCAGCCCGTTCAGTACGAAACACTGAGGCCTCTTTCAACGGAGGCCGCAGTGAAGCCAGATCGAAAGCCCGTAGAGCGCCTGGCGTACACCGTCAAGGGGGCGCTCGAGACCGGCGCGTTCCCGAACAGAAACAAGCTCTACGATGCCATCAACAGGGGTGACGTCGACTCCTGGAAGGATGGTCGCTCTCGAATGATCTCCGCAGCGAGCCTGCGCCGGTACGTCGAAGACCGGGTCGCCGAGGCCGCGTGACGCCCGACGAGATCCTCGATCGCCACTTGTCCGAGGTCCATGCGGCGGAGCTGCTCCGCGCCATCGAGAAGTACCTCGGGCGCTTCGTCGCCTATCCGGCGCCGGAAGCGCATCTCGCGCACACGCTCTGGATCGCGCACACCCACTTGATGGATCTCTGGGAGTCCACGCCGCGGATCGCCTTCCTGTCGCCTGAGCCGGGTTCGGGCAAGACGCGAGCGCTCGAGATCACCGAAACGCTGGCCCCGCGGCCCGTGGAGGCCGTGAACGCCACGCCCGCCTACTTGTTCAGAAAGGTGAGCGATCCAGATGGGTTGCCGACGATCTTGTACGACGAGATCGACTGTCTGTTCGGACCGAAGGCCAAGGAAAACGAGGAGCTTCGCGCAATGCTGAACGCAGGGCATCGGCGCGGCGCGATGGCCGGACGCTGCGTGCTCAAGGGCAAGACGATCGTGACGGAGGAGTTCCCGGCGTTCGCGCCCGTCGCGCTGGCCGGACTTGGGAACCTGCCGGACACGATCCTTTCCCGTTCGGTGGTGATAAGGATGCGGCGCCGGGCACCGACCGAGACCGTCGAGCCTTACCGGCGTCGGGTCCACTCCACGGAAGGAAACGAGCTGCGCGACCGACTCGCAACGTGGGCGGACGAGGTTCGCGAGATCCCGGACCTATCGCCTCCGGAGATGCCCCTGGGCATCGCCGACCGCGACGCCGACGTCTGGGAGGCCTTGCTGACCGTTGCTGAGCTGGCCGGCAGGGGCTGGGCCGAGCGAGCCCGCGCCGCGGCCGTCTCGCTGGTCAAGCAGGCAAAGGAAAGCTCTCCGAGCCTCGGCGTGCGCCTCTTGGGCGACCTGCGGCAGATATTCGGCGACCGAGATGCGATGGCGACCGAGGAGATCTTGAAGGGGCTGCAGGGAATGGAAGAAGGGCCTTGGAACGACATGCGGGGGAGCCCGATCGACAGCCGGCGCCTAGCGAACCTGCTCAAGCCCTATGGGGTCGGATCCCGAAACGTGAGGATCGACAGCCGGGTCGTCCGCGGGTACTCACGCGAGGATCTACATGATCCGTGGGTGCGCTACCTGCCGAGCGGAAATGTAGCGGATGTAGCGGATGTAGCGCATCCAAACGAAGGCAAGGGGGAGTCGGAGGCCCCTTTTGTAGCGGATACGAAGCCTAACGTAGTAGCTAGTTTCAAGAGAAAAACGGGGGAATACGGCGGTTCCGAGGTCTTCGGGCCGACTTCGCGCGCCCCTTCGTCTAAGTCCGCTACAAGCGCTACATCCGCTACAAGCTGCCCGCGGTGCGGTGGCGAGGGCTGCGCATGGTGCGATCCGGCCGCGCAGAACCTGGGGGTGGCCCATGCCTAGCTTCCGGCTCGAGGAGGTCGCCAACCTGCCGGACGAGCTGAAGGCCTTGGCGCCTGCGCTTGAGGAAAGGCAGGGGCTGAAGGTGCATGCGCTCGCCCGGCTGCGGGTCTCGATCGACGGGAAGCACCACATCCACCCCTGGGTGGAGATCATTCAGGCGGGGCCGGACGGCTATGTCGGACGCGTGTCCGGGATCCTGAACTCGCCGACCTGGCACCCCTACGGAACCAAGGTGTGGTTCACCGCGGACAACATCATCGCGCTATGAGGGACTGATGAGCCAATTCGACGACATGGACCCGAAGCAGAAGGCGCTGGCCGCTCTCACGTTGGCCGCCGAGGTGTTCTTTCGCGTAACCCTCATCGAGCTGGACCGCAGATTTCCCGGCCGCGCACAGCAGAACCGCGACCTGGTCGATCGGGGCGAAGGGCACGTCGCCATCTCGATCCAGACCAACGGCACCGAGCTCCGGGCGGCGCTCGCCCTCGTGACGCCTGAGTTCGTCGACGTGCTCGAGCCGTGCGAGATGCGCCTGCAGGGCCCGGTCACCGCAGCGTTCGGTGATCCCGACAAGGTCAGCATCGTCAACCTCGCCAAGCTGAACTGAGCATGGGCCGGATATACGACAAGCAACAGTGGAAGCGGCTGCGCCGGCAACAGCTCCGGCGTGAGCCGCTTTGCCGAATGTGTCTCGATCGCGGCATCACGATGCCCGCCGTGGACGTCGATCACATCATCCCGATCGCGGACGGCGGCGAGCCCTGGGCATTGGAGAACCTCCGCTCCTTGTGCCATGACGATCACTCCCGCGTCACCCGCGCATCACAGACCGGGCGCGAGATCATGGTCAAGGGCTGCGACGCACGCGGCTATCCGATCGATCCGAAGGCGTGGCGATGAAACATTTGCCACATCTGAGCGCTGAACACCGCGCGCCCTCCCTCGCGCGAAGTTAGTTTATGGGACTCCGAGGACCAAACGCCAAGCCAGTGAGCAAGCGCAAGCCTTCCGCTAAGGCACGGAAGGTCGCGCCCCTATCAGGCACATCCCGGTTCGAACGGGTGGTGCGGTTCATCGAACGCCTGCCCATCACCTCGGGACTGCTCGCCGGCACGACGTTCAAGCTGCGGCCGTGGCAACGCGAGATCGTGAAGGCGATCTATCGGACGGATCGGCGCGGTCACCGCATCGTGCGGCAGGTCCTGCTCACGTTACCACGCAAGCAAGGCAAGACCGGCTTGACTGCGGCGCTCGCGCTCGCGCACCTGTGCGGTCCCGAAGCCGAGCCGCGCGGGCAGGTCTATTCCGCGGCGGCGGATCGCGCGCAGGCTGCGCTTCTGTTCAACGAAATGAAGGCGATGATCGAGCAGGTGCCCGCGCTCGAGAAGCGCATCATCGTGCGCGACTTCAACAAGACCCTGGAGGACGCGGAGACCGGCTCGATCTACCAGGCGCTCAGCGCGGACGCGAAGACGAAACACGGCTTCTCGGCCTCGTGCTGGATCTATGACGAGCTCGCGCAGGCCCCTGACCGGAAGCTCTACGACGTCCTCGCCACATCGACCGCGGCGAGAAAGGAACCGCTCGGCATCGTGATCAGCACGCAGTCGAGTGACCCGCATTCGATCATGGCCGAGCTGGTCGACTACGGGCTGCAGGTCCGCGACGGCGTGCTCGAGGATCCGCATTTCTTGCCGATTATCTACACCGCGCCCGAGGACGCCGACCCGTGGGATGAGGCGACGTGGCACGCGTGCAACCCGGCCTTGGGCGACTTTCGATCGCTCGAGGAGATGCGCTCGGCGGCACTCCAGGCGCAGCGCATGCCGGCGCGCGAGCCCGCCTTCCGGCTGCTCTACCTCAACCAGCGTGTTTCTTCCGAGGCGCGTTTCATTGCGCAGGCCGAGTGGGAAGGATGCGCGGCCGAGATCGACGTCGAGGCCTTGCGCGGGCGGCCGTGCTGGGCGGGCCTCGACAAAGGCAGCACGACGGACCTGACGGCGCTGGTGCTCTACTTCCCCGACGACGGCGGCGCGGTCCTTCCGTGGTTCTGGGTTCCGCGCGATCGGCTCGAGGAGCGGGAGCACACCGACAAGGTCCCCTATCCGCTCTGGCATCGGCAAGGCTTTCTCGAGGCGCCCGAGGGGCGGGCGATCAACAACCTCGCGATCATCCATCGTCTCGCCGAGATCGCGTCGATGTACGACGTGCGCGGTCTCGCCTATGACCGATGGCGCCTCGAGGATCTGAAGAAGCTGCTCGACGACGAGGGCATCGATCTGCCGATCACGCCATTCGGTCAAGGCTTCCGCGACATGGCGCCTGCGGTCGACGCGCTCGAAGCGGCGATCCTGAACCGCACGCTAAGGCACCCGATGCATCCCGTGTTGACGTGGAACGCCTGGAACGCGCGGGTTGCGATCGACCCCACGGGCGCGCGGAAGATCGACAAGGCAAAGAGCACCGAACGAGTCGACGGCATCGTCGCGCTCGCGATGGCGGTAGGACTGCACGCGCGGGCGCCGGTTGAACGCACTTTCACCGTTCCCGAAAGTCTGGTGATCACGGCGTGAGTTTTAACTTTTGTCCACAGGAGCAAGCACTATGAATGCACGAGACCTACTCGAACGCCGCGCCGTGATCGTCGCGGAGATGCGCGGCATCACCGAGAAACCGGCCGGCGCCGGCGGTGATCTGTCCGCGGAACAGTCAGCGAAGTTCGACTCGCTCAAGGGCGAGCTCGAGGGCATCGAGAAACGGATCGACCGTCAGCGGCTGATCGACGAGGCCGAGCGGCGCATGGCGGGCCAGCAGATCGCCGGGAGCGGCGACAGCCGTCTCGACGACGAGCTGCGCACGTTCTCACTGCGGCGCGCGATCTGCTCGATGGTCCCGGACCTTGCCGCGCAAGTCGACAGCGGCCGCGAGCGCGAGCTGAGCGCGGAACTTGCGCGGCGCGCGGGGCGCCCGTTTCAGGGCGTCGCGGTCCCCATGTCGGTCTTTCACCGGCCGATCGAGAAGCGCACGATCACGAGCGCGCAGGCCTCGCCAGACGCTGGCGGCAGCAACATCGTCGGCACCGATCACCGCGGCGACCTCTACATCGACGCGCTGCGCGCTCGCCTGGTCGTTCGCCGGCTCGGCGCCCGCGTGCTGAGCGGCCTGATGGGCAACGTCGACATCCCGAAGCTCTCGGCATCGGCAACGTCGGGATGGGTCGCGGAAGACAGCGCGTTGACATCGGTGGACCCGACGTTCGCGAAGGTGCAGCTCACGCCGAAGAACGCCGGGGCGCTCGCCGAGTTCTCGCGAAACGTGCTGCTCCAGTCGAGCCCCGACGTCGAGCAGCTCCTGCGCTCAGACTTCGCTGCGATCCTCGCGAACGCGCTCGACGTGGCCGCGATCAACGGCAGCGGCGGCACCGACCCGACCGGCATCCTGAACACGTCGAGCGTGGACACCAGCACGGTCGCGGCACCGCTGACGTGGGCCAAGGTGCTCCAGCTCATCGAGCTGGTCGAGAACGCGAACGCCGAAGGTAACGGCTGGGTCACGACGCCCGGTGTGGTGCGGCTGCTGCGCAGCACGGCAAAGGTGACGAGCACCGACTCCGTGATGATCATGCAGGAGCGCGACTCGCTCGCCGGCTACCCGCTGCAGGCCACGCAGAACGTGCCGCGGACCTTGGGTTCGCCTGCGACCGATCACGCGCTGATCTTCGGGAACTGGGCCGACCTGCTCATCGGTTTCTGGAGCGAGCTGGACGTGCTCGTGAACCCCTACGAGACCACGGCGTACAGCAAGGGCAACGTCAAGATCCGGGCCATGATGACCTGCGACATCGCGGTGCGGCATGCCGAGTCCTTCGCGGCCTGCGTCGACGTCACCCCATGATGCAGCTCGAGCAGCGCGCGGTCCTCGAGCTCCGCGCCAAGGAACGCAAGCTCGAGGGCTACGTCGCCCGGTTCGGCGTCGAGACGCGCATCGGCAACTTCGTCGAGAAGATCGCGCCCGGCGCCTTCACCGCGAGCCTGCGGAGCGACCGCGACGTCCTGGCGCTTGTCGACCACGACCCGTCCAAGGTGCTGGCGCGAACCAGGAGCGGGACCCTCCAACTGCGGGAGGACGGCGACGGGCTCGCGTTCTCGTTCCCCGTGCCGGAGACCCAGCCGGGGCGCGACGTCCTCGCGCTCGCCGAGCGCGGCGACCTGGGCGGCATGTCGTTCGGCTTCCTCGTCCCGGAAGGCGGCGAGCGATGGGAGGGCAGTCAACGGACCTTGACCGCGGTCGAGCTGCACGAGGTGTCGGTCGTGTCTGCCTGGCCGGCGTATGACGGCACCAGCGTGCTCGCGCGTTCGCGGGCGCCGCGGCTCGCGCTCGCCCGGCTCTACCTGGAGACTTGCCGATGAGCCTTATCCGCCGCATCGCCGACTACTTCGCGCCGACCCAAGCACCTGCGTTGGAGGAGCGGGCACGCGAAGTGTCCTGGGACGCCCTGCGCGGGGGCGTGGATCTTGGCACCACCGGCATCGTGAACCCGCGCATGGCCGAGAACCTCTCGACGGTCCTCGCCTGCGTGGGTGCCATCTCGAGCGGGATGGCGTCGCTCCCGGCCTACGTCTACCGGCAGCTCGAGCGGGGGCGCGAGATCGACGCGGCGCACCCGATCACCCGGCTCATCGCCATCGGGCCGAACCAGCACCAGACCTGGGCCGACTTCGTCGAGTGGGTGATGGCGAGCGTGCTCCTGCGTGGCAACGCGCTCGCAGAGATCGTGACCGATGCCCGCGGCGCCGTCACGGAACTGCGGCCGATCCCGTGGGAACACGTCAGCGTCCAGCTCCTGCAGAGCGGGCGCCTCGTGTACGACGTCACCGAGATCGTCTCGCTCTACGGCGGAACTGGCCGACCTCGCCGGCTACTTCAGGACGAGGTCTTCCACTTGCGCGACCGCTCGGACGATGGCCTCGTCGGGCGGTCCCGGCTGCAGCGCGCGGCCGCGGTGGTCCAGGCAGGCCTGGGCATGCAGGACTTCGCTGTCGCGCTCTACCGCAACGGCGTGAACCCGAGCGGCGCGCTCGAGATGGAAGCGAAGCTCAGCCCCGAACAGCGTGCGCTGTTGACCGAGAACTTCCGCAAGGCCTTTGCTGGCGGGGCCAATGCCGCAAGGGCGCTGGTGCTGGACCAAGGGATGACGTGGAAGCAGATCTCGATCAGCCCCGAGGACGCGGAGTTCCTGGCTTCCCGACGCTTCACCGTAGAGGAGCTCGCCCGCCTATTCGGCTGCCCGCCACCGATCGTCGGCGACCTGTCGCACGGCACGTTCAGCAACACGGAGACCGTCGGCCGCTGGTTCGCGACGCACACCCTCGCGCCGTGGATCCGCAAGGTCGAGGCCGAGTTCAGCCGCTCGGTCTTCAGCGCGGCGAGCCGCTCGACACATAGGCTCGAGATCGACATGAGCGGGTTCCTGCGCGGCGATCCGGCTCAGCGCTGGCAGGCCTGGAAGATCGCGGTCGAGGCGAACATCCTCGACGTCGACGAAGTGCGCGAGGAGGAGGGTTGGAACCCTCGCGGCGCACCTGCAGTCAGTTGATCGCTTCTGCAGTCGTCCAGAAGCGGACCCGGCCACCTAGGACTTGAGCGGTGGTTTGCCGGCCTCGGCCAACTTCTTATCGAGCGCCTCGCGTTTCTTTTTGCTGCGGGCCGGTTCGACATACAGGAAGTCAAAGAGGCTTTCGAGCACGTCCAGGTTCCACTCCGCCTCACCTGGTTCGACGGGAACAACCTCTCCCGAATGCTTGCTTTTGATTGGGTGCGCGGCGAAGTTACCGATCGCCCTTACTGCATCGAGGTTCTCGGCGATGTGTGTTGGCAGCCGATTCGATGCGAGAGCTTCCTCGATCGCGTCGTTCAGATCACGCTTGGCCGAAAGCTTGGCGTCCGCAAGGACATGCTGAAGGCAGCGTCGGCTAAGTCCTGCGGACGCCTTCGCGCTGTCAGCGAGAACAAGACATGCCTCGTCGTAGTCCTCCGAGATCTCCGTGTTCGTTACCTCTGGTGGAGCCTTCGGCCTAGAGACCCCCTTCGGGTAGACCATCCAGGTCCGAGGGCTGATGTACGGGCCTATGCGAGTCAAATGGAAGACCGCCTCGCGACAACGTGGGCATGCATAGTGCGTGATGAGCCACCTGTAGACGTCGCCCCTCGCATCCCGCCCAACATCACCCAGATCGATTTCGGTCGCGGTTGTATGGACAGAGGTAAGGCAGTGAGGGCACCGCGCGGCAATTTGACGCTCCTCACCCATCGTCGGCGCACTTATATTGCACTTATTGAGATAGGGTGGAGTTCCGAGCCAGCCGCTAACCTATTGATTTATTGGTCGGGGTGAGAGGATTCGAACCTCCGACACCTGCGTCCCGAACGCAGTACTCTACCAGGCTGAGCTACACCCCGAGGAATCGCGCTTGGTCCGGACCGCCGTCGGGAGCCTAGTAATTGCGGTCCACTGCGAAGGCGGCCAAGTCTAACAGAGCCTGCGTGTAATTTGAATCCGCAGCGCGCGCGATCGCCGCGCAGGCAACCTCGGCCTCCCGCCGCGCCTGCGCACGGGCGAACTCGAGCGCACCCGTATCGCGGATCGCCTCGAGCACGGCGCGGAAGTCCTCGCGCCCCCCCTGCTCGATCGCCCTGCGCACGAGCGCCGCCTGACCGGGCGAGCCGTTCCGCAGGACGTGGATGAGCGGCAGCGTCGGCTTGCCTTCGCTCAGGTCGTCGCCGAGGTTCTTGCCCGTCGCATTGAGATCGCCCGAGTAGTCGAGCACGTCGTCGACGAGCTGGAATGCGGTGCCGAGATGCATCCCGTAGGCCGCGAACCCGGCCTCGAGCTCCGGCGACACCCCGCCGAGAATTGCGCCGAGCCGCGCCGACGCCTCGAACAGCTTCGCCGTCTTGCGCCGGATCACCTCTAGATACTCGGCTTCGCCGACCTCCGGATCGTGGGCGTTCAGAAGCTGCAGCACTTCGCCTTCGGCGATGGTGTTGGTCGCCTCCGCGAGCACTTCCATCACGCGCATGTCGCCGACTCCGACCATCATCTGAAACGCGCGCGAGTACAGGAAGTCCCCGACCAGCACGCTCGCTGCGTTGCCGAACGATGCGTTGGCAGTCGGCCGGCCGCGCCGCAGGCTGGATTCGTCGACCACGTCGTCGTGCAGCAACGTGGCGGTATGGATGAACTCGACGACGGCGGCGAGCTCGTGCTGACTTGCGCCCCGATGGCCTGCGGCCCCGGCCGTGAGCAGCAAGAGCGCCGGGCGCAGCCGCTTGCCGCCGCTCGCGATGATGTACTCGGCAACCTGCCGGATCAGCGGCACGTCCGAGTCGAGCCGCCGCCGGATCACCGCGTCGACGGCTGTCAGATCCGCCGCGAGCAGCCCGCGAACGTCATCCAGAGAGTCGGTCATGGAACCACGGAGCATGCCGCACCGGGGCGACGCGGCGGGTCAATCGGAGGATCGGGTCGGCGAGCATCGGCCTGAGCGGCGAGGCGGGCGGGGATTCGGCGATCGATGGTGCGGGCGAAGCCAGGCTGGAATCGCGACCCGGACGCGGGGTCGGCCACCGATGCCGGTACGGGGGCCGGAACCGCTCCGGCGCGCGTGCGCGAGGATAGCACACCGGCTTTGACGCCCGCCCGGAACCCTCGCTATAATGCCCGGTTTTCGCAGCGGAAAGACCATCGAGCGCATCCGCGCAGCAACTCATCATTCGGGACTTTTATCATGTATGCGGTGATCCGAACCGGCGGCAAGCAGTACCGCGTCGCGGCCGGCGACAAGCTGAAGGTGGAGAAGCTCCCTGCCGCCGTCGGCGCCGAGGTCGTGCTCGACCAGGTGCTCGCGCTCGGCGAAGGCGACAACCTGAAGGTGGGCACCCCCCTCCTCGCCGGCGCGGCGGTGAAGGCGACGGTCGTCAGCCACGGCCTGGGCGAGAAGGTGACGATCTTCAAGCTGCGCCGCCGCAAGCACTACAAGAAGTCGCAGGGGCACCGCCAGCGTTACACCGAGATCCAGATCACCGGCGTCACCGGGTAGCGCGCACGGACGACACACGCATCGGGAGCAGTCATGGCACACAAGAAGGCGGGCGGAAGCTCGCGCAACGGGCGCGATTCCCAGGCGAAGCGCCTCGGCGTCAAGCGCTACGGCGGCCAGCTGGTGAAAGCGGGCAACATCCTCGTGCGGCAGCGCGGGACGCGGATCCATCCCGGCGAGAACGTCGGGCTCGGCCGCGATCACACGCTCTTCGCCAAGGTGGCCGGAACAGTCCAGTTCGGGGTCCGCGGACCCGACGGCAAGCAGATGGTGGACGTGGTCGCCGCCTGATCGGGCGCGCCGCCGCCTCGACAGCGATTTCGCGGGACGCGGCGAAACCCGCCCCGCAGCCCGCCCGCCAGCCCTATCGATGCGATAGGGCTTTTTTGTCTGCGCCGTATTATCGCTGCGCCGCAAGCAGGCCCGCGCCCGGGTGACTGTCCCCCAGCCCCAAGCCATGAAGTTCGTCGACGAAGCACGCATCGAAGTCCACGCCGGCAGGGGCGGGGACGGCGCCGTGTCGTTCCGCCGCGAGAAGTACGTGCCGCGCGGCGGCCCGGACGGCGGCGATGGCGGGCGCGGTGGCAGCGTGTTCGCGCGAGCGGATCGGAACGCGAACACGTTGATCGACTTTCGCTACAAGCGGATCTTCCGCGCGGACGACGGGCGGAAAGGGCAAGGCAAACAATGCACCGGCCGCAGTGCCGAAGACATCTGGCTGCGGGTGCCGGTCGGCACGCAAATTCGCGATCGGGCGACGAACGAGCTGGTCGCCGACCTCGCCGAGAGCGGCCAGGTCGCGCTGCTTGCGCGCGGCGGCCGCGGAGGGCTCGGCAACGTCAACTTCAAGTCGAGCGTCAACCGTGCGCCCCGCCGCTTCACCCCGGGCGAGCCGGGCGAGAGCCGCGACCTCCGCCTCGAGCTCAAGCTGCTCGCCGACGTCGGCCTGCTCGGCGCGCCCAACGCGGGTAAGTCGACCTTCATCCGCGCGGTGTCGGGCGCCCGGCCAAAGGTTGCGGAATACCCGTTCACCACGCTCGTCCCCAGCCTCGGCGTGGTGCGCGTGGACGTGAGCCGGAGCTTCGTCGTCGCCGACATCCCCGGCCTGATCGAAGGTGCCGCCGCAGGTGCCGGCCTCGGCCACCAGTTCCTCCGCCACCTCGCGCGCACGCGTCTCTTGCTGCACATCGTCGACATGGCGCCGGTCGATCCGGGCGCCGATCCGGTGCAGGAGGCGCGCGCCGTTGTCAGCGAGCTGAAGCGCTATGATCCTGCCCTGCACCGGAAGCCGCGCTGGCTCGTGCTGAACAAGGCGGATCTCGTACCGGCCGCCAACCGTGGCGTAACGGCTGCCGAGATCGCGCGGAGGCTGCGCTGGAAGGGACCGCTCTTCGTGATCTCCGCGGCGACCGGCGAAGGCTGCCGCGAGCTCTGCTTTAGAATCATGGAGCACCTGGAGAACGCGCCGTGAACGCCCGCTTGCGTGACAGTCGCCGCTTCGTGGTCAAGGTCGGATCGGCTCTGGTGACCAACGAAGGGGCCGGACTCGACCGCGAGGCCATCGCCCACTGGGCCGCGCAGATCGCCGCGCTGCGGGGCGCGGGCAAGGACGTGATCATGGTATCGAGCGGCGCGATCGCCGAGGGCATGCAACGGCTCGGCTGGCGCAAGCGGCCGCAGATGATGCACGACCTGCAGGCGGCTGCGGCCGTGGGCCAGATGGGGCTCGCGCAGGTGTACGAGAGCTGCTTCCGCGAGCACGGCATGCGCACTGCGCAGGTCCTCTTGACGCACGCAGACCTCGCGAATCGGAAGCGCTACCTGAACGCCCGCTCCACGCTGCGGACGCTCCTCGCGCTCGGCGTGATCCCGGTGATCAACGAGAACGACACGGTGGTCACCGACGAGATCCGGTTCGGCGACAACGACACGCTCGCGGCGCTCGTCACCAACCTCATCGAGGCCGACTGCCTGATCATCCTCACCGACCAGCAGGGTCTCCACACGGATGATCCGCGGCGCGACCCGACCGCGACGCTCGTGCGCGAAGGGCGCGCGGGCGATCCGGCGCTCGAGGCGCAGGCGGGCGGCGCAGGCAGCCTGATCGGCCGCGGCGGCATGCTCACCAAGGTCCTCGCGGCGAAGCGCGCCGCGCGCAGCGGAGCGCATACCGTCATCGCATCGGGCCGGGAGTCCGATGTGCTCCTGCGGCTGGCTGCCGGCGAGTCGATCGGCACGTTCCTCGCCGCCGGCACCGCGCCGCTTGCCGCGCGCAAGCAGTGGCTCGCCGACCATGTCCAGGTAAGCGGACGCCTGCATCTCGATGCGGGGGCGGTGCGCGCGCTGGAGCAGGATCGCAAGAGCCTGCTGCCGATCGGCGTGAAGGGTGTCGACGGGGAATTCGAGCGGGGCGCGGTGGTCGGCTGCCTCGCACCCGACGGACGCGAGATCGCGCGCGGGCTGGTGAACTACGGCTCCACCGAGTCGCGCCGCATCATCGGCCGCACGTCCGCGGACATCGAATCGGTGCTGGGATACATGGACGAGCCCGAGCTCATCCACCGCGACAATCTCGTGCTGATCTGAGCCGCCTGCCGCGTGGCGCGGCAGGTCGGGTCATCGCCCGAGAGGCGTGCTGCGGAAGCTCGTGTCCCCGGAGGCCCGGGGATGGCCGCCCCGCTTGAGAGCGGCAAGGCCTTCCGCCGCGTCGCGAATGCCGGTCCGGCCGGGACAGAAGAAATCGTCATAGAGCACGAAAATGTACTCGTCGTTCGCGGGCCCGCCGATCGACTTCCACTCCACGCCGCGCGGTTCCGTCCACGCCCCGTCGGCGCGGCCGTAGGCATAGATCCGGCGCTCACGCGTCGTGCAGCGGATGCCCTCGTAGGTGACGTTCGTCGCACCGGCGTCGCTGCGCACGACCAACGTATATCGCACGACGCCGTCGCCACCGACCGTGAGGGACGCGCCATCCACGAAGTACTTGAAGCTTCCGCGCATCGGGCCGGCAGCGAACCGGATCAGGTTCTCCTCCTTCGGCGGCGGCGGAAGCACGGTGCGGTCCTCACGAAACGGCGCTTCGCTGAAGTCGATGCTGTCCGCCGCCGAGTCCCGCAGCCGATCCTGCGCGTGGACCGGCGCACTCAGCGCTGCCGCTGCCACCAGGGCGGCGAAGCAGGTGCGGGGCGCCCAGCGCGCGCTCAAGCGAGGTCGCCCGCCAGGGAGTTGCGGACGTTCGCAGGCAGCGCCGCGACCGTAGCCGTGTACGCGGCATGGTCCACGCCGGCCCCGAGCCTGGCCCCGGACTTGAGCGCCTTCGCCATCGCGTCGGTGAGCTCGAAGCGCAGGAAATGGACCGACGAGGTCTTCTCCTCGGTTTCGCGCTCGAGATCCTCGTCGGCAACGGGATAGACGCGCTCGCAGCCCTCCACCTGCACCCAGACGCGGTCCTCGACGCCCTTCAGCTCGGCGAGCCGGCGGCGACGCTCTTCGACGTCGGGGTACTCGATCATCAGCGTCGCCTTGAAATTACGCCCGTCCGGAACGAGCGGATTATAGGCGTCCAGCTCGTCCTGGATGCCCGAGTCCTCGAAGATGCGCTCGATGCGCAGCATCTCCTGGACCTGGTAGCGCATGGTGAGCTCATCCTCGAAGATGAGCGTCACGTGCTCGCCCAGATGGACGGTGCGATCCCTCTTGTGCGCCATCACCTTGGCGCGGAACTCCTTGCGCTGTCTGGCATAGGCCTCCAGCGAAAGGAGGCTGCCTCTCTCGATCTTCGGCATGGTCAGCATCACTCTCTCCGTCACAATCCGTACGCAATCCGCAGCAGCGTCAGCGGATGCTCCTTGCGAGCGCGCTTTTCCCGCGGCTCCTCTGCCCCCTGCCCTTCGATGCCCTGCATGATGTGGCGCGCCGCCATGGCGCAGTCGGAGCTCACGTAATCGGGCTCGTGCTCCGCCACCGCGCGGACCACCGGGCGCGCGATCTTCATCGAGTTCGCGAAGTACTCCGACTTCACGCCCCAGGTGCCGTCGTGCCCCGAGCAGCGCTCGACGGTCTTCACGTCGGTGCCGGGAATCAGCTGCAGGAACTCGCGCGTCTTCTGCCCGATGTTCTGCACCCTGGAATGGCACGGGATGTGGTACGCAACCTTGCCGAGGCCGGTCTTGAAGTCGGTCTTGAGCAGGCCGTCCTTGTTCCGCAGGACGAGATACTCGAAGGGCTCGAACATCGCGTCGGCAACCGCCTTGACCTCGGCATCCTCCGGAAAGAGGAGCGGCAGTTCGGCCCGGAACATCAACGTGCAGGACGGCACCGCGGTGAGGATCGCGTAACCTTCGCACGCGAGCCTGGCAAGCGGCGGAATGTTCACGTTCTTCAGCCGCTCCACCGACTCGAGATCGCCGAGCTCGAGCTTCGGCATCCCGCAGCAGGCCTCCTTCTCGACCATCACGTAGGGGATCGCGTTGTGATCGAGCACGCGCAACAGATCGTGGCCGATCCCCGGCTCGTTGTAGTTGACGTAGCACGTGGAGAAGATCGCGACCTTGCCCGGCGTGCGCGATCCGTCGCGGACCTCGTGCTGCGTGCTCTTCGCCGCGGCCCTGCGGAACTTGGTGGAAGCGTAAGGCGGCAACTCGCGGTCGCGATGCACGCCGAGCACGCTGTCCATCGCGGCGCGCGCCGGACCGAATTTGTTGACCGCGTTCACGGTCTGCGCAACGACCGGGATCGCGGCGAGCTTGCCGATCGCGTCGGTGCTCGAAAGCAGGCGGTCGCGGAACGGCGCGCCCTGCTTGCGGAACTTCACCGTCTTCGCCCGCAGCATCAGGTGCGGGAAGTCCACGTTCCACGGATGCGGCGGCACATACGGGCACTTGGTCATGTAGCAGAGGTCGCAGAGATAGCACTGGTCCACGACCTTCGCATAGTCCTTGCGCTCCACCCCGTCGAGCTCGCCGGTCTTGCCCTCGTCGATCAGGTCGAACAGCGTCGGAAACGCGGTACACAGGCTGACGCAGCGCCGGCAGCCGTGACAGATGTCGAAGACGCGGTGCAGCTCGGCGAAGAGCTTCTCCTCGTCGTAGAACGCCGGCGTGCGCCACTCGATGGGATGGCGCGTCGGGGCCTCGAGACTTCCTTCGCGTACGGTCATGGGAACGGCAGCCTAGGGATTTCGGGGCAGATCTCCGCGACGTCGCGCGTCAAACGAGCACGGGCGGAACGCTGGCGCCCGGCGCGGACGCGGACCGGAAGACCGCCGGGCAAAAATGCAGAGAGCGGCCAGCGCCGCTCCCTGCCCTCGCACGGCGGGAATGCTCAGTCAACGAGCGAGTCGAGCGCCTTCTGGAAGCGGTTGGCATGAGAGCGCTCCGCTTTCGCAAGCGTCTCGAACCAGTCGGCGATTTCCTCGAAACCCTCGCCGCGCGCCGTCTTCGCCATGCCCGGGTACATGTCGGTGTACTCGTGCGTTTCGCCCGCGACCGCCGACTTCAGGTTGGCGCGCGAGGGTCCGATCGGCAGGCCGGTGGCAGGATCGCCCACCGCCTCGAGGTACTCGAGGTGCCCGTGCGCGTGCCCGGTCTCGCCCTCCGCGGTCGACCGGAAGAGCGCGGCGACGTCGTTCTGACCTTCCACGTCGGCCTTGTTGGCGAAGTAGAGATAGCGGCGGTTCGCCTGCGATTCCCCGGCGAATGCCTCCTTGAGACAGTTTTCGGTCTTCGAGCCTTTGAGCGATTTGGCCATCTGAGCCTCCTTCCTTGGTTCACGTGTATCTTCCGCGTTCCCCCGACCAGCCATCTGACCTGGGTCAAGGAATCCGCCACTCTTCCCAGGTTCCCCTGGACCAGATTAGACTAACTCTAATCTCTGAACGAAGTATAGGCAAATCACCCTTCCCCTGTCAATTCCTCTACCGCGCCGCCAGGATCGACTCCGAATCAGGCGCGCAACTCGGTCGCGAGGTTCGCTCGGGTGGCCGCGGCAGCCCCCGGCCCGAACCGGCTCCGACCGTGCACGTAGTTGTCGCAGAGTGCGAATTCGAAGCGGAGATCCCGCAGCGCGATTGCGCCGATGACCCGGTTCTCGTAGGAGAAATCGTCGGGATGCGCGACGAGCGCGGGCCAGTCGCGATGATCCAGGATGGGGCCGAAGAAGACGATGCCCGGTCTCGCCTTGACCCGCAGGGCGCACGAACCCGCGGTGCGCCCGGACATCGGGAGGAAATCGATCGCGCGCGTCAGGCGGGTTTTGCGGTCCACGCGCTGATCGACCGGGATGGGGAGCAAGGCGGCCTCCTCGGCCGACGCGATCACCTGCAGGCCGGCGTCTCGCCACTCAGCCGCACCCGCCGCCCCGCGTGCGCTTGGCAGAAAGAGAAACCGGGGCGCTGCCACCGCGCGCAGCGCATCCGCCAGCGCGAGGCTGAACGCCGGTGCGTTGATCAGAATCCCGGCGGCCACCGGATCGACGAGATAGAAGGACGCGGGGGTCCCGGCGGCATCGGCGTCCGCGATCAGAAAGATGCGCCGCTCAGGCAAGTTGACCAACTCGATCATTGCCGCTGCCCGGCACGCCGGAAGTCGATCACGCGGTCGGGCGGTGACTCAGGACCGGGCTCAGGAGCGATCGGGCGAGGGCACCCGCGCCGGTCCGTGGCGCTCGGCCTCCGCGTCGCCGCGATGACTTGCGTTCCGCCGTGCGCCTGCGCGCCGATCACGCCCCAGGTGGCGCGACAACTCGGCGAGCGCCTGCTGGTACACGTCGCGCTTGAATTCGATCACCGACTCGAGCGGCACCCAGTACTCGCTCCAGCGCCATGCGTCGAATTCCGGTTTGGCCGAGGTCCGCAGGCAGACGTCGCTGTCGCGTCCCACCAGCCGCAGCAGAAACCAGATCTGCTTCTGCCCGCGGTAGTTGCCGCGCCACTCGCGCCGCACCCACTGCGCAGGGACATCGTAGCGGAGCCAAGCGCGGGTGCGGCCGAGGATCCTGACGTGGTCGGGGAGCAGACCCACTTCCTCCCGCAGCTCGCGATACATCGCCTGCTCGGGAGACTCGCCGTGCTTGATGCCCCCCTGCGGGAACTGCCACGAATACTCGTGCACGCGCTTGCCCCAGAACACTTCGTCCCGGAGGTTGCACAATATGATGCCGACATTCGGACGGTAGCCGTCCCGGTCGAGCATGACGCGTTGCCCCTGCGCTGGTCCTGAGAACAATTCTTTCACAATTCCACCCGCGTGCAAAGCAAACGAGGAGCGCGCCGCAGCGAGTTCGCACGAGCGATCGAGTAGAATCTGGCGCTCCTCCTGGGCAGCTCACCATGCGCGTATCACGATTCTTCCTCGCCACGCTCAAGGAGGCGCCGGCCGAAGCGGAGCTCGTCAGCCACAAGCTGATGCTGCGCGCCGGGCTGATCCGGCGCCTCGGCAGCGGCCTCTACACCTGGATGCCGCTCGGCCTGCGGGTGCTGCGCAGGGTCGAGGCGGTGATCCGCGACGAGATGAATGCAGCCGGCGCGCTCGAGGTGTTCATGCCGGCGGTGCAGCCGGCGGAGCTCTGGCAGGAGACCGGGCGCTGGGACCTCTTCGGCCCGCTGATGCTGAAGGTGAAGGACCGCCACGAGCGCGATTTCTGCGTCGGTCCGACGCACGAGGAGGTGATCACCGACATCGCGCGTCGCGACATCCGGAGCTACCGCCAGCTGCCGGTCACCTTCTACCAGATCCAGACGAAGTTTCGCGACGAGATCCGGCCGCGCTTCGGCGTCATGCGCGCACGCGAGTTCTCGATGAAGGACGCCTATTCCTTCGACGCCGACGAGGGCGGTCTCGCGCAGAGCTATCAGACGATGTACGGCGCCTACGCGCGGATCTTCACGCGCCTTGCGCTGCGCTTTCGCGCGGTCGCGGCCCACACCGGCGCAATCGGCGGCAGCGCTTCGCACGAGTTCCAGGTGATCGCCGAATCGGGGGAGGACGCGATCGCCTTCTGCCCGAGCTCGGATTACGCGGCCAACGTGGAGCTCGCCGAGGCGCTCGCGCCCGCCACGCCGCGGCCGGCCGCCACCGCCGGGATGCGCAAAGTCCCGACGCCGGGCAAGATGCGTTGCGAGGACGTCGCCGAGCTGCTGGGTGAGCCGCTTCGGCGGACCGTCAAGGCGATTGCGGTGATGCACGACGATGCGCTGTGGATGCTGCTGCTGCGAGGCGACCACACGCTGAACGAGGTCAAAGCATCCACGGTGCCGGGGCTCGATCCGTTCCGCTTCGCCACCGATGCGGAGATCGCGCGGCACCTCGGATGCAAGGCCGGCTACATCGGGCCGGTCGGGGTCGATCCGGCGATCCCGATCGTCGCCGACCGCTCGGTCGCGGCGATGGCCGACTTCATCTGTGGCGCCAACGAGGAGGGCTTCCACCTCACCGGCGTCAACTTCGGGCGCGATCTCCCTGAGCCGCAGCACGTTGCCGACATCCGGAACGTGGTCGCCGGCGACCCGAGCCCGGATGGCAAGGGCGTGCTCGAGCTCGCGCGCGGCATCGAAGTGGGGCACGTATTCGCGCTGGGCACCAAGTACTCCACTGCCATGGGCGCGCGCTATCTCGACGAGCAGGGCGCGCCGCGGCCGCTCCAGATGGGCTGTTACGGCATCGGCGTCACGCGGGTCGTGGCCGCCGCGATCGAGCAGAACCACGATGCGCGCGGCATCATCTGGCCGGCGCCGATGGCGCCCTTCCAGGTCGGGCTCGTTCCGATCGGATACCGGAAATCCGCGCAGGTGCGTGCGGCGGCCGACGAGCTCCATCGTGCGCTCGAGCAGGCGGGCGTCGAAGTGCTGCTCGACGACCGCGACGAGCGTCCCGGCGTGATGTTTGCCGACATGGAGCTGATCGGCCTGCCGCATCGTGTCGTGGTGAGCGAGCGCGGACTGAAAGAGGGGGTCGTCGAGTACCAGGGCCGTACCGATGCCGCTGCCGAGAAGCTCCCCGCCCGCGATGCGCTTGTGCTCATCACGGAACGCCTTGGATGAGGGCGACGCGCGCGAAGCGGATCGCAGCGCTCGCCATCGCTTGCGCGCTCGCGGCAGGCTCCGCGTCCGCAGGAGATCAGGTCTACGAGCCGCTGTCGGCGAGCGTCCAGGCCGCCTTGTCCCGCGCGGTCGCGGACCGCGGCGTGCCGAATCTCGAATTCGCGCGCAAAGAGGACGGCACGCGCTGGCTCGCGGCGATGTCGGCGCAGCTCGCCAAGCGGGTCCCGGACGACGGCGTCCGCAGCGAGCTGTTGAGAACGGTGCATTACGAGGCGACGCGCGCCGGGCTCGATCCGCAGCTCGTGCTCAGCGTGATCGACGTGGAAAGCGCGTTCCGGAAGTACGCCGTATCGCGGGCGGGCGCCCGCGGCTACATGCAAGTCATGCCCTTCTGGGTGGACCTGATCGGCCGCAGGGAGCACAACCTCTTCCATCTGCGCACCAACCTGCGCTACGGCTGCACGATCCTGCGGCACTACCTCGACTTGGAGCGGGGCGATCTGTTTCGCGCGCTGGGCCGCTACAACGGCTCGCTCGGCAGCGCGGATTATCCGAACAGGGTCGTGAGCGTCTGGCACAGCGTCTACCGCTACGACGGCAAGCTGCGCTGAGCTCTCGCGAACTCGACTGCGCCGGCGCGCCGATCGCGGTCTGGCAGCGGGATGCAAAACGCGGAAATTCGTGTACGCAACACCTCGAGACGGCCTTTGCTTCGAGGGAAACTGGCGTTTTGCATCACTGGAATTGGGGATTCAAAAGGGGGTGTGACCCCTTTTGCATCAATCTGCTAGCGGGGAAACAGCGCGGCGATCGTCGCCTGGATCGCTGCCGCCGCGGCGCGGGGATCAGCCGCCTGCCGGATCGGCCGGCCCACCACGATGTAATCCGCGCCATTTGCAAACGCCTGCGCGACGTCCACCGTGCGCTTCTGATCGTCGACCGGCCGGGTCTCGACCGGCCGGATCCCAGGCGTCACCACCAGGATGCGCTCGCCGAGCTCGGCTCGGATGCGCGGGGCCTCGAGCCCGGAGGAGATGACCCCATCGCAACCGGCCTCGAGCGCCCGTCGCGCGCGGGAGAGCACCAGTCTCTCCACGTCGCAGTGGAAGCCGAGATCGTCCAGGTCGCCGCGGTCGAGGCTGGTGAGCACCGTCACGGCGAGGATCTTCACCTCGCCCTTCTCGCTGCCGGCCGCCTGCATGATCGCCTGGTTGCCGTGGACGGTGGCGAAGGTCACGCCACGCCCGCGCAGCGCGCGTACTGCGCTCCGCACCGTCTCCGGCACATCGAAGAACTTCAGGTCGACGAAGACCCGCTTGCCGCGCGCAACCAGCCAGTCGACGAGCTCGAAGTAGCCGCCGGCCATGAAGAGCTCGAGGCCGACCTTGTAGAACGAGACGTCCTCTCCGAGCCGCGTGACGAAATCACGCGCCGCAATCGCATCGGGCAGGTCGAGCGCGCAGATCAGGCGCTCGCGTCGTGGAATCGGCTTCGCCGAGAGCAGGCTCACGAGAGGTCCGCCAGCGTGAAAAAGTCAACGCGGCGCGCAGGCGGCTGCCGCGCGCCGGCGCTCGCGTGCCGGCGCCCGATGGCACGTTCCTTGCTGCGCCTCCCCGTCAGGCGACATGACATTGTTCTCAACAACGACAAGACGACAAGCATGTTGATGAATTTTATCGCGCCGGGACGGGAGGCGCTCCCGGACCCCGAGTTCGCCCCCGAGCCATTGCGCGCGTGGCTTTCGTCGCTGCCCCCGCACGATGCCGCCGCGGCGGCGGCCGCTCTGATCGAGCGCATGACCGCCCTCAATCGCGCCGACCTGCAGCCGCGTGCGCGTCTGCGCGCGCTGGAGATGCTGCGCGACCACATCGAGGGACTCGTCCCGCAGCTCGAGCGCAAGCTGGCGAGAGCAGCGCCGCCTCTCGACAGCGCGCGTCGCCAGACGGCATATTTGATCGAGAAGCTCTTCAAGGAGCTCGCCGCCGGATATTCGCGCACCATCCTGAGCGTGCCGCGGTCCTGGCTCAGCCTCGGCTACCGCGCCCAGCTCCACGTCCCCCTCGTGCGCGCAGTGGACTATCACGCGCGCCGCCTCTCGCTCGCGCAACAGCTCTATGCCCGCAGCCCCAGCGCGGTCTGGGCCGAGTTGCATCGCCTGTTCCTGCTCGCACGGGAGTGGCACATCGAGGGCGCGCGGATCGAATCGCCCCCTCGATCCGCGCTCGACGTCTACCGCACCGCGCTGTTGCTCGCGTTTGCGCAGCCGTCGAAGCTGACGCGCGCCGACTTCGCGCGCGCGCAGGAGTACCTCGTGCAACACGCCGAGCTCGCCGAGGTCCTGCCGGCGAAGCCGGTCGCCAATCCCGCCGGAGTGTTCGCCATAGACCCGCGCCGTGACAAGCCGGGCGTCGCGTACGCCAAGCGGAGCGACGCGGGATACGACAACGGCGCCCTCCTCCTTGCCACCGGCAAGCTGGTCGAGCGCCTGGAATTTCAGGTCCGGCGATTGAAGGACGGGATTGCCCCAGCGAGCCTCGGCCTGCCCGAGGATGCGTCCTCGCTCGCCTACCAGGAGCTGCTGCAGCTGCTCGGCGTCCACTGGCGCGGGGACCGGGCCGCGCGCTCCGCGCGCGTGAGATTCCACCCGCGCGTCGATGCGTGGATCGGGCTGCGCGAGATCTGGCGCGCCCTCCGGGCCGAGCTCCCGCAGCAAGGCGCCGCGGAGGCGTCCGCACGCGCGACCGAGTGGATCGTGCTGAACGAGAGCTCGCGCGGATTCGCACTGCGCCACATGTCGGGAGCGGCGCCGCCGGTGGAGGTCGGCGAGCTCGTCGCGATCAAGCCGCGCGATCGCGGCGCGATTTTCGTCTGCCTGGTGCGCTGGATCCAGTCGAACAATCCGGAGCATCTCGAAGTCGGGCTGCAGCAGCTCGCCCCGATCGCAATCCCCGCGGTCTACAGGCCCTCCGAAACCGATCGCGCCGCACCCGAGCCGATCCTGTACTTTCCGCAGCTGCCCGCGAAGCGGAAATCCGCGGCGGTCGCTGCGCCGCCCGAACGCCTGCACGCCAATGCTCCCTTCAGCCTGCGGCATCGCCACGGGCGGCTCAGCCTACGCGCAGCGCGGCTGATCGAGAAGACCCCGAGCGTGGAACTCATCGAAGTGACCGGCGCCTAGCCTCATTGCCGCCCGCCAGGATGTCGTGATTACGACGCGACGCTGGCGTCTGCCCGTCAAACCGCCCATCTGCGCACTTGCTTCGCGTGCCCCGCAGCGTCGGAGCGCCCTGCACCGATTCGGCATGTGTGACCGATTGCACATTGCGCCCGCCTGATGAGCGGCACGCCCCACGACGACCGGCCGATGCGGCAGCCCGTCACGGGCGGCATTCTCGCGTGGCACGTGGTTTGCACACTCACTCGCGGGGAGGTCCGAGCCGACAGCCCCGAATACCGACAAGACGAGGAGTCATCGATGCCGCTGCACCTGAGCTTGCCGCCCTCCGGCGAAGGCCGGACCGGTCAATTCGATTTCACGCCAGGGGAGATCGCGGACTGGCTGCGGACAATTCCTCCCGGCGAGCCGCCCGAGCAGGGCCGGCAGATGCTCGTCCGGCTGACGGCACTGAATCGCGTGCGCGTCCGGGTGACGCTGCGGCAGGACGTCACGGAACAGATCTACTCCCGCGCCCTCGAAATTCTTCCGACGCTCGACGGCACGCTTGCCTCGGCCACGTTGCCGCTCTCCGACACCTCGCGCTCCGCGTTCGGCGTCGCCGAGGAGCTCGTGACCGAGCTCGCCTACTCGTACAAGCACCTGCTCGTCGAGCAGTCGCGCCGCCTCTTCGGCCTGGCTTCGAGCGGCCGCGCGATGCTGCCGGTGATCCGCGCGATGCAGCTGCTCTCGCGCCGCCTCGCGCTCGGCTACCGAACGTACGCCACGAATCCGAAGGGCGTCTGGCTCGAGCTGCACGAGCTCTATCAGTTCGCCCTGCGGCGCGGGCTGGCGAATCGCGCGCTTGCCGACGAGGCGGACACGCCGCTCGGCATCTACCGCGACGCCCTGCTCCTCGCCTTCGCCGAGCCGCTGAAGCTGATGCAGGGCGACCTCGACCGGGTGCACGCCTGGCTCGCCCGCTTTGGGAGGCTCGCGGCCCTCGCAGCCACCGGTCAGTCGCGCGGCGGACAGGGCGTGTTCCTGATCAAGCCGCAGCGCGACGTCCCCGGATACGCTCTTGCGAAGCGGCATCATCCGATGCCGCAGGGGCACGATCTCTTGCTGAGCACGCTGCCGCTCGCCGACGCGCTGCTCGACCAGCTCGCGCGCCTCGCCGCCGGCGACACCGCCGAATCGCTCGGCTTGCCCGAGGGCGCAAACGACGCCGCTTTCCGCGACCTGCTCGGTCGCCTGGTCAAGCACTGGGGTGCAGTCCCGAATCGCCGGTTTACCCGGCTGCGCACTCATGCACGGGTCGAGGTCTCCATCGGGATCCGCGGAATCTGGGACTTTCTGCACCAGCGTCCGGCCGCCGCAAAGTCCGGCGAATGGATGGTCACCAACGAGAGCCCGCGCGGGTTTGCGCTGCTACACGTGGGCGGACCGATCGGGCTGGTGCGCGTCGGAGAGGTGGTCGGCCTGCGTACCCGCGACAGCCGGACCTGCCACGTGTGCGTGGTGCGCTGGGTTCTCTCCGACAGCCCGGAGCATCTCGAACTCGGCCTGGAGGAGCTTGCGCCCACCGCCCGCGCGGTGTCCCTGCGCTCGGCCCGCGGCCCGCGACCTGACGAATCGCAGCCGGTGCTTCTGCTGCCCGAGGTGCCGGCGCTCAACCAGGCTCCCGCGATCCTCGCCCCGCTCTTCCCGCTCGATTCGACCTGCGAGCTGAATTTCGGCGATCTGCAGTCGCGTCTGCGAGTGCGCGCCACGCGGCTCCTCGAGCGCACGGTGAGCGTGCAGGTCGTGCAGTTCAGCGCGGTGAGCTAGCAGAACTCCGCTTTTTCCCGTCCCCCGCTAAGACCTCTCGGGGGCGGGTGTCCGCGGGAATCCAGCCCGCGCTTCGTATAATGCCGGTGCTGCGCGCGCAGTGCGCGCGGTGCCGCCACATGCCGGGCATCCTCGTCCTCTATTGCGGTCACCATGGTACCGTCCGCGAGACGGCGCGCCACGTCGCGCGCGGCGTCGAGTCGGCAGACCCTGTCACGGTCGGAATGTGAGGACTGAACGTGCCGAGACGGACGCGAGAAGCGGCAGCGACGGCGCGTGCGGCCGTCAGACGATGCTGCGCGCCGCGCACGGCATCGGCGCCGCCGCCTTGCTTGCGCTGATTGCGCTCTGCCTTGCATGGGAGATCTGGCTCGCGCCCCTGCGTCCGGGCGGGTCCTGGCTGATGCTCAAAGCGGTCCCGCTCCTCCTGCCGCTACGCGGCGTGCTCGCGGGCCGGCGACGGACCTTCCAGTGGGCGTCCATGTTCATCCTCGTGTATCTCGCCGAGGGACTCGTCCGGGCCATGAGCGATCACGGCGCGTCCGCATGGCTCGCGGTCGCCCAGACCGCGCTTGCAGCCCTCTTCTTCGCGTGCGCCGTCGCCTACGCGCGGTTGAGCGCGCGGAGATAGCGCATTCCCAGCGCCGGCTCTCGCCGTGCGGCCCCGGCGAGGCGCCCAGGACCGCCTCGCGCGCGGCCGATCAGGGCGTCATCTGCAGCTGCGGATTGACTCGCTCGACCTCGCTCGTCAGCTTGTTGAGCGCATTCACGTACGCCTTCGCCGAGGCGACGACGATGTCGGTGTCCGCCCCGACGCCGTTGACGATCCGTCCGCCGCGCGCGAGACGCACGGCCACCTCGCCTTGGGACTCGGTGCCCTGGGTCACCGCGTTCACCGAGTAGAGCAGCAACTCGGCCTCGCTGCCCGCGATGCACTCGATCGCCTTGAAGACGGCGTCCACCGGTCCGTCCCCGCGCGCATCGGCCTTGCGCTCCGCCGCGCCCTCCGCCAGCACCACCGTCGCACGCGGTTGCTCCCCCATTCCGCTCGCCTGGCTCATGTGCACCAGGCGCCAGCGCTCGGTCGCGCCGCTTGCCGCCTCGTCGGTCACCAGTGCGTTCAGATCCTCGTCGAAGATCTCGGCCTTCTTGTCCGCCAGGTCCTTGAACTTCTGGAAGGCGACGTTCAGTGCCTCTTCGGATTCCAGCTCGATGCCGATCTCCTTCAGGCGCTGCTTGAAGGCGTTGCGCCCCGAGAGCTTGCCGAGCACGATCTTGTTCGTCGACCAGCCGACGTCCTCGGCCCGCATGATCTCGTAGGTCTGCCGCGATTTCAGCACGCCGTCCTGGTGGATCCCGGATGCGTGCGCGAAGGCGTTCGCACCGACGATCGCCTTGTTCGGCTGGACGACGAACCCCGTGATCTGCGACACGAGGCGGGAGGCCGGGACGATCTGCGTGGTATCCACCCTGGTCTCGAGCCCGAAGAAGTCACGCCGCGTCTTTACCGCCATCACCACCTCTTCGAGCGAGGTGTTTCCCGCGCGCTCGCCGAGCCCGTTGACCGTGCACTCGACCTGCCGCGCGCCCCCGATCACCACGCCGGCGAGCGAGTTCGCCACGGCCATCCCGAGATCGTTGTGGCAGTGCACCGACCAGACCGCTTTGCCCGAGTTCGGAACCCGCTCGCGCAGCGTTCGGATGAACTCGCCGAACTGCTGCGGCACCGCGTAGCCGACGGTGTCGGCGATGTTGATGGTGCGTGCCCCTTCCTTGATCACCGCCTCCAGCACCCGGCACAGGAAATCCGCCTCGGAGCGGCTGCCATCCTCGGGGGAGAACTCGACGTCGTCGCACTGGTTGCGGGCGAAGCGCACCGCGAGGCGAGCCTGCTCGAGCACCTGCTCCGGCGTCATGCGCAGCTTCTTCTCCATGTGCAGCGCGCTGGTGGCGATGAAGGTGTGCACGCGCCACGCCCTGGTGCCCTTCAGGGCCTCGACCGCGCGCGAGATATCGCGGTCGTTCGCGCGGCATAGTCCCGCCACGACCGAGTCCTTGATCGTGCTCGCGATCGCCCGCACCGCGTCGAAGTCGCCGTTGGACGCCGCCGGAAACCCCGCCTCGATCACGTCGACGCGCAGACGCTCCAGCTGCTTCGCGATGCGGAGCTTCTCCTCGCGGGTCATCGATGCGCCCGGGCTCTGCTCGCCATCGCGCAGCGTCGTGTCGAAAATGATGAGTCGTTCCGTCATGGCGGTCTCCGATCACAGGGTCGGCATGGTCTTCTCCCGAGCCTCCTCGCGGGACGCTCGGCGGGATACTGCTCGAATTGGGGATGGGGGATTAGCTGCGCGCGGGGCGCAGCAGCAGAAGCAGCCCGGCGAGGAGCCGGGTGCTGGAAGGAAGCGACGACGCATTCACATTGCGGGTCATGGCTCGCACTATAGCGGCATTCGGCGGTCCGCGCAAGAACCGGTCACCTGCCCGGCCGGCGGCGCAAGCGCCACGCCCAGACAACGTAACCCGACAGCCCGTACACCACGAACAGGCCGAACAGCACGAGGGGCGGCTTGACCGAGATCATGACGATCGCCAGCACGACCAGCAGCATGGCCCAGAACGGCACCGCCCTGCGCAGGTTGATGTCCTTGAAGCTGTAGAAGGGAGCGTTCGTCACCATCGTCACGCCGGCATAGAAGGTCAGCGCTGCCGCCAGCCATCGTATCGTGTCGACCCGCGCGATCTCGAAATCGTCGCTCACCCAGATGAACCCGACGACGAGCGCGGCGGCGGCCGGGCTCGGCAGCCCCTGGAAGAAGCGCTTGTCGACGACGCCGATGTAGATGTTGAACCGCGCCAGCCGGAGCGCGGCGCCGACGCAATACACGAACGCGACGATCCACCCCACGCGTCCCAGACCGTTCAACGCCCATTCGTACATAATGAGCGCGGGCGCGGCGCCGAACGAGACCATGTCGGCCAGGCTGTCGTACTCGGCGCCGAACTCGCTCTGCGTCCGGGTCATGCGGGCAATCCGCCCATCCAGCCCGTCCAGCACCATCGCGACGAAGACTCCGATCGCCGCGATGTCGAAGCGCGCGTTCATCGCGTGCACGATCGCGTAGAACCCGGCGAACAGCGCGCCGGTCGTGAAGAGGTTGGGAAGGAGATAGATGCCGCGCCGGCGGAGCGCCCCCCGCAGGAAACCCTTGCCGCCACGGCGCAGCTCCGCCATCTAGCGGACCGCCGAGAAGCGCGTGCGACAGCGGCTTCGGTCGTCGAAACGAGCGCGCATCGCAAAACCCGGTCGTACGAACAAGGGGACAATCCCCTTGTATATCCCCTGATCGGAACAAGGGGCAAGCCCCTTGTGTATCCCCCCCACTGCGCAGAACGAGTTCTTCGACACGTCGCTAGAGCTCCGCCACGACGGTGGCGCCGCAATACACCTTCTGCCCGAGCTCCACCTTCAGCGTCGCGCCGAGCGGCAGATACACGTCCACGCGCGAGCCAAACCGGATGAACCCGAACCGCTGCCCGCGCGCGAGCCGGTCGCCAGCCTTCGCGTCGCAGAGGATCCGCCGCGCCACCAGCCCCGCGATCTGCACGCACGTGACGTCGGCGCCGCCCGGCGTCCGCAGCCAGAGCGCATTTCGCTCGTTCTCGCGCGAGGCCTTGTCGAGCGCGGCGTTCAGGAACGCGCCCGCGGAGTACCAGCGGTCCTTCACTTCGCCGTCCACCGGCGAACGGTTCGCGTGAACGTTGAAGACGTTCATGAAGACGCTCACCTTGCGCGCATCGCGCTTGAGGTAGGGGTCCTCGGTCCGCTCCACCGCGACGATGCGGCCGTCGGCGGGCGACACGACCGTCCGCTCGGTGCCCGGAATCTCGCGCGGCGGATCGCGAAAGAACTGCAGCACGAAGACCACCGCGATCCAGAACGGGATCGACCACCACCAGCCGGCGAACCAGCCGATCGCGAGCGCCGCGGCAACGCTGACCGCGACGTGCGGCCAGCCCTCGCGGGCAATGATCGGGTAGGGGTAGGTCACTAGTTCTTCGACTGGTCGACCAGGCGGTTCTTGCGGATCCAGGGCATCATCTCGCGCAGCTTCGCGCCGATCGTCTCGATCGGGTGCTGCGCCGTCAGCCGGCGGCGCGCGAGCAGCACCGGCGCCCCCGCCCGGTTCTCGAGGACGAAGTCGCGCGCGTACGCGCCGGTCTGGATGCGCTCGAGCGCGTCACGCATCGCCTGCTTGGTCGCGCCGGTGATGATCTTCGGTCCGGTCACGTATTCGCCGTACTCGGCATTGTTCGAGATCGAGTAATTCATGGTCCCGATGCCGCCCTCGTACATGAGATCGACGATCAGCTTCAGTTCGTGCAGGCACTCGAAGTACGCCATCTCGGGCGCGTAGCCCGCCTCGACGAGCGTCTCGAAGCCGGCCTTCACCAGCTCGACGCACCCGCCGCAGAGCACGGTCTGCTCGCCGAAGAGGTCGGTCTCGGTCTCCTCACGGAAGCTCGTCTCGATGACCCCTGCCTTGCCGCCGCCGATCGCCGCCGCGTAGGAGAGCGCCATGTCACGACCCTTGCCGCTCGGCGACTGATGCACCGCGATCAGCATCGGCACCCCCCCGCCCTGCTTGTAGGTCGATCGCACGGTGTGCCCCGGCGCCTTGGGCGCGACCATGATCACGTCCAGATCCGGCCGCGGCTGGATCTGGAAGTAATGGATATTGAAGCCGTGCGCGAAGGCGAGCGTGCCGCCCTTCTTGATGTTCGGTTCCACGGCCTCACGGTACACCTGCGCGTGATGCTCGTCGGGCAGCAGGATCATCACCACGTCGGCGCCCTTCACCGCTGCGCCGATCTCCTTCACCGCGAGGCCGGCGCTGCGCGCCTTCTCCCACGAGGGGCCGCCTTTGCGCAGCCCGACGGCCACGTTGACCCCCGAGTTCTGCAGGTTGAGCGCATGCGCGTGTCCTTGCGACCCGTAGCCGATGATCGCAACCTTCCTCCCCTTGATGAGCGAGAGGTCGGCGTCCTTGTCGTAATAGACCTTCATGGTTTTCCCCTGATGAGTGAGAAGTGAGGAGCGAAGGATCCGGAAGTGGAGGCGCTGCGGCCTGTCGGCCTCGCCTCCCGCGTCTTACGCTTCGCCCTCCATCGCATTCTGCTAGACCTTGAGCACGCGCTCCCCGCGCGCGATGCCCGACGCCCCGGTGCGCACCGTCTCGAGGATCGCGGCGCGGTCCAGCGCCTCGATGAACGCGTCGAGCTTGTCGCCGCTGCCGGTCAGCTCGATCGTGTAGGTCGACTCGGTGACGTCGATGATGCGGCCGCGAAAGATATCGGCCATTCGCTTCATCTCCTCGCGGTCCTTGCCGGTGGCCCGCACCTTGATGAGCATCAGCTCGCGCTCGATGTGCGGCGCCTCGGACAGGTCCACGACCTTGACCACGTCGACGAGCTTGTTCAGCTGCTTCGTGATCTGCTCGATCACGTCGTCCGAGCCGGTCGTGACGATCGTCATGCGCGAGAGCGACGCGTCCTCGGTCGGCGCCACGGTGAGCGACTCGATGTTGTAGCCGCGCGCGGAGAAAAGTCCCGAGACGCGCGACAGCGCCCCGGACTCGTTCTCCAGCAGGATGGAAACGATGTGACGCATACGCTCTCGCCCGTCCGGCCGGTCAGAGCTCTTCGGCGAGGATCATCTCGCTCATGCCCTTGCCGCCGGGCACCATCGGGTAGACGTTCTCGGTCTGGTCGGTCAGGAAATCGAGCAGCACGAGGTCGTCGGTCCGCTTGAACGCCTCGCGCAGCGCCGGCTCGACCTCGGCCGGCTTCTCGATCCGCATCCCGATGTGCCCGTAGGCCTCGGCGAGCTTCACGAAGTCCGGCAGCGCGTCCATGTAGGATTCCGAATAGCGGTTGCCGTGGAAGAACTGCTGCCACTGCCTCACCATGCCCATGTAGCGGTTGTTCAGGTTCACGATCTTGATGGGCAGCCGGTACTGCCTGCACGTGGAGAGCTCCTGCGTGCACATCATGAAGCTCGCCTCGCCGGTCACGCAGACGACGGTTGCCCCGGGATTGGCGAGCTGCACGCCCATCGCGGCCGGCAGCCCGAAGCCCATCGTGCCGAGGCCGCCGGAGTTGATCCAGCGCCGCGGCTTGGCGAACTTGTAGAACTGCGCGGCCCACATCTGGTGCTGTCCGACATCGGAGGTCACGAACGCGTCGCCCTTGGTCACCTCGTAGAGCTTCTCGATCACGAACTGCGGCTTGATGATCGGGCTCGCACGGTCGTAGCGCAGGCAGTCGCGGGCCTTCCACAGCTCGATCTGCGCCCACCAGCTCTTCAGCGCCTTCTGGTCGATCCGGCTGACGAGCGGCTCGAGCTGGCGGATGAGCTCGTCCAGCACGTCGGCGACGTTCCCGACGATCGGCACGTCGACCTTGACGCGCTTGGAGATCGACGAGGGGTCGATGTCGACGTGAATGATCTTCCGCGGCACCGAGCCGAAGTGAGCCGGGTTGCCGATCACGCGGTCGTCGAACCGCGCGCCGACGGCGAGCAGCACGTCGCAGTGCTGCATCGCCATGTTCGCCTCGTAGGTCCCGTGCATGCCGAGCATGCCGAGGAACTGCGCGTCGGTGCCCGGATACGCGCCGAGACCCATCAAGGTGTTGGTCACCGGGAAGCCGACGAGCTTCGCCAGGCGGACGAGCCCCGCCGCCGCATCGGCAAGGACGACGCCGCCGCCGGCGTAGATCATCGGCCGCTGCGCTTCCATGAGGAGTTGCGCGGCCTTCTTGACCTGACCCGGATGGCCCTTGGTCACCGGATTGTAGGAGCGCATCGGCACCACGTCGGGGTAGAGGAACTCGCACTTGGCGGTGGTCACGTCCTTCGGGATGTCCACCAGCACCGGCCCCGGGCGCCCGCTCCTCGCCAGAAAGAATGCCTTCTTGATCGTCGGCGCGAGGTCCTTCACGTCCTTGACCAGGAAGTTGTGCTTGACGCAGGGCCGCGTGATCCCCACCGCGTCGACCTCCTGAAAGGCGTCCTGGCCGATCGCGGGTGTCGGGACCTGCCCGGTGAGCACGACCATCGGGATCGAGTCCATGTACGCAGTCGCGATGCCGGTGACTGCGTTGGTGACGCCCGGTCCGGAAGTCACGAGGCAGACGCCGGTCTTCTGGCTGCTGCGCGAATAGCCATCGGCCGCGTGCGCGGCGCCCTGCTCGTGGCGGACCAGGACGTGCTTGATCTTGTCCTGCTTGAACAACTCGTCGTAGATGAAGAGCACGGCCCCGCCCGGGTAGCCGAACACGTACTCCACGCCCTCGGCCTGCAGACACTTGACGACGATCTCTGCCCCGGTGATCTCCATGCCCAACTCTCTCTGCTCCGGCTTCGCGAAATGATTGAATATTTGACGAAAACTGTGGAGGTTACGATCTGCGCCGACTTTGGTCAAGCGCGCGGCTGAGGGCATTCCCCATCCTCGCCCGCCCGGGCGCGCCAGTTTGATAACATGCCGCCCGCAATCGCGTGCCATCCGCGCGATCGAACGAGCACAACTCGAGCCCCGCCCCTGGCCACTCGCACCGAGCTCTCCGCATTTCTCGCCGGCGTCGAGCGCCGCGCCTACAAGCAGGCGCTCTACGCCGTGCGGGACGACGCGGCCGCGCTCGATGTCGTCCAGGACGCGATGCTGCGGCTCGCCGAGAAATACGGGGCGCGGCCTCCGGACGAGCTGCCCCTCCTCTTCCAACGCATTCTGCAAAATGCGATCCGGGACTATTTTCGCCGGCAGAAAGTACGCTCGACGTGGACGACGCTATTCTCCGCGCTCATCCCCGGATACGGCGAGGACGACACCGATCCGCTCGACACGCTGGCCGCCGAGCCGGGATCGCGCGCGGCGGAGGGCCCCTCCGAGGCGATGGAAAGATCTCAAGTACTTGATTTTATTGAACAGGAAGTATCGCGACTGCCCGCCCGTCAACGCGAGGCGTTCATTTTGCGTTACTGGGAGGAGCTTGACGTCGCCGAGACCGCCCTGGTCATGGGATGCTCGGAGGGCAGCGTGAAGACGCACTGTTCGCGGGCGACGCACACGCTCGCGGCCGCCCTCAAGGCACGTGGCATCGAGCTATGAACGAACCGATCATCGGCCGGAAGATCAAGCACGCCCTTGACGAGAGGTTGAGCCTGCCTGCGGAGACGCGGGCGCGGCTCGCGGCTGCTCGTGCACACGCGCTCGAGCGGCAACAGGTGCGCGAATCCCTGCCGGCGCTCGCGTTCGCCGGCCGCGTCGGCATGCGGTTGAGCGACCCGACGCAATGGTTCAGGCACGTGATTCTCCCGGTCGCGCTGCTCGTCGCCGCGATCATCGGCATGGAGCAATGGCAGGAGCGCCAGCGCGGTGCGCAAGCCACCGCCGAGATCGTGGAGGTCGATAGCGGCCTGCTGAAGAGCGATCTGCCGATCGACGCCTATCTCGACCGCGATTTCCTCGCATGGCTAAAGCGCTCTTCGGACTAGCGCTGGGGCTGTCCCTCTACGTCCCCGCGCTGGTTCTTCCCGGCCTCCCGCTGTTCGCATTTGTCCCCGCGGCCCACGCGGCGTCGAGCAAGAGCGGTCCGGCCTGGGACCAGCTGACATCTCAGCAGCGCCAGATTCTCGCGCCGATCCAGAGCGAGTGGGCGAGCCTGGATGCCGCCCACAAGCGCAAGTGGCTTGGCATCGCCAAGCGATACCCGGCGATGACGGAAAAGGAACAGGCGCGCCTGCAGGAGCGCATGCGCGAATGGGTGAACCTGACGCCCGACGAGCGTCGGGCAGCCCGCGCCCAGTACCGCGAGTTCGAGCAGATGTCGCCGAAGGAGCGGCGCGCCGTGCGCAAGCAGTGGGACGCGTACCAGCGCGAGCGCCAGGACGAAGCGCGCAAGGCCGAAGAGGCGCGTCAAGCGGCCGCGGCGGCACAGCCTGCGCCCGAGCCCCTCGGCGCGCCACCCACGGCCGCCGGCTTGCGCGCCCAGTAGCCCCGAAGGGCTGTGCGCATGGCGGCACCGGTCCTTCCTGCTCCACCGCCCCGCTCGCAGGCCCCTTCGTCCCCGCCCGCGCCGGGTGCATTGGTCCCGGCGAGCTTCTGGCGGCGCACCGCCGCGATGATCTACGAGGCGGTGATCGTCGCCGCTCTCCTCTTCATCGCCAGCCTCCTCTTCCACGGCGCGACCACGGGACGCCTGGTCGGCGCACCGCGGCTCGCTTTCCAGATCTATCTCGCCACCGTGCTCGGGCTCTACTTCGTATGGTTCTGGCACCGCGGACAGACGCTCCCGATGCGGACATGGCGAGTCCGACTCGTCGCGCGCGATGGCGGCCCGGTGACGCCGCTGCGCGCGCTTGCGCGGTACCTGGTCGCGGCAATGGCGATCGGATCGAGCTTCGCGGCCGGGTTGTACCTGCGCGAGCACCCGGATGCCGCCATCGCATGGGCGGTGCTCGTGCCGGGCCCGCTCAGCCTCGCGTGGGCCCTCGCCGACCGCGACCGGCAGACGCTCTACGACAGGATCGTTGGCACGCGGCTGGTTATCGCCGCTCCACCCACCACATCATCGCCGCCGCCGTGATCAGGAACAGGATGCTCGGCGCGGCCGCGCTGACGAATGGCGTCCACGTCTGCAGGACACCGAGCGTGGTGCCGAGGTTGTTCAAGAAGTGGAACAGGATGCCCAGCACGATGCCGGCAAACAGCTTCAGGCCCAACCCGCTCGTGCGGATCTGCACGTACGCAAACGGCAGCGCGAGCGCCATCATCACCAGCGTGGCGAACGGATAGATCACCTTCTGCCAGAGCGCAATCTCCTGGCGCTCGGTGCGCTGGTGGTTCTGCGACAGCAGGCGGATGTACTGGTAGAGATTCCACGCGGACATCTTCTCCGGGCGGACGAGCAGTGCGCCGAGGATGTCCGGCGTGAGCACCGAGCGCCAGTCCGTGTCGGCCGCCTTCCTGACCACGGCGCGATCGCCTTCGAACTCGGTGCGGGTGACGTCCGAGAGGCGCCAGACATTGCTGCCTTCGTAGGTCCCCCGCGCCGCCTCGCTGAGCGAGACGAGCCGCAGATTGCCGTCGAAATCGTAGATCCGCACGCCCCGCAGCGAGCTGTCGGGCAGGACTTCGCGAACGTTCACGAACTGCCCGTCCGATCTCAGCCACACGCCCGTGCGCAAGCCGGACGACATGGCGGATCCGAGGCGATCCATGCGAAGCTCTTTGGCGGCGCGCTCGGCGGCCGGCGCGGCGAACTCACCGACGATGATCGTCAGGATCACGAACGCGGACCCGACGCGCGCCAGCATGCGCACCGCGTCGAGCGGCGCGAGCCCCGACACCCGCATCACCGTGTATTCCGAATTGGCGGCGAGCGTGGACAACGCCACCAGGGTGCCGACCAGCACTGCGACCGGGAAGAGCTCGTAGACGTGGCCCGGTATCGAGAGCAGGACGAAAGCGAACGCGTGCCGCAGGCGGTATCCGCCGATGCCGAGCTCGCCCAGCTCGTTCACCATGTCGAAGAAGGCGAACAGCGCGAGAAAAGCGACCATCGTGAAGGCGCTCGCCTTGTAGATCTCGCGCGCGAAATAGCGCCGTATCGTGCTCATCGGCGCAGGCGCAACCCGAAGCGCAGCGTGGTGCGGCGCCAGAAGAGGATCCCGATCAGCGCCAGCATGGCGGCGTGCAGCACCCACCAGCCGATCGAGAACGGCACGCGCCCCTGCGCGACCCACGCCTGCACGATGCTCAGCAGGTTGCTGTAGACGAGGTAGGCGAGCACGGCGAAGATCAGGTTGAGCGAGCGCGTCGCCCGCGGATTCACCGACGAGAGCGGGATCGCCAGCAGCGCGAGGTTGAGCGCGACGAACGGCAGCCCGACGCGCCAGGTGAGCTCGGCGCGCCACAAGCGGTTCTCCGGCTCGCGCAGCAGCTTGAGCGTGGACAACGCCTTCGGCGACAACGTTGCGTCCTGCCGCGATCTGGACTGGATGAGCACCGAGTAGCGCTCGAACTCCATGATGCGGTATTCGGGCGTTCCCGGAACGCCCTCGTAGCGGCGCCCGTTGACGAGCACGGCGTAGCGGTCGCCCTTCTCGGTGACGTCGATGTACCCGTGCCGGCTCACGACCACCCCCTCGCGGCCGTGCTGCTGCCCGGCGATGAACACGTTCTGCACCTCGCGCTGCTCGCCCGACATCGACTCGACGAAGAAGACGACATTGCCGGACGGGGGCTCGCGGAACACGCCGGGCGCGATCATCGACACGTCCTCCTGACCCTCCAGCCGCTGCTGGTACTCCTGGGCGCGCTGATTGGCCCAGGGCGCGAGCAGCAGCGAGAGCAGCGCGACCAGCAGCACGAGCGGCACCGCGAAGAGCATCACCGGCCGGACCCACGCGTACAACGGCAGCCCCGCCGTCGACCAGATGACCATCTCGGAGTCGCGATGGCTGCGCGACATCGCCGCGAGCACCGACACGAACAGCGTCACCGCCAGCAGGATCGGCAGGTAGTTGAGCGCCGTGAAGCCCACGAGCCCGAGCACCGCATCGAGCGGGATCGAGCCGCCGGCGGCGCGTCCGAGAAAGCGCACGAGCACCGACGTGGCCGTGACCGCGAACAGCGCCGCGAAGACCGCGGCGGCGTAGTTGCCGATCTCGCGCAGGAGGGCGCGCTGATAGATCATGCGCGGGCCGACGCCGCTCGCGCTCGGGTGATCCGGACGCCGGGCCGCTTTGACGCGGGCCGAGCAAAGCAGGGATAATCGCGCGACACTTTGCTATGCGCGGTGCGAGTGCCATGCGCCGGGCAAGGCGATGCGTCGGACTTTACCGGATCCGACACCCCGGAGCGTGCATTGGAATTTACCACAAAGGCAGGGTCGCCAGAGCGAATCGCCGCGGGCTGCGTGGCGGTCGGCGTCTTCGAGCAACGCAAGCTCACTCCCGCCGCCGAGTCGCTCGATCGCGCGGCGCGCGGCCACCTGCGCGACGTGCTCAAGCGCGGCGACATGGACGGCCGCGCGGGCGCGACTCGGGTGCTCTACGACGTGCCGCATCTGCGCTGCGAGCGCGTGCTGCTGGTCGGCCTGGGCCGCGAGAGCGAGTTCGGCGCCAAGCAGTACCGGGACGCCTTGCGCACCGCGGTGACGGCGGTGGCCGACACCGGCGCGCGCGACGCGCATCTCTGCCTGCCGGAGCTGCACGTCGCCGGGCGCGACCTCGAGTGGAAGCTGCGGCATGCGGCGATCGTCGCGGCCGATGCGCTCTACCGGTTCGAGGAGACGAAGAGCAAGAAGTCGCCCGCCCGCAAGCTGAAGTCGATCACGTTCGCAACGCCCGCGCGCAGCGCCGCCGCCGACCGCGGGCTCGCCCAGGGGCGGGCGATCGCGGCGGGGATGGCCGTCGCGCGCGATCTCGGAAACCTGCCCGCCAACATCTGCACGCCGGCGTATCTCGCGGCGCAGGCGAGGCAGCTCGCGCGCGAGTGGCGGCTGCGCGCCAGCGTGCTCGGGACCCGCGACATGCAGCGGCTCGGCATGGGCGCGCTGCTCGCCGTCGCGAAAGGCTCCCGGCAGCCTCCGAAACTCATCGTGCTGCGCTACGACGGCGCCGGCCGCGGCGTGAAGCCGGTGGTGCTCGTGGGCAAGGGCATCACCTTCGACACCGGCGGCATCTCGCTCAAACCCGCGGCCGAGATGGACGAGATGAAGTTCGACATGTGCGGCGCCGCGAGCGTGCTCGGCACGCTGCGGGCGGTCGCGGAGATGAAGCTCGCCTGCAACGTGGTCGGCATCGTGCCGGCGAGCGAGAACATGCCGGGCGGCGCGGCAACGAAGCCGGGGGACGTCGTGACCACGATGTCCGGCCAGACCGTCGAGATCCTGAATACCGACGCCGAGGGCCGGCTGGTCCTCTGCGACGCGCTGTCGTACGCCGAGCGCTTCAAGCCGCAGGCGGTCGTCGACATCGCGACGCTGACGGGCGCCTGCGTCATCGCGCTCGGCAACGTGGCAACCGGGCTCTTCAGCAACCGGGATACCCTCGCCGAGGAGCTGCTCGAGTCCGGCGCCGACGCGTGGGATCGCGCGTGGCGCCTGCCGCTCTGGGACGATTATCAGGAGCAGCTGAAGAGCCCGTTCGCCGACGTGGCGAACATCGGCGGCCGCCCGGCCGGCAGCGTCACCGCGGCGTGCTTCCTGTCGCGCTTCGCGGAAGCGTACGAGTGGGCCCACCTCGACATCGCGGGCACGGCGTGGGTTTCCGGCAAGAACAAGGGCGCGACCGGCCGCCCCGTTCCGTTGCTCGCCACGTTCCTGATCGGCCGCGCCGCGAAGTGACCCGCGTCGACTTCTACCACGACGCCGAGGACCGCCTGCAGGTCGCCTGCCGGCTCGTGGCGAAGGCGATCGGGCAGAAGTTGCGCGTTTTCATCTACGCGCCGGACGGCGAGACCGCGCGCGCGATGGACCGGTTGCTGTGGACGACCCCGGCGGTCGGATTCCTGCCGCACTGCATGGCGCACGACAAGCTCGCCGCGGAGACGCCGGTGCTCATCGGCACCGACGACGAGACGCTGCCGCACGACGACGTACTGCTCAACCTGGGCACGGACCGGCCGGCCCACTTCGCGCGGTTCGGCCGGCTGGTGGAGATCGTCGGGCGCGACGAAGCGGATCGCGCGGCCGCCCGGGAGAGATTCAAGTTCTACCGCGAGCGCGGCTACCAGATCTACACTCACAGCCTGGGCGATGGCAACGGCTGACGACACCGGCGACCTGCTCGGCCGCGCGGACGAAGTGCTCGGCAAGGCCGATGCGCTCCTCGCGCGCCATCGCGCGGCGCGCGCGCAGCGGCCGCCGGAGCCCCCCGCCGACTACCCCGTGCTGACGGAGGTGGTATCGCAGGCGCCGCCGGCGGCCGGCGCGCCTCCCCCGGTGCCCGAGCTCGACCTCGCCGCGCTCGAGCGCGAGCTCCGGCTGCAGCTGCTCGAGCAACTCGGCCACGAGCTCGAACGCATGATCGAGGCCCGCGTGCACGGCCGCGTCAGCGCGAAGGTCGCCCAGATCATGGAGCGCGCCGGCGCCGAGCTCGAGCAGGAGGTGCGCCGTGCCGTGCGCGAGGCGCTCGTCCAGGTCGTGCAGGAGGAGCTCGCTCGCCTCAAAGCGGGCTGAGCGCCAGTCGTGCGCGCAGTGCGCCGCGCACCGCTTCGCGCCGCAAAATGCCCGCGAAACCAGCGAGTTGGCGTGCGGCATCCGCTATAATCCGCGGCTCTCCCGGCACCCGCCATGGAACTCCCCAAGAGCTTCGACCCGCACGCAACCGAGGAACGCTGGTACCCGGAATGGGAGTCGCGCGGGTACTTCAAGGCCGGCTACAGTGCCGGCCGGCCGGGATTCTCGATCCAGCTGCCGCCGCCGAACGTCACCGGCACCCTGCACATGGGTCACGCATTCAACCAGACGATCATGGATGCGCTCACCCGTTATCACCGGATGCGCGGATTCAACACGCTCTGGCTCCCGGGCACCGACCACGCGGGCATCGCGACGCAGATCGTCGTCGAGCGGCAGCTCGAGGCCGAGGGCACCTCACGCGCGGCGCTCGGCCGCGAGCAGTTCATCGCGAAGGTGTGGGACTGGAAGCGCCAGTCGGGCGCGACGATCACGCGCCAGATGCGACGCCTGGGCGATTCCTGCGACTGGGGGCGCGAGTACTTCACGATGGACGAGAAGCTGTCGAAGGTCGTCACCGAGACCTTCGTGCGGCTGCACGAGCTCGGCCTCGTCTACCGGGGCAAGCGGCTCGTCAACTGGGACCCGAAGCTGCGCTCCGCGGTGTCCGACCTGGAGGTGGAGAGCGCCGAGGAGGAAGGGCGGCTGTGGCACATCCGGTATCCGCGCGCGGACGGCGCCGGGTTCGTCGTCGTCGCCACGACCCGGCCGGAAACGATGCTGGGCGACGTCGCGGTCGCCGTCCATCCGAAGGATGCGCGCTACCACGATCTCGTCGGCAAGCAGGTCGAGCTGCCGCTCGCCGGGCGGCGGATTCCGGTCATCGCCGACGAGTACGTCGATCCGGAGTTCGGCACGGGCTGCGTGAAGATCACGCCGGCCCACGACTTCAACGACTGGCAGGTCGGGCACCGGCACATGCTGCCCGTGATCAACGTGCTGACGCTCGATGCGCACATCAACGACAACGCTCCGGCAGCCTATCGCGGGCTCGATCGCTTCGAGGCGCGCAAGCGCGTGCTCGCGGACCTCGAGCAGCTCGGGCTCGTCGAGTCGGTGAAGCCGCACCGGATGGTCGTGCCGCGTTGCGGGCGCACCGACGAGATCGTCGAGCCGCTGCTCACCGACCAGTGGTTCGTAGCGATGTCGGACAAGGCGCCCGCCGGGACGCCCTTCGCCGGCAAGTCGATCGCCGAAGTCGCGCTCGGCGCCGTGGCGGCGGAGGACGTGGAGTTCTTCCCGGAGAACTGGGTCAACGTCTACAACCAGTGGCTCGAGAACATCCAGGACTGGTGCATCTCGCGCCAGCTCTGGTGGGGCCACCAGATCCCGGCCTGGTACGACGAGGCGGGCAACGTGTACGTCGCCCGCGACGAGGCGGCCGCGCGGGCCCAGGCCGCCGCCGCCGGCTGCTCGGGCGCGTTGACGCGTGATCCCGACGTGCTCGACACCTGGTTCTCCTCGGCGCTCGTCTGCCACTCGACGCTCGGGTGGCCGGCGCCGCAGGGCGACGACGCCAAGGCCTACGATCTCTACCTGCCCTCGTCGGTGCTGGTGACCGGGTTCGACATCATCTTCTTCTGGGTGGCCCGGATGGTCATGATGACCACGCTCTTCACCGGGCGGGTGCCGTTCCGGCACGTCTACATCCACGGGCTCATCCGCGACGCCGAAGGCAAGAAGATGTCGAAGTCGGAGGGCAACACGCTCGACCCGGTGGACATCATCGATGGCATCTCGCTCGAGGGTCTCCTCGAGAAGCGCACCACGGGCCTGCGGCGCCCGGAGGATGCGCCCCGCATCGCCGCCAAGACGAGGCGCGAGTTCCCCGACGGCATTCCGGCGTTCGGCGCGGATGCGCTGCGCTTCACCATGGCCGCGTACGCCACGCTCGGGCGCAACATCAACTTCGACCTGAAGCGCTGCGAGGGGTACCGCAACTTCTGCAACAAGCTCTGGAACGCCACCCGGTTCGTGCTGATGAACACGGCAGGCGAGGATTGCGGGCAGGACGAGTCGCGGCCGGTCGCGCTCTCCTTCGTCGACCGCTGGATCGAGAGCGCGCTGCAGCGTGCCGAGGCCGAGGTGGAGCGCGGGTTCGCCGAGTATCGGCTCGACAACGTGGCGAGCGCGATCTACCGGTTCGTGTGGGACGAGTACTGCGACTGGTACGTCGAGCTGGCGAAGGTGCAGCTCGCCGCGGGCGACGAGGCCGCACGGCGCGGCACGCGCCGCACGCTGGTGCGCGTCCTCGAGGCGATGCTCCGCCTCGCGCACCCGCTCATCCCGTTCGTCACCGAGGAGCTGTGGCAGCGGGTAGCGCCCCTCGCCGGCAAGGCGGGCGCGAGCGTCATGATCGCGCCCTATCCGCAGCCGCAGCCGGAGCGCATCGACGAGGACGCGGAGGCGCGGGTGGCGAGGCTGAAGGCGCTCACCGATGCTTGCCGCAACCTGCGCGGGGAGATGGGCGTCGCGCCGGGCGAGCGCATTCCGCTCTACGCCGAGGGGCCGGCAGCGGACCTGGAGCCGTACTTTCCCTACATGCGGACGCTCGCGCGGCTCGCTGAGGCGACGCGGGTCGCCCATCTTCCCGCCGCCGATGCGCCGATGGCGATCGTGGGCGAGACGCGTCTCATGCTCAAGATCGAGATCGACGTCGCCGCCGAGATCGCGCGCCTCGACAAGGAGCGCGCACGCATCGCCGCCGAGGCCGCCAAGGCCGGCGCTAAGCTCGCCAACAGGAGCTTCGTGGAGCGTGCGCCGGCGCCGGTCGTCGCGCAGGAGCGCGAGCGACTCGCGGGGTTCGAGGCGACGCTCGCGAAGCTGGACGAGCAGCTCGTCAAGCTCAAGCCGCAGGTGCACTAGCTCCGTCGCCGCCGCGGTCGGGCACGCATCGAGCCGCCCGCGCGCCTGCGTCCACGCTCCATGAAGCACGCGCTGCGCGCACTCCGCTCCCGCAACTTCCGGGTCTTCTACGCCGGGATAGCGGTATCGGTGTTCGGGACCTGGATGCAGACGGTCGCTGCGAGCTGGCTCGTCTACCGGCTCACCGGCTCGGCGTTCCTCCTCGGCCTGGTTGCCGCGGTCCAGCAGCTCCCGATGCTCGTGCTCGGACCGCTCGCCGGAGTGTGGGGAGACCGCGCCGACCGGCGGCGCCTGCTCATCGCGACGCAGCTCCTGGCGCTCCTCCAGGCCGCGGCGCTCGCCGGGCTCACGTTCGCCGGCATCGTCACGCCGACGCACGTCGTGCTCGCGTCGCTCGCGCTCGGCGTCATCAACGCAGTTGAGACCCCGACGCGCCAAGCCTTCCTGCTGGAGATGGTGGAATCCAAGGAGGACCTGCCGAACGCGATCGCGCTCCAGTCGACCATGTTCAACTCTGCCCGGCTCGTGGGGCCGACGCTCGCGGGCTTCATCGTGGCGGGGTTCGGCGAAGCCTGGTGCTTCACGCTGAACGCGGCGTCCTATTTCGGCATCGTCGCGGCCTACCTCGCGGTGCAGGTCAAGGCCCGGGCCGCCCGCCGGCCGCCGGCGCACCTGCTCACCGAACTGGCAGCGGGATTCCGTTGGGTGTTCGGGCTGATGCCGGCGCGCCGGCTCATCTATCTCATCGCGGGCGTGTCGTTCTTCAGCGCGCCGTGGCAGCCGCTCATGCCGATCGTCGCCGCGGAGCGCTTCGGCGGCGGCTCGGGCACCTTCGGACTGCTGATCGGCGCAGTGGGAGGAGGAGCGCTGTGCGGCACGCTCTTCCTTGCGCTGCGCAGCTCGATCCTCGGCCTGGGCCGCGTGATCGCCGGCGCGAGCCTGGCCGCCGGCATCGGGCTGACGGTCTTCGCCGCCGCGCCGTGGCTGCCGCTCGCCGCAGCGGGGCTGCCGGTCCTCGGGTTCGGCGTGATCGTCGCGGGCGCGTCGACCAACACCATCCTGCAGACCATCGCCGCGGAGGACCTGCGCGCACGCGTGATCAGCATCTACGTCACGGTCTTCCTCGGCATGGGCCCGATCGCCAACTTCATCGCCGGCGCGGTCGCCGAGTGGCTGGGCGCGCGCTGGACGCTCTTCATCTACGGCCTTGCGCTCACCGCGTGCGCAGCGCTTTTCGTGCGGAGCTACGCCAGCTGGCGCGACGGCATCCGCCAGGTCTACCGGGAACTGGGGATGCTCTCCGAAGCGCCTGGCTGAGCGGGGTAACCGGCGGGCGTGAGTGACGAGCTCAATCGCCGCCCCAGCTGTACTGCCCGCAGATCGCCGGCAACCGCTCGACGATCTCGGCGCGATTGAAAAACCGGTCTCCGCGCGCGATTCGCGCTGCATCACGCTGCGCGGGACTCCCGCCGAAGCAGAATGCCGGCACGTTCAGCATGAGCGCGAAGCGCAGCTCACGCAGGACCTCGACGGGGTCGAACGCTTCCGACTCCTCGAGGTCGAGCAGCAGGAACCGGTGCTGCAGGATCTCGTCGAATCCGCCGAGTGCCGCGAGCGCCGAGGTCGTCGTCATCTCCCACCCTTGCGGCAGCGCCGCGCGCAGCGCACGCTCGAGCGCCGCGTCGCGCGTCATCAGGATGCAGCGGCGCCGCAGGCGCGAAGCGATGGTCGGCGAGGCCATTGCAGACGAATCTCAGCGGCGGCGTTCTGGACCGTCGGCCGGCGTGCTACCGTGCATCATGCACTCGAGGCGCGGGGCTCCGCCTCGCCCGGTCAGCAGGAGCTCGGCGTTCAGCTTAATGCCGTCCTTCACGCGGCGGATCCCGGCGTCGATCGGCGCGGAGAGCTCCTCGCGCCAGTGCTCGATCTCATTCCCCTCGCGCGCTTCGATCCGGTCCGCCCGCACGCACCATCCGAGGCGGTCCGCCAGCGACGCCTGAAACGCCGTCCGCAGCGCGGTTTCGCCCGGCGGGTCGCCGGCCTCCGCCCAGTCCGTCATCGCGGCGGCGAGCCCCTCGATCAGCTTCACCCGGAAGGACGGCGCGGCCGCCGCGATGGCGCGCGCGAACCGTTCGCGCGGGAAGCGGAGCAGGAAGCTCGACCCGATCACGGCCGAGCGCCCGATCGTCGCCGCGCCGCTGCCGGCGATCTTCCGGCCCGCGTGCCAGAGATCCTCGGCATGCCGCTCCACGGCGAGCCCGAACGCCCGGAAGGTAGCGATCGCTGGATCGAGCGCCCAGCCGTACCACTGCTCGTGGCGCGGCGGCGCGGCTTCGACCGGCGCAATCAGCACGTAGCTGAACTGATGCTCGTCGACCCACACGACGCCGCCGCCGAGCGGCCGGCGCACCACCGGCACGTCCACTCCATCCTCGAGCTCGCACAGCCCCTGGCTCTGGCCGAGGCAGATGTGCGCGCCGGCGCGGCCCCACACGACCGCGGGCGGGTCGTCCGCCTCGCGCGCATCCGCCACCCCGGCGTACGTGGCGTGGAACGTCAGGGGATCGGTACTGCCGAGGTCGATCCAGCGAGCGGGAAGCATCTCCGGATCCGGAACTCAGTAATCGAGATTCGGCAAGGTGCTGCTCGGCCCTTCCGTCAGGACCTCCCCTCCTTTCCAAGGAGGGGTGCCGCCCGCGGGGCGGCGGGGTGGTTGCGCCTCACCCCGCACTTCTCACTCCTCGCGCTTCTTGAAGTACTTCTCGAAGTAGAAGTCGCGCTGGTTGAGCGCCTGCAGCTCGCGGGCGCGA
>JADLAV010000073.1 GCA_020848075.1 Burkholderiales bacterium
ACGCGCTACACTGACTTCCTGCAGGGCTGCCAGTTTGGGTTCCATCTCTGCCTCCAAAAAATAGGTTGTGGAAAACCCTTTTTAGTCGCAGAGACCCCAACTGACCAGCCCTGCATAGGATCTCGGAGAGGAGGGGCAAAAGACACACCAATCTCCGCGTACTGGGTCTAGAACCGGCCGCCCAGAAAGTAATAGACGAACTTCGCGCACTCCAGCACCACCTGCGGTGCGGCCTCGCGGTCGGTCCACCAGCGGTCGGGAAAGGTCTCGTAGCGGCTGGCGACGACGAGCACACGGGCGTGGGGGAGGGCGCCGCGCAGGACGATGCGTGCGCGCGCGACGTGGTAGGGCGAGGTGACGACGAGGAGCGTCGGGCTCCCCGAGGGGAAGGGCTGGCGGAGCGCGTTCGCCTCGGCGGCGGTGCTTTTCACGTCCTTGCCGTAGGTCTCGATGGCGCTCGCCGGCACGCCCTTGCGGATGAGGATCGCACGCGCCGCGTCCTCGAACCACGGCACCGTCACGCCCTCGCGTTCGGCGAGCAGCCGGCGCGGCGAGCGATAGGGCTTCGCGAGGAGCACGCGCTGCGCGTAGCGCGCGTGGTAGAGGTCGGCGCCGGTGAGCGCGCGTATCGGGTCGTCGCCGAGGATCACGATCGCGTCGGCGCGCTCGGGCGGGTCGTCCGCGCGCAGCCATCCCGCGATGTTGTACGCCAGGACCGCCGCTGCCACGGCAGTGGCCACGCCGAGCGCGAGCAGCGTGAGGACGCAACGCTTGAAGCACTGCATAATCTCGGCCTCGTTCGACTGTTGGCCGATTGTAACGACGCGCGGGGATGAAGGGCTTCAGGCGCTGGATCGAGGGCAGGCACTCAAGTGTCGAGGTGAGCGAGGAGCGCGGGGTGCGCGCGCTGCACCTCGGCGGAGACGCAATCCAGAGCGCGATCCGGCTCTCGCGCCCGGACGAGCTCGAGCTGCACTACACGCGGGCGATGATGAGCTTCATGCTCTTCGAGCCCGCGCCGCGCGACATCCTGATGATCGGGCTCGGCGGCGGATCGATCGCGCGGTTCGTCCACGCGTGCATGCCGATGACGCGCATGACGGTGGTGGAGATCAATCCGCGCGTGCTCGCCGCCGCGCGCAGCCACTTCGGCCTGCCGGAGGAGGACGAGCGGCTCGCGATCGAGATCGCCGATGGCGCGGCCTACGTGCCCGCGCACCGCGAGGGCGCCGACGTGCTGCTGCTCGACGCGTTCGAGGACGGCGTCTCGGTGAAATCGCTCGCGACGCAGGCGTTCTACGACGCCTGCCGCGACGCGCTGCGCCCGGGCGGGATCCTCGTGGTGAACTTCATCGCCTCGGAGCGGGGTTTCGGCACCTACCTCGGCCGGATCGAGCAGGCCTTCGACGACCAGATCCTGCTGCTGCCGAGCGGTGATCGTGTGAACAACATCGTCCTCGCCTTCAAGGACTGGCCCGAGCGCATCGCGATCGCCGGCCTGAAGGACACGGCGCAGGCGCTCAAGCGCGAGTTCGGCCTGCCGTTCGACCGCTTCGTCGTCGATCTCATGCAGTTCAACGCCCGCACCGCCGCCCACCTGCGGCTCGACCGGCCCTGAGACCGCCGCCCGTGGATTGCCGAGGTCCGGCGCGGCAGGAATTCACGGTGGCGGCGTGCACGCTCGAGCGGGAGGCTACGCGCGCGCTCGCGTCGGGGCTACACTAGCGCACTTCTTTCGTCCACCGGGAGGCGCCATGGCGCTCTGGGACTTCGTCAAGAAGCAGTTCATCGACATCATCCAGTGGACGGAGCCGGGCGAGGGCATCCTCGCCTACCGCTTCCCGATGCAGGACATGGAGATCCAGTACGGCGGGAGCCTCACGGTGCGCGAGTCGCAGATGGCCCTCTTCGTGGACGAGGGGCGCGTCGCCGACGTGTTCGGCCCGGGGCGCTACAAGCTCGTCACGCAGACGATCCCGGTCCTCACCTACCTCAAGAACTGGGACAAGCTCTTCGAGTCGCCCTTCAAGAGCGACGTCTACTTCTTCAGCAACCGCCTGCAGGTGGATCAGAAGTGGGGCACGCCGAACCACATCACCATCCGCGACAAGGAGTTCGGCGCGGTGCGCCTGCGCGCGTTCGGGATCTACACCTACCGCATCGTCGATCCGAAGGCGTTCCACCTGAACGTGAGCGGCACCCGCGAGCAGTACACGGTGGACGACCTGTCGGGGCAGCTCCGCAACACGATCGTCGGCGCGATGACCGATCTCTTCGGCGAGTCGGGCATCCCGTTCCTCGATCTCGCCGCCAACCAGGACGAGCTCGCGGCGAAGCTGCGCGCGAAGCTCGCCGACAGCTTCAAGGCGCTCGGCCTCGAGCTCTCCGGGTTCGTGGTCGAGAACGTGTCGCTGCCCGAGGAGCTGCAGAAGATCCTCGACCAGCGCATCGGCATGAACATGGTCGGCGACATGGGTCGCTACACGCAGTTCCAGGTAGCCTCCAGCATCCCGACCGCCGCGGCGAACGAGGGCGGGGTCGCGGGCGCGGGCGCCGGGCTCGGCGCGGGCCTCGCGATGGGGCAGGCGATGGCGGGCGCGCTCGGCCAGGCGATGCAGGGCGCGCAGGCGGGCGCCGCAGGCGCCGCCGCGGCGGGCGCCGGCCAGTCGCCGCAGGACGTGATGCAGCTCCTCGAGAAGCTGCACGACCTCAAGACGAAGGGCGTGCTGACCGACCAGGAGTACGAGGCGAAGAAGGCCGAGCTTCTCAAGAAGCTCGGATGACGTACTGCGACAGTGGATCCCCGCCTGCGCGGGGATGACGTACAGGAAGAGTGGGTCCCCGCCTGCGCGGGGATGACGTAGAGCAAGAGCGGGTCCCTGCCTGCGCGGGGATGAGGTAAACAGCGGTTCGTATGGCGGGGGTGCGGGAGGCGCTCTCGCGTCACCCCGGGCGAGAATGAGAAAAGCAGAATGCCCTTCATGCGGCGCGCCGGTGTTCTTCCGCGGCGCGACGTCGATCGTCGCCGTCTGCGAGTTCTGCAAGAGCACGCTCGTCCGCAAGGGGCCCCAGCTCGAGGACATCGGCAAGATGGCCGAGCTCCTCGAGGACGCCACGCCGATCAAGCTTGGCACCGAGGGCGTCTATCGCGGCAAGGCCTTCAGCGTGATCGGCCGCATCCAGTACCGCTACGGCTCGGGTGTGTGGAACGAGTGGTATTGCTTCTACGACGACGGGCGCGAGGGCTGGTTGTCTGACGCGATGGGCAACTACCTCGTGACGTTCCTGCGGCCACTCGCCGATCCGCCGAAGCTCGAGCAGATCGCGCCGGGCTGGGTGCTGCAGGCCGAGGGCAAGCGGTTCCAGGTGGTGGACATCGAGCGCGCGCAGGTCGTCGCGGGCGCCGGCGAGCTCCCGGTGCAGGTGGGCGCGGGGTGGGACGCGCCGGTGGTGGATCTGCGGAGCGAGCAGGGCGACTTCGCCACGATCGACTACAGCGAGGACCCGCCGCTCTTCTACGTGGGCGAGCAGGTGCCGTTCGAGGCGCTGCGCTTCACGGGGTTGCGCGACGACCAGGCGGCTACCGGCCCGGCCACCGCGAAGGCGGTTGCGTTCGCCTGCCCGGCGTGCGGCGCGCCGCTCGAGAAGCGGGTGCAGACCACCGAGGCGATCGGCTGCAAGAGCTGCGGCGCGGTGATCGACGTGACCAACCCGCAGGCCGCGATCCTGAGCCGCCTCGCGGAGAACGCGGCCCGGTACACGCCCGCGATCCCGCTCGGCACGCGCGGGCGGTTCGACGGCGCCGAGTTCGAGACGGTCGGCTACATGCGCCGCGAGATCGTCGCGGAGGGCACCGCCTACAGTTGGGGCGAGTATTTGCTCAACAACCCGGCGCAGGGCTATCGCTGGATCACCGAGTACGAGGGGCATTTCTCGGTGGTGCGCGACTGCGAGGGCGTGCCGGGCCTCACGCCGGGCAAGCGGCCAGTGGCGCACTACCGCGGGACGGTCTTTCGCCACTTCCAGCGGAGCGAGCCGCGGGTGACCTACGTCGCCGGCGAGTTCTACTGGCGGGTGCGGCTCGGCGACACTGCCACGGTGGACGACTACGTCGCTCCGCCCCTCGTCTTGTCCGGCGAGCGCACCGGCAACGAGATCACGTGGTCGGTCGGCGAGTACGTCGAGCCGCAGGCGCTGTGGCAGCAGCTCGGGCTGAAGACGCGGCCGCCGAAGCGCACCGGGATCGCGCCGAACCAGCCCTCCCCGTACACCGGCAAGGTGCTTGGCTACTGGAAGGCCTTCGCCATCCTCGCGCTGGTTGCGCTCGTGCTGCAGGCCTTCTTCCGGCTCGGCGCCGACACCCGGGTGCTGCAGAGCCAGCAGTTCGACTTCGTGCCGGGGCGGGGCGCGAGCACGATCGTCACGCCGCCCTTCGAGCTGCGCGGCGCGAAGCCGGTGCCGCTCGCGGTGCGTTCGATGGCGGACGTGGACAACAGCTGGGTGTACCTCAACGTGACGCTCATCGAGCAGAACACCGGCGCGACCTACCAGCTCGGGCGCGAGGTGTCCTACTATCACGGATCGTCCGACGGCGAGTCGTGGACCGAAGGCGACAAATCCGACCGCGCGCGCATCGCGAGCGTGCCGCCCGGGCTCTACTACCTGGAGATCGAGCCCGAAGGCGACGTGCGCGGGCGCAGGGTGAGTGGCCGGGTCGATGTCTTCCGCGACCCGCCCGACTGGGCGAACTTCATCGTCGCGCTCGCGATCCTGGCGCTCTTCCCGGCGCGCGCGTTGTGGCGCTCGGTCGCCTTCGAGCGGCAGCGCTGGGCCGAGAGCGACTATGCGCCCGCGAGCAGCGGCGACGACGACTGAGGGCTAGCGGATGCGAGGCTACGTGGTCATCGGCGCGCTCATCCTCGTGCTCTTCGGCTACGCGCAGCGCGAGCACTGGTCGATCTACGGCAACGATGCGCAGGTTGCGCCGAGGGGCGTGCGGACCGGTTCCGGCAGCGCGATCTCGCGGCACAAGTGAACGACGTGGACAGGACGGCAACGAAATCCCAACGGAGGCAACGATGCTCGAATATCTCAAGCCCGCGGCGCTGATCGGCGCGCTCGTCTACTCCCTGCTCGGGGTAGTGTTCGTGGTGGTGGCGTTCGTCGTGATCGACAAGCTCACGCCCTACCACCTGTGGCAGGAGTTGATCGAGAAGAAGAACCAGCCGCTCGCGACCGTGGTCGCGGCTATGTGCCTCGCCATCGCCATCATCGTCGCCGCCGCCATTCATGGTTAGGGAACCTCCGATTGAGTCATCCCCGCGAAGGCGGAGATCCAGCAACTCGTTGATTGCGCGCGAGCTGGATTCCCGCTTTCGCGGGAATGACGAGGCTCCTCAGAGTTTCTTTAGGCAATGACGATCCGCGGTCGGCCTACGCGCCAACTCGCATGAGCTACGCGCTCCTCGCCTCGGTGTTCGTGATCGCCGCGTGCGGGCTCGTGTACGAGCTCATCGCCGGGGCCGCGGCGAGCTACCTGATCGGCGACTCGGTGACGCAGTTCTCGCTGGTGATCGGGCTCTACCTCTTCGCGATGGGCGTGGGCTCGTACCTGTCGCGCTGGGTGGTGAGCGGCATCGCCGCGCGGTTCTTCGAGATCGAGCTCGCGATCGCGCTCTTCGGCGGCTTCTCCGCCGCAGCGATGTTCCTCGCATTCGCGCACGCGGGCGGCGAGTTCAGGCTGGTGCTCTACGGGTTCGTGCTCGTGGTCGGCGTCCTGGTGGGGCTCGAGATCCCGCTCGTCATGCGGCTCCTGCGCGCGCAGCTCGGGTTCCGCGACCTCGTCGCGCAGGTGCTCTCCTTCGACTACCTCGGCGCGCTCGCCGTGTCGATCGCCTTCCCGCTGGTGCTGGTGCCGAAGCTCGGGCTGATCCGCTCGGCGTTCCTGTTCGGTCTCCTGAACGCGCTCGTAGCCGGCTGGGCGCTGTGGCTCTTTCGCAGTCAGCTCGGCGCGATGCGCTGGCGCACGTTGCAGTGCGCGCTGGTGGCGGGCCTCCTCGCCGGCGGAGTGATCGAGTCCGACCGCCTCACCGCCGCCGCCGAGGAGGACATGTACGCCGACCAGATCGTCTTCGCGCGCTCCAGCGCGCACCAGCGCATCGTGCTCACGCGCTGGCGCAACGACCTGCGGCTGTATCTCAACGGCAACCTGCAGTTCAGCGCGCGCGACGAGTACCGCTACCACGAGGCCCTGGTGCATCCGGGGCTCGCCGCCGCGCCGTGGGCGAAGCGCGTCCTCGTGCTCGGCGGGGGCGACGGCATGGCGGTGCGCGAGATCCTCAAGTACCCGCAGGTCGAGTCGGTGACGCTGGTCGATCTGGATCCGGAGATGACGCGGATCTTCTCGACCCTGCCGGTGCTCCGTGCGCTCAATGGCGATGCGTTCGCGTCACCCAAGGTGAAGGTCATCAACGCCGATGCCTTCAAGTGGCTGGAGGAAGCCGACGAGCACTGGGACTTCGTGGTGGCCGACTTCCCCGATCCCAGCAACTACTCGCTCGGCAAGCTCTACACCACCGCCTTCTACCGACTGCTCGAGCGGCGGCTCACCGCGCGCGGGCTGGCGGTGATCCAGGCGACTTCGCCCCTTTACGCGCGCAAGTCCTTCTGGTGCGTGGTCGCCACGATCGAGAGCGTAGGGCTCGCCACGGCGCCGTATCACGTGAACGTGCCGTCGTTCGGCGAGTGGGGCTATGTGCTCGTGTCGCGCGATCCGTACCGGCCGCCGCAGCAGCTCGATCCGCGGCTCCGCTTCGTCTCGGTCGAGACCCTGCCGGCCATGTTCACCTTCCCGCGCGACATGGCGCGCGTGCCCGTCGAGGTGAACCGCCTCACGAACCAGATCCTCGTGCAGTACTTCGACGCCGAGTGGAAGCGCGCGCCGAGCGAGTGAATGAAGCGCCGTGAGTTTCTCGCGGCGGGCGCCGCGGCATGTGCGGCGGTCGCCTGCGGCCAGAAGGCCGCGCCGCTGCCCCCGGGCACGCTCTCCGGGACGTCCTTCGGCGTCGGGCATCTCCTGCGCACCGGCGTGAGCGGCGCGCCGGTCGAGGTGCGCAAGCGCGCCGTGGTGATCGTCGGCGGCGGGGTGGCCGGCCTCTCGGCGGCGTGGCGGCTGCGCCGCGCGGGCTTCCACGATTTCGAGATGCTCGAGCTCGAGGCCACGCCGGGCGGCAACGCGCGCTGGGGCGAGAACCACGTGAGCCGCTACCCGCTTGGCGCGCACTATCTGCCCCTGCCCACGCGCGAGGCGCGTGCGGTGCGCCTGCTGCTCGCCGAGCTCGGCGTGCTGCGCGGCGACCCGCAGGCGAGCGCGCCCGACTACGACGAGCGCGCGCTCTGCTTCGCGCCGCAGGAGCGGCTGTGGCGAAACGGCGTCTGGCGCGACGGACTGGAGCCGCTCGCCGGCGCGAGCGAGCGCAGTCGCACCGAGTGGCAGCGCTTCCACGCCCGCATGGACGCGTTCCAAGCCGAGCGCGGCAGCGACGGGCGGCGGGCGTTCGCCATTCCGATGGCGCTCTCCTCGCGCGATGCGCGCTACCTCGCGCTCGATCGCACGTCGATGCGCGACTGGCTCCTCGCCGAGGGGTTCACGGCCGAGCCGGTGCACTGGCTCGTGAACTACGGCTGCCGCGACGACTACGGGTGCGACTACCGCGAGGTGTCGGCGTGGGCCGGCATCCACTACTTCGCCTGCCGCGACGCGCGCGCGCGCAACGCGGACGCCGACACCGTGCTCACCTGGCCGGAGGGCAACGGCTGGATCGTGCGCCAGCTCGTCGCGCGGGTGGCGCCGCCGCTCACCACCGGGGCGCTCGTGCATCGCGTGACCGAGAGCGACCGCGCGGCGGTGCTCGCGGTGCATCTTGCGGGCGAGGGGCGCTCGGTGGAGATCCGCGTGCAGCACGTGATCTGGGCGGCGCAGCTGCGCTTCGCCGCGCGCGCGCTCGCCGGCGCCGATGCGGGCCTCACCGCCGCGCTCGGCGAGTTCGATCACGCGCCCTGGGTGGTGGCGAACCTCACGCTCGAAGAGCCGCCCTGGGAGCGCTACGGCGCGCCGCTCGCCTGGGACAACGTTCTCTACGAGAGCGCGAGCCTCGGCTACGTGGTGGCGACGCACCAGGATCTCGCCTCGCGCCGCGGCCCCACCGTGCTCACCTACTACGAGCCGTTGAGCGGCGCGTCACCCGCCGCGGCGCGCGAACGGCTGCTCGAGGCGACGCGCGAGCAGTGGGTCGAACGAGCGCTCGCCGAGCTCGGCCGGCCGCACCCGGAGCTTGCGCGCATCACGCGGCGTGCCGACGTGTTCGTGAACGGGCACGCAATGGTGCGGCCGCGGGCCGGATTCCTGTGGGGCGCGGCGCGCGAGCGTGTCCTGCGCCACACCGGGCGCGTGCATTTTGCGCATTCGGACCTCTCCGGATTTTCGCTTTTCGAGGAGGCGCAGTATCGTGGCGTCGCGGCCGCGGAGCGCGTGCTCGCGCGGCTCTCGATCCGCGCGGACTCCGTGCTCTGAGTCGAGGCGAAGCTGCCGCACGCTCAATCCCCTCATTGAAAAGGAGGGGATCGGTTTTCTCCCCTCCTCTCCGAGAAGGAGGGGTGGCCGCGCGAGCGGCCGGGGTGGTGAAGGAGACTGCCGGCGCCACAACCACCCCGCCGGCTTCGCCGGCACCCCTCCTTGAAAAGGAGGGGACTGTTTACTGAAGCAGCCCTATGAACAACGGCACGACGGACTGTCCGAACTGCGCGCAGCCGATGGAGAACCGGCGGTTCGACCGCCATCTCAACGGCGCGGTCGCGATCGATCTCTGCTTCCCCTGCCACGTCATCTGGTTCGACCAGGCGGAGAGCCTGCAGCTCGCGCCCGAGGGCGTGATCGAGCTCTTCAAGGCGATCAACGGCCGCGGCAAAGCCGAGCGGCGCCCGCTCGAAGGCCGCCTCGACTGCCCGCGCTGCCGCGGGCTGCTGCAGCGCACGAGCGACTTCTCGAAAAGCGGCCACTTCCTCTACTTCCGCTGCGTCGCGGGCCACGGGCGGCTCACCCCGTTCTTCCAGTTCCTGCGCGAGAAGCAGTTCGTGCGCTCGCTCAACGACGCGGAGCTCGCGCGCGTGCGGGCCGAGATCCGGCAGGTGCAGTGCTCGAGTTGCGGCGCGCCGATCGACCTCGAGCGGGACACGCAGTGCAGCCACTGCGGCGCGCCGGTCGCGGTGCTCGACGCCGACGCGGTGGAGAAGGCGGTCCGGATGTACGCGGCGGCCGCGGCGAAGCTCTCCCCGGACCCTGCGACGGTGGCGAGGGCATTCCGCGAGATGGAAGCGCAAGGGCAGCGGGCGCGCGTCGCGGACCATCCGTCGTGGCTCGACCGGGCCGACGGCGTCTTCACCGGCGCCGATCTCCTCGACGGCTGCATCGATCTCGTCGCCGGCTTCTTCCGCTGACGCCGCGCCGCGAACCTCGGTCGCGCCGTCTTGCGCTTTCGCGTGCGCATGCGCGCGCGTCGCGCATCCCGGCGCCGGCATGGTGAGCGTTCGCACAGCGCGCAACGCGTGTCCCGCGCGATTCCATTCCGCGAAAGCGCGTTGCGTCGATGGGCGAAACATCTTAGCGTCCCGTGCGACTTATTGCTTTCGCACGGAACGAGTTGACAATTCTGTAACGATTGGGCCGTGCACTTGTGCCGCGCGTCGCTACAATGCCGCCGTCATGACGGACGCTCTGACCCAAGCGCGCATCGACCTGGCAGTGGCGCTGCGGTGGGCGCACCGGTACGGGCTCGGCGAGGGCGTGTGCAACCACTTCAGCCTGGTGGCGCCAGGCCAGCAGGCCCGGTTCCTGATCAATCCGCTGGGTCTGCACTGGTCGGAAATGACGCCCGGCGACCTCCTGCTGGTGGACTCCGCGGGTGAGGTCATCGAGGGCCGCCATGCGGTCGAGCCGACTGCCTTCCACATCCACAGCCGCGTGCACCGCTCGCGTCGCGCGCCGCACTGCGTGATGCATACCCACATGCCGTTCGCCACCGCGCTCACCCTGCTCGAGGGCGGGCGCCTCGAGCCGGCGAGCCAGAACGCGCTGCGCTTCTACGGCCGCGTCGCCTACGACGAGGAGTACAACGGCCTCTCCCTCGACGCGGCCGAGGGCGAGCGCATCGCGGCGCGATTGAACGGGACCGACATCCTGTTCCTCCAGCATCACGGCGTGATCGTCACCGGCGAGAGCGTCGCGAACGCGTTCGACGATCTCTACTACCTCGAGCGCGCGTGCATGGTGCAGGTGCTCGCGCAGGGCAGCGGCAAGCTCCTGAAGCGCGTGCCGCACCACGTTGCGGCGGCCGCCGCGAAGCAATGGGCGGGGGAGCGCCAGCAGTCGACGCTGCACCTCGCGTCGCTGAAGCGGATCCTCGATCGCGAGGAGCCGGGCTGGTCGGTCGCCTAGCGTGGAGGCAGAGAGGCGGAACCCTTCCGCCTCTTTTCGCGCGCATCGCCACTGCAGCCGGCGCACTTGGTACCATTCGGACCCAGCCGAGGTCCGCGACCGAGATGTGCCGAACGAACTCGAAGCTGCTGCCTGCCGTCCTTGCGGCGATTCTGCTCGCCGGCGCGCCGCTCACCGCCGGCGCCCAATCGAAGCGCTACGCCTACCGCGCCGAGCTCGCCGAGAACGCGAAGCGGACGGAGGTGCGCGCGGCGGGCGTGGTCTGGCGCTGCCACGGCAAGGTGTGCGTCGCGCACGGGCGCGGCGGCAACGTGAGCGTGCGCGGCTGCACCGAGCTCGCGCGCCAGGTTGGCCGCGTGGTCGGCTATCGCAGCGAGATCAAGCACCTCGCGGACGACCAGCTCGCCGCCTGCAATGCCGAGGCGGCCGCGGGACAGAAGACGAGCGCACCGCCGCCTGTCGCGGCGCCGGCCATGGCGGCCGCGCCCGTGCGAATGCCGCGCGTGGTGACCGAGGAGCTCACGTTCACCGGCGTTCATGCGTCGCCTGGCGCGGGAAGCCAATGAGCCGGGCGAAAGGCATCGTCGCGCTCGTCGTCCGCGTCGCGCCCGCAGTGTGCGCGGCGCTTGCAGCCGTTCCGGCCGCGGCGGAGACCCTGCCGATCGAAGTTCCGGTCGCCGTGAAGGGGCTGCCGCCCGAGGTCTCCGAGGGCGCGGTCACGTGCGCCGTCTTCACCGAGATCGACGGGCAAACCAGCAACCTGGGCTATGGCGGGTTCGGCTCCGAGCGGTTTCCGATCCGGGGCGGCGCCTACCAGGGACGCATCTCCGTGCCGGTGGCGCTCGACGTCGCCTCGGTGAGCATGCTCCGCTCCTATCGCTGCACCCTGTACTTCATCCGCCACGTGAACGGGCAGCGCAAGAGCGGCGCGGCGATTCGCCTCACCGAACCCGGCGAAGCGGAGTACCGCGACGAGTTCCGGCGTGCGCCGGGCAGCCCGTTCGTGGGCGAAGCGAAGGGTACGGTCGAGTAGGGGAACTCTGAAAGGCCCCGTCATTCCCGCCTGCGCGTCGTCACTTTTTCGCGGGGATGGTCCAGCGGAACACCGTGGTCCCGGCGACCCGGACCGTCTTCTCCGGCGGCCAATCCTCGGCGAAGTCGTGCTCGTGCGAGACGATGCGCGTGCCTGGTTTCAGCTGCGCGAGCAGGCGGGGACGCAGCTTGCGGTTGTAGTCGGTGCGCAGGAAGAGGGTCACCACAGTCGCGTCGTGGAAGTCCGCCTCGAACACGTCGCCCTGCCGGAACTTGACCTTGTCCCCGACCCGCGCCTTCTTTGCGTTCTCTTTCGCCTCGGCGATGCGCTCCGGATCGATGTCGATGCCGACGCCAGTCGCACCGTACTGGCGCGCCGCGGTGATCACGATGCGCCCGTCGCCGCAGCCGAGGTCGTAGACGACGTCGCCCGGCTTCACTCCGGCGAGCTTGAGCATCGCCTCGACCACTTCCGGTTCGGACGGGACGAAGTCGACCTCGAGGTCCAGGTGCGATTTGCCGGCTTGCGCCAACGCGCGCGGCGCGAGGCCGGCGAGCGCCAGGACGCCGGCGAGTTTGAGGACGGATCTGCGGCTCATCTCGTATTGGCTCCGTGAAAGGCAAATCGTGTCGTTGCCGCGTGAGAGCAAGCGTGCGACGGGCGACGCGGCAAGCGGCGGGCCGGTGCGGTCTCGGGTCACGCGGTCCTCGCTTTCGCGCTCACGCGGATTGGCGCGTCGCGTCCGGGCCGCCGCCATAGCGCAGGCCGATCGCGAGCACCACGATCCCGACGGCGACGACGGCGACGCCGACCATCGCCCCGACGCCGGTATACGCGAGGCTCGAGTAGAGCAGGTACGCGCTCGTGAGGCAGAAGATGATCGGCGTGACCGGGTAGAGCGGCACGCGGAACGGGCGCTCTGCGCGCGGTTCGCGAACGCGAAGCACGATGAGCGACGCGCCCGCGAGCATGAAGAAGAACCAGAACACCGGGGCGGTGACTTCGACCATGGTCTGCAGTCCGTTGCGCGTGAGGGCGCCGAGCAGCACCAGCCCGAGCGCGATGCAGCCCTGCGCGACGAGCGCGTTCACCGGCGTGCCGGTGCGCGCGCTCCAGCGGCCGAGAAAGCCGAGCAGCGGCCAGTCGCGGCCGAGCGCGTAGTTACTGCGGGCGCCGGCGATGATGGTCGCGTTCACGGAGGTGGCGGCCGCGATCGCGACCAGGATGCTGATGAGCACCGCCCCGGCCCCGCCCCACGCGAGCGCCAGCAGGTCTGCGGCCACCGCCTGCGACCTCGCCATGCCGTCCATGCCAAGGCCGCGCAGGTAGGCGGCGTTGGTGAGCATGTAGAGCGCGATGATGACGAGGATCCCGTAAACCAGGGCGCGCACGATGTTGCGGCGCCCGTCCTTCACCTCGGCCGAGATGTACGCCGCTTCGTTCCAGCCGCCATAGGTGAACAGCACGAGCACCATCGCGAGACCGATGCCGGCGTGCCAAGGTAACCCGCCCCCCGCGGCGGACGTGCCGGTCGCGGAAGGCGCCGCCGGCGCGACGAAGAAGAGTCCGGTGACGATCACGAGCAACAGCCCCGCGACCAGCACCACGGTCATCCAGTTCTGCGTCACCGCGCCGCGGCGCACGCCGGCGATATTGATCCCGGTGAGCACGATGACGAGCAGCGCAGCGTAGATCGGTGCGCCGAGCTCGCCGAGCGGCAGGATGCGCGCGACGTACTCGCCGAATACGAAGGCAATGGCCGCGATCGAGGCCGTGGTGATCACCGTCACGCGCGCCCACGCGAACAGGAACGAGAGCTTGGCTCCGTAGGCGCGGGTGAGGAAGTGGTAATCGCCGCCTGCGTTCGGGAACGCGGTGGCGAGCTCGGCGTAGCAGAGCGCGCCGATCAGCGAAATCACGCCGCCCGCGATCCAGACGAGGAGCATGATCTGCTCGTTCGCGACGTTGCCGGCGACGATCGAGGGCACGCCGAAGATGCCCGCACCGATCACGATGCCGACGATGATCGCGATCGCGTCGGTGGTCGACAGGACGGGGCGCGGCGCGCCGGGCGTGCTGTCCGGCGTGGAGGGAGGTGAGTGGCTCAACTCGGCGCTTCTTCGCTGGTCCGCGCGCGCGGGAAGCGCACCGGAAGGCGCTGAAGTGTAGCCGAACGGCGCAGTTCGGGCGAGCTGTCGGGGCGGGGCTACACCTGCCGGCGATGCCGACTTGCGAGCAGGACAGTCCCTGCCCGCCGGCGCCAGTGCAGCGCCGCCAGCGCCGTCGCCACGAGCGCGAGCGTTCCCGGCTCGGGCACCGGCGCGGGCGGAACGACGAAGGGCTGCGGCCCGAAGCGTGCGACGAGCGCGGCGTTCGCCGCGTCGATCTCGCCCTGCGTGATGTCGGGTTGGACCGCGAGCACGAGCTCCTCCAGTCCGATGAGATCGTTCAGGAAGACGTCGAGCCCGCCTTCCTCGTTGAGCCGCTGGCCGCTCGCGAGATAGCGGCCCTCGAGCGGCCCCAGGGCGAGCAGTTGCCGCATGAGCTCCGCGAGCACGCTCTCTGAGCACCCGTCCGGATCGGCCAGGCAATCCGGAAGCCGAATCCGGCTCAGGTCGAAGAAACCCATGACCTTGCTTTGCGCGAGGGCGCTGCACTCGACCAGTCCGACGCACGGCGACCCGGGCGGCGGCGTCCACTGGCCCTGGTCCCAGAAGGTGAGCGCGCCGTACTGCGTCCCCGTCTGGTACGTCTCCCACGGCAGGAACGCCATGTTGAATGCGCCGCCGACCACTTCCTCGAAGTTCACCGCGAAGTTCTCGTTGGCGATGCCGAGCGAGCCGATGCCGAGCGAGAGCTTGTCCGAGTACAGCGGCCCGAAGTCGCCGATGGTGGAGGTCAGCCCGAGCGCGGATACGCTGAGCTCGCCCTCCAGCTTGAGATCCAGGTCGTTCGACGCCGCCCCGAAGAGGCCGTAGGTCGGGACGACGCCGAGGAGCTGCGCACCGGGCGCGCGCAGCGTGACCGACTCGCCCGCGTTGAACGCGATCGTCTTGCCCTTGTCCACCCAGAGTCCGTTCTCCAGCATCTGGACCGGGCTGCTGAACTCGAGCTCGACCACCGGCGCGCCCGCGAACCCCAGCTTCTGGGCGAGCAGCATGTTGAGCCACGCGTCGGCCTCGACGAGGTTGTAGCCCACGCCGATGTGCTTGCCCGCGAAGTTGAACCCGAAGCTGTCCGAGAGCGGCGCCCCGATCAGCGCGGACACGATCTCGTCGATGCCCAGGCCGAGGCCGATCGCCTTGTCCTGCGTGGATGCGGCGAGCGTCTTGTCGGGCAGCAGGCCGCCCTTGGCGTCGAGCGTCGGGATCTTGAGGTCGTACTGGATGATGCCGCCCGAAAGCTCGCCCTGGCCCGACACCGGCTGGCCGAACGCGCGGATCTGGCCGTCGCCATTGCGGTTGAGCGCCGCGACTTCCGGACTCTCGTCGAAGTTGAAGCCCACCGATTTCGGGAGGCATCCCCCGACGCAGAGCTCCCCCTTGACCGTCGCGCTCGCCTGGCCGACGAGGTCCACGAACGCCTCCAGTCCGGGACCGTGCGAGGCGAGCATCGGGTCGAGCGGCGCGGGCTGCGTGCCCGGCTTGCTCAGCACCTTGAAATTGCCCACGCTCCAGCTCGAGCCGATGGTGAAGGGCTCGCCGATCTTGGGTGCGCCCGAACCGTCGGCCGCGTACGGGAGGTCGAGCGAGATGCTAACGGGATAGCGGATGTCGAGCGCTCCGCCGTCGAGCTTGAGGCCGTATTCGATGCCGGCCTTGCCCGAGCCGCTGAACGAAGCCTTGGCGCCGAAGTACGCGCAGCCGAGGTCGAAGGGCGTCGGATCGCAGACCGACGTGAAGCCCCCGACGCTGTCGCCCTCGCTGAACGAGAGGCCGAGAAACCTCGTGCCGGTGTCGAGCCCCGACGAGCCCACCGGGCCCCACGGGTTCTGCCCGTACTTGGAGAAGACGACCTTGGCGTCGATCTTGTCCGGGAAAAGGTAATTGAGCGAGATCGGCGTGGTGTCGAGCACGAGATTGGCCGGCTCCACGGCAATGGCGGGCTGCGCGAGGCAGATCCCCAGCAGCGGGGCCAGGATGAGCGCCCGGCGTGGTGACGACGGTGCGATTATGGCGCTTCTCCTCAATGGGTTGACTCGAAGGTCTAGCCCATCTCCCGGCCAACCGACTATGTACTTGCTTTTCTTTGCGCTTACAGACTACCAAAGCAAGTTGCACGCCAAAGATACTTTTAGTTTCCTATCAAAGGGTTGATAGCCACGGACCGATGCCGGTGTAAAGCCATCCGACAGTCGCGCTTGAGCGAAGCGCGAGCGCGCTGCGGTCAGCCGTCGCGAAGGATCTCGCGGACGGCGTTCGCGCCCGCCGCGCCCGCGATGCCGCCGCCGGGATGCATCGACGGCCCGCAGAGAAAGAGGCCGCGGATCGGCGTGCGGTAACGGGCGAGGGCGGGGATGGGGCGCATCCACAGCACCTGGTCGAGGGCGAGCTCCGCGTGATGCGCCTGGCCCTGCGGCCAGCCCTCGATTGCCTCGAGGTCGGGCGGCGCGAAGACGCTTCGCTCGATCACCGCAGCGCCGCCGCCCGGCAGGTGCGGAGCGAGCATCTCGACGACGCGATCGCCGAGCGCGGCGCGGCGCGCCTCGTCCCAGCCGACGTCGGCGAACGCGTGCGGCGCGTACTGCACGTGCACCTCGAGGCGGTGGCGGCCGTCGCCCGCCGCGTCGAGTGTGCGCGCCTCGAGCGCGGGATGCTGCGAGACGCGGCGGTATTTCGTGTCGTCGAAAGCGCGCTCCAGGTATTCGAGCGAGGGCGCCAGGGTGAGCGCGGCGAAGCCCGGCGTGCGGTCGAGCGCGAGGACGACGCGGGCGGCGACGCCGCGGGCGCGGATGTTGCGCACGGCGCGGAGGAGTTCGGGGTCGAGCCAGCCCGCATCGAGCAACCCGGCGAGCGTACGCTGCGGATCGGCGCCCGAGAGCACGAGGCCGGTGGCGAGCTCCTCGCCGGTGGCGAGCACGACACCGGTAGCGCGGCCCGCGCGCACGGCGATGCGCACGACTTGCGCTGCGCGACGGATCTCGATCCCGGGCATCCCGGCGAGGACGCCGGCGACATTGGTGAGCGGTGGCCGGAACACGCCGGGCGGACTGCCTGCGTGGCCATGCAAGAGAACAAATGCCGTGCCGCCCGAGCGCGGACCCTGCGCGAGGTGCATCACGCTGCCCATTCCGAGCAGGCCCTTGAGCGCCTCGCTCTCGAACCAGTCGTCCAGGAGATCGGCCACGGACATCGGCACCGTGCGCAGGAGATCTTCGATCGGCTGTCGGCCGAGCCGGCGCACGCGGATCGCGAGCCCGGTCATGCGTGCGAGCTCCCGTGGCGTGCGGCTCAGCGGATCCGGCGGCGGCGCCGCGTAGAGCATCTCGAGCACGCCGGCGAGCCGTGCCATGCGCGTGCAGAACTCGGGCCACTTCGCCGCGTCGCGCGGGCTCGCGCGCGAGATCGACGCGACCGAGCGCGCCATGTCGTGCGAGAGCTCGAGACGGCCGCCGCCGGGCAGCGGCGCCGCGGCCCACGGGTCCGGGTGGTGGATCGCGAGGCCGTGCCGGTCGAGCGCGAGGTCGCGCACGATGTGCGGCGGAATCCAGCCCGCTTCCCACGCCGGCCTGCCCGCGCCGCGCTCGTCGAGCACCAGCACCCGGTGCCCGGCGCGCGCGAGGTAGTGCGCGGCGACGAGCTCGTTCGCACCGGCGCCGATCACGACGGCCGGCCTGCTCACGTGCTGTCCTTCTCGGCGCTCCGCTTGCCGCGTCTCATGCCCGAGGGGTACAAGGAAACATCGTTCGATCGCCCCTCTTTGCGAGGCAGCCTGGGCGGACTGCAGATCCGCGGCAAATGGTGACATCGATCGAACGTCGCGCGACCGCCCGTTACCACGGCTCCATCTTCACCAGCACGATCTCGCTGCTCCCGGTACCGCGCAACCAGAAGCGGACCGGTTTGCCGACGCTGGCTTCGCCGTGATTGGCCGATGCGGCTAGACGAAACCCGGTGGTTCGTGCGGGGAGCAGCCCGGCGATCTCCTCGTGCGTGATCAGCATGAGCCGCGGGTAGACGGCTCGCACGATCCCTTGCCCTTCCCATTGCTGCTCGCCGACGCGTGCCCCGTCTGCGCACGCCTGTCGCTCGCGCTCGAGCCGCTCCACCTGCGCCTGCACCGTCTTGAACTCGCCTTCGAGGACAGCCAGCCGCTGACCCCATACGCCATAGCCGAAGCCGAGACCCACCGCGAGGCTCAGATTCAGAAGTAAGACAGCCTGCCAGACAGGCATCACGAACGTCCTCCGGTTTCGTCAGCGAACACGGCCTCGTCCGAGATTATCTCGATCGCCGGGATATCTCAGTGGACATGATCGATGGGTGGCGGGGCCTTCTCCTCGTTCAGCCTTTCCACCTGAGCCTGGATCGTCGTGGGATCCGGCATGGCCGTCAGGTCGTCCCGCCAAATCGCGCGGATGTAGCCCTGCCGATCGATCAGCAGCTCTGCATGCGCGGTGCCGGGTGTGAAGAGGCGGTACACGCTGACGATGGCCTCGTTGCCGTTGGTTACCACCGGGAAGAGGACGGGCGGTAACGCGCCAAGCTCGGCGATCGCTTCCGGCGAGGCGCGAGGCGGTACGGCGACGATCTCCACGCCCAACACCGAGAGCGCTCCGTACCGGCGCGCAAGTTCCGCCATCCGCGTCCGGGACTGGGGCAGGTCGTAGAGCACCAACAACACCACCCGTTGCCCACGGTAGTCGCGCAGCGCTCTCGGGGTCAAGGGACCAACGGAAACATTGAAGTCGGGCGCTGCCAGCCACGCGCGCCCGGTTTCCACGTCCGTTCCGACCGGACGCGGGTCGCGAGCGGCGGCGAAGGCGCGGATAAAATTGATGACGTGCCAGCGCTCGACCTCTCCCAGCAGGCTGCCGAACTCCGGCATCCCGCGTGCAAGCTCTCCATGCGTGATCAGCCAGAAGAGTTCTCCCGCGGTTTGTCGCGCCGTCAGGGGCGCCAGCCGATCGACGGTGCTTCCGCTCAGCGCCTCACTGCCGGCTGTCCGCGTCGCGTGGCAGGAGGCACAGCGCGCTTGATAGATCGACATTCCCTCTGCAATCGAGCCGGCGTTATACGTGACGGACGGGCGAAGATACGAGGTCGGGTAGGCTTCGACCACCAAGGGCGCAAGCGTGACCGCCGCGCCACCCGCGACCAGCATGAAGGCCAACCCGCTCAGGAGCTTACGCCGGCGCCGCGTGAGGAACGCGATGGCCAGAACCCCGAGCCCGAGGCCCGCGAGCACGAGTCCGTCCCGCAGCTGCGCCAGAACCTGTACGACCGGCAGATCGAGCAGCGTGTCAACCGAGAGGCGAATCGGAAAGGGCCAAACCGGATCGCCGTGGGCAGCGGGGGTGGTCAAGGTCATCGCCCCCGCGAGGCCGAGGAGCAACACCACCAGACCCGCCTCCATCGCGATGAACAACGCCATGCGCCGCGCGGTCGCGGAGGGCTTCGCCTCATTCGTGCCCGATAAGGCAGGCAGCAGTGCACGGTTTGCAGCAGCCAGTACGAGTGCCGCGATGAGAACTGCAAGCTTGGCGAGAAGCAGGTGTCCGTGTGTCGTGCCCATCAGTCCGGCGACGCTCTTCACCAACAACGTCGCACTCGCGATGCCCGAGCCGGCGAGAACGAGCACCGCGACGAGCGCGATGCGCGAAAAGGACCGCATGGTCTGCACCGCGTAGGGATCCGGTACCCCCGGGCCGCGGCTGGCCGCGTATATCAGGAGCGCAAGCGGTGGAAGGCTGCCGGCCCAGATGCCGGCGCCCAGGAGATGCACCATGTCGAACGCCCGTGGCCATAGGCTATCGGAGATCGCCGCTGCGTGGCTTGAGCCTCCCAACAGGATCAGGGCGAGCGCAGCCAGCACCAGGGCTTCGGCTCGCGCAGCGATCCAGTTCCACCGGGTCGACACGTCCCCGCCCGTGAAGAGAAACGCCGCCAGCACGACCAGCAGGCCATGCCGCGCCATCCACACCACCCCCGGCCACGTATCCAGCATGGCATGCCGGATGGCGTGCGGATCGAGCGCGGCGTCAGGACGGCCCTCGAAGAGCGCGGTGCGGGCCGCGAGCCAAACGGCACCTGAGCCGAGAGCCACCAGCACGAGCCATCGCGCCCCGGATAGAACTTGCCGTTCCCATCGGCACATGAGGCCTGTGGCAGGCAACCCGGCAAGCAAAAGCAAAAAAAATGCGCCCGTGGCGAGGACGCATGCAGCGAGATGAATCCCAAAGGCGGTGAAGAGCACTGCGGTCATGGGGAAATCTCAGACCCGCGCGACCAGTCGGATCACCGAGTTCGAGTTGCGGCAATTGCACTCGTCGCGGAGTCAATCGAGCGAGCAGCTCGGTGCATGTTGTGCGCCAATCGCTCGATTGATCAACCCCGCATACCGCCCTCCAATTCCCGACAGCCGGGGGATCTGACCGCGGTCATTCGACCCGGAACGTGAAGCGATTCTCGGTGATGTGAGAATCGACAGAAAGCACGCGCCAGACCACCGTGTATTCACCGTGAGCAAGCGGCGACAGTGTCACCCGCAGGAGGAATGGATTGGCGGGATCGACGTGGCTGTCGTTGCGATCCACGCGCGCACCCCGGCTATCCTCGACGCGCACCTTGCTGTAAGCCGGCTCAAGCCTCTCCGAGAAGTAGAGCTTGACCTCCTTCGGAGCGCGCTGCAGCGTACTTCCGGCTGGCGGCTCCGCCCGTTGCAGCCCGCTGTGCCCCAGTGCGACAGTCGCACCGAGAACCGAGCCGGCAAGCAACAGGGCGAGCCACCGCGCCGTCGTGCGGACGATCTCCACGCCGGGCAAGCCTGCCTGCTAGCCCTCCAGGCTCGCCTTTGCCTTGTAATAGGCGACGACCTCGCTCGTAGGCAGCCAGAACAGGTCCAGAAGATCGCCGGCACCGGTGCTGCCACCGGAGACCACGCCAGGTCCGTGATCGTACCCGGCCGACCAGATCATCTTCTCGCCGTCGGCCGTGAACGTCGGGCACGCGCCGTCGATGTTCCAGTCGTTGAACGGCGCTTCCACGATCGGTCCCTTCCACTCCTTGCTCTTGGGGTCGTAATGCACGAACATCATGGTGTGGAACTTGCCGAAATCGTGCACGGAGACCACGCCGAGGGTCATTCCGTCACGGGTGACAGCGTTGAAGCGGCACTTGAGCCCGATCGAGTCGAGTAACTGGCTCTCGTAACGCTGGACCGGCTGCCACTCGCCGTTCACCATTCGCGTCGTGTAGAGGCCCTCCGTCGCGGGCAATCCAGGTGCGCGGGGCCGAATCGACACGAATATCATGGCATTCGGTTGACCGGGCATATTGAACGGCATGAAACAGTGCGCCGGGTAGTCGGTATTGATGTTCCCGCCGGCGACCAAATGCGCCTGGCCCCATTGGCCGTTGGGCTGAAGCTGAGTCACGAAAATGGCATTCCTGTTCCCCGCCCGCCTGCTCATGAAGTACAGGCTCTTGCCGTCGGGGGTGAGCCAGGGCTCCTGGTCGATGGAATCGCTGTTCACGGCATCCGACAGCCGCTCGGCTGGCGACCAATCGCCGGGTTTGCCGGGCCATTCCCCTTCTTGACGGATGCGGCGGGTGACGAAAAGGTCGGTCGGGCCTTTCACGCGCTTATCGCCGACGTTCGCGAAGCGCGCAAAATAAATGGTATTCGCGTCGGCCGAGATCGCCGGCTCGTAGCTGCCGAGGTTATCGTTCGGCGGGAATGGCAGCTTCCGCGGCTTCAATGTCGGCGCGCCCGCGCGGGCCGGCGTGGCCGCGTGTGCCTGCGTGGTGAGCACCGCGGGCCAACCCGCTGCTGCCGTCGCTGCTGCAATCGCCGATCCGAAGAACCGTCGCCGTGGCAAGTCGCTCATTGCACCCCTCCCGAAGGTATGTGATTTGAATTACATCCCAACTGCCGAAATGCAGCGTACGCTGCGAGAATTAGGCTGTCAATCGAGTGTCCCGGCGCAGCACGTATGAGAGGTTGCTGAAATCGATGCCGTCAATCCAACAAATCGATGTCGTCAATCGATTTCGCGAAGGCGATGCCGCTTCCCGGGACCCGTCTCCGCACGCGAAATTCGCTTATCGCCCTGAATGCAGACGCCACTACACGCACGCAGGCGATGAGACCATCGCCATGCGTTGGATGCTTGGCGGGCAACCGTGAAGATGGGCTAGGATTCAAGAATCCTCCCGAACAGCAGCGACGGCAGCACGAACGCACAATGCACGAGCGCGCTATCAACATATTCGAGCCGCGTAAGCTCTCCATCATCGTGGCGTTGACCGCGGGCCTGCAAATGTTCGGGTGGGTTCCGCCGCTGCAAGCGCATGAAGGGCACGCGCGCGAGGCCGAAGAGCACTTCTCGGCCGGTGAGCCTGGCGACCCCAAGAAGCCGTTCCGCATCGTCGAGATCACGATGCGAGAGAGTGACGGCACGATGTCATATCAGCCGAAAGCACTCGTGGTGAAACGCGGGGAGCAGATCAAGTTCGTCGTCACCAACGCAGGGGTTCTCGTGCACGAATTCGTTTTGGCGAGCACCGCCGACAATCTAAAGCATGCTGCGCTGATGAAGAAATACCCGGACATGGAGCACGATGATCCGAACGGCAAGACCGTGCCGCCGCGCGCGAAGGCCGAAATGCTCTGGCGATTCACAAGAGCCGGAACGTTCGAGTTCTCCTGCCTCATTCCCGGCCACCGCGAGGCCGGAATGACTGGCACCGTCACGGTGAAGTGATCCTGAAGCGAAAGGGAATCAATCATGGCAGGCAGCCTGCTCGCACGCGCCGCGGTCGCCTTGACGCTTATATTTGCGCCGTTGGCGGCGATTGCGGAAGCCGATGAGTTCGAGATCGGCCTCGTGACCAAGGTCGACGAGGCCGGCGGGAAGATCTTCATCAAGCACGGGCCACTCAGGAAGTTCGAGATGGAAGGGATGACGATGGCCTTCCGCGCTGCCGATCCCAAGATGCTCAAAGCCGTCAAGCCGGGCGACAAGGTGCGTTTCGTGCCCGACCGTATCGATGGCCAGTTCACGGTCACGAAGATCGAAAAAGCCAGGTGACATGGAGGCGATCAGGAAGGATCACGACCGCATCTCACCCGTGATATTTGCCCGCGCGTCAGGGAACCTCTGATTAAGTCATCCCCGCCCCCCGATAACGGCACTCGGGGGCAGGGTTCGCGGGGATCCAGCGAGTCGTTGAATGACCTCGAGCTGGATTCCCGCTTGCGCGGGAATGACGAGGTTCTTCAGAGTTTCCTTTCAGAGTTTCCTTCGAGGGCGGCACGAAGACGAGCGTGACAGGCCAGCCGTAGATCGAGACCTCCTGCGGCAGCGCAGAACGCTTTCATTGCATCGAGGGCGAACGCCTCGGATCAGCCGCTCGCCCGCCCGAGGATCGTGAGCGCCGCGAGGCGGCCGGGCGCGCCCATGACGCCGCCGCCCGGATGCGTGCCCGAGCCGCACATGAAGAGTCCGTCGACCGGCGTGCGGTATTTCGCCCACGCGGGCGCCGGGCGCAGGCTGAACATCTGCTGCAGGGAGAGCTCGCCCTGAAAGATGTTGCCTTCGGCGAGGCCGACGGTGCGCTCGATGTCGGCCGGCGTGAGCACCTGCCGGTGCAGGATGATGGACTTGAGATTGGGCGCGTACTCGCTCAGGGTGTCGATGACGGCGTCGCCGAAAGCCTCCCTTCGCGCGCCGGTCCAGCCGCCGTTCAGGCGATAGGGCGCGTACTGCGCGAAGATCGACATGACGTGCTTGCCGGGCGGCGCCATCGCAGGGTCGATCATCGACGGAATGACGACGTCCATGTAGGGCCGGCGCGAGAACTCGCCGTATTTCGCCTCGTCGTACGCACGCTCGAGGTAGTCGACGCTCGGGCTGATCGAGATCGCGCCGCGCAGGTGCGGTCCCCGGCCCGGCATGCAGGTGAAGTCGGGGAGCGCGCCCAGCGCGAGGTTCACCTTGGCGGAGGCGCCGCGGAAGCGGAAGCGGCGCACCGCCTCGACGAGCTCGCCTGGCACGTGGCAGGCGCCGACGAGATCGAGGAAGGTGCGGCGCGGATCGAGGCCCGAGACGATGCGCGTGCCGCGGATCTCCTCGCCGCTTTCCAGCGCGACGCCGGTCGCGCGGCCGTTCTCGACGAGCACCCGCGCGACCGGCGCCTCGGTGCGGATCTCCGCGCCGAGCGCGCGCGCCGACGCCGCGATCGCCGCGCTCACCGACCCGTTGCCGCCCTTGGCGAAGCCCCACGCGCGGAACACGCCGTCGAGCTCGCCCATGTAATGGTGCAAGAGCACGTACGCAGTGCCGGGCGAGCGCGGCCCGAGGAGCGTGCCGATAATGCCGCTCGCGGACTTCGTGCCCTTCAGGGCCTCCGACTCGAACCACTCGTCGAGATAGTCGGCGGCGCTCATCGTGAGAAGCTTGTGCAGCGCGTGGAATTGTCCGCGATGGAGGCCCCGGAAGTGACGCGCGACCCTCGCGAGCCCCGCGAGGTCGCGGGGGGCGAGCGACGCCGGGTCGGGCGGGGCCATGCCGAGGAACGGTTTCACCGCCCGCGCCATCTGGTGCATGAGGCGCCCGAACTCGTCGTAGGCCTCGGCATCGCGCAGCGAGTGGCGCGCGAGCTCGCGGCGGTTCTGGTCGTGATCGTTCCACTGCGCGAGATAGTCGCCGTTTGCGAGCGGCGTCAGCGTGCTCTCGAGCGGCAGGACGTGCAGCCCGTGGCGCGGCAGCTCGAGGTCGCGGATGATCTCCGGCCGCAGCAGGCTCACCACGTACGAGAACACCGAGTAGGTGAAGCCGGGGAAGACCTGTTCGCTCACGGCCGCGCCGCCGACCCGCTCGCGGCGCTCGAGCACCACGACGCGCCGGCCGGCGCGGGCGAGATACGCCGCGCACACGAGGCCGTTGTGGCCGCCGCCGATTACGATCGCGTCGTAGGTGTTATTCGCCACGGGGTAAGAGGTATCAATCCTTCATCCCCTCCTTTCCAAGGAGGGGTGCCGCCGGAGGCGGCGGGGTGGTTTCGGACTTCGCAATCCACACCACCCCGGCCGCTACGCGGCCACCCCTCCTCACAGAGGAGGGGACCGAAAGCGTCCTTCGGCAACGCAAGCTCACGCATGCTTGCGCTCCGGGTCGAAGAACGGCTTCTTCACGACGCGCGCGGCGGCGCGCTTGCGCTGGTGCTCGACGGTCACCTCGAGATCGACCGGGGTGCCGGGCGCGGCCCAGCGGGTCGGGACGTGCGCGAGCGCGATGTATTTCTTGAGGAGCGGCGACCAGACGCCGCTCGTCGCATAGCCGACCTGGTTGCTCCGGGCGTAGATGGGCACGCTCGTGCGCCAGGGCGCGCTCGGCACGCGCGGCGCAAGGCCGGCCTCGGCGTGGAGCCGCTCGAGCGAATCCCAGTCCACCTCGATGCCGACGAAGCGCCACGCGGCGCCGCGCTCGGCCTCGGCGGCGAGCGCGTCCCTCCCGACGAACGCCTCCTTGCCGAGGTCCACGGTCCAGCCGAGGTCGAGCTCGTACGGCGTGGAAGTCTGACTCTCGATCAGCGCTTTGCGCGCGGAGACATAATCCACGTCGAGCAGCATCAACCCGGCCTCGATCCGCGCGACGTCGAGCGCGAGCATCCCGGCGGGCGTGATGCCATAGTGCGTACCGGCCTCGACGAGCGCATCCCACACGGCGAGCGCGTCGCCGGCGTCGAGCCAGATCTCGTAGCCGAGATCGCCGGTGTAGCCGGTGCGCGAGATCGTCACCGGGATGCGGCGCAGCCGCGCGGCGGTGAGGCGAAAGTACTTGAGCGAGGCGAGATCGACATCGGTGAGCTCTTGCAGAATCGCACGGGCGTTCGGCCCCTGGAGGGCGAGTGCGGCGGTCGCATCGCTCGCATCGGCGATCGCGACCTCCAACCCGGTCGCATTCGCCTCCAGCCAGCGCAGGCTCGGCTCGGCCGAGGTGACGCGGAACTCGGTCTCGCCCAGGCGCGCGATGGTGCCGTCGTCGAGCACCTTGCCCGCAGCGTCGCACCACGGCGTGTAGAGCACCTGCCCGATTGCCGCGCGGGCGACGCTGCGTGGCACCATGCGGTCGAGCAGGCGTGCGGAGTCCGCGCCCGTGACGAGATACTTGTAGAGCGGCGAGACGTCGATGAGCGCGGCCGCGCTGCGGATCGCGTGATACTCGCGCTCGTGCGAGAGCTCGTAGGCGCTCGCGACGACGTAGCCCGCCCACCGCCGCCAGGCGTGGCTCACGCAGAGCGCGGCGGTCCGCGCATGGAACGGCGTGGTCTTGAGCATCGTGGCGCGTGGACCGATCGCGCCGGGCTGCCGCGCGAACCGGTCGGAACGGCGGCAGTGTAGAGCAGGCGGCTAGCCGCTGGCGCGCTCCGCCGGTACGGGCACGAACACGTCGACAGTGTTCGACGGCGGGCCGGCGCGGCCGCCGGCGGTGCGCGCGCGGACGTGGTAGCGGTAGCGCTGCCCGCCGAGCACCGTGCCGTCGGTCCAGTGATTCACCTTCAGAGCGTCGATCAGGCCCGCGTCGCCGAAATCGTCGGCCCGGAACACGTCGTAGTAGCCGGCCCCGGCCGCTTTCGGCCACTTCAGCGCGACCCGCCCGTTCTCCACCGTCGCCTCCAGCGTCCCCGCGGCCCACTCGAGCGGCGGCGAGGCCGAGTCGTCGGCGGGCGCCTGCAGCGCGCCCTGCGGCCAGAGCGTGCAGATCACCGGGCGGTGCGCGCCGTCGAGCGCCTTGCACACGTTGCAGTAGTCGCACTCGACGATGCGACTACGCTCGCCGCGTTTGACCTTGTTCGGCCAGTCCGGGTCGGCGAGCAGCCCGCGCGCGATTGCCACGAAGTCGGCCTTGCCCTCGGCGACGACCCGCTCGGCGTCGTCCGGGTCGGAGAGCTTGCCCGCAATCGCGACCGGCGTGCGATGGCCGTTCGCGGCGAGAAACGCCTTGATCTCGGCGGCGAGGTGCACGTGCAGACCGCGCGGCAGCCAGTCGCCCGGCATCGCGCGGTCGCCGGAGTAGCCGGAGTACGGGAAGAGCACCTGGCCGGGCTCGTGCACGGCGTCCTCGAACTTGCCGCCGGCCGAGAGCGACAGGTAGGCCGCGCCCATCTCGGCGAGCCGCAGCGCGATCAGCCGCGACTCCTGCACGGTGTAGCCGTTCTTTATGAACTCCTCGCCGTTGAACCGCACGCCGATCGGAAAGTCCTCGCCCGCCCTGCGGCGCGCGCTCTCCATCGCGCGGCGGATCAGGCGCAGCCGGCCCTCGAGCGTCTGGCCGCCGTGCTCGTCGGTGCGCGGGTTGGTGCGCGAGAGGAACGACGAGAGCGTGTACGCGTGCGCCGAATGGAGCTCGGCACCGTCGAAGCCGGCCTCGCGCGCGCGCGCGGCTGCGGCGCCGAACTCGTCCACGATCCGGTCGATGTCGGCCATCGACAGCATGTCGACGGTCTGGCGCCAGCCTGAGCGCGCCACCTTGAGGAAGTGGATGATCTGCGGCACGACTTTCGCCTCGCCCGCATCGTGCACCCGCCGCGCGAGCTCGCGCAGGCCGGGCACGAAAGTGTCGTCGCTGATACGCAGCAGCGGGCCCGACTTCACATGGTGCACGGCCATCGCCTCCACCACGATCAGCCCGGCGCCGCCGCGCGCATAGCGCACGTAGCGGGCGATCGTCTCGTCGGTGACGAGGCCGTCCTCCCGGCAGAGGTGCGTGACCATCGCCGGGACCATGATGCGGTTCGGGATCTGCATCCCCGCGATGTCGAGCGGTTCGAAGAGCTTCATCTTTGTTCCCAGAGCTTGTATCGGTAGCGGCAATCGGAGCGGAACCCTTCATTCCTGCCCAAGGAACCTCCGATCAAGTCATCCCCGCTTCGCGGGAATGACGGGGTTCTTCAGAGGTTCCCCAGGCGGGAACGCAGGCCGGGCATGACCGCGAATCATTGGCGTCCCACGGCTTGCGCGGGAATCGCCCGCCGAAGCAACCCTCATCCCTCGGTGATGCGCTTCAGGACATCGGGTTCCATGCGGAAGCTGTGCGACGCGGTCGGGTAGGTGCCGGCGCGGACCTCGGCTGCGTATGCTTCCACCGCGCGACGGATGAGCTCGCCCGCCTCGGCGTAACGCTTCACGAACTTCGGCGTGTATCCCGCGAAGAGGCCTACCAGGTCATGGAACACCAGCACCTGGCCGTCGGTGTCCGGACCTGCGCCGATGCCGATCGTCGGGATCGAGATGCGCTGAGTGATCAGCGCGGCGAGCGGCGCCGGCACGAGCTCGAGGACGACGCCCCAGCAGCCCGCCGCCTCCATTGCGACCGCGCCTTCGAGCGCGCGCCGCGCCGTCTCCTCGTCCTTGCCTTGCAGCTTGAAGCCCCCGAGCGAGGACGCCGTCTGCGGCGTGAGCCCCACGTGGCCGAGGACCGGGATGCCCGCCCGTACGACGGCCTCGACGATGGGCGCGACTTCGGTGCCGCCCTCGAGCTTCACGGCGTCGGCGCCAGCCTCCTTCAGCAGCCGCCCGGCGTTGGCGATCGCCTGCTCGGGCGACGTGAAGGAGAGGAAGGGCAGGTCGGTCACCAGGAACGCGCCCGGCGCGCCGCGCCGCGCGGCCCTGGTGTGATGGAGCATGTCCTCCATCGTCACCGGCACGGTCGAGTCGTAGCCGAGCACCACCATGCCGAGCGAGTCGCCGACCAGGAGCACATCGACGCCGGCATCGGCCGCGATCTTCGCGGTCGGATAGTCATAGGCCGTGAGCATCACCAGCCGGGCGGCCTTCTTGCCCTTGAGTTCGAGTACGGTGGGTTTCATACAGCTCGTATGGTGACTGCCGGCGGCGCAGAGGTCAATTGCCGGGATCACGGCAGTCACCGATGGTCAAGTCCCGCGTGCCCTCGGATCGGCCCGCGACGTCGGATACAATGCCGCGGCAGCGGGCTTTCGCTCCTCACGTCTCATACCCTACGCTTCACGCCTCATTCCGAGCATGCCGCCGCCTCCCGCCGCGATCGGGGCTGCCATCGCCGACATAGACACGCCCGCGCTCGTGCTCGAGCTCGACGCGTTCGAGCGCAACCTGCAGCGCATGACGTTCGCCGTGCGCGGTGCGGGCGTGCGATTGCGCCCGCATGCGAAGTCGCACAAGTGCCCGGAGATCGCGTTGCGCCAGGTGGCGGCCGGCGCGGTCGGCGTGTGCTGCCAGAAGGTAAGCGAGGCCGAGGCGATGGTCGAGGGCGGCATCCAGGATGTCCTCGTCAGCAACGAAGTGGTCGGCGGACAGAAGCTCGCGCGGCTTGCCCGGCTCGCCACGCGCGCCAAGATCGGCGTCTGCGTGGACGACGCCGGCAACGTCGCCGAGCTCGAGCGGGCGGCGCGCGACGCGGCCGCGGAGATCCGCGTGCTCGTCGAGATCAACGTCGGCGCCGATCGCTGCGGCGTCGAGCCCGGCATCCCGGCACTCGCGCTCGCGCAGGCGGTGGCGGCGGCGAAGCACCTGCGCTTTGCCGGAATCCAGGCGTATCACGGGCCGGCACAGCACCTGCGCAGGGTGGCCGACCGGCAGACCGCGATCGCACTCGCGACGCGCAAGGTGCGCGCGACGAAGACGCTGCTGGAGGCGAATGGCATCCCCGTGGAGACGGTGACGGGCGCGGGCACGGGAACCTTCCTGTTCGAGGCGACGAGCCGGGTGTACAGCGAGATTCAGCCCGGCTCTTACGTTTTCATGGACGCCGATTACAACGCCAACGAGTGGTCGGGCTTTCCCGATTTCGAGCAGAGCCTCTTCGTCCTCGCCACCGTGATGAGCGTGCCGGCGGCCGATCGCGCGGTGGTGGACGCGGGCCTCAAAGCCTCCAGCGTGGACTCTGGCCTGCCGCAGGTCGTGGGCCGGAAGGGTATCGAGTACGCAGCCGCATCCGACGAGCACGGCGTGCTCAGGATCGCACCGCGGGCGGCGGCGCCGCGGCTCGGCGAGAAGGTCCGGCTGATCCCGGGGCACTGCGATCCGACCGTGAATCTCCACGACTGGATCGTGTGCGTGCGCGGCGGCAAGGTGGAGGCGCTGTGGCCGGTTGCGGCGCGCGGCGCGATGTATTGAACCGGGCGAGGAGCGGGAAGTGACGAGCAAGAAGCGCAGCGGGAGGCACGGATGAGCGATTCGGGGCGCACCGGTGCGGCGCAGATCTGGATTCTCACGGCGGCCGCGGCGCTCATCCTGGCGATCACTTTCGGCACGCGCTCGACGCTCGGGCTCTTCCTGTCGCCCCTCAATACCGCGACCGGCCTCGGCATCGCGACCATCAGCTTTGCGATGGCGGTGAACCAGCTCATGTGGGGTGCATGGCAGCCGATGTTCGGCGCGATGGCCGACCGTTTGGGTCCGGACCGGGTGATCCTGCTCGGCGGCGTGCTGCTCGCGGGCACGCTCGCGCTGGTGCCGTACAGCACGTCGGCGACCGCGCTCGTGCTGACGCTCGGCGTGGGCGTGGCGGCGGGCTCCGCGGCGGGCGGTCTGTCGACGCTGGTCGGCGCGATCGGGCAGCGTATCCCACCGGAGCGGCGCGGCGTGGCGACCGGCATCGTCAATGCGGGCGGCTCCGCCGGTCAGTTCATCCTGGCGCCCCTCGCGGCGGCCCTCATCGGCGCGGCCGGGTGGGTCAGCGCGATCTTCGCGCTCGCCGCGATCTCGCTCGCGACGCTGCCGCTCGCCTGGCCGCTGCGGCGCAAGCGCCACGGACAGCCGCGCGCCGTGCCGCCGCCGTCCGCCGGGCAGGCGAGCGCGCCGCCGGGCATGCGCGCGGCGCTGCGCGAAGCGGCACGCGACCGGAGCTACTGGTACCTGAACATCGGATTCTTCACGTGCGGCTTCCACGTGGCGTTCCTCGTCACGCACATGCCGGGCGTGATCGAGCTCTGCGGGCTGCCGCCGGCGCTTGCCGGCACTTCGCTTGCCGTGATGGGCCTCTTCAACATCGTCGGCAGCGTCGGCGTGGGCCTCGCGATCCAGCGCCTGCGCATGAAGATCACGCTCTCGTGGATCTACGCCACGCGCGGCATCGGCGTCGCGATTTTCCTGGCCGCGCCGAAGACCGAGCTCGTGGTGCTCGCGTTCTCCGTGTGGATGGGGCTCACCTATCTCGCGACGGTGCCGCCGACCGCCGGCCTGGTCGGCAAGCTCTTCGGTACGCGCTATCTGGCGACGCTCTTCGGCATCACGCTGCTCTCGCACCAGATCGGCGGATTCCTGGGCGCGTGGCTCGGCGGGCTCGCGCTCGTCGCAACAGGCAGCTACGACTGGATGTGGTACGCGGACATCGGGCTCGCTGCGATGGCGGCCGCGGTCAACCTGCCGATCCACGAGCCGCTGATGAAGCGGCTCGCGCCGGTGTGACCTCTTCCCCCTCCTTTCCATGGCGGGGAAAAGGAAAATCCCCCCTTTCCAGGGGTGCCGCGCGCAGCGCGGCGGGGTGGTTCAGCCGAAGTCCCCAGGGTGGTTGCGACGCCAGCAGAACGCAACACCACCTCGGCTGCTTCGCAGCCACCCCTCCTTCTATGAGGGGCCGGTTTGTCAAGGTCTCTGGACCGTCCAGGGGTGTGAATGATCTGGCTGGGGCGTTTCGTTGAGCGACCGGGAAACCCAAGTGCTCCACC
>JADLAV010000074.1 GCA_020848075.1 Burkholderiales bacterium
ACTTCCTGCAGGGCTGCCAGTTTGGGTTCCATCTCTGCCTCCAAAAAATAGGTTGTGGAAAACCCTTTTTAGTCGCAGAGACCCCAACTGACCAGCCCTGCATAGGATCTCGGAGAGGAGGGGAGAAGGAAGGTCCCCTCCTTTTCAAGGGGGGGTGCCGCCGAAGGCGGCGGGGTGGTTCACCCGGCGGGCGTTCGCGCGGCGGGCGTTCGCGCTACGATGGCCGAATGGTCACCCTGGATGACGTTCGCCGCGCCGCCGCAGCGATCCGCGGGCAGGTGCTCGAGACGCCGTGCGTCGAATCGCGCACACTCTCGGCGATCTGCGGGGCGCGCGTCTACCTGAAGTTCGAGAACCTGCAGTTCACCGCGTCGTTCAAGGAGCGCGGTGCGCTCGCGAAGCTCCTGTCGCTCGACGCGCGGCAGCGCGCGCAGGGCGTGATCGCCGTCTCGGCCGGCAACCACGCGCAGGGCGTCGCCTACCACGCGCAGCGCCTCGGCATCCCCGCGGTGATCGTCATGCCGCGCTTCACGCCCGCGGTGAAGGTCGAGCGGACGGCGTTCCACGGCCCGGAAGTCGTGCTCCATGGCGATGACTTCGACGCGGCAAGCGAGCACGGGCTCGCGCTCGCCGCTGCGCGCGGCCTTGCGCTCGTGCACCCCTACGACGATCCGCACGTCATTGCCGGACAGGGCACAGCGGGCCTGGAGATGCTCGCTCACGTGCCGGCGCTGGAAGCGCTGATCGTGCCCGTCGGCGGCGGCGGCCTGGTCTCCGGCGTCGCTGTTGCCGCGCACGGCCTCGCGCCCTCGGTCGAGGTCATCGGCGCGCAGTCGCTGCGGTACCCGTCGATGTACAACGCGCTCAAGGGGACGCGCCTCCCCTACGGGCCGAGCACGATCGCGGACGGCATCGCGGTCAAGCAGCCGGGCGCGCTCACGCGCGAGATCGCCGGCCGTCTCGTGGCCGACATTCTCCTCGCCGACGAGGCCGGCATCGAGGAAGCCGTGCTGCTCCTGCTGGAGGTCGAGAAGACCGTTGTCGAGGGCGCCGGCGCGGCGGCCCTCGCCGTGCTGCTCGCCAATCGCGCCCGCTTCGCCGGACGCACGGTCGGCATCCTGCTGTCGGGCGGCAACATCGATTCGCTCGTGCTCGCCGAGATCATCGAGCGCGGCCTCGTGCGCACGAAGCGGCTGACGCGGATCCGCGTGGGTCTGCGCGACGTGCCGGGCGCGCTCGCCGCCGTCACGGCGATCGTTGGCGGCGCGAACGCGAACATCATCGAGGCCCACCACCAGCGGGCCTTCACCCGGCTGCCCGCCCAGAGCGCGGACGTCGAGCTCGTGCTGCAGACGCGAGGCGACGCACACCTCCAGGACGTGCTGGAGACGCTTGCCCGCGGTGGCTATCCGGCGCAGATCGTCGAGCCCTGACCCCCGCGCTCCGCCGCGGGGGTGCCCTACTTCAGCTTCAGGAGCCGCCGCGCATTGCCCTCGTAGATGGCGTGGCGCTCCTCGCGCGTGATGTCGAGGCTGTCGATGATCTCGATCGTCCAGCGGATATAGGCCGAGCCCTTCTCGGGGTCGAACGGGGAGTCCGACGCGAAGAGCGTGTGATCGGCGCCGAAGAAGTCGAGCCCGCACTCGGTCGCCGCCTTGGCCCCGAAGAGCGCGGTGTCGGCGTAGAACATCTTGAAGTAGTCGAGCGGGCGCTTTTTGAGCCGCTTCAGGACGAGCGTGAGGTCCTCGTCGGAGGTGCGCGCGCCGAGCTGATCCCACCCCGGACCGACGCGGCCCGCGAAGTACGGCGCCATCGCCCCCATGTGGTGGGTGATGATCTTCAGGTTCGGGTGCTTGTCGAAGAGGCCAGCGAACGCGATGTGCGCCATCGCCACGCTCGACTCGTAAGGCCAACCGAACGTCCACCAGATCTCGTAATGGCTCTTGGGTTCGCCCTTGTAGTCCGGGATTGTCGCCGGCCGGATCGGGTGCATCCAGATCGGCAGATCGAGGTCGGCCATGAGATCGAAGAGCGGCAGCGTCGCGGGATCGGTGAGCGGCCGCCCGAGGACGTTCGTGTAGACCTGCACGCCCACCGCACCGAGCTCCTTCACGGCGCGGTTCGCCTCCTTCAGCAACGCGTCCGGGTCGTTCATCGGCAGCGCGGCGATGAATGCGGGAAAGCGATCGCGATGCTTCCGCACCAGCTCGGCCATCCCATCGTTGCCGAGCTTCGCCATCTCGGCCGCGTTCTTGCCGAAGTCCTCGACCGCGGGCGCGGGCAGGCAGATCACCTGCGCGTAGTCGTCGAACTTGTCCATGACGCGGAACCGCTCGTCGAGGTCGGCGATGCTCGGGACTTCCCGCACCCGCTTGTTGATGTCCTTGCCCTTGGGCGAGAGCGCGAGCATGCGGTCGTAGTAGGCCTTCGGGAAGAAGTGATTGAAGATGTCGAGTTTCATCGGCCGCCTCCGTCGCGGTAGCGTTGCAGAATACACCAGCCCGACGCGGTTCGCGCCACGCTTGATCCCGATCAGGCGCCCCGCGTGCCGCGGACCCGAGGCGTCCGTGCGCCTTTGCTACCATTGCGCGCGCGGGCCTGTAGCTCAGCGGTTAGAGCAGAGGACTCATAATCCTTTGGTCCTTGGTTCGAATCCAAGCGGGCCCACTTGTTCCCTTCAGACATTCCGCGGATCGTTCGACGTGTTTACCCGGAAGGCGCTCTCCGCCGGTTCCGTTTCCGCGACAGGCACGGCGATTGACAAGGGGTGGGGCCGGAATTAGCCTTCCGCGACGTGAATGTTTCGCAGCAAGACAGGCGGGCCGGCACGCAGAGCATCGAGCGCGCATCGCGCGTGATGCGGGTCATTGCGTCACGCAACGCTGCGGGCATGCGTCTGACCGACGTCAGCCGGTGCGCGAAACTCGAGCAGTCCACCACGCACCGCATCCTCAAGTGCCTGATCGCCGAGGGGATGATCAGGCGCGATCCGCACACGCGGCGCTACCACCTCGGGCACCTGATCTTCGAGCTCGGGCTGGCGGCCGCCTCGGAATTCAACGTGCGCGCGATCTGCCGTCCGTCGCTCGTGCGGCTCTCCGAGAAGACCGACGACACCGTTTTCCTCACCATCCGCAGCGGCTTCGACACCGTCTGTCTCGACCGCAAGGAGGGCGCATTTCCCATCAAGACGCTCACGCTCGACGTCGGGACGCGCCGGCCGCTGGGCGTGGGCGCGGGCGGCATCGCGCTCCTGATGCTCTTGCCCGATCGTACGGTCGACGAAATCCTCGGTGCGAATGCGCTGCAGCTGGTGAGCTACAGCGATCTCACGGTTCCCGCGGTCCAGCATCTGGTGCGGCAGTCGCGGGAGCTCGGCTACGCGCTGAACGATCGGCACATCACGCCAGGGGCCACGTCGGTCGGCATGGCGATCCGCTCGCAATACGGGGTGCCGTTTCTCGCGATCAGCATCGGAGCGATCTCGAGCCGGATGGATCCCGGGCGGCAGCGGAAGCTGGCGGCGTACCTGCACGAGGAGGTCGTACAGCTCGAGCACTCGCTGACCGAAATGGTGCACCCCCTGTAGCCAAGCCGCGCGCTCACGGGCGCCGCGGGAGGGTCGCCTCGAGGGTCCCTTCGCGGCCGGGTCGCAGCGAGGCGAAAAGAACGACCGCGCCGAACGCAAGCGCGGCGATTCTGACACCGTTCCACGGCGTGAGCAGTCCGAATCCCGCGACGATCAGGACCAGGCGTTTGCCCCACGCGATCTCGCGGCGCCAGTAGCCCTCGGCGCCGGCGCAGAGAAACACGACGGCGGCGGCCGCGGCAACACACCCGATCACGACCCGCCACCAAACGCCGTCGAGCAGCAGATCGCCGCTGAAGACGAAACTGAACGGAATCACGAACGCCGTGATGGCCACGCGGACGGCGTTCACGCTGATCGCAATCGGGTTCGCGTCGGCGATCGGCGCGGCGGCAAACGAGGCGACGGCCACCGGCGGCGTCATCGCCGACAGGCTTGCGAAATAGACCAGGAACAGGTTGGCCCCCATCGTCGTCGCGCCAAGCTGCGTGAGCGCAGGCGCGACCAGCACCGCCACGATGATGTACACGCTCGGCGTCGGCATTCCCATTCCCAGCAGGATCGCGATCAGCGCGGCCACCAGCATCGCGGGAAAAAGATGCTCGCCGGCGATGAGGAAGATGAGCCCGACGACCTTGGCGCCGAAGCCGGTCATGCTCAGCCCCGCGACCACCATGCCGGCTGCGGCACAAGCCGCGACCACAGGCACGACGCGCATGCTCGATTCGGCCAGGGTCTCGTAGATGCCGAGCACGCCGAGGCGCGTACTCTTGCGGAGCATGGCGACGGCCAGCAGCGCGAGCGTGCCGGCGACGGCCACGTACACCGGCGAGTAGCCGAGCAGCAACGCGATCACCAGCGCGAGCAGGGGCACCGCGAACAGTCCGCCCTGCTTGAGCGTGACACCGAGCTTCGGGATGCGGCTCTCGTCGAGCCCGGCGAGCCCGAGCTTCAGCGAGCGCAGGTGGACCTGCAGGTAGACGCAGGCGTAATAGAGCAGCGCAGGGACGATCGCCGCGAGCGCGATCTTCGCGTACGGGATGCCGGTGAACTCGGCCATGATGAACGCGGCCGAGCCCATGACCGGCGGCAGGATGCTGCCGCCGGTGCTGGCCGCCACCTCGATCCCGCCGGCCAGCGCGCCCGAGTAGCCGAGACGCTTCATCATCGGGATCGTGATCGAGCCGGTGGTGACCACGTCGGCCGTCGGACTGCCGGAGATGGTTCCATACAGCCCCGAGGAGGTGACGGCGATCTTCGCGGCGCCGCCGGGCCTGCGGCCGCTGACCGCCGCGGCGAGATCGAAGAAGAAGTCGCCGCCGCCGGTGCGCGACAGGAACGTGCCGAAGAGCCCGAACAGGAACACGTACGTGAGCGCCACGCGCACCGGCACGCCGAAGATGCCGTCGGTGGTGAACACCATGATGTCGAGGAAGTGCTCGTAGTCGATGACCCCGTGGCCCAGCATGCCGGGGATGTGGTCTCCCCACAGGTTGTAGGCGAGGAATACGAGCACGACGGAGGTGATGCCGAGCCCGACCGTGCGCCGCGTCGCCTCGATCGTGATCAGGAGCAGGCTCGTGCCGCAGACGACGTCCCACCGCGTCAGCTCGTCGAGCAGCGTGATGCGCGTGATGATGCGCTCGTTGTGGTAGAGAAAGTAGGCGCTGGTGGCGAGCGATGCGACCGCCAGCAGCAAGTCGCCGACGGGAAGGCGCTGCCGATCGGAGTCCTCGGTCGCGCCGGTGCTGAGGAACACCATCGCGAGCATCATGCCGAGGAACACGATGGTCATCGCGAACAGATCGACGATGCGGATCGTCGTCGTATAGACGATGCCCAGCGCGACGACCGCGCCAAGGGGCTTGACGACGAAGCTGCCGAGTGGTCCGCTCAGGTCCCGCCGGCTGCCGGTGGTGAGAAGGCCGGCGAGTTTCCGCATGCTGGTCTTGCCTGCCGCGGTCGCGGACCGCGGCGCTGCGCTACTTGATCAGGCCGGCCTCGCGAAAATACCGCTCTGCGCCCTTGTGGAACGGGATGATGTGCTGGCTGACGAGCAGCTCGACGGGCATCGCCTTGAAGCTGCCGTGCACCGCGCGCAGCTTGTCGATGTGCTGGTGCAGGGCGCGCGCGAGATCGTAGGCGGTCTGCTCGTCCATCTTCTCGTTCGCGATCAGCACTGCGCCGAGCGCGACGGTGGCAACGTCGTTCGGCTGCCAGTCGTAGCTGCCGCCTTTCACGAGGAAAGGGTGCACGCCGAGCTCTTCGGAAACGCGCTTCACCACCGGCTCGGAAACCGGCAGCAGCGCGAGCGGAACCGATTGGCCCGCTTGCAGGATGAAATTCGTCCGCACGAACACGCCGTTCGCGAACATGTCGATCCGCTTGTCCTTCATCAGATCGCCCTGCTCGTCGGAAGCGGCGTAGACCACCGCGCCGCCCCACTTCTCGATGTCGGCGAGCTGGACGCCGATCGCATTGAGCATCTTCACCGCGACGTATTCGGTGATGTTGCCGCGCTTGTTCAGGGCGATGCGAAGCGGCGGCTTCTGCTTGGCGATGTCCTCGAAGCTGCGGATCCCGTGGGCGTCGGCGAACGACTTGCTCATGAGCATCTGCATCGGCGCCCAGTCGTACAGGACCGCGATGGCGCGCAGGCCGGTGACCGGCTTGCTGAACGGCTTGCCGCCCTGGACCGCGATGCGCAGCTCGGCGTCGTGCGCGATACCGAGCGGCGCCTTCCCTTGATCGACCAGCGCGATGTTCGCGAACCCGCCGCCGGAGGTCTGGTACGTGATCGTCGAGCCGGGAAACGCGGCTTTCACCGCGCCGTCGATGCCGACGCCGAGCAGCGTCCAGAGTCCGCTCGGACTCGCGCCCGACAAGGTCAGGTCATAGGTCCGGGCAAAAGCGCCGGCGCAGGTGAGCGAGAGGGCCAAGCCCGCGACGAATACTCGAAGGATACGCATGCTGCCTCCTCTCCGGGGGCGGCCGGTTCTGGTCGCCAGCATCCCCGCGTGTGGTTTCGCGATCAGGAATCGCGCTGTCACGTTCCGAATCGTGGACGATGCAGCACGCCGGGCTCGCGGCGCTCCACGCGTTCGGATCCTAGCACGGCCGAGGCGCATTCACGCCTTCGACACGCTCGACGCTTGCAGTCGGCCGCGCGAAGCTAGGGTAGTGACGGCACACAGCGCGCGCAATAAGCACCGCGCAAATTTTCGCTCACAATGTGAAAGGGCCTCGATGAAAGTGAAAGGGTCTCGATCACGCTCGAGGAGCGCGAGGCGGTGCCGCGTGTGGCTGACAAGCCGCGGTCCGCCGGACGCGTGTCTGGCTGCAGCAAGGTGCCGCGGAGCCAACGCCGCCCGCCTCGCCGACATGGCAAACCCCCGCGGGCTAGAATCCCCGGCTCGAGCACGGATAATCGCTTGCGGAGTGCACGTCCCGGCCGGCGAATCCGAAATCGGGTACGCGGCGCAGAGGCCGAAGGGCATAGGGGAGGAGCGCGGCCGTGAACGGCCAGGGCATCGGGACCGACCCCACGGTCGGCCTGCTGGTGTACGGAGGGCTGACCGCGTTCGCCCTGTACCAGCTCCTGCTCTGGTTCGGAGCGCGGGAGCGGCGCGCGCTGCATCTCGCCGCCGCGGCGCTGTTCATCGCCCTCGCGCATGCATTGTCGGGCGAGCTCGCGGCGATCGCGCTCCCACCGCGGCTCGACGCCTGGCGAGCCGAGCTCGCCATCGCCATGCCGCTCCTCGCCGTCGGCGCGCTGATGTCCTTCGGCCGCGCCTACCTCGACATCGCGCGCGTCGAATACGATCTCTCCGGTGCGATGCACATGGCCGTCCTCGCCGCCCTCGGTGCGGCGGCGACCGCGCCGGCCTGGGGCGGATTGCGCGTGGCGCCGTGGCTCGCTTCCGCGATCGCTGCCGCGGGGCTCGGTGTCCTGGCGGTGCTGGCGCGGCGCCTGCTGCGCAGCATCTACCGCCCGCCGCGCTACGCGTGGCTGATGATCGCAGCGTTGAGCGGGCTGCTCCTCGGCCTCGCGGTGCGCCCCCACCGCGCCTGGACGGCCGGTCCACGGCTCGAGCACGCGCTCGAGCTTGCCACTGTCGCCTGCCTGTTCGCGCTCGGCTTCGCGGTCGCCGCGCGCGCGCGGCGCGAGCGACGCGCCGGCCGGGAGGCCGACTTGCGCGACTACGTCGAGGAGGCGTTCGCCGCGGATACCGCCGAGCGCGCCGAGCGCGACGTGCGCCTCGCGTTCAGCCGGCGGGTCGAGGAGCTCGCCGTGCTTGCCGGCGCCGCCCCCAGCGCGCGGGGCGAGGGGGTGATCGACCCGGACTGGGACCGCGAGGTGCTCTTCGGCGAGGAGCTCCAGAGACTCACCGCGCGCAACGCGGTGCTCGAGCGCGAGGTGCGCGTGCGGCGCGACGCGGCCGAGCGCATGCGCACGATGGCCTACCAGGACCCCCTGACCGGCCTGCCCAACCGCGCGCTCCTCGCCGACCGGTTCGCGGTGACCGTGGCGCAGGCGCGGCGGCACGGGCAGCAGGTGGCCGTCCTGATGCTCGACCTCGACGACTTCAAGCGCGTGAACGATACCCTGGGCCACGACGCGGGCGACCGGCTGCTCGCACATGCGGCGGCGATGATCCGGCGCAGCGTCCGCGAATCGGACACCGTGGCCCGGCTCGGCGGTGACGAGTTCGTGCTGCTCCTCGGCGAACTGCACCACCACTCCGAGGCCGGAATGGTCGCCCAGAAGCTGGTCGCCCGGTTGGCCGAGCAGGTGGTGCTCGACGGGCACATCGTCGAGCCCGGCGCGAGCGTCGGCATCAGCAGGTGGCCAGAGCATGGCACCGAGCTCGTCGAGCTGCTGCGCTGCGCGGACCGGGCGCTCTACGCCGCCAAGGCTTGCGGCAAAGGCACGTACCGCTACTTCGGCGAGTAGGCGCGCGCCTTCGCGGTCGCCGCCTTTGCGTTATGCTTCCCGTCGCGGCAGAATCGTGCGAGGAGTTGCCCGCCCCGAGGAGCCAGTGATGCCGGACCAGGCCAAAGCCGAGCTCATCCGCAAGTCGAAGATCGGCACCGAGCTCACCGACGAGCAGTGCGGGATCCTCTCCGACCTCATCGAGGTCTGCGAGTATGCGGACGGCGCCATCGTGGTGAACGAAGGCGAAACCGACGACAATCTTCGCGTGATCCTGTCGGGCGCCTTGGCGGTGGCGAAGCGGGCCGGAGGCGATTGGGTCCGGCTGAACGTGCTGACCGCGGGCGACCTCGCGGGGGAACTCGCCTTCCTCGATTCCAAGCCGCGCTACGCCGCGCTCGTCGCGCTCGGGCCGGCGCGTGTGTTTGCCCTTCAGCGCGCGAAGCTCGAGTCGCTGCTGGACAAACATCCGGCGATCGTCTATCGGGTCATACGGGGCATCGCGCGCTTCGCCCACGAGGTCTTGCACCGCACGGGCGTGCAGACCGCCGAGCTCACGTCGTATATCTTCAAGACGCAGGCGAAGTACTGACAGGCGGCAAGCACCGCCGCAGGCGCGCCGCCCGGGAATGCGCCCGGGCTTCTCGTGAGTATCTGCTGGAGAGGATCACCCGGCCGCGGGCGAGGCCGTTCGGCCGGGGATCCTCCGATCGGGGGATGCCGGGTTGCATGCGTAGCTGTTTAGATCCATAGTGCGCTGCGAGCCTGCGGAGCAATCGAGATCGACATGCCGCAAGCGACGCCTCTTTTCGAGCGCTGTTGCGCGGATGCTACGCGCGGCGTGGCGAGTTTCGATTCACGGGCCGCTGATTTGATAAAAGTCAACGCATTGCGCCTCCGGACCCGTTCTGATTCGACCAAGGTGGCCGAGAGCAACCGGGCGATGCGGGCAGCTCACTGGAACAGGAATCGAAGATGAATCTCAAGAAACAAGCACTTACGCTCTTTTCACTGGCGCTTCTCGGGGGGCTCGCGCACGCGGCCGACGTCGACGAGGCTGCAGCCGAGGCGATCATGAAGAAGAGCGGCTGCTTCAAGTGCCACTCGATCACGCGCGACAAGGACGGGCCGGCCTACAAGGAGATCGCGAAGAAGTTGAAGGGCAAGCCCGATGCTGAGCAGAAGCTCTACACCCACCTCACCACGAACCCGATGGTGAAGGTCGAGGGCAAGGAAGAGAAGCACGAATCGCTCAAGACCAAGGATGATGCCGTGATCAAGAACGTCATCGCCTTCATCCTTTCGCGGTGAACGGGGAGAACGAGCCATGAATGCGATCAAAGCGGCGCTCGCGCTCGGGGCGGTGCTCGTTCTCGCGGCGAGCCTCGCGCCTGCCGCCTACGCCGCGGGCGTGGACGAGGCCGCGGCCGAGGCGCTCGCGAAGAAGAGCGACTGCCTCAAGTGCCACTCGGTGGCGCGGGACAAGGATGGGCCCGCCTACAAGAAGATCGCCGCAAAGTACAAGGGCCAGGCCGATGCCGAGCAGAAGCTGGTCGCCTTCCTGACCACGGGTCAGAAAGTGAAGATCGAAGGCAGGGAAGAAGAGCACCAGGCGCTCAAAACGAAGAACGAGGCCGAGGTGCGCAACGTGGTGGGGTGGATCCTGACGCGCTGAGCGCGCGAGCTCGGGGGAGGGCAGCCGTGAAGTGGTGGACGAATCTCCAGCAGCGCTGCAAGACCTGTTCGCGGGTCACGCTCGGCGTCGGAGTCTTCATTGTCGCTCTGATCTTCGCCGGCGCCTTCACGATCGCCGGCGCCGCCGGCCTCGCCTGGACGAACACCGAGCACTTCTGCATCGGCTGTCACGAGATGCGCGAGAACGTCTACAAGGAATTCCAGGGCACGATCCACGATCGGAACCGCTCCGGCGTGCGCGCGATCTGCGCGAACTGTCACGTTCCGCACGAGCCCGGCCCGATGCTCTGGCGCAAGGTCCAGGCGACTTGGGAGCTCTGGGGCCACCTCACCGGCGAGATCGACACCCGCGAGAAGTTCGAAGCGCACCGCTACGAGCTCGCCAAGCGGGTCTGGACGCGGATGGTGCAGACGGACTCCCTCGAGTGCCGCAACTGCCACAAGGCCGACGCGATGGAGAGCGATCTGCAATCCGAGAAGGCGCGCGCGCGCCATGCCAAGGCGAAGGCCGACGGCGAAACCTGCATCGAGTGCCATTTCGGCATCGCGCACACCGAGCCCGAAGGCGAGCTCGGGCCGAAACAGCTGAAGGCCGAGCTGAAGAAGGCGGGCAAGATGTAGACGCCGTCCGAGCTCCACGGGGCGACGCCGAAGGGCGTCAAGCCGCTTCTGCATTCTGGGAGGAAAGCATCATGAAGCAGCTGAAACTCACCGCGGCCGTGCTCGCCGGCCTCGCCTTGGCATTCGTCGCCTTCGCGGCGCGCGCGCAAGCCCCCGCGGAAAAGGAGGCGGCCGCGGGCAAGCGCGGCGACCTCGTCCTCCGCGGCGACGCGAAGTGCACGCGCTGCCACGACGAGGAGGACTCGCCCCAGGTCCTGCAGATCGGCAAGACCCGACACGGTGTGAACGCCGATCAGCGCACGCCGACCTGCGTGAGCTGCCACGGCGAGAGCGACCGGCACATCAACAAGCCGGCCGACGCCAAGGAGCGCCCGAAGCCCGACCGCATCTTCAAGCGTAACAACGACGTCACCCCGCCCGAGGCCCAGAGCGAGGCCTGCCTCGGCTGTCACGAGGCGAGCGCGCGCATCCACTGGCAGGGCAGCGCTCACGACCGCGGGCGCGTCACCTGCGCGAATTGCCACACCGTCCACGCGCCGCGCGACCAGGTCCTCGTGAAGGAGACGCAAGCCGGCGTCTGCTTCACCTGCCACAAGGAGCAGCGGGCGGCGATCTTCCGCTTCTCGAGCCACCCATTGAAGAGCGGCTGGATGGCCTGCTCGGACTGCCACGCGCCGCACGGCTCGGTCGCCGAGCACAACCTGGTCCGCAACACGGTCAACGAGACCTGCTATCAGTGCCACGCGGACAAGCGCGGTCCGTTCCTGTGGGAGCACCCGCCGGCCCGCGAGGACTGCACCCTGTGCCACAACCCGCATGGCTCGAACGTCCCGCAGATGCTGCAGGCGCGCCCGCCGTACCTGTGCCAGCAGTGCCACGTCGCGCCGTTCCACCCGAGCACGAACTACAGCGGGACCAACCTGCCGCCCATCCGGCCGGGCGTGACAGCCCCAGGTTTCGACAAGATGCTCGGGCAGCAGTGCATGAACTGCCACTCGAAGGTGCACGGCAGCAATCATCCGTCCGGCGCGCGCTTCACGCGCTAGCGCGAACGCGATCGGGCGACAGGGGGAACAAATGGGCAAAATCGATCGCGCGACGAGGAAGCTCTCCGTCAATCCGCTTGCGGCCGCCGTGGCGCTGGCGCTCGCGGCGCCCGGCGCGGCACTCGCCGAGCCGATGCTGCAGGTGCCGCTCTACCGCGGCGCCGACATGTCGCGGTACGACGAGAACAACGTCGAGTTGGGGGTGGGGTTCTCCACCGAGAGCTCGTTCAAGTTCGGCGAGTTCAACGGTATCCACGACCAGGGCGGGTTTCTGATCGGGAACCTGAACCTGCGGAACCGCCTCGGGGACGACGGGCGGTACCTGAACGCGTTCGGCTACAACCTCGGCCTGCCCTCGCGCCAGCTCGGCGTCGAGTACGGCAAGCAGGGCGGCTACTGGATCAGCGCAGGCTACGACATGCTGACGCGCTACCAGTTCTCCGACACGCTGTTCATCCACAACGGGCTGGGCGGCAGCGTCCTCACCCTGCCGGCGGGCTTCGCGGGCATCACCGCGGGTACGTCGCAGCCGCCGGCGAACGCGGCAGCCATCAACCCGTTCCTGCGCACCTACGAGATCAAGCAGGATCGCGACGTCTTCCGGCTCGGCGGCGGTTTCAACTTCGCGCCCGGCTGGGACCTCTCGGTCAACTATCGCCAGGACGACCGCGACGGGTCGAAGCTGATCGGCGCGGTCATGGGCAACACCGGCGGCAACCCGCGCGCCGCGATCCTGCCCTACGACCTCAACGACCGCACGCAGCAGGTCGAGGCGGTGGTGCGCTGGCGATCGAAGACGGCCCAGGCCAACTTCTCGTACTGGTACTCGAAGTACGACAACGACGTCGGCTCGCTCACCTGGCAGAACCCGTACGGCATCATCGCGGGCTGGGCCGGCAACTCGGGCTTCAACACCGGCTACGGCCGGCTCGGCCTGATGCCGAGCAACGACTTCCACCAGTTCGCCGCGACGGGCGCGTGGAACCTGGCGCCCAAGCAGCGGCTGACCGGGACGTTCTCCTACAGCATGATGCGGCAGGACGACGCGTTCCTGCCGTACACGATCAACGGGCCCGCCTTCCCGGGCGGCCCGACGCAGACGCCCGGCACGACGCTCACGGTGCCGAACGCCCTTCCGCGGAGCTCGCTCGACGGGAAGATCGACAACACGCTGCTCGATCTCGCGTACTTCACGCGCGCCTGGGACAAGGTGACCCTCCGGGCGAACTACCACTACAACAAGCACAACAACAAGACGCCGACCGCGCTCTATGCCTACGTCGGCGGCGACACGTCGAACCAGCCGCCGGTCGCAAACGATACGATCAATAGCACGCAGCTCAGGTGGAACGTCGCGGAGAGCACCACGGAAAACAGGTTCAAGGTGGACGGCGACTACGAGATCTTCCGGCGGACGCTGCTGCGCGGGTTCTACGAGTACAAGCACATCAGCTACGAGGAAGAGTCGGAGGCGCTGCGCAGCCACACGACCAACAACCTCCTCGGCGCCGAGCTGCGCCGGATCATGTCGGAGGAGTTCACCGGCACGCTGCGCTATGCGCATGACCAGCGAACCGGCTCGGACTACAGCCTGACGCGGGCCTACCGGGCGACCTACACCACCGGGACCACCAACGCGGTGCCGTTCCCCGACAACGTACCGACGCTGCGGCACTTCTTCCTCGCCGACTACGACAAGGACATGATCCGCGCGATCGGCTCGATCACGCCGATGGAGCGGGTCACCATCGACCTCCGGGCCGACTGGTACAAGGTCAAGTACAAGGGCCCGGACTGCGGCGGACCGAACGACCAGGTGCTCGCGCCGGCCAACATCTTCCCCGCCGAGTGCCTCGGCCGCACGCAGGGCGACGGCGCCTCGTACACGATCGACGGGTCGTTCGTGCCGGCCGACGGGTGGAACGCTTTCGCCTTCTACACGTACTCGCTCTTCTCGACCGATCAGCTGAGCCGTAACATCAACAACACCGCCGCGCAGCAAATAAGCGCAGCCCGCGACTGGTCAGCCTCGCTTAAGTACACCGATAACACGGTCGGCCTGGGGGTGCGCTACCAGCCCGACAACAAGAAGTACGACGTGGGCGCGCAGTACGTGTTCAGCGACGGCACCGGCAAGTACGGGCTCGGAGCGGCGAGCGCTCTGGTGCCAGGGCCTCTGCCTGTCCCGGACACGCAGGCGCGGCTGCACTCCTTGCAGCTCTTCGCGAAGTACCGCTATTCGAAGAACGTCGCGCTGCGCTTCAACTACTGGTTCGAGAAGTACCGCACGGACGACTGGGCGTACGACAATGCGACGCCCACCTCGTCGAACAACGTGCTCCTGACCGGGCACCAGAGCCCGCAGTACGACGCGCACATCTTCGGCATCTCGATCGCCTACACGAACTGGTAGGCGGGCGGCGCCGCCACGCGGGGCCGGCGGGGTAACCCGCCGGCCTTTTTTCGAGGGGTGGCGCCGGCGGAGGCGCCGGCGCAGAACCCGGTACAATCCTCCCGGCTTGCGGGAGATCAAGATTCGGCCTCCCGGCGCCGCCTAGGATGGGCGCTCGGCCTCCCGTGCGGAACTCCGCGCCGCCGCGGCAGTCTTGGATGAGGTGGCCGCAGGCCCGGCACCTGCCGCCGCAGATTCCACATGAAACCCCGACACAAGCGCACCGCCATCATCGTCGCCGGCCTGGCCGTCCTCGCCATCGCGGCGGGCCTCGTCCTGAACGCCTTCCGGTCGAACCTGGTGTTCTTCTTCACGCCGACCCAGGTGGCGGCGAAGGAGGCGCCGGTCGGCAAGGCTTTCCGCATCGGCGGCATGGTGGAGACGGGCAGCCTGACGCGCGAAGGCGACGGGCTCACCGTGCACTTCAAGGTCACCGACACCGCGCAGACCATCCCGGTCGTGTACCAGGGCATCCTCCCCGACCTCTTCAAGGAAGGGAAGGGCGTGGTCGCGCAGGGCCGCCTCGGCGAGGACGGCGTGTTCCGGGCGAGCGAGGTGCTCGCCAAGCACGACGAGAACTACATGCCGCCGGAGGCCGCGCACGCGATCGAGCAGGCCCACAAGGCGGGGCAGACCGTGAAGTCGAACTAGATTCGCGTTTCAGGCCGTCCACCCGATGATTCCCGAAATCGGCCACCTCGCGCTGATCCTCGCGCTCCTGCTCGCGGCTGCGCAGGGCACGCTGCCGCTGATCGGCGCGGCGCGCGGCGACCGCGCCTGGATGGCGCTCGCCCGCCCGGCCGCGCAGGGCCAGTTCATGTTCGTCGCGATCGCGTTCGGATGCCTCGCCTACGCGTTCGTGGGGAGCGACTTCTCGGTCCTGAACGTCGCGGAGCACTCCAACTCGCAGCTGCCGGCGCACTACCGCTTCGCGGCGACCTGGGGCTCGCACGAAGGCTCGCTCCTCCTGTGGGTGCTGATGCTGGGCGGCTGGTCGACCGCGGTGTCGCTCGCGAGCCGGCACCTGCCGCAGGAGATGGTCGCGCGCGTGCTCGGCGTGATGGGACTGGTGGCCGTCGGGTTCCTGCTCTTCCTGCTCTTCACCTCGAACCCGTTCGAGCGGCTGTTTCCGGCGCCCGCGGATGGCCGCGACCTGAACCCGCTCCTCCAGGATCCGGGGATGGTCTTCCATCCGCCGCTCCTCTACATGGGCTACGTCGGCTTCTCGGTCGCGTTCGCGTTCGCGATCGCGGCGCTGCTCGGCGGCCGGCTCGATGCGACCTGGGCGCGCTGGTCGCGTCCATGGACCACGGCCGCGTGGTGCTTCCTCACGCTCGGGATCATGCTCGGCAGCGCGTGGGCCTACTACGAGCTCGGCTGGGGCGGCTGGTGGTTCTGGGACCCCGTCGAGAACGCCTCGTTCATGCCGTGGCTCGTCGGCACCGCGCTCATCCACTCGCTCGCCGTGACCGAGAAGCGCGGCGCGTTCAAGAGCTGGACCGTGCTGCTCGCGATCTCGGCCTTCTCGCTCTCGCTGCTGGGCACGTTCCTCGTGCGCTCGGGCGTGCTGACGTCGGTGCATGCATTCGCCACCGACCCGAGGCGCGGGGTCTTCATCCTCGCTTTCCTCGCGATCGTCATCGGGTGCTCGCTCGCGCTCTTCGCGGTGCGCGCACCCAAGGTCGGTCTCGGCGGCCGCTTCGAGCTCGTCTCGCGCGAGTCGACGCTGCTCGCGAACAACGTGCTCCTGCTCGTCGCGGCCGGCTCGGTGCTCCTCGGCACCCTCTACCCCCTCTTCCTCGACGCGCTCAACCTCGGCAAGATCTCGGTCGGCCCGCCGTACTTCGAGACGGTTTTCGTGCCGGTGATGACGGCGGTCGTGTTCCTGATGGGCATCGGGCCGCTCGCGCGGTGGAAGGAAGCGAGCCTGCCCGAGCTCGCGGTGCGCCTGCGCTGGGCGGCAGCGGTCGCGCTCGTGACGGCGATCGCGGTGCCGCTCGCCGCCGGCGAATGGACCTGGCTCAAGAGCTTCGGCTATCTGCTCGCGTTCTGGGTCTTCGCCGCCGCCTTCGTCTCGGTCCGGGAGCGGGCCGGCAGGGGGGCCGGGGGCGTGTGGGCGAGAATGCGGCAACAGCCGCGCGCCTACTGGGGCATGCTGCTCGCGCACGTCGGCATCGGCGTGTTCATCGTCGGGGTGACGACGGTGAAGGGCTACGAGGTCGAGCGCGACGTCCGCATGGACGTCGGCGACACGGTCGCGATCGGCCATTACACGTTCAAGTTCCAGGGCACCACCGAGGTGCGCGGCCCGAACTATCGCGCCTCGCGCGGCACGGTCGAGGTCGCGAAGGGCGGCCGGCCCGTCACGACGCTCCACCCGGAGAAGCGGATCTACACCGTGCAGCAGATGCCGATGACCGAGGCGTCGATCGACACCGGGCTGTTCGGCGACGTCTACGTCTCGCTCGGCGAGCCGATCGCGAGCGGCGCGTGGAGCGTGCGCGTGTACTACAAGCCGTTCGTCACCTGGATCTGGGGCGGTTGCGTGCTGATGGCGCTCGGCGGGCTGCTCGCGCTCCTCGACCCGCGCTACCGCACGCTTGCGCGGCGCGACGAGCGGGCGGTCGCGGCCGCGGCGCGCGCCGCCTGAGCCGCCGATGAACCGGTTCCTCATCCCGCTGGCGGCGTTCGTCGCGCTGCTCGTCTTCCTGTACGTGGGGCTCGGCCTCAACCCGCGCGAGGTGCCCTCGCCCTTCATCGGCAAGCCGGCGCCCGCCTTCGAGCTCGCGCGCCTGCACGCGCCCGACGAGCGGTTCGCGCAGAAGGACATGGCGGGCAAGGTCTGGCTGCTGAACGTCTGGGCGTCGTGGTGCGTCGCCTGCCGGGAGGAGCATCCGGTGCTGGTCGAGCTCGCGAAGCGCAAGACGCTGCCGATCGTCGGCCTCAACTACAAGGACGAGCCGGCCGACGCGAAGGCCTGGCTCGCGCGATTCGGCGATCCCTACCAGCTCTCGGTGACCGACCGCGACGGGCGCGTCGGCATCGACTACGGCGTGTACGGCGTGCCCGAGTCCTTCCTCATCGACCGCCAGGGCGTGATCCGCTACAAGCAGATCGGCCCGATCACGCCCGAGGCGCTCGAGAAGAAGATCCTGCCCCTCGCGCGCGAGCTGGAGAAGTCGTGAGGATTCTCGTCGCCATCGTGCTCGCGCTCGCGTCGCTTGCCGCGATCGCGAAGGAAGCGACGCCCACGGAGCTCGATCCGGTGGCGGAGCGCCGCGCCATGGTGCTCGCAGCGGAGCTCCGCTGCCTCGTCTGCCAGAACCAGACGATCGCCGAGTCGAACGCCGATCTCGCAGCCGATCTCCGCCGCGAGATCCGCGTGCAGGTGGATGCGGGCAAGACCGATGCCGAGATCCTGGATTTCATGACCGCGCGGTACGGGGACTTCGTCCTCTACCGGCCGCCGCTCAAGGCGACCACCGTCCTCCTCTGGTTCGGTCCGGCCGCGCTCTTCGTGATCGGATTCGCGGTGCTCTTCCGGGTGCTGCGCGCGCGGCGCGCGCGCGCGGCGGAGGATCGGCCGCTCGCCGACGACGAGCGGCGGCGCGCGGAGGCGCTCCTCGCGGCCGCGGGGGAGAAAGAGCGGACATGACCGGGTTCGCGGTGGTCGCGGGGATCCTGGTGATCGTCGCGCTCGGGTGGCTGATCGTTCCGCTCATGCGCACCGGCCGCGCGCGCGAGGTCGAGCGGGGCGCGTCCAACGTCGCCATCCTGCGCGACCAGCTCGCGGAGCTCGACGCCGACCTGCGCGCGGGAACGCTCTCGCGGACGCAATACGACCAGTCGCGCGACGAGATCGAGCGGCGCGTGCTGGAGGAGGCCGGCGCCGAGGCGCGGCCGGCAACGGCGCCCCGCGGGGGCGCCTGGACGGCCGTCGCGCTCGCGGTCGCGGTTCCGATCGCCGCCGGCCTGATGTACCTGCAGCTCGGCAGCCCGAACGCGCTCCGCCCGCAGAGCGCCGCGCCGCGGCACGAGGTCACCCAGCAGGAGATCGAAGGCCTGATCGCCAAGCTCGAGGCGCGGCTCCGGGAGAATCCCGACCCCAAGGGTTACCTGATCCTCGGGCGCACCTACTACGCGACCCAGCGCTTCCCCGAGGCGGTGGCCGCGTTCGAGCGGGTCGGCGAGCAAGGCATGCACGACCCGGACTACCTCGCCGACTACGCCGATGCGCTCGCGGTGGCGCAGGGAAGGACGCTCGCCGGGAAGCCGCTCGCGCTCGTGCAGCGCGCGCTCGCGCTGGATCCGAACCATCTCAAGGCGCTCGCGCTTGCGGGCTCCGAGGCGTTCGAGCGCAAGGACTACAAGGCCGCCGTCGCCTACTGGGAGCGCCTCCGTGCGGTCGCGCCCGCCGATTCCGCATTCGCCCAGTCGGTCACCTCGGGCATCGAGGAAGCACGCGAGCTCGGCGGACTCGCCGGGAAGGCGCCGGCGGCGGCGCCCGCGCCGCCTGCGGGATCCGCCGGTGCGACGGCGACTGCGGCTGCGTCCAGCGCCCGGATCCAGGGCGTGGTCACCCTTTCACCTGCGCTTGCGGCGAAGGCGAGCCCCGACGACACCGTCTTCATCTTCGCACGCGCCGCGACCGGGCCGCGCATGCCGCTCGCCATCGTCCGGCGGCAGGTGAAGGATCTGCCCGCGAAGTTCAGCCTCGACGACTCGCAGGCCATGGCGCCCGGCATGTCGCTCTCCGACTTCGGCGACGTCGTCGTCGGCGCGCGCGTCTCCAGGACCGCGACTGCGACGCCGCAGGCGGGTGACCTCGAGGGGTTCTCCGGGAGCGTGCGGGTGGGCGCGACCGACGTCGCCGTCGTCATCGACAAAGTGCTGCCCTGAGACGCCGGCACGGACTCCCGCACACCACCCCGTCACGCTGCGCGTGACATCCCTCCTCGCAGAGGAGGGGACCTTCTTCCTCCCCTCCTTCTCAAGGAGGGGTGGCCGCGCGAGCGGCCGGGGTGGTTCAACGAGCGTCAACTCGCATCCCCCTCCGGCGGCGCGGCGGCGGCCTTGCGCGCAGCCCTGCCGCGCACGCGAAGCAGTGCGAGCTCGACCGCGATGACCGCGACCGTCACGGCGAACGATCCCCAGACGTAGAGGGCGTAGCCGCCCATCGCCAGGAACTGCCCGAGGCTTTCCCACTTCACGCGTCGCGCTCCTTGCCGAGTGCGAGCTCGTGCGCCCAGTCCGACCGGCGCTCGCGCTCGAGGATGATCGCCCGCACGCGCGTGAGCGTCGCGCCCAGGCAGTACATCCAGAACGCGAGGGCCATGACGAGCATCCCCCAGAGCATCGTCGCCGCCATGCTCGGGCTGCGCGTGAGCGAGACCGACGCGCCCTGGTGCAGCGTGTTCCACCACTGCACCGAGAAGTAGATGATCGGCACGTTGACGACGCCGACGATCGCGAGCACGGCGCCGGCGCGGTCGGCCCGGCGCGGATCGTCGATCGCCGCCTGCAGCGCCATGAAGCCGAGGTAGAGGAAGAGCAGGATGAGCTCGGAGGTGAGCCGCGCGTCCCACACCCACCAGGTGCCCCACATCGGCTTGCCCCACAGCGCGCCGGTCCACAGCGCGAGAAAGGCCATCCAGGCGCCGGTCGGCGCGATCGCCTGCGCCATCATCGACGAGAGGCGCGTGTTGAAGGCGAGGCCCACCGCCGCCCAGAACGCCATCACCACGTAGAGGAACATCGACATCCACGCGGCCGGCACGTGGAGGAAGATGATGCGATAGCCCTCGCCCTGCTGAGCGTCCGTCGGCGCGACGAAGAAGGCGATGTAGAGCCCGATCGCCCCGAGCACCACCGCCACCGCGTAGAAGACGCGAGCCATCCGTCCGGCGAGCGGATAGAACGTGCGCGGCGCGGCGTAGTAGTAGAGGTTGATGGCGCCCCTCACCCGCCGCCGGGCGCCGACCCGGATGTGTCTGTCCATCGCTATTCGAGAGAGATCCTCAGTGCCAGTGCCGCGGCCCACGGCGCGAAAAATAGCGCCAGGACGAGGAGCGCGCCGAGCACCGAGAGGTGTGCGCCGGGTCCGAGCCCGCCCGCCACTGCCTCGACCGCCCCGGCGCCGAAGATCAGGACCGGAATGTATAGCGGAAGCACGAGGAGCGACAGCAAGAGGCCCGCGCCGCGCAGCCCGAGCGTGAGCGCCGCGCCGATCGCGCCGATCAGGCCGAGCGTAGGCGTGCCGAGCAGCAGCGAGAGGGTGAGTGTTCCGAGCGCCTCGGCGCGCATGTCGAAGGCGAGCCCGAGCAGCGGCGCGAGCAGCACGAGCGGCAGCCCGGTGACCAGCCAGTGCGCGGCGATCTTCGCGCCGACCAGCAGGCCGAGCGGGTGCGGCGCGAGCACGAGCTGCTCGAGCGTTCCGTCGGCGTAATCGCCGGCGAACAGGCGCCCGAGCGCGAGCATCGACGCGAGCAGCGCGGCCACCCAGAGGACACCGGGCGCCATCGTGCGGAGCAGGCTCATTTCCGGGCCGACGCCGAGCGGAAACAGGGTCACGACGATGACGAAGAAGAAGAGCGTGGTGGCGACGTCCGACCGACGGCGGAGCGCGAGCAGCAGGTCGCGCCGCAGGACGCACGCGAACGCGGCGAGCGGGGCGGATGCGCTCACCGGCCGAGCCGCAGCTCGGTGCGCCTCGGCGCAGCGACCGCGACTTCCTGATGAGTCGTGTAGACCACGATGCCGCCGCCGCCCAGCTGGGCGGCGATGATGGCGGCGATCTCGCGCACCGCCTGCTGGTCGAGCGCGACGAACGGCTCGTCCAGCACCCAGAGCCGGCACCGCTCGCGAAAGAGCAGCCGCGCGAGCGCGACGCGGCGCTTCTGGCCCTGCGAGAGCACGCGCGTCGGGAGATCCGCGCAGCCCGCGAGTCCCAGCCGCGCGAGCGAATCGCGCGCCGCCGCCGGCGTCACGGCCGACTCCGCGAGCGTCTCCGACACCAGCAGGTTCTCCAGCGCCGAAAGATCGTCCTTGATCGCGTTCTGGTGTCCGAGGTAGACGAGCTCGCCCCGGTACGCCTCGCCGAGCGTCCGGATGTCGGCGCCGTTCCACAGGATCTCGCCGGCCGCGGGCGCGAGCAGCCCGCACAGCATGCGCAGCAGGCTCGTCTTGCCGCTGCCGTTCGCCCCCTGGACCTCGAGCGCGGTGCCCGGGTCGAGCTCGAATCCGACGGCGCGAAAGAGCCGCCGCCCGCCGCGCACGCATTCGAGTCCGTTCGCTACGAGCATCGTCAGGCGTCAGGGATGAGGCGGCTGGGCGGAAAGAGCGGATGCGGACGAGCAGGCGGAAGACCGCGCCGCGCCGATTATACCGGGGGTATCCCGCGGCGCCGCCGTACGGCGCTGCGCTATGCTACGCGGGAGACGCGAACCAACGACGAGGAACCCGATGCCCGAGTTCGACTTCGACTTCTTCGTGATCGGCGCCGGCTCCGGCGGCGTGCGCGCGAGCCGGGTGGCCGCCGCCCACGGCGCGCGCGTCGCCATCGCCGAGGACCGCGACGTCGGCGGCACCTGCGTGATCCGAGGCTGCGTGCCGAAGAAGCTCTTCGCCTACGCGTCGCACTTCGCCGACGATTTCGACGATGCGGCGGGCTACGGCTGGACGGTCGGCCACCGCCGCTTCGACTGGGCGGCGCTCCTCGCCGCGAAGGATCGCGAGATCGCGCGGCTGAACGGCATCTACAAGCAGCTCCTGGCGCGAGCGGGGGTCGAGCTCATCGCGTCGCGCGCCACCGTCGTCGACCCGTACACGGTGAGCGTCGGCGGGCGGCGACTCTCGGCGCGGCACATTCTCGTCGCGACCGGAGGGAAGCCGTACCGCCCGCCCATTCCGGGCGCGGGGCTTGGCATCACCTCCGACGAGGCGTTTCACCTGCCGCGCTTCCCCCGGCGCATCGTGATCGAGGGCGGCGGGTACGTCGCCGTGGAATTCGCCGGCATCTTCCACGGTCTCGGCGCCGAAGTCGTGCTCGCCTATCGGGGCGAGCCGTTGCTGCGCGGGCTCGACATGGACGTGCGCCGGCACCTCAGCGATGAGATGATCAAGCGGGGCGTCGACGTGCGGTTCAACTGCGAGATCGTGAGCGTCGCGCGCGGCGCCGATACGCCGCTCGTCGCGCGCTTCGCGAGCGGCGCGGAGCTCGGCTGCGACGAAGTCATGTTCGCCACGGGTCGCACGCCGAACACCGCGGGCCTCGGCCTGGAGCGGCTCGGCGTCGCGCTCGACGCGAACGGCGGGGTGATCGTGGACCACCTTTCACGCTCGAGCATCGCATCGATCCACGCGGTCGGCGACGTGACCGGCCGCCAGGCGCTGACGCCGGTCGCGATCAAGGACGGGGGCAAGCTCGCCGTCACGCTCTTCGCCGGCAAGCCTGCCGCCGTCGATCACGAGGCGATCCCGACCGCGGTGTTCGGCCATCCTCCGGTGGCGACCGTGGGCCTGACCGAAGAAGAGGCGCGCGGCCGCTATCCCGACGTGCGCGTGTACCGCACGAGCTTCACGCCGCTCAAGCACACGCTCTCGGGGCGCTCCGAGCGCTCGATGATGAAGCTCGTCGTCGACGCCGCGACCGATCGGGTCCTCGGCGCACACATGGTCGGGTCCGATGCGCCCGAGATCATCCAGGGCGTCGCGATCGCCGTGAAGCTCGGCGCGACGAAGGCGCAGTTCGACGCGACCGTCGGGATCCATCCGACCGCTGCGGAAGAGTTCGTGACCATGACCTGAGCCGCGCCCGCCGCGCCCGGCGGCGTGCGCCGCAACCTCAGGCCGGCAGCGGCACCGTGACGATCAGTACGGTATGAACCGCGGGCCGGCTCGCCGGCCCGCGGGTCGCGCATCAGGCCTTGCGCCGTTTGCGCGTGCCGCGCTTGGCGTGCGGAGCCGCTTTGGCGCGCACCTTCGGCTCGACGAGCTTCACCATGTGCCGGCTCGCGCTCTCGATCCGCATCGAGATGCCGCGGACCGGGCCGACGATCGGCAGCGCGGCGGTCTCGATCGCACCGCCGACGCGCGGGGGCACCGCGCCCAGGCTGCCGACTACGATCTGCTCGGCGACGCGCGCGACGCCGTCGACGATCGCGCTCGCCTGCTCGGCAGCGCCGTCGACGACCGTGGCGGCGAAGCCCGTGACGTCGCGGTTCATCCGGCCGACGCTCGCGAGCACCTGGCCGTCGGTCCTGAGCCGTGCGCCGACGATGCCGATCCCGGCGCTCACGGCCTGGCGCTCGAGCGCGACCCCGCGGTGGGCCACCAGCCGGTAGGCTTCGACCACGTTCCGGGCGGTGCCGCGTGCGTGCTTGAGCGCGTCCTTGCTCAGGGTTGTTACGCGTTGCATGAGAAATCTCCTTGTCGATGAGAGAAGCGGTGGCGCCGCACACCCCCCGCGGGCGAAATCCCGCGCGATGCGCCGCATCGGAGGAGCAGGTTACGGGTGCGGTCTAGAGGAATGAACCTAAACGGCTAGAGTGCCCGCCCTACTCCGGGCGCGGCGCCGGCGGTCTCACGGTCCCCGTCGCCGGCCGCTGCTAGACTTCGTCCTGCCGGCGCCGCGGCCAAGTCATGCGGCGGCAACGCACGATGCGCAGAAACGCCCACGATGTCATGCGCGAGCGCCTGGAGGAGGTGCTTGCGCTGGTGCGCGTGCGTGTCGCGCGCGATGAGCAGGCCGCGGTCGCCTCCTTCGTCCCGGAATACTACCGGCAGGTGGATCCGGAGGATCTGGCAGCGCGCGCGCCGGAGGACCTCTACGGCGCCGCGCTCTCCCACTGGAACTTCGCGCGCCGCCGCGCTCCCGGGCGCGAGAAGGTGCGCGTTTTCAGCCCGACGGCCGAGGAACACGGCTGGCAGTCCACGCATTCGGTCGTCGAGATCGTGAACGACGACATGCCGTTCCTGGTGGACTCGGTGACGATGGCCGTGAACCGGCGGGGCCTCGCGCTGCATCTCCTCATTCACCCGGTGCTCGCCGTCGTGCGCGACGCCGGCGGGCGGCTCGCCGGGCTGGCGGCGGCCGGCGCGAAAGACGCGCCGCGCGAGTCGTTCGTGCACGTCGAAGTGGACCGGCTGGGCGAGCCCGCCGAGGCCGGGCGCCTCGCCGCGGACATCACGCGCGCGCTCGCGGACGTGCGCGCGGCGGTCGCGGACTGGCAGCCGATGCGCGAGCGGATGGCCGAGGTGATCGCCGAGCTCGCGCACCGTCCGGCCACGGTGGCCGCGGAAGATCTCGGCGAGGCGCGGGCCTTCCTCGAATGGCTCGCGGACAACCACTTCACTTTCGTCGGTTACCGGTGCCACGATCTCGTCACCGTGGACGGCGAGGACGGGCTGCGCGCGGTGCCGGGCTCCGGGCTCGGTATCCTGCGCGAGACCGCGGCGGGGCGGATGTCGGCGAGCTTTGCCAAACTGCCGCCCCGCGTGCGCGAGCGCGCGCGCGCGCCCGAAGTACTCGTCGTCACCAAGTCGAACTCGCGCTCGACCGTGCATCGCAGCGGCTACCTCGACTACGTCGGGGTGAAGCGCTTCGACGAGCGGGGCGCGGTGCGCGGCGAGCACCGGTTCCTGGGGCTGTACACGTCGGCGGCCTACATGGCGCCGCCGGGTCAGATTCCGCTCCTGCGTCGCAAGGTCGCGTCGGTCATCGCGCGCGCCGGGCTGATGCCGCAGAGCCATGCCGCGAAGGCGCTGGTGAACATCCTCGACGCCTATCCGCGCGACGAGCTCTTCCAGATCGACGAAGACGAGCTGCTCGAGACGGCGACCGGGATCCTGCAGCTCGAGGAGCGGCAGCGCATCCGCCTCTTCGTGCGGCGCGATCCCTTCGACCGGTTCCTGTCCTGCCTGATCTACACGCCGCGGGAGCGCTACGACACCACGCTGCGGCGCAAGTGGCAGGCGATCCTCGCGCAGGCGTTCGCCGGGGACGCGTCGGACTTCGGCGTCTTTCTCTCCGAGTCCGCGCTCGCGCGCGTCCTGATCACGGTGCGCACGACGCCGGGCGCGGTCCCGCAGTACGACGTGCGCGAAATCGAGGTGCGCCTGGCGGCCGCCGCGCGCCGCTGGGAGGACGATCTGAAGGACGCGCTCGCCGCCGCGCTCGGCGAGGCGCGCGGCAATGCGCTGTGCGCCGCCTACGGCGGCGCGTTTCCCGCCGGGTACCGGGAGGATTTCGCCGCGCGGAGCGCGGTCGCTGACATCGAGACGATGGCGCGGCTCACCGAGGCAGAGCCGCTCGGCTTGAGCCTCTACCGGCCGCCCGAGGCGGCGCCCGGGTCGGCTCGGTTCAAGCTCTTCCGCCGCGGCGCGCCGCTCCCCCTGTCCGACTCGCTGCCGATGCTCGAGCGCATGGGGCTGCGCGTGCTGGAGGAGCGCCCGTACCGCATCCTGTCGGAGTCCGCCGCGCCGGTCTGGCTGCACGACTTCGGACTGATCGCGGGCGAGGGCGCCGAGCTCGACCTCGAGGCGGTCGACGCGATCTTCGTGGACGCCTTCGCGCGCGTGTATCGCGGCGAGGTCGAGAACGACGATTTCAACCGCCTGGTGCTCGGCGCGCGCCTCGCGGCGGACGAGGTGGTCATCCTGCGGGCATACGCGCGTTACCTGCAGCAGCTCGGCTTCGGGCTGCCGCAGTCGTTCATCCAGCAGACGCTCGCCGCGCATCCGGGCGTTGCGCGCATGCTGGTGAACCTGTTCAAGCTGCGGTTCGACCCCGACGGCGCCGGTGCGGGCGCCGATCCCGCGACTGCGGACCGGCAGGCGCAGGCCATCGAGGCGGCGCTCGAGAAGGTCGCCAACCTGAACGAGGATCGGGTGCTGCGCCAGTACCTCGCGCTCGTCCTCGCGACCGTCCGCACGAACTGGTTCCGCACGGACGGCGGCGCGCGCAGGCCGTTTCTCTCGTTCAAGCTCGATCCGTCCCGCATCCCCGGGATGCCCGAGCCGAAGCCGATGTTCGAGATCTTCGTGTATTCGCCGCGTTTCGAGGGCGTGCACCTGCGCGGCGGCAAGGTCGCGCGCGGCGGCCTGCGCTGGTCGGACCGCCCGGAGGACTTCCGCACCGAGGTGCTGGGGCTCGTCAAGGCGCAGATGGTGAAGAACGCGGTGATCGTGCCGGTCGGGTCGAAGGGCGGCTTCGTGCTGAAGCGCGCGCCGTCCCCGGCCGACCGCGAGGCGTACCTGAAGGAGGGCGTGGCCTGCTACCGCGATTATCTGCGCGGGCTGCTCGATCTCACCGACAATCTCGCGGGCGGCAAGGTCGTGCCGCCGCCCGGGGTGCGCCGGCACGATCCCGATGATCCGTACCTGGTGGTCGCGGCGGACAAGGGCACGGCGACCTTCTCCGACCACGCGAACGGCGTCGCCGCCGAGTACGGATTCTGGCTCGGCGATGCGTTCGCCTCCGGGGGCTCGGCGGGTTACGACCACAAGGGGATGGGCATCACCGCGCGCGGGGCGTGGGAGTCGGTGAAGCGGCACTTCCGCGAGATCGGCTTCGACACGCAATCGGCCGACTTCACGGTGGTCGGGATCGGCGACATGTCCGGAGACGTCTTCGGCAACGGCATGCTGCGCTCGGAGCGCATCCGGCTCGTCGCGGCGTTCGACCACCGCCACATCTTCATCGATCCCGATCCGGATGCGGCCACCGGCTTCGAGGAGCGCAAGCGCCTCTTCGCCCTGCCGCGCTCCTCCTGGGCCGACTACCGCGCGGACCTCATCTCGAAGGGCGGTGGCGTCTGGCCGCGCTCGGCGAAATCGATCCCGCTCTCGCCCGAGGCGCGGCGCGCGCTCGGCGTCGAGGCCGGCGAGCTCGCGCCGAATGCCCTGGTGAGCGCGATCCTCGAGGCGCCGGTGGACCTCCTCTACAACGGCGGCATCGGCACCTACGTCAAGGCGCGGGACGAGACGCACGCGGAGGTCGGCGACCGCGCGAACGACGCGGTGCGCGTGAACGGGGCGGCGCTGCGCTGCAAGGTCGTTGCCGAAGGCGGCAATCTCGGGTTCACCCAGCGCGGACGCATCGAGTACGCGCTCGCGGGCGGGCGCATCAACACCGACGCGATCGACAACTCGGCGGGCGTCGACACGTCCGACCACGAGGTGAACATCAAGATCCTGCTCGGCCTCGCGATCGCCGACGGCGAGCTCACCGGGAAGCAGCGCAACCAGCTCCTCGCCGCGGCGACCGGCGACGTGGCGACGCTCGTGCTGCGCGACAACTACTTCCAGACCCAGTCGCTCTCGGTCGTGCGGCGCATGGGACCGAAGCTCCTCGACGCTCAGGCGCGGTTCATCCGCTTCCTGGAGAAGTCCGGCCGGCTCAACCGCGCGCTCGAGTTCCTGCCCGACGAGGAGGCGCTTGCCGAGCGCCGCGCGCGGGGCATCGGGCTCACCGCACCGGAGCTCGCGGTGCTGCTCGCGTACAGCAAGCTGTGGCTGTGCGACGAGCTCCTCGCCTCGCCGTTCCTGGAGGATCCGTGGGCGGCCGCCGCGCTCGAGCGCTACTTTCCGATCGCGCTCAGCACGCGCTTCGCCGCGTACATGCCGCGCCACCCGCTGCGGCGCGAGATCACCGCCACCCACATCGTGAACGGCATGGTGAACCGCGTGGGCAGCACCTTCGTGCACGGCCTGATGGAGTCGACTGGCGCGCGGCCGCACGAGATCGTCCGCGCGTACCTGCAGCAGCGCGAGATCTTCGACTACGTCGCGCTCTGGCGCGCGATCGAGAGCCTCGACGGCCAGGTGCCGGACGAGGCGCAGGCCGAGATGCTGATCGAGGCGGCGCGGCTCACGGTGCGCGCGACGGTCTGGCTGCTGCGCTCGAAGCGGCTTGCCGACGGCATCGCGGCGACGGTCGCGCATTTCCGGCCCGGCGTGGAGAAGCTCGCCGGGCGCCTGCCGCAGCTGCTCGATGCGCAGTCGCGCGCCAACCTCGACGGCCGCGCCGCCGCGCTCGCCGGGCGCGCCGTGCCTGCGCCGCTCGCGCAGCGCGTCGCGTCGCTCGAGAATCTCTTCTCGGCGCTCGACATCGTCGAGATCGCCGGCGCGTGCGGCCGCTCCGTGGAGACGGTCGCCACGGTCTACTTCCGGCTCTCGGCGGAGCTCGGCCTCCCTTGGCTGCGCGAGCGGATCGGGTTGCTGCCGGCTGACGGCCACTGGCCGGCGCTCGCTCGCGGCGCGATGCGCGACGACCTTGCGGGGTTGCAGCGCACGCTCACCGCCGAAGCCATGGCTCACGCGGAGGAGGCCGCCGAGCCTGACGCGCTGATCGCCGCGTGGTGGCGCGGCAAGGGCGACCGGCTCGAGCGGGCGCGTCACCTCCTGGAGGAAATGAAGAGCGGGCCGGCGCCGGATCTCCCGATCCTCTCGGTCGCATTGCGGGAGCTCCGCAATCTCGCGCAGTGAGCATCTCGGCGCAGCGTGCGCTTGCTAGAATCGGGGCCGCGCAGCCGACAGCGAACGCACGAACGACGCGAGGATCCTGGCATGCCGACACGCACGATCGCCGTTGCCGCCGCGCTCTCGCTCGCGTGGAGCGCCGCCTGGGCGGCCGAGGAGCCGCGCTTCAACCAGGTCGAGCTGGAGGCCGCGGCGTCGCGGGAAGTGCCGAACGACCTGATGACCGCGAGCCTCTTTTCCGAGGCGAGCGCCGCCGCGCCCGCCGAGGTCGCCGCCTCCCTCAATCGCGCGAGCGCCGAGGCCATCAAGCTCGCCGCGAAGTTCGAGGGTGTGAAAGCATCGAGTGGCCAGGCGTACACGTATCCGGTGTACGACCGCAACCAGAAGCTCGTCGCCTGGCGCGGCCGCGTGGAGATCCGGGTCGAGAGCCGCGATTTCCAGGCCGTCGCACAGCTCGCGGCGAAGCTGCAGCCGTCGATGCAGCTCGGCGGCGTCGGGTTCACGATCTCGCCCGAGCTGCGCCGGCGGGTGGAAGACGAGCTGATCGTCGAGGCGATCGCGGCGTTTCGCGCGCGCGCGGACGTCGCGCGCCAGGCGCTCGGCGGCAAATCGTACCGGATCCGCCAGATCGCCTTGAGCGCGGGCGGCGTCGTGCCGCGGCCGTTGGCGATGGCGCGCGCCGCGCCGGCGGCGGCCGAAGCACCGCCGCCGGTCTTCGAGGGCGGCGAGAGCCGGGTGCAGGTCGTCGCCCGCGGAACGATCGAGGTGGAGTGAGCGCGCCGCGGCCGCGGTTCAATGCCGCCGCGCGGAGCGTGCTCGCGCACACCGGCTCCGGCCTCGCACCATGAGCAAGATGCTCCTCGCGATCGCCGTCACGCTGGCGACGCAGACGCTCGCCTCGATCGCGCTCATCGCGCCCTCGGTGCTCGCGCCGGCGGCGGCTGCCGATCTCGGCGTCGCACCGCAGGCGATCGGCATCTTCGTCGCCGCGGCGTACCTGCTCGCGATGCTCTCGGGGCTTGCGGCGGGCGGCCTGATCGCAGGCCTTGGCCCGGTGCGCGTCTGCCAGCTCGCTCTCGTCCTCGGCGGCGCCGGCCTCGCGCTCGGCGCGCCGGGCGAGGTGACGCTCATATTCGCCGCTGCCGTGCTGATCGGCTACGGCTACGGGATCGTGAATCCGACCAGCTCGCACATCCTCGCTGCGAACACGCCGCGCCGGAGGATGGGCCTCATCTTCTCGATCAAGCAGACCGGCGTGCCGCTCGGTGGCGCGATCGCCGGCGCGGCCGTGCCGCCGCTCGTGCTCGCGGCTGGCTGGCAGGGCACGCTGCTCGTCCTGGCGGGAGTCTGCGCGCTGGCAGCGCTCGCGTTGCAGCCCGTGCGCCCGCGGTTCGACGCCCGCCGCGAGGCTGCGCCGCGCACGAGCTGGTCGCGCATGGCGGAGCCGGTGCGCCTCGTCCTCGCCTCCCCGGGTCTGCGCGTTCTCGCACTGACCTCGCTCGTGTACTCGCAGGTGCAGCTCGTGGTGGTCACCTATCTCGTGCCCTTTTTCAACCTCCGGCTGGGGCATTCCCTCGTGGTCGCCGGGCTGATCTACGCGGTGGCGCACGGCGCCGGGGTAGTGGGCCGCGTCATCTGGGGCGCGATCGCCGACCGGCTGCGCGCGCCGGGGATCGTGCTCGCGTTCCTCGGCTTCACTGCTTCGGGATGCGGGCTCGCCACGGCGCTCGCCTCGCCGGGTTGGCCGGTCGGCGTGCTGATCGCGATCGCTGCCCTCTACGGCGCGTCGGCCGTCGGCTGGAACGGCGTGTACCTCTCCGAGGTCGCGCGCCGCGCGCCCCCAGACCAGGTGGGCGTCGCGACCGGTGGCACGCAGTTCTTCACTTTCTTCGGTGCGCTCTCCGGCCCGCCGATCTTCGCTGCCCTGGTGTGGGCGACCGGTGGCTACGCGTGGGGCTTCGCTGCATTCGCCCTGCCGCCGCTACTCATGGGCGCGCGGCTCCTGTCGGGGGAGCGATCGCGGATCCGTCATGGCGCGGCGAAGGCGCGATGAGCGGGGCCACCAGCGGTGATCGAGACCACGGCGCCTCGGCGGGCGTGCGGGGTGGGCGCCGGGCGAGCGCGGACCGTCGCGAGGCGGTCGTCCTGCTCCACGGCCTGTGGACGAACCGGTTGGTCATGGTGTGGCTTGCGCGGCGCCTCGCGGCGCACGGATATGCCACGCACCTCTTCGGGTACCCGTCGATTGCGCGCGACATCGACGCCAACGCCGCGTTGCTCGCCCGGTCTCTCGCCGAGCTGTCCGCGCCGGTACTACACCTGGTCGGCCACAGCCTCGGGGGTGTCACCGTGCTCGCGAGCCTGAAGGCTCGGCCGGATCCGCGCGTTCGACGAGTCGTGCTCCTCGGCGCGCCGGTGTGCGGCGCGGCTGCGGTGCGCCGATTGCTGCGAAGCGGGTGGGGCCGCGCCCTGGTTGGATCCGGGGCACGCCGGCTGGCCGCACCGCAGGCGCTCGAGATCGACCCCGGGATCGAGATCGGCGCGATCGCCGGCACGCGGCGTCTCGGCATGGCCCGCGTGCTCGCGCCGGTGCCGGGCCCGGGTGACGGCGCGGTGCTGGTCGAGGAGACGCGTCACCCGCAGGCGCGCGATGCGCTCACTTTGCGCGTGAGCCACAGCGGCATGCTGTTCTCGTCCGAGGTTGCGCGCCAGGTGGCTCACTTCCTGCGGCAAGGCCGTTTCGCGCGATGAGCCGGGCGCACCGGGGCGCGATCGGGTTCATCGCGGCCCGCGCGGCCGCGGTCGCGGCAGTGCTCGCGCTCGCCGGCTGCGCCACGGCCGAGTACTACACGCAGGCGATCGCAGGTCACCTCGACGTCGTGCGCCGCGAGCAGCCCATCGCGGATCTGCTCGCCGATCCGGCCACCTCACAGCCGCTGCGTGCCGAGCTCGAACGCGTGCTCGCGATGCGCGATTTCGCGAGCCGCGAGCTCGCGCTGCCCGACAACGGCAGCTACCGCAGCTACGCCGATCTAGGCCGCCCGTACGTGCTGTGGAACGTGTTCGCCGCGGCTGAATTTTCCGTCGATGCGACGCGGTCCTGCTTTCCGGTGGCGGGCTGCGTGAGCTACCGCGGGTACTACGCGCGCGCCGACGCCGAGCGCTACGCGAAGGCGCTCGCAGCGCGGGGCTTCGACGTGTACATCGGCGGGGTGCCGGCATACTCGACGCTCGGCTGGTTCGACGACCCGGTGCTCAACACGTTCGTCGGCTACCCGGAGGGCGAGGTCGCGCGCATCCTCTTCCACGAGCTCGCGCACCAGGTGGTGTACGTGAAGGACGACAGCGTCTTCAACGAGTCCTTCGCGGTGACGGTCGAGCGGACGGGCGTGCGCCGGTGGTTCGCGCGCGGCACGCCCGCAGCCGACGTGCGCGCGTACGAAGCGCTACGCGAGCGCAGAGAGGCGTTCGTTGCCCTGGTGCTGCGCTTCCGCGCGCGGCTGGACGCGCTCTACCACGAACCGATCGCGGAGGCGGCGAAGCGGGCGGACAAGGCACGGCTGCTGGCCGAGATGGAGATCGCGTACGGCGCGCTGAAGGCGCAATGGGGCGGGTACACCGGCTTCGACGGGTTCTTCGCGCAGAAGCTCGGCAATGCGCACTTCGCCGCGATCGCCGTCTATACCGAGCGGGTGCCGGCGTTCGAGCGGCTGCTCGCGCGCGAAGGCAACGATCTCCCGCGCTTCTACGCGGCGGTCAAGCGGCTTGCTCGGCTGCCGAAGGCCGAGCGCGACGTGGCGCTCGACGCGTTGGCGCGCTGAAGCACCGCCCCGTGACGCTTCGCGTGAGACCCCGCACCACCCCGTCACGCTTCGCGTGCCACCCCGCACCACCCCGGCCGCTCGCGCGGCCACCCGTCCTCGGAGAGGCGGGGAGAAAAGATCCCCTCCTTTTCAAGGAGGGGTGCCGCCGAAGGCGGCGGGGTGGTTGGACCCTCCGCCTCGCTCCTCGCTACCTGCTTCGCGCTGCGCCGCGGATTACGGCAGCAACCGTTCCGAGGATGAATGCGACGAGCGCAAGCGCATTCAACAGGCCCCCGGTCGCACGCCATGCATAGCTCGCCGCGAAGTCGCCCGCGACGCGCACGACGAGCGAGGCGTGCAGGAGGATGAGCGCGCCGTAGAAAGTGGGCGAATAGGGCACCGCCACCTTCAGCACTGCCGGAAAGATCACCGGCGCGTGGCCGAATACCATCGAGAAGACGAAGCCGAGCATGACCGCGTGCACCGCGGCGTCGTACGCACCGGTTCCCGGTACGAGTCCGCCGGCCGCGAGAACGATCGCGCCCGCCAGCCCGAGCCAGAAGTAGCCCGAGAGCAGGCACACCGCGATGAAGCGCGTGAGGCCCTGCTGGCGCACGGTCCGGCGCGCGATGTCCTGCTTGAGGAGCCACGCCGCGAGGGCGAGGAGCGCGGCGCCGAGCAGCATCGTGCCGGCGCGGGGCGCCCCGACCGCGGCGCCTGCGCCGGCGATGGCGGCAGCGGCGATGGCGATGAAGAGCCTGCGCGCGAGCGGCGCCGGCGGGAGGAAGCGCGAGAGCTCCAGGCGCTCGCCCGCGATGGTGAGGACGAGAAAGGCGATCCACCACGGGATCACCGCGATGAGCGGAAGCCCGGCGAGCCAGAGCAGGTTTCCTGCGAGCCAGCTCGCGGCGCCGAGCGCGAGACAGACCATGTGCAGCGCCGGCTGGCGCACCAGCACGACGAGCGAGGCGGTGGCGAACACCGCGCTCGCGAGGACGAACAGCAGTGCGACAACGGGGAGCGGCGCACCGGCAGCCGCGGCGACGCCCGCGATCCCCGCGGCAAGCGGTGCGCCGTACGCCCAGAGGCAGGCGAGCGCTACCGCGCGCTCGAGACTGATCACCGTCCCGAAGAAGCCCGCGATCATCAGCGCGGCATGCATCCCGGGATCGATGGATGCGGGGAGCGGAACGTCCCAGCCGAGCCGCAAGAGCCCCGCGTCCACGCCCGCGGCGAGCGAGAGAAAGCCGAGCACGAGGAGCGGGACCCGGGCGAGGGCCGGAAGATCGCGCGGCATCACGCGGCGGCGCAGGCGCGAGGTTGCATGTTCCGCCGGTTCACTTCCCCAGGCCCGATCGCCACCCGAAGCTGAGCCGCGCCATCTCGGACATCCGCTCGGGCGTCCACGGCGGATCCCACACCACCTCCACCATGACCCGCGCGTTGCGCGGCGCGATGCGCCGGATCACGGCGCGCGCCTCGTCCACGATCGAGCCGGTCGCGGGGCAGGCGGGCGAAGTCATCGTCATCGTGACGTAGATGCCGTCGTCCTTGATCTCCATGCCGTACACGAGCCCGAGGTCGACGACGTTCATGCCGGCCTCGGGATCCATCACCGCCATGAGCGCGTCGCGCACGTCGTCGTCGCTGGGCATCGGCCCGTCCGGGGCGGGTGCGCCGGCAGGCGTCTCGGCCGGCGGGCGGTCCGGCGCGGGCGCGGATCCGCCGCCGAAAAGTCGCTTCAACCCATCGATGACACTCACGGGCGTCCTCGCATGAATCCCTGGTGTTGCACGGTCAGCAGCCGACGGAGATGCTGTCCCGGCGCATGTCGCAGCATCCCATGTGGCCGTCTGCCATGCGGCGGACGATCTGCGCGCAGCCGAAGTCCGTGTAGCCGTTGCCGAGGTCGACGACCCCGTGCCCGCGGCGCGCGAGCTCGGCGAGCGTCCTCTCCGGGAATCCGCGCTCAAAGCCCACGTCCATGCCCTGCATGATGCGAAAGCGCGGCCCGTCGATCGCGGTCTGCGGCGACTGGCCGTAGTCGGCCATGCGCACCATCAGCTGGGTGTGGCCCTGCGCCTGCATCGTGCCGCCCATCAAGCCGAGCGCCATCACCGGCGCCCCATCCCGGGTGATGAAAGCGGGAATGATCGTGTGGAAGGGCCGCTTCCCCGGCGCCACGCAGTTCGGATGGGCGCGATCGAGCACGAACCCCGCGCCGCGATTCTGCAGGCTGATGCCGGTGCCGGGGACCACGACGCCGGAGCCGAAGCCCATGTAGTTCGACTGGATCATCGACACCATGCGGCCTGCCGCGTCCGCGGTGGCGAGGTACACCGTGCCCCCGCGCGGCGGCGCGCCGTGGCCGAAGCTCTGGGCCCGCCGCGTGTCGACCAGGGCAGCGCGCTTTCGCAGGTAGGCCGGGTCGAGCAGGCGCTCGGGCGCGAATTCCATCGCCGGCGCGTCGGCCACGTAACGATAGGCATCGGCGAAGGCGAGCTTGAGAGCCTCGATCTGCAGGTGGACGCTGTCGGCCGAGTCCACGGGGTGCGACGCCACGTCGAAGCTCGCGAGAATGCCGAGCGCCGCGAGCGCGACGATGCCTTGCCCGTTCGGCGGAATCTCGTGCAGCGCGTAGCCGCGATAGGGCATGGCGAGCGGAGCGACCCAATCGGCGGTGTGAGCGGCCAGGTCGGTGCGCTTCATCGCGCCGCCGCACGCCGCCGAGTGCGCCGCCATGCGCTCGGCGAGTTCGCCGCGGTAGAACGCCTCGCCGCGCGTCGCCGCGATCAGCTCGAGCGAGCGCGCCGCCTCCGGCAACCGGAACCCTTCGCCCGCGCGCGGCGCGCGACCGCCGGGCATGAACGCCTGCGCAAAGCCCGGCTGGTCCGCGAGCTCGGGGCACTGCAGGTGCCAAAGCCGGGAGACGAACTCCGACACCGGGAAGCCGTCGCGCGCATACGCGATCGCCGCCTCGAAGAGCGCGGGGAACGGCAGCGCGCCGAAGCGCTCCGACAGCGCCACCCAGGCCGAGACCGCGCCCGGAACGGTCACGGTGTCCCAGCCACGCACCGGCATCTTTTCGCCGAAGCGTTCGGGCGCCCAGGCGGCCGGAGCGCGGCCGGACGCGTTCAGCGCGTGGAGCGCCTTGCCGTCCCAGACGAGGGCGAAGGCGTCGGCGCCGATGCCGTTCGAGACCGGCTCGAGCACGGTGAGCGCGATCGCGGTGGCGAGCGCGGCATCGATCGCATTGCCGCCCGCGAGCAGCGCGCGAATGCCGGCCTGCGCGGCAAGCGGCTGCGAGGTGGAGACCACGTTGCGCGCGAAGGTCGGCCGGTGGAAGCTCGGGTACGCCGAGGTGTAGATCGATTCGCTCATGCTCTTGCCGCTGCGTGCAGCGCCTGGTCGATGTCCCACAGGATATCGTCCAGCGTCTCGATGCCGACCGAGATGCGGATCATGTCGGGCAGGACGCCCGCCGTGATCTGCTCCTCCTCAGAGAGCTGGCGGTGCGTCGTCGAGGCGGGGTGGATCACCAGCGTCTTGGCGTCGCCGATGTTGGCGAGGTGGCTCATGAACTGCGCGGCCTCGATGAAGCGTTCGCCAGCCTTCGCGCCGCCCTTCACCCCGAAGGCGAGGAGCCCGCTCGCGCCCCGCGGCAGGTACTTCTGCGCGAGGGCATGGTACCGGTTGCCGGGAAGGCCCGGATAGTTCACCCACGAGACGAGCGGATGGTCCTGCAGGAACCGGGCGACCGCCAGCGCGTTCTCCGAGTGCCGCTCCATCCGCAGGTGCAGGGTCTCGAGGCCCTGCAGCAGGAGCCAGGCGTTGAACGGCGAGATCGCGGGCCCGTACACGCGCAGCGTCTCCATGCGCGCCTTCATCGTGTAGCCGAAGTCCCCGAACGTCTCGTGGAAGATCACGCCGTGATAGCCGCGCGAGGGCTCGACCATCTCCGGGAACTTCCCGTTGCCCCACGGGAATCTCCCCGACTCGACGATCACGCCGCCCATGGTCGTCCCGTGGCCGCCGATGTACTTGGTGGCTGAATGCACGATGATGTCGGCACCGTGCGCGATCGGCTGGCAGAGATACGGCGACGGCACGGTGTTGTCGACGATGAGCGGAACCCCGGCATCGTGCGCGATCGCCGCCACCGCCTCGATGTCGAGCACGTTGATGCGCGGGTTGCCGAGCGTCTCGCCGTACAGCACCCGGGTGCTCGGGCGCAGCGCGCGGCGGAAGTTCTCCGGATCGTCCGGATTCACGAAGGTCGTCTCGATCCCGAGCTTGCGCAAGTTGACCTCGAAGAGCGTGTAGGTGCCGCCGTAGAGCGTGCTCGCCGAGACGATGTGATCGCCGGCCTTGAGGAGGGTGAGAATCGCGGCCATCTCTGCGGCCTGCCCGGTCGCGGTGGCGACGGCCGCGCGCCCGTTCTCCAACGCGGCCACGCGTTCCTCGAAGACCGCGGTGGTGGGGTTCGAGAGCCGCGTGTAGACGTTACCGAACGTCTGCAGGTTGAACAGGCTCGCTGCGTGGTCGGCCGAATCGAAGACGTAGGAGGTCGTCTGGTAGAGCGGCACCGCGCGCGCGCCGGTCGCCGGGTCCGGGATCTGCCCGGCGTGCAGGCACAGCGTGCCGAAGCCGAATCGACGGTCTGCCATCGCCCGGCTCAATAGGCGAGCCACCTCGGCCGCTTCGCCGAGATGACTCCGGTGTTCACGCCGGCCCAGCTCAACCCGCCGAAGAGCCGGCCGTGCTCGATCTTCATGCAGCGGTCCATCACGGTCGCGAGCCCCGCCGCCTCGGCCTTGCGTGCGGCTGCCGCGTTCTTCACGCCGATCTGCTGCCAGAGCACCCGTGCGCCGATGGCGATCGCGTCTTGGGCGATCGGCATCACGTCTTCGGTCTTGCGGAACACGTCCACCACGTCCACCTTCACGGGGATGTCGCGCAGCGATTTGTAGCAGCGCTGCCCGAGGATCTCCGCGTGCTTCGGATTCACCGGGATGACGGTGTACCCGTGCTCGAGCAGGTACTTCGCGGCGAAGTAGCTCGGCCGGTACCAGTCGGCCGACAGGCCCACCATCGCGATCACCTTGTTCTCGCGCAGGATGCGCCGCAGGGTCTCGATGTCGTCTCGCATGGGGGGGCCGCGGGCGCCTGCTCCGAACCGGGATTCTCGAATCTATCTCATAATCCCCGCGCCGGGAATCTCCAGGCCGGAGCGAACCGGCGCGCCCGTGCGAATGGACCAGAAGGTGATGAACGCCGCGCTCAAGTTGCGAACGGGAGGCGAGATCCTCGTCGACGCGCTCAGGATCCACGGCGTCGACACGGTCTTCTGCGTCCCGGGCGAGAGCTATCTCGCGGCGCTCGATGCGCTGTATGCGGCACGCGAGGCGATCCGCCTAGTCGTGTGCCGGCAGGACGGCGGCGCGGCGTACATGGCGGAGGCGCACGGCAAGGTCACCGGAAGGCCCGGCATCTGCTTCGTCACGCGCGGCCCCGGTGCGGCGAACGCCTCGATCGGCGTGCACGCCGCGCACCAGGACTCGACGCCGATGATCCTCTTCGTCGGCCAGGTGGGCTCGGAGTTCGCCGAGCGCGAGGCGTTCCAGGAAATCGACTTCCGGCGCATGTTCGGCCAGATGACGAAGTGGGTGGCGCAGATCGACCGCGCCGACCGGATTCCCGAGTACGTGAGCCGCGCCTTTCACACCGCGATGTCCGGCCGGCCGGGTCCGGTCGTGCTCGCATTGCCCGAGGACATGCTCACGTCCACCGCGCAGGTTGCCGACGCCGGACCGTACCGGGTGGTCCAGGCCCACCCGGGGCCGGCGGACATCGAGCGCCTGCGCGAGCTCCTCGCGGCCGCCGCGCGCCCGATCGTGATCCTCGGCGGCACGGTCTGGGACGCGGTGGCGTGCGACGACGCGAGGCGCTTCGCCGAGGCGAACTGGCTGCCGGTCGCCTGCGCGTGGCGCTACCAGGATCTCTTCGACAACCGGCATCCGCAGTACATCGGCGACGTCGGCCTCGGCATCAATCCGAAGCTCGCGCAGCGGATCAGGGACGCCGACCTGCTTCTCGTGATCGGCCCCCGTCTGGGCGAGATGACGACCGTCGGATACACGCTGGTCGAGCCGCCGCGATCGCGGCAGACGCTCGTGCACGTGCACGCCGGCGCCGAGGAGCTCGGCCGCGTGTACCAGGCGGATCTGCCGATCAACGCGTCGATGAAGGCGTTCGCCGCGGCCGCGGCCGCGGCTGCGCCGGTCGACGGCAGCGCGTGGCAGGCCGCGGCTCAGCAGGCGCGGCAGGAATTCCTCGACTACAACGCGAAGCGCGCGCTGCCCGGCGAGCTCGATCTCTGGGAAGTCATGCAGGTCGTACGCGAGACGGTGCCGGAGGACACGCTCATCGCGAGCGGCGCGGGCAACTTCAGCGCCTGGGCAGGGCGTTTCTATCCCTACCGATCGTTCCGCACGCAGGTCGCGACCTCCTCCGGCGCGATGGGTTACGGCGTGCCGGCGGGCATCGCCGCCAAGATCGCGCATCCGCACCGCACGGTGGTTTCCTTCAACGGCGACGGCGACTTCCTGATGAACGGCCAGGAGCTCGCGACTGCCGTGCAATACGCACTGCCGGTCGTGTTCCTCGTCTTCAACAACGGCCTGTACGGCACGATCCGCATGCACCAGGAGCGCGAGTACCCCGGCCATGTGTGGGGGACCTCGCTCGTCAATCCGGACTTCGCCGCGCTCGCGCGCGCCTATGGCGCGCACGGCGAGACGGTGCGCCGGACCGCGGAGTTCGCGCCGGCGCTCGAGCGCGCGCTCGCCTGCGGCAGGCCGGCCCTGATCGAGCTCGTCTACGACCCGCAGATCATCACGCCGAATACCACGCTGGATGCGATCCGGGCGCAGGCGCTCGGATCGCGTCGATAACAGCCGGACGCCCCGCGGGCGACCCGCGCGCCATCGCGGCTCAGTGACGCAGGATCTTCGAGAGGAACTGGGCGGCGCGCTCGCTGCGCGGCTTGCCGAAGAAGTCGTCCTTCGGCGCATCCTCGACGATCTCGCCCCGGTCCATGAAGATCACCCGGTTCGCGACCTCGCGCGCGAAGCCCATCTCGTGGGTGACGACCATCATGGTCATGCCTTCGGTGGCGAGCTCGACCATCACGTCGAGCACCTCGTTGATCATCTCGGGATCGAGCGCCGAGGTCGGCTCGTCGAAGAGCATCGCGATCGGATCCATCGCGAGCGCACGCGCGATCGCGACGCGCTGCTGCTGGCCGCCGGAGAGCTGCCCGGGGTACCTGGGCGCGTGCTCCTTCAGGCCGACGCGCTCGAGATAGCGGAGCGCGCGCTGAACGGCCTCCTCGCGCGAGCGGTCGAGCACCTTCACCTGCGCAAGGGTGAGGTTGTCGACGACGCTCATGTGCGGAAAGAGCTCGAAGTGCTGGAACACCATCCCGACCCGCGCGCGCAGCCTGGGCAGGTCGGTCCGCGGGTCGCCGACCGATACCCCGTCCACGGTGATGCTGCCCTGCTGGAACGGCTCCAGCGCGTTCACGCACTTGATGAGCGTCGACTTCCCCGAGCCGGAGGGGCCGCAGACCACCACCACCTCGCCCTTGTCGACGCCGGTCGTGCAGTCCTTGAGGACCTGGAAGGCGCCGTACCACTTGCTCACCTGGTTCATCTCGATCATTGCCATTGCGGCGCTCCGGTCATGCTGGCCCGGGCACGGCGAGCCGCGTCTGCAGCCGCCTCACCTGGTGGGAAAGCAGGTAGCTGATGATGAAGTAGACGACCGCGACGAAGAGGTACATCTCGACCAGCCGCCCGTCGCGCTGCGCCACCTTGCTCGCCGCGCCGAGAAAGTCGGTGATCGACAGCACGTAGACGAGCGAGGTGTCCTGGAAGAGGATGATCGTCTGCGTGAGGAGCACCGGGAGCATGTTGCGGAACGCCTGCGGCAGCACGATCGCGGCCATCGTCTGCCGGTAGTTGAGCCCGAGCGCGTACCCGGCCCAGACCTGGCCGCGCGGGATCGACTGGATGCCGGCACGCATGATCTCGCAGTAGTAGGCCGCCTCGAAGAGCGTGAAGGTCACCACCGACGACATGAACGCGCCGACCTGGATCGGCTGCCGCGCGCCGATCAGCCAGCCGCCGATCCACGGCACCAGGAAATAGAACCAGAAGATCACCAGCACGAGCGGCACCGAGCGCATCAGGTTCACGTACGCGCCCGCCACCGCTGCGAGCACCTTGAAGGCCGAGAGCCGCATCATGGCGAGCGCGGTCCCGAATACGACCCCGAGCGTCATGGCGAGCGCGGTGAGCGTCAGCGTGAACGTCATCCCCTCCCGGAAGAGGTAGGGGAGCGAGCGCCAGATGACGTCCCAGTCGAAGCCGGCGAACACGTGCGCCTCTCTATCCCTCGCCCCTCGCCCCACTCGCACGCATCGCGCGGGCGAGGGGAACGTCGCGTGCGCGCTTCGGGGGCGCGAGCGGCGCAGCCATCTCAGTGGCCCGTCCGGGGTCCGCTGCCGCCGATCAGGCCTGGAACCGCGACGCGCCGCTCGATCTGCCGCATGCCCGCGACGACCACGGCATTCACCAGGATGTAGAGAACGGTCGCTGCGGTGAACGCCTCGAACACCTGGAAGGTGAATTCCTGCATCGCTCGTGCGCGCGCGGTAAGCTCGAGCAACCCGATCGTGAGCGCCACCGCGGAATTCTTGATGATGTTGAGGAACTCGGACGTGAGCGGCGGCAGGATGATGCGATACGCCTGTGGCAGCAGCACGTGGCGGTAGGTCTGGGCCAGCGTGAGCCCCATCGCCGTGCCGGCCATTCGCTGGCCGCGCGGCAGCGACGCGATGCCCGCCCGCACCTGCTCGGCGATGCGCGCCGAGGTGTAGAAGCCGAGGCACAGCGTCGCCGGGACGTAGGCCGCCCACGGCGGCGGCATCTGCTTGATCGCGTCGCCGAGCGCCTGCGGCACGAGCTCGGGCAGCACGAAGAACCACAGGAACATCTGCACGAGCAGCGGAACGTTGCGGAAGAGCTCGACGTAGGCGTTGCCGAAGCGCGTCGCCCAGCCGGCGGGCAGCGTGCGCGCCACGCCCACCACCGAGCCGGACGCGAGCGCGAGCACCCACGCCACGAGGGTGGTGGCGAGCGTCCAGGCGAGGCCGCCCAGCAGGTAGTGGAGCCACGTGCCGCTCGCGTCGGCCGCCCCCTGCCAGAAGATCCCCCAGTTCCACGTGTAGCTCATCGGCACCTCCGTCCCCGAAGGCGGGCGTGCGCGCAGGCCGGCGCGCGGAGCGCTCGGGGATCGCAGGCCGCGGCCGCGCGGGCACCGCCGCCCCGTCCGTCACATGTACTTCGCCGGGTCGCCGGAATCCGTCGGGTTGTCGATCACCCTCTTGAACTGGGCGCTCATCGGCACGTTCAGGGTCACCGCCTTCGGCGGGATCGGCTTCAGGAACCACTTGTCGTAGATCGCGTTGATCTCGCCGCTCTTGTAGATCCGCGTCATCGCGGCGTCCACCACGCGCTTGAAAGCGAGGTCGTCCCTGCGCAGCATGATGCCGTAGGGCTCCACGGTGTACGCCTCGGCGCCGATGATCCAGTCGCCGGGATTCTTCGCGTTCGCGACCAGGCCGTACAGGAGGATGTCGTCCATGAAGAACGCGACTGCGCGGCCTGTGTCGACCATCAGGAAAGCCTCCGCGTGATCCTTGGCCGGGATGATGTTCATACCGAGGTGCCGCTCCGCGTTGGCCTCGGTCAGCCACTTGATGTTCGTGGTGCCGGAGGTCGACACGACCGTCTTGCCCTTGAGGTCCGCGAGCGTCTTGATGCCCGACGACTTCTTGGCGACGTACCGGGTCGCCGTCACGAAGTGCGTGATCGTGAAGGCCACCTGCTTCTGGCGCTCGAGGTTGTTGGTGGTCGAGCCGCACTCGAGGTCGGTCGTGCCGTTCGCCATCAGCGGGATGCGGGTGGCGGAGGTCACCGGGTTCAGCTTCACCTGGATGCCCGGCATCTTGAGCTCGGCCTTGACCGCGTCGACGATGCGCATGCAGAGATCCATCGCATACCCGACCACCTGCTGCTTGTCGTCGTAGTACGAGAAGGGGATGGACGAGTCGCGGTGGCCGAAGGTGATGGTGCCGCTCTCCTTGACCTTCTTCAGCGTGCCGGTGAGCGCCTGCGCGTGCGCCGGCGCGGCGAGCGCGGCGGCGAGCGCGGCCACCGCGAGCGCGAGAACGGGCGTTTTCATGATGGTCATTCCTCCTCCTCCTGGACGCGGCCGGCGGGCGGCGGCGGGCTGCTCGCGGGCGTGACGGCGCCGTCCGCGGCAGCCGCACGATTCTACGGACAACCCGCGCGGGTGTCCAAAACAGCCCGCGCCGGCGCGCGAGTCAGAGGAGCACCGGTGCGAGCGCCGCGGCGAGGATGCCCGCCGGCACGACCCACCGCAGGATCCACCGCAGCAGGGCCGCGCGCGCCGGCCGCAGGCGAAGCTCGTCGGCAAGGAGGCTTCCAGGCAGCACCCACCCTGCAAGCACCGCGATGCCGAGCCCGCCCGCGGGCAGCAGGACGTTCGAAGTGAGCTGATCGACGAGGTCGAACACCGTCGCCTGCGCGAGCGCGGGCACGAACCCGAGCGGATGCCAGTCCGCCCAGAGGTTGAACGAGAGTACCGTCGCGAACCCCCCGGCGAAGGCGGCCGCCGCGGGCACCGCGCTTGCCCGCGGTCGCGACCAGCCGAAGCGATGCGTGAGGAGCGCGGCGGCGACTTCGAGCATGGAGATCGCCGAGGCGAGCGCGGCGAAGAACAGCAGGATGAAGAATGCGATGGCGGCGAGCACGCCGAACGGCATGCGGGCGAAGGCGAGCGGCAGCGTGACGAACACGAGACCCGGCCCGCTCGCGGGGTCGAGCGCGTTCGCGAACACGAGCGGGAAGACGGCGAATCCGGCGAGGAACGAGATCGCCGTATCGGCGACTACGGCCGCGATCGCCGCGCGCCGCAGGTCGATCTCCGCGCCGGCGTAGGCGGCGTACGTGATCATCAACCCCATTCCGACGCCGATCGAGAAGAAGCCGAGCCCGAGCGCCTCGAGTGCGGTGCGCGCCGTCACGCTCTCCAGGTCGAGGTGGAACAGGAACGACAGCGTCGCGGTCAGGCCGCCGCCCGCCACCGCGTACGCGGCGAGGCCGACGAGCAGGACAACCAGCGCCGGCATCAGCGCCTTGCAGGCGGCCTCGATGCCGCCGCTCACGCCGCGCGCGACGATGGCGGCTGCGATGCCGACGAAGAGCGCGTGATAGCCAGTCAGCCGCAGCGGCGAGGCGAGCAGCGCATCGAAGCGCGCCTGCACCGCGCGCGGCTCGGTTCCGGCGAGCCCGTCGAGCGCCGTCTCGACGGCGTAGGCAATGGTCCAGCCGCCGATCACGGAGTAGAAGCTGAGGATCAGGAGGCCCGCCGCAATGCCCAGGACGCCGAGCCATGCCCAGCGGACGGGCGCCCCGTGTCCCGCGGTGACGGCCGCGATGCTCGTCGCTGCGTCGCCGCCGCCGCGCCGCCCGATGGCGAACTCCGCGAACATGAGCGGCACCACGACCAGGGCGAGGCCCGCGAGATAGAACAACACGAACGCGCTGCCGCCGTTCGAGCCCACCTCGTAGGGGAACTTCCAGATGCTGCCGAGCCCGACGGCCGAGCCGATGGTGGCGAGGATGAACCCGAGGTGGCCGGACCAGGTCTCCTTCGGCGCGACCATGCGCCGCCTTACGTGAACGTCCGGGTCGAAGGCACGAGCGCCGGGCGCCTCAATGCTCTTCGGTTCGCGGCACGGTCTCCTCGGCCGGCAGGCCGGTCTCGGCATCGACCCAGTCGGCGATGCCGATCTCGCTCTCGGCCTCTGCCACCGTCTCGCCGGGCTCGATCCCGCCCTCGGCCTCCGCCTGCATGTCCTGAACCGCCTCGAGGAGCGTGGCGAACGGCCCGTACTCCAGATCGTCGTCCCTGGACTGCCAGTAGAAGCCGTCGGGGCGCTCGATGATCCGGGTGCGGTCGTAGTCGGGGGGCGTTTCCGGGATGGCTTGTCTCATGGGGGCTGCTCGCTGGTGGTCGTCCACCTCAGATTAGGCACCGCGGGGATCCTGTTCTTGAGATGCATCAAACCCGCTTCAAGCGGCGCGCCTGATGCGCCTCGCGAGCATCTCCCGCAGGTAGCGCCCGGTGTGCCCGGCATCGGCGGCGGCAACCGCCTCGGGCGTCCCCTGCGCCACGATCCGCCCGCCGCCGTCCCCGCCTTCCGGGCCGAGATCGATCACCCAGTCGGCGGTCTTCACGACGTCCAGGTTGTGCTCGATCACCACGACGGTGTTGCCATGGTCGCGCAGCCGCTGCAGCACGCCGAGCAGGAGCTCGACGTCGTGGAAGTGCAGCCCGGTCGTCGGCTCGTCCAGGATGTAGAGCGTGCGCCCGGTGTCGCGCTTGGAGAGCTCGAGGGCGAGCTTCACCCGCTGCGCCTCCCCGCCGGAGAGCGTCGTGGCCGACTGGCCGAGCTGGACGTAACCGAGGCCCACGTCGGCGAGCGTCTCGAGCTTTTTCTGCACGGTGGGCACGGCGCCGAAGAAAGCGAGCGCCTGCTCGACGGTCATCGTCAGCACTTCGTGGATGTTCTTGCCTTTGTAGCGCACCTCGAGCGTCTCGCGGTTGTAGCGCATGCCGTGGCAGACGTCGCAGGGGACGTAGATGTCGGGCAGGAAGTGCATCTCGACCTTGATCAGCCCGTCGCCCTGGCACGCCTCGCATCGCCCGCCCTTGACGTTGAACGAGAAGCGACCGGGGCCGTAGCCGCGCTCGCGCGCCATCGGCACGCCGGCGAAGAGCTCGCGGATCGGCGTGAAGAGGCCCGTGTAGGTCGCCGGGTTCGACCGCGGCGTGCGGCCGATCGGGCTCTGGTCGACGCTGATCACCTTGTCGAAGTGATGGACCCCTTCCAGCGCCTCGTGCGGGGCCGGCTCGGCGGATGCGCCGTAGAGGTGGCGCGCCATCGCCTGGTACAGCGTGTCGTTGACGAGCGTCGACTTGCCCGAGCCCGATACCCCGGTCACGCAGACGAAGAGCCCGACCGGGAGCGCGAGGTCGATCCCCTTCAGGTTGTTGCCGCGCGCGCCGTGCACGAGCAGCATCCGGTCTGCATCGGGCTTCCTGCGGGCGGGAGGAACCGCGATCGCGCGCCGCCCGACCAGATACTGGCCGGTGAGCGACGCGTCCGATGCCTTGATCGCTGCAGGCGGGCCCTCGGCGACGACGCGGCCGCCGTGCTCGCCGGCGCCCGGCCCCATGTCGATCACGTGGTCGGCGGCGAGGATCGCCTCCTCGTCGTGCTCCACCACCAGCACCGAGTTGCCGAGGTCGCGCAGGCGCTTCAGCGTGTCGAGGAGACGCCCGTTGTCGCGCTGATGCAGGCCGATCGACGGCTCGTCGAGCACGTACATCACGCCGGTGAGCCCGGAGCCGATCTGGGAGGCGAGCCGGATGCGCTGCGCCTCGCCGCCGGAGAGCGTCTCGGCCGCGCGGTCGAGCGCGAGGTACTCGAGGCCGACGTTCACCAGGAATCCGAGCCGCGCGACGATCTCATGGACGATGCGCTCGGCGATCGCCGCCTTGTGCCCGCTCAGGGCGAGCCCGCCTAAGAAAGCGAGCGCCTCGCGCAGCGGCAGCGCGCTCAGGGCGTAGATCGGGCGATCGGCGACCTTGACGTTACGCGCCTCGGTGCGCAGCCGCGTGCCCCCGCACTCCGGGCACGGGCGGGTGTTGAGGAACTTCGCGAGCTCCTCGCGCACGACGATCGATTCGGTCTCGCGGTAGCGCCGCTCCATGCTCGGGACGACGCCCTCGAAGCTGTGCTCGCGCACGATGGTGCGGCCGCGCTCGTTCAGGTAGGAGAACGGGATCTTCTCCTTCGTCCCGTACAGCACCACCGACTGCACGCTCTCCGGCAGCTTCCGGAACGGCCGCTCGACGTCGAACCCGAGGTGCGCGGCGAGGCTGGTGAGCATCTGGAAATAGAACTGGTTGCGCCGGTCCCAGCCGCGGATCGCGCCGGAGGCGAGCGAGAGCTCGGGGTGCGCCACGATCCGTTGCGGATCGAAGAACTGGATCGCGCCGAGGCCGTCGCACTTCGGGCAGGCGCCCATCGGGTTGTTGAACGAGAACAGGCGCGGCTCGAGCTCCGGCAGCGAGTAGCTGCACACTGGGCACGCGAATTTCGCGGAGAACAGGTGCTCGCGCCCCGAGTCGGTTTCGACCGCGACCGCGCGGCCGTCCGCGTGGCGGAGCGCGGTCTCGAACGACTCGGCGAGACGCTGCTTGGCGTCCGGCCGCGCCTTGAGCCGGTCGATCACGATGTCGACCGAGTGCTTGGTGCTCTTCGCGAGCTTCGGCAGCGCATCGATGTCGTGCACCGTGCCGTCCACGCGCAGCCGCACGAAGCCCTGGGCGCGCAGCTCGTCGAAGAGCTCGGTCTGCTCGCCCCTGCGTCCGGCGACCACGGGCGCGAGCACCATCAGGCGCGTGTCCTCCGGCAGCCCGAGCACGTGGTCCACCATCTGCGCCACCGACTGTGCCTCGAGTGCGACACCGTGCTCGGGGCAGTACGGCGTGCCCACGCGCGCGTAGAGCAGGCGCAGGTAATCGTGGATCTCGGTGACGGTGCCCACCGTCGAGCGCGGGTTGTGGCTGGTCGCCTTCTGCTCGATCGCGATCGCCGGTGAGAGGCCCTCGATCAGGTCGACGTCGGGCTTCTCCATTAGCTGGAGGAACTGCCGCGCGTAGGCGGAGAGCGATTCGACGTAGCGGCGCTGGCCTTCGGCGTACAGCGTGTCGAAGGCGAGCGAGGACTTGCCGGAACCGGAGAGGCCGGTGATCACCACCAGCCGGTTGCGCGGCAAGTCGAGGTTCAGGTTCTTCAGGTTATGCGTGCGTGCGCCGCGAATGCGGATTGCGTCCATCCAGTCGAGTCCATCGTGCTCCGAGCTCCGTGCGGCGGCCTCGCGGCCCTCAGCACGGGGAACCCAACACTATACAAAGAACCGGCGGTCCGGCGCTAGTTGTGCAGCACGGGCAGCCCGGCGCTAGTTGTACAGCACGGGCAGTCCGGCGCTAGTTGTACAGCACGGGCAGTCCGGCGCACCCCGATGGACAGGGCGGGTGTCACGCGAAGCGTGACGCGATGGTCTTTCATCCCCTCCTCTCCGAGGAGGGGTGTCACGCGAAGCGTGACGGGGCGGTGTCTGTCCTGTCCCCTCCTTTTCAAGGAGGGGTGTCACGCGAAGCGTGACGGGGTGGTTTCGGCGCATCGCTCCAGCGCGCCAGCGGCTGCGC